>NZ_AUDG01000059.1 GCF_000425345.1 Rheinheimera baltica DSM 14885 | reverse complement strand
CACACTTTGGTCCGTAGACATTATGCGGTATTAACAGTCGTTTCCAACTGGTATCCCCCTCTATCGGGCAGCTCCCTATACATTACTCACCCGTCCGCCGCTAAATCAGGTAGCAAGCTACCCTCATTCGCTCGACTTGCATGTGTTAGGCCTGCCGCCAGCGTTCAATCTGAGCCATGATCAAACTCTTCAATTAAAGTTCTTTCTGTCCCGAAGGACTGCTCAGTCTTACTGACTTAAAACATTTCTGTAGTGTCACTCAACTGATAAATTTCATTTTAGTGAAATCCATCATAAGTGCCCACACAGATGATTGATTGCTAATTGTTAAAGAGCGTGCACCAGAGTCAAACTCGATGATGCGAGGTTTTCACCTCAGTCAGACGTTTTCTGCTTTCGCTTGCTGACGTCTGTGTGGTGCGCATTATAGAGATCGCAGCAAACTGATCAAGATCTTTTTTACAGAAATATGATCGTTCGAACACTTTTTGTGCAAAAACATATAAAACGTTGGTTTTCTGTATGTTATTTAAACGGATCTAGGGGGATTTACTGATGATCTTTTTAATATCGGTAAGATCTGGCCTAATAGGTTTAGCTCTGTTGAGTTCATATTGATATATGTAGTTACCTAACTCATTGAGAAACGGATATGCAACTTGTTTGGTTTCATATTGGTCATCGTTAAGGATGTCGTTTTTGTTAGTATAGATAACCGCTGTAAGAAAGAACTCTACCTGATTTTCTATATCGACAAAATAACCGCCGTCAACAATGTGTCCGTAAGCCCAACCGGTTTTGTTAAAAATACGAATATTAGCGGGAAGTGACTTCGGCTCACCGGCAAACATGAGGAATTTAGAATAATTGTCTGGAAAATGTTCTGTATTGTAACTCGGATAATCACTCTCTGACGGCAGCATAGACATATAACGCAAGACAAACTCTCTATCTTTGCTTGATAAAGCAAACTGCTGCTGTTTACTGAATAATTCCGGGAACACCAAACGCTTTATTACACCATCAAAATTAGCCAGACTCTGGCGGTTTTTTGCAGTGAAATCCATCGGTTGATCGATATAATTCCCATTATCGATATATCCTTTACCAAAAGTGGCTTCGGCTTTGTTGCGGAAAACGCTTACAGATTCCCTTGCTGGCAGCGCTAATAATAGAGTGTTATCTAAGCCGATAAATCGAATTGGATTGTATTGCCGGTTTTGCTGCTCCGTTAAAGATGTGCTTAAACGATGAGTAATCAAACTATTTGTTAAGCCTTTCTCTGCTAATTTAACATTTATCCTTTCCTGGCCTAATAGTTCATATAACCGGTTACTGGCATCATTATCACTTACCAATAGTATTTTCTTAATATAATGCGCCATACTCGGTAATTTTGTCGCTGAAGTATCATCTATATGTGCGGCAGTTTGCCATGGCAGTGCGGCGTCGGTGAACATGGTAGTCTCAGTGGTAAGTTGCTCCACATTTTGCTCGTTCAGCCATTCAAGAGCAAGTAAAGCTATAGGCAGCTTTACTGAGCTGGCTGGATAGAAATACCGGTTCTCATCGACATTATATTGGTAGTAACTGAGGTGAGGTTTATTCTGTGTATCGCGATCTATTTGCGTATAAATTATTTGTACTTTGTAAGGGGCTGGATCCGCAAAAACTTTTTGTAGCATAGGATACGTATCAGGAACTTTGTTTAATAAAGATGAAAAGTTATGGCATGCCGAGGTATTGTTTAGTTGAAAGCAGTCAGCAAGTGCTGCAGGGACAAATAACAATGCATATATAATGTATAAACGAAATTTTTGCATAAACCATTACCTAATTAACTGAATAAAATAATCATATCGGTACTTGGTAGCAAAAACAAACAGACATAAAAAAGCCGGGCATAGCCCGGCTTTTTACTTAGGAGTAGCTTACTCTGCAGCAGTTTCTTCAACTGGCAGTGCATCCACTTCTGGACGATCTACTAACTCAATGTAAGCCATTGGTGCGTTGTCGCCTGCACGGAAGCCACACTTAAGAATACGAGTGTAACCACCTGGACGAGCGTTGTAACGCGGGCCCAAAACATTGAACAACAAACCAACTACTTCTTTATCACGAGTACGAGCAAAAGCAAGACGGCGGTTTGCAACGCTGTCATTCTTTGCCAGTGTGATCAATGGCTCAATCACACGACGTAACTCTTTTGCCTTTGGCAAAGTCGTTTTGATGATTTCGTGCTTCACCAACGAACTTGCCATATTGCGGAACATTGCCGTACGGTGGCTGCTGTTCCTGTTTAATTGACGACCACTCTTGCGATGGCGCATGATCTATTCCTTCTCACTAAACCAGAAACTGGTATCTGATTAGTCTTTATTTACCAGACTCGCTGGCGGCCAGTTCTCTAGGCGCATGCCAAGTGATAAACCGCGTGAAGCCAGCACGTCTTTGATTTCGGTAAGCGACTTTTTACCCAGGTTAGGTGTTTTAAGTAACTCAACCTCGGTACGCTGAACCAGATCACCAATGTACTGAATCTGCTCTGCCTTCAAGCAGTTAGCAGAACGAACTGTTAATTCCAAATCATCGACCGGACGTAACAGAATCGGATCAAACTCCGGCTTCTCTTCGCGCTTTTCCGGTTCGCTCTTATCACGCAGCTCTACGAAGAATTCTAACTGTTCAGCTAAAATCGTTGCTGCGCGGCGAATGGCTTCCTCTGGCTCAACAGTGCCGTTGGTCTCCATATCGATAATCAGTTTGTCCAAATCAGTACGCTGTTCTACCCGCGCTGCTTCAACAGAATAAGCTATACGCTCAACCGGGCTGAAAGACGCATCCAGTAACAGACGACCAATAGGACGCTCGTCATCATCTGAGGACAAACGCGCTGATGCAGGCACATAACCACGACCACGTTCAACTTTCAGGCGCATACTGAATTCAGTTTCACCAGTCAGGTTGCAAATTACGTGCTCTGGGTTAGTAATAACCACACCGTCGCCATGCTGGATGTCTCCAGCAGTTACAGGGCCAGCACCTTTTTTCGTTAAAGTCAGCGTGACTTCATCTTTGTCTTCCAGGCGAACGGCAAGGCCTTTCAGGTTCAGAAGGATATCTATGATATCTTCCTGCACACCCTCTTTGGCACTGTACTCATGGAGCACGCCGTCTATTTCAACTTCAGTCACTGCACAACCTGGCATTGACGAAAGTAAAATACGACGTAGCGCGTTACCCAAGGTATGCCCGAAACCGCGCTCTAGTGGTTCCAAAGTAACTTTGGCACGAGTAGGGTTGATCTTTTCGATACCAACTAATCTCGGCTTAAGGAATTCGGTGACAGAACCCTGCATTGTACCCTCTCTTAACAATTAGCTTTACTTAGAGTAAAGCTCGACGATTAACTGTTCGTTGATGTCCGCAGACAAGTCTGAACGCTCTGGCAGACGTTTGAAAACGCCTTCAAGCTTCGTGTTGTCAACTTCGATCCAAGTTGGTTTCTCACGTTGTGCAGCTACTTCAAGCGCAGCGCCGATACGGGCTTGCTTTTTCGCTTTCTCACGAACAGAGATCACTTGTTCAGGTAATACTTTGTATGATGGAATGTTCAGCACTTGGCCATTAATCATAATAGCTTTGTGGCTAACCAATTGGCGTGCTTCTGCGCGCGTACTGGCCAGACCCATACGGTATACTACGTTGTCTAAACGTGACTCTAACAACGTTAACAGGTTTTCACCTGTATTACCTTTCAAACGAGCAGCTTCCTTGTAATAGTTACGGAACTGCTTTTCTAATACGCCATACATACGACGTACTTTCTGTTTCTCGCGTAACTGTAAACCATAGTCTGATAAGCGACCACGACGAGCGCCGTGCTGACCAGGTGCTGTGGTTAAGTTACACTTTGAATCGATTGCTCTTACGCCGCTCTTCAGGAACAGATCTGTACCTTCGCGACGACTTAGTTTGAGCTTAGGACCCAAATATCTTGCCATCTTCTTTCTCCAATAATCCGTGAAGCGCTGTAATTACACGCGACGTTTTTTAGGTGGACGGCATCCGTTGTGCGGGATAGGCGTCACGTCGGTGATATTTGTGATCTTGTAACCAGCGGCGTTCAGTGCACGAATCGCTGATTCGCGGCCTGGGCCAGGTCCATTCACAAACACTTCAAGGTTCTTAACACCATATTCCAGCGCAGCAGTACCTGCACGCTCTGCAGCTACCTGAGCAGCGAACGGAGTAGATTTACGTGAACCACGGAAACCTGAACCACCTGCAGTCGCCCAGCACAGTGCATTACCCTGACGATCAGTAATCGTCACGATGGTGTTGTTGAAAGAAGCATGGATATGAGCCATACCGTCAGAAACTTGCTTTTTTACCCGTTTACGAGTACGAACTGGTGCTTTAGCCATGTTGAATCACCTTATTTCTTAATCGCTTTACGTGGGCCCTTGCGGGTACGCGCATTAGTTTTAGTGCGCTGACCACGAACCGGCAGACTGCGACGGTGGCGAAGGCCACGGTAACAACCAAGGTCCATTAAACGCTTAATGTTTAATGTGATTTCACGACGCAAGTCACCTTCAACGGTGTATTTTGCAACTTCGTCACGAAGCGTATCTAGTTGTGCATCAGATAAAGACGCAATTTTAGTACTTTCTTCGATTCCCACTGCAGCTAAAATAGATTTAGCGCGGGTTTTACCGATACCATAAACATAGGTCAAAGAGATGACCGCATGCTTATTATCGGGGATGTTAATGCCAGCGATACGGGCCACTAACGTTCTCCTATAATAGAGTTTAAAGATGCCAATTTGAAAAGCCCGTAAGGATACTCAAATGGCGCTTATAATGCAAACGATAAAGGGGCTAAACCTATCGATTCAGCCCGCAATATCATTTTATTCTGCTATTAGCCTTGGCGCTGTTTATGCTTTGGCTCACTGCAAATTACGCGAACTACGTTATTACGCTTGATCACTTTGCAGTTACGGCAGATCTTCTTAACGGAAGCTCGTACTTTCATAACTTAACTCCGCAAATATATCTTAACGGCTATAGCCTTTAAGATTTGCCTTTTTAAGCACAGAATCATACTGATGAGACATCAGATGGGTCTGTACCTGTGCCATAAAGTCCATTATAACGACAACGATAATCAGCAGTGATGTACCACCGAAGTAGAACTGAACGTCCCACGCTACCATCATGAACTCAGGTACTAAACAGATAAAGGTAATGTATAGTGCGCCCGCTAGGGTTAACCGTGTCATCACTTTATCAATGTATTTTGATGTCTGTTCACCAGGTCTTATGCCAGGAATAAAGGCACCAGATTTTTTCAAGTTATCTGCTGTATCACGTGGGTTAAACACCAACGCAGTATAGAAGAAACAGAAGAAAATAATGGCCGCAGAGTATAACATCATATACAACGGTTGTCCCGGAGATAATGTTAACGCTAATTCCTGTAAGAAGTTAGCTACTACGCCTTCACCTGAGCCAAACCAACTGGCAATCGTTCCAGGAAACAGAATGATGCTAGAAGCAAATATTGGTGGAATTACACCAGCCATATTTACCTTTAATGGTAAATGGCTACTTTGCGCGGCAAAAACCTGACGGCCCTGCTGACGCTTTGCATAATTGACCACAATCCGACGCTGGCCGCGTTCAAAAAACACCACAAACCAGGTAATCGCGATCACGATCACACCAATTGCAACTAACAGTAAAAAGTGCAAATCGCCTTGACGTGCCTGCTCTATCGTCTGGCCAATGGCAGACGGGAAGCCGGCAACAATACCGGTAAAGATTAGCAACGAAATACCGTTACCGATGCCGCGCTCTGTAATTTGCTCACCTAACCACATTAAAAACATGGTTCCAGTAACCAGACTGATTACTGCAGTGAAGTAAAATGCAAAGCCTGGGTTAATGACTAACCCTTGCATCATGTTTGGCAGACCAGTGGCAATACCAATAGCCTGTAACGTTGCTAAACCCAAAGTACCGTAGCGCGTCATCTGGTTAATTTTGCGCTTTCCAGCTTCACCTTCTTTTTTCAATTCTGCCATAGCGGGGTGAACCACCGTTAACAGCTGAACGATAATAGAGGCGGAGATGTAGGGCATAATACCCAACGCAAACACCGAAGCACGCTCAAGTGCGCCACCGCTGAACATGTTGAACATTTCAACGATGGTGCCCTTTTGTTGCTCGAATAACTGAGCCAGCACGGCGGCGTCAATTCCAGGAATTGGCACAAAGGAGCCTAGTCGAAACACGACTATGGCCAAAAGTACAAACAACAGGCGGGATTTCAGCTCGCTGAAACCGCCTTTTGCACTTCTTGAGTCCGAACCTGGTTTAGCCATCGCGTACTATCCTTATTATTCTTCGACTTTACCGCCAGCGGCTTCGATTGCTGCACGAGCGCCTTTAGTTGCACCTAAACCTTTAACGGTTACTGGACGAGTAATTTCGCCAGACAGGACAACTTTAGCAAACTTAACAGTACGAGAAATGATGTTAGCTTCCATCAGACTAGCTAAATCAACTACATCACCTTTCACTGCTGCAAGTTCATGCAAACGTACTTCAGCAGAAATCAATGATTTCTGTGAAGTGAAACCGAACTTAGGTAGACGCTGTTTCAGAGGCATTTGACCGCCTTCGAAACCAGGACGTACTTTACCACCTGAACGTGACTTCAAACCTTTGTGGCCACGACCAGCAGTTTTACCTAAGCCGGAGCCGATACCACGACCCACACGACGCTTGTCTTTCTTAGCACCAGGTGCCGGAGCAAGAGTATTTAATAACATCTGTTACTCCTCCACTTTAACCATGTAATACACAGCATTGATCATACCGCGAACTGAAGGTGTATCTTCAACTTCAACGGTATGGCCGATACGGCGTAAACCTAACCCAGTTAACGAGGCCTTATGCTTCGGTAAACGACCGATGCTTGACTTCGTTTGGGTTACTTTAATTGTCTTCTTCGCCATGGCAGATTACCCCAGAATGTCGTCAACGCGTAAACCGCGTTTAGCAGCTATTTGTGCTGGTGACTTTACAGACCCCAGTGCATTAATAGTTGCGCGAACTACGTTGATTGGGTTAGTTGAGCCGTAACACTTAGACAAAATGTTTTGTACACCAGCAACTTCAAGTACGGCGCGCATTGCACCACCGGCGATCAAGCCAGTACCTTCAGCAGCAGGCTGCATATAAACATTTGAACCTGAGTGAACACCACGAGTTGGGTGGTGTAACGTGTTACCGTTTAATTCAACTTGAGTCATGTTGCGACGTGCTTTTTCCATTGCTTTTTGAATAGCAGCTGGAACTTCACGTGCTTTACCATAACCAAAACCAACGCGACCATTACCGTCACCAACTACGGTCAAAGCGGTGAAGGAGAAAATCCGACCACCTTTTACAACTTTTGACACGCGGTTTACTGCAACAAGCTTCTCTTGTAAATCAGATTGTTGTTTAGCTTCTTCGTTAGCCATGAGCTACTCCTAGAACTGAAGACCGGCTTCACGCGCCGCGTCAGCCAAAGCTTGTACGCGACCATGATACTGGAAGCCACTGCGGTCAAAAGCACAAGCAGTAACGCCTTTGGCTACTGCGCGTTCGGCAATCGCTTTACCTACAGCCTTAGCAGCGTCTACGTTACCAGAGTACTTAAGTGATTCTTTAATTGAAGCTTCTAAAGTAGAAGCTGCAGCGATCACTTCAGCATTTGGTGCGATAAGCTGGGCGTAGATGTGACGTGGTGTACGGTGTACAACCAGGCGATTCGCACCTTGTTCGATAATATTTCTGCGGGTGCGTTTGGCACGGCGCAGACGAGCAAGTTTCTTATCCATCGTCCTACCCTACTTTTTCTTCGCTTCTTTACGACGCACGTTTTCATTTGCATAGCGTACACCTTTGCCTTTGTAAGGCTCTGGTTTACGGTATGCCCGGATGTTAGCGGCAACCTGACCAACTAATTGCTTGTCAGAACCTTTTACCAGTACTTCTGTCTGGGTTGGTGTTTCAATAGTGATACCGTTAGGTACCTGAAACACTACCGGGTGAGAGAAGCCAAGGCTCAGGTTTAATACTTTACCTTCTGCTTTAGCACGGTAACCAACACCGACCAGTTCCAGTTTCTGAGAGAAACCTTCAGTAACACCAGTAACTAAGTTGTTGATTAACGCACGGGCAGTTCCCGCTTGTGCGTTAGCATTGTCAAAACCATCGCGAGGAATGGTACGTAAAACGTTACCATCAACAACGATTTCAACTGCTGGGTTAACATCTAATGTTAACTCGCCGTTTTTGCCCTTAAATGACACTACCTGACCAGTTTGCGTTACAGTAACGCCTGCTGGAATAGTGACTGGGGCTTTAGCAACACGAGACATAGATTACTACCTCCGTTACGCTACGTAGCCGATGATTTCGCCACCGATACCAACCTTGCGCGCAGCACGGTCAGTCATTAGTCCTTTAGATGTTGACACGATGGCCACACCTAAACCGCCCATTACCTTAGGTAAATCGCCGCGTTTCTTATAGATACGCAGACCAGGACGACTAACACGATCGATAGTTTCAATTACAGATTTGCCCTGGAAGTACTTTAACGTTACTTCCAGTTCTGGTTTTGACTCACCAGAAACCGCGAAATCAGCGATGTAACCTTCGTCTTTTAATACTTTCGCAATTGACACCTTCAATTTTGAAGATGGCATCTTAACCGCAACTTTATTGGCTGACTGGCCGTTGCGGATGCGAGTAAACATATCCGCTACTGGATCTTGCAAACTCATAGCTCGTTACTCCCGTGATTCTTACCAGCTAGCCTTACGAAGGCCAGGAATTTCACCGCGCATCGCCGCTTCACGGACCTTGATCCGGCTCATGCCGAATTTACGCAGGTAACCGTGTGGACGACCAGTTACACGACAACGGTTACGTTGACGCGAAGGGCTTGAATCACGCGGCAACGTCTGTAACTTAAGAACGGCGGCCCAACGGTCTTCATCAGAAGTTGCTGGACTAGAAATCGCATCTCTCAGTTCATGACGCTTTGCAGCGAATTTGGCTACCAGTTGTGCACGCTTGAATTCACGCGCTTTCATTGATTGTTTTGCCATGACCCTACACCTTATTTCTTGAATGGGAAGTTAAACGCGGCAAGTAAAGCACGTCCTTCGTCATCGGTACGCGCGGTAGTCGTAATAGTGATATCTAAACCACGTACTGCGTCTACTTTGTCATAATCGATTTCTGGGAAAATGATTTGCTCACGTACACCCATGCTGTAGTTACCACGGCCATCGAATGATTTCGGGTTTACACCACGGAAATCACGAATACGCGGGATAGCTATAGAGACTAAACGCTCTAAGAATTCCCACATACGCTCGCCGCGCAGGGTCACTTTTGCGCCAATAGGGTAGCCTTCACGGATTTTGAAACCAGCGACTGACTTACGCGCCTTAGTAACCAGAGGTTTCTGGCCTGCAATAGCAGTTAAATCTGCTACAGCATTTTCAAGGATCTTTTTGTCAGCTACGGCTTCACCCACACCCATGTTGAGTGTGATTTTAACAATCCGAGGGACTTGCATGACGCTGGTGTAGCCGAACTGCTTAAACAGTTCTGGGACTACGGTGTCTTTGTAAATTTCATGCAGTTTCGCCATCGTATTACTCCAATAGCAATTAAATTACTTCGTTATTCGACTTGAAGAAACGAACTTTTTTGCCGTCTTCAAGGCGGAAACCTACACGATCTGCTTTACCCGATTTAGAGTTAAAGATCGCTACGTTTGAAACATGAATCGAGGCTTCTTTCTCAACGATACCACCTGGCTGGTTCAGAGCCGGTACAGGCTTCTGATGCTTTTTAACCAAGTTAACGCCGGAAACATAAACACGACCTTCAGCTACTAATACTTTAGTAACCTTACCGCGCTTACCTTTGTCCTTACCAGTAAGAACAACAACCTCATCATCACGACGGATTTTACTAGCCATGGTGACTCCTTACAGTACTTCTGGTGCCAGAGACACGATCTTCATAAACTTATCGCCACGAAGTTCACGTGTAACAGGCCCGAAAATACGAGTGCCGATCGGTTCCAGCTTGCTGTTTAACAACACTGCTGCATTGCGATCAAAACGGATCAAAGAACCGTCCTGACGGCGTACGCCTTTGCGTGTACGCACCACCACTGCATTTAGTACATCACCTTTTTTAACTTTACCGCGCGGAATTGCTTCCTTAACAGTAATTTTGATGATGTCACCAATTGCAGCATAACGGCGATGTGAACCACCTAAGACCTTAATACACATTACGCTGCGCGCGCCGCTGTTGTCTGCGACTTCCAGCATAGATTGCATCTGGATCATCTTAGTGCTCCGCTATTCTACTAAATAACCCTCACGGGTTACGCTGCTTACGATATAAACTACCCCCTGACAAGAGGGCGCGTGATTATAACAGCACTCTTACCAAAAAGGTAGCGCAAAATAAAAGCGGCTCCAAAAAGGAGCCGCTTTTGACATCTTAACGAATTAAGATGCTGATACGACTACAGCTACCAGGGTCCAAGACTTAGTCTTAGACAAAGGACGGCATTCACGAATAGTGACTACATCGCCTTCTTTACACTGATTAGTTTCGTCATGTACGTGCAGCTTGGTAGTACGCTTAATGAACTTCCCATAAATAGGGTGTTTCACTGAACGTTCAATCGCAACAGTAATAGACTTGTCCATTTTGTTGCTGATTACTTTACCTTGCAGTGTACGAATATTTGTTTCAGTCATTACGCACCTGCCTTCTCGGTTAAGATGGTCTTAACGCGCGCGATATCACGACGCACCTGCTTAAATAAATGCGTTTGAGCTAACTGACCAGTAGCTAATTGCATGCGCAGGTTAAACTGCTCACGTAATAAGCCCAGTAGTTCAGCGTTTAACTCTTCAACGCTTTTCGCTTTTAATTCGCTGGCTTTCATCACATTACCGTCCGCGTTACAAAGGTTGTCTTAAATGGTAGCTTAGCGGCGGCAAGTGTAAATGCATGACGCGCTAACTCTTCAGACACACCGTCCATTTCGTACAGTACTTTGCCAGGTTTAATTTGGCATACCCAGTACTCAACAGAACCTTTACCACTACCCATACGTACTTCAAGCGGCTTAGCAGTGATTGGCTTGTCTGGGAACACACGGATCCAGATTTTACCAACACGCTTAACAGCGCGCGTCATAGCACGACGTGCAGATTCGATTTGACGTGAGGTCATTTGACCACGTTCTACAGATTTCAGTGCGTAAGTACCGAAAGATACTTTATCGCCAACCAAGGATAAACCACGGTTACGACCTTTGTGCACTTTACGAAATTTTGTACGTTTTGGTTGCAACATCGCTCAATACCCCTACTTTGCCTTACGTGCCGGTTTTTTCGGCGCTTTAGGCTGGTTGTTATTGTTGGCGTTGTTGGTGTTGTTGTTCAATGGCAGAGCTCCTAAGATCTCGCCTTTGAAAATCCACACTTTAACACCAATGATACCGTAAGTAGTTAAAGCTTCTGAGGTGTTGTAATCAATGTCTGCGCGCAGGGTGTGCAGTGGCACACGACCTTCACGATACCATTCATCACGGGCAATCTCAGCGCCGCCTAAACGACCACTCACCTGTACCTTGATACCTTTAGCGCCAATACGCATAGCGTTCTGAACCGCACGCTTCATAGCACGACGGAACATTACACGACGCTCTAACTGGCTGCTGATTGAATCAGCAACTAATTTGGCATCCAGCTCAGGCTTACGGATTTCAGAGATATTAATCTGCGCAGGTACGCCAGCGATGGCAGCGACTTGCTTACGGATTTTCTCAACATCTTCACCTTTTTTACCGATGATAACGCCTGGACGCGCTGTGTGAATAGTCACACGAATGCTTTTCGCAGGGCGTTCAATATCGATCCGGCTTACTGACGCTGCTTTAAGTTCTTTAGTCAGATACTGACGAACTTTATAATCACCGTTTAAGAAATCCGGGAAGTCTTTCGTATTCGCGAACCAGGTTGAGCTCCATGGCTTAGTGATACCTAGGCGAATACCATTAGGATGTACTTTCTGTCCCATTTCTATCTCCTAGTTATCAGCTACAACCACAGTGATGTGGCTGGTACGCTTAACGATACGGTCAGCACGACCTTTAGCACGTGGCTTGATGCGCTTCATAGACGGACCTTCATCAATGAAGATGGTCTTAACTTTAAGCGTATCAATATCCGCACCTTCATTGTGCTCCGCGTTAGCAATGGCTGATAAAAGTACCTTTTTGACTAACTCAGCAGCTTTCTTCGGGCTGTAAGTTAATACATTCAACGCCTTATCTACCGACAATCCACGAACCTGGTCAGCAACCAGACGCGTTTTTTGAGCAGAAGAACGGGCAAATTTGTGTTTAGCTAATGCTTGCATCATTTACCCCTTAGCGCTTCTTGGCCTTTTTGTCGGCTGCATGACCACGGTAGGTACGAGTAGGTGCAAATTCACCTAACTTGTGACCAATCATCTCTTCCGAGACGAACACAGGTACATGTTGACGACCATTATGGACAGCGATGGTCAAACCGATCATATCAGGTATGATCATTGAACGACGGCTCCAAGTCTTAATAGGCTTCTTGTCACCGCTTTCCAACGCTTTCTCTACCTTCTTCAGCAAGTGAAGGTCAATAAATGGACCTTTCTTGAGAGAACGTGGCATGGCAATTCCTCACAAATTATTTATCACGACGACGTACGATAAGTTTATCAGTACGCTTGTTTGAACGAGTTTTGTAACCCTTCGTTGGTACGCCCCATGGAGATACAGGGTGACGGCCACCAGAAGTTTTACCTTCACCACCACCGTGTGGGTGATCAACCGGGTTCATTACCACACCACGTACGGTTGGGCGAATGCCACGCCAGCGCATAGCACCAGCTTTACCGTATTGACGTAACATATGTTCCGCGTTGCCGATCTCACCGATAGTCGCGCGACAATCTGCTAATACTTTACGTACTTCGCCACTGCGTAAACGCAGGGTAACGTACTCACCGTCACGAGCCAGAATCTGTACAAATGCGCCAGCAGAACGAGCTAACTGACCACCTTTACCTGGTTTCATTTCGATGTTATGTACTACCTGACCCACTGGAATGTTGCGCAGTGGCAGCGTGTTACCGGCTTTGATTGGTGATTCCATACCTGAAACCACTGTATCACCCGCTTTCAAGCCTTTAGGGGCCAGAATGTAACGACGCTCGCCGTCTGCATATAACACCAATGCGATGTTTGCAGTACGGTTTGGATCGTACTCTAAACGCTCAACTTTGGCCGGAATGCCATCTTTGTTGCGTTTGAAGTCAACTAAACGGTAATGCTGCTTGTGACCACCACCGATATGACGGGTAGTGATGCGACCGTTGTTGTTACGACCACCAGTTTTTGAATTTTTTTCTAACAAAGGGGCATAAGGCTTGCCTTTGTACAGGTCTGGGTTAACCACTTTTAATACGTGGCGACGACCTGGTGACGTAGGTTTACACTTTACAAGTGCCATTTCCTAACTCCTCTTCTTACTCAGCGCCGCCAACGAAATCGATTTCGCTGCCTTCTTTAAGAGTCACGTAAGCTTTTTTCCAATCGCTACGCTTGCCCATACGCGCACCAGTGCGCTTGGTCTTACCCTTAACGTTAACAGTACGCACACCAACGACTTCAGTTTCGAACAGTTTTTCAACTGCTGCTTTAACATCAGCTTTAGTCGCAGTAGTGGCTACCTTGAAAACGACTGTATTGTGTTTTTCAGCAGACACGGTGCTCTTTTCAGATACGTGTGGTGCCAAAATAACTTTCAGTAAACGTTCTTCGCGGATCATGCTAAAAGCTCCTCAAGTTGCTTAA
This sequence comes from Rheinheimera baltica DSM 14885, assembly GCF_000425345.1. Classification (GTDB taxonomy): domain Bacteria; phylum Pseudomonadota; class Gammaproteobacteria; order Enterobacterales; family Alteromonadaceae; genus Alishewanella; species Alishewanella baltica. Next base: position 9,431 of record NZ_AUDG01000059.1, on the reverse strand, counting down.
CTGCAGCAGCAGTCATTAACACTTTGTCGAATGCGATTAAGCTGACCGGGTCGATACCGTGTACGTCACGCACGTCAACCTTGTACAGGTTACGTGCAGATAAGAACAGGTTCTCATCCACTTCGTTAGTCACAATTAACACGTCTTTCAAGTCCATTGATTTTAACTTTGCAGTCAAATCTTTGGTCTTAGGCGTATCAACGGCGAAATTTTCAACCACGATTAAACGCTCTTGACGAACTAATTCTGACAGGATGCTTTGAATCGCACCACGGTACATTTTACGGTTTACTTTCTGGCTGTGATCTTGTGGCTTAGCCGCAAATGTAACACCGCCTCCGCGCCAGATTGGGCTACGGATTGTACCAGCACGCGCACGGCCAGTACCTTTTTGACGCCATGGCTTCTTGCCGCCACCGCGTACTTCAGAACGTGTTAACTGAGCGCGGGTACCCTGACGGGCGCCAGCAGCATAAGCTACAACGACCTGATGAACCAAAGCTTCATTAAACTCACGTCCAAAGGTAGCTTCGGAAACTTCAAGAACGCCTTGAGCGTCTCGTAATGCTAATTCCATCACTTATCTCCTCAGACGTTAGCTTTTAACAGCTGGTTTAACGATTACGTCACCACCGATAGCGCCAGGTACTGCACCTTTTACTAACAGCAGGTTACGTTCTGCGTCTACACGAACCACTTCAAGTGATTGCACAGTTACGCGCTCAGCACCCAAGTGACCAGCCATTTTTTTACCCTTGAATACTTTACCTGGTGATTGGTTCTGACCAATTGAACCTGGTGCACGGTGTGACAAAGAGTTACCGTGAGTAGCATCCTGAGTACGGAAATTCCAGCGCTTAACAGCACCAGCAAAACCCTTACCTTTTGATGTGCCAGACACATCAACTTTTTTCGCTTCTGCGAAAATCTCAACCGTAATTTCGCTGCCGACAGTGATGTCAGCACCTTCGTTATCTGCCAGGCGGAATTCCCACAGACCACGACCAGCGTCTACACCAGCTTTTGCAAACTGACCTGCATCTGGTTTGCTCAGGCGACTTGCCTTTACAGTACCAGCAGTCACTTGTAATGCGCTGTAACCGTTCGTTTCTGCTGTCTTAACAGCAGTTACACGGTTTGGTGTCGCTTCGATTACGGTTACTGGAATTGAAACGCCGTCTTCAGTGAAGATGCGAGTCATTCCCACTTTACGACCGACTAGACCGATAGCCATTTCCTAAACCCCTCTATAAACCTGTCTGATTAGCCCAGGCTGATTTGAACGTCAACGCCAGCAGGCAAGTCTAAACGCATCAGCGCATCAACAGTTTTTTCTGTTGGCTCAACGATGTCGATTAAACGCTTGTGGGTACGGATTTCGTACTGATCACGTGCATCTTTATTTACGTGAGGAGAAATCAATACAGTGAAACGTTCCTGGCGGGTAGGAAGTGGAATAGGACCACGAACCTGTGCGCCCGTACGCTTAGCTGTGTCAACGATTTCCATAGTTGACTGATCGATCAAACGGTGATCGAACGCTTTCAGACGGATGCGAATCCTTTGATTACTCATGTATTCAAAGCCTCAAAGAGCAAAAAGAGCAAAAATAAACACAAGCAATCCAACCCAAAAAGGGGGATGCCCATGCACCAAAGTTACGTTTGCTCCCCAATCGGGAGCACTGTAAGCGTTAAATAACTTAATATGTTACCTAACGAGCCAGTCAGAATTGTATCGACTGGCCGCGCATTATACTGAAATCAACAGATAACGCAAGCATTGCTTAAATAATGCACTACAAAATGTCATTAAGTTCAAAACCTATGCCAAAACGAGTGGTAGAACGATTATAGTCGATGAGGCTTTCGCCGTAACCATTAAAAAACTCAGCATATAAACGGATATGTTTATTAAATGGTCGAGAATACGATAAGCGCAATGCCCCCTTATTTTCACTACGTAAATTGTTTCTTAGCATCATTCGCCAGGTTGCTTGGTCCTGTTTGTACGCAGCAGACAGCTCAAACCACCCCATATATTGGGTAATATCGGGGTTGTCATCACCTTTGGGGTCTTGCGGTGTATCTTTAGGATCTTCCTTAAATCGATACCAGGGTTCAAAATTAATAAACACATTACCCACTGATGTAACCCAGCTCAGCTTCAAGCGGTTCCAACTACGCGATAGCTCACCTGCGCGACCATTTGACTGATGCGATAGGCTAAGGCTAATGATACGGCTGGCTGCTTCCTCGTAATTCTTATAATGCGGTAGCATCAGGATAAGCTCTGGTTCATAGTTGTTTTCACGAAACGGAGACGAAACGTCACTGTTATAGGCTTGCCAATAGGCCTGTTGGCTAAAAGCAAAAAACAGATAGCCTTTATCTTTATAAATTTTGGTGATTAAAGGTGTTTTCAGACTCAGTTGAAATTTCGCTTCAATATTACTAGAAGGCGCACTGTCACCATCTCGTTCCAAAGTAGAAGCAATACCATCTACATACGTAAATGGCATCAGATAGTTATTTTTATGCGGTAGCAGTGTAAACGGTGTATAAGTGTCCCACTGCTCGGCTTTCATCCTTTTGTCCAGGGCGTCTGCAGCAGAAACAGAAAACGCAAACAAACACGCCAACCCGACCAAAAATCTCATAGTTGTCCTAAGTACTAAAATTGTTCAACGGTTAACTTATCAACTAACGCTGAATCATGCCTTAATAATGATAGTAAACCATCAACTTTAGGCAGTACCCGCGTGAAGAAATAAGCAGCTGTATATTGTTTAGCTGTAATAAACGTACTGCTGTGAACCTCTACTTTCAACGCTGCAAGGTTTTTGTACCACATATAACCATAGAGAATGTAAGAAACAAGCGCCAAAAAGTCACAAGCATTAGCACTTTGCGCTCTGCTATCCTGAGCTATCACTGCTTTGGTAAACTGTACCAGCTGATCAATGTAACTTGTTAATGATATCGTTATATCTATAGGTTGCGCCAAGATGTCTTGTTTAATTTCGGCTAGTAATTTTAATAGCGCATCACCTTTGTCTGCAGCCACTTTTCGCAACATAAAATCGGCAGCCTGAATACCGTTCGTTCCTTCATATATTTGCGCAATCCTAACATCGCGTACCAGCTGTTCCATGCCCCACTCTTTAACGTAACCGTGCCCGCCAAAAACCTGCTGGGCAATGACACACGAATCAAAACCTTGATCTGTCATAAATGCCTTGGCAATCGGTGTGAGTAAGTTGGCACGCTGTGCAGATTGCTGACAGTTGTCGTATTTTGCCTTGTCTAACAATGACGCAACCCAGGTAGCAAAGGTACGACCGGCTTCATTCATCGCTTTTATATTTAGCAGCATACGACGAACATCAGCATGACCAAGGATGGACTCGGCTTTGTTTGGATCTTTTTCGCTAATACGACCTTGCAAGCGGTCTTTTGCATAGCTGACGGCATTTTGATACGCGCGCTCTGCCGCACCTAAGCCTTGGCTGCCCATGGATAACCGCTCGTAGTTCATCATGGTGAACATACATGCCAATCCACGATGTGGTTCGCCGATGAGGTAGCCCCTTGCGTCATCAAAATTTAGTACGCAGGTTGCTGAGCCATTGATACCCATTTTGTGTTCTATAGACCCAACCGTTACCTTGTTGCGCTCGCCAGCTTGGCCACTAGCGTCAGGTAAATATTTCGGCACGAGAAACAAAGAAATTCCGCGACTACCAGCGGGCGCATCAGGCAGTTTAGCAAGCACTAAATGCACAATGTTGCTGGTTAATTCGTGTTCACCGGCCGTGATAAAGATTTTACTGCCTGTAATCTGATAACTGCCGTCGTCTGTGGGTTTGGCTACTGTACGCATAATACCGAGATCTGAGCCGGCATGCGACTCTGTCAAACACATTGTACCGGACCACTCACCACTATACATCTTAGGCAGGTATGTCTTTTTTGTTGCTTCATCAGCGTGCTGTAGCAAAGCGACACAAGCGCCGGCCGTTAACCCGGGATAGAGCGAAAAAGCGATATCTGCACTACAAAGCATTTCATCAACCATCATAGATAATGCCTTTGGCATCCCCATGCCGCCAAATTCTGCATCACCGCTAAGGCCTGTCCAGCCTCCTTCACTAAGACTTTTATAAGCCGTGTGATAATGTTCTGGTAGTAACACTTTGCCATTAACCAATTTGGCACCTACTGTATCGGCGCTACTGGCGAATGGTGCAATTTGTTGTTCACAAATCTTCGCCGCTTCTTCTAGGATTGCTTTGGCTGTGTCCGCTTCAATGAGATCTGCCAACTGAGATTGCTGTTGCCAGTATTGATCTAACTGCCAAACATCGAAAAGGTTAAAATATATATCATTTAGTGGGGCTTGGTATTGGCTCATGTTGACTGCCTCTCAAACTGGACGGATGAGTTAAAGCATGGCACAGGTTTTACTTTCAAACAAGTGTTTGAATAATGAATACGCTTATGACTTAGCGTCTTTTTCGACAAAATTTAGGCAAAAAAAAAGGCCCCAACGGAGCCTTTTTTCATCAATCACTTAATTAAGCGATGATTTTTGATACTACACCAGCACCAACTGTACGGCCGCCTTCACGGATTGCGAAGCGTAAACCTTCGTCCATCGCGATTGGGCAAATCAGTTCAACAACAAACTTCAGGTTGTCGCCTGGCATTACCATCTCTACGCCTTCTGGCAATTCAACTGCGCCAGTTACGTCTGTGGTACGGAAGTAGAACTGTGGACGGTAGCCTTTGAAGAATGGTGTATGACGACCACCTTCTTCTTTTGACAATACGTACACTTCGCCTTCGAACTTAGTGTGTGGCTTGATTGAACCTGGCTTAGCAAGTACCTGACCACGTTCTACGTCTTCACGCTTAGTACCACGTAACAACGCACCAATGTTCTCGCCTGCACGACCTTCGTCTAACAGCTTACGGAACATCTCAACACCTGTACACGTCGTCGCTACAGTGTCTTTGATACCTACGATTTCTACTGTCTCACCAACTTTTACAATACCCTGCTCTACACGGCCTGTTACTACAGTACCACGACCAGCAATTGAGAATACGTCTTCAATTGGCATGATGAACGGCTTATCAATAGCACGTACCGGCTCTGGGATGTACGTATCTAACGCTTCACCCAACTCGATGATTTTCTTTTCCCACTCTGCATCGCCTTCCAGGCCTTTCAGCGCTGAACCACGAATTACTGGTAAGTCATCACCCGGGAAGTCGTAGTCTGAAAGAAGCTCACGCACTTCCATTTCTACCAGCTCTAACAGCTCTTCGTCATCTACCATGTCACACTTGTTCATGAACACGATGATGTAAGGTACGCCTACCTGACGTGACAACAGGATGTGCTCACGTGTTTGTGGCATCGGGCCGTCTGTCGCCGCTACTACCAGAATCGCGCCGTCCATCTGAGCAGCACCAGTGATCATGTTTTTAACATAGTCAGCGTGGCCTGGGCAGTCTACGTGTGCGTAGTGACGTGTTGGCGTGTCATATTCAACGTGTGACGTGTTGATTGTGATACCACGTGCTTTTTCTTCTGGCGCTTTGTCAATCTGGTCGAATGCAAATGCCTGACCGCCGTATGTCTTAGCCAGTACGTTGGTGATTGCTGCAGTTAAGGTAGTTTTACCGTGGTCAACGTGACCAATGGTGCCTACGTTTACGTGCGGTTTTACTCGTTCAAATTTAGCCTTAGCCATGAATAGACCCTTTTTAACAAACGGCGGTTATTTAATTAAGTTGGTATTTTTATAGCAAGAGAGGAGTCAAGATGGTGCTGATACCCAGAATCGAACTGGGGACCTCATCCTTACCAAGGATGCGCTCTACCGCCTGAGCTATATCAGCAACTTTTTGATTGGAGCGGGCAGCGGGAATCGAACCCGCATCTTCAGCTTGGAAGGCTGAGGTAATAGCCATTATACGATGCCCGCGGCCTACTCGTAGCTATTCGCCTGACGAAAATGGTGGAGGGGGAAGGATTCGAACCTTCGAAGGCAGTGCCGGCAGATTTACAGTCTGATCCCTTTGGCCACTCGGGAACCCCTCCACAATACTAATGGTGCCGCTTATCCGAGTCGAACGGATGACCTACTGATTACAAGTCAGTTGCTCTACCAACTGAGCTAAAGCGGCACTACGTCAGTGGGTGCGAATTCTAGTGTAATGACCGAAAGCGTGCAACAGAAAAAACCAAAAAAGCGAGAATTTCCCGCTTAAGCGCTCATTAAGTGCGCAAATCTGCGTTTACATATCAATATAACGTGCCAGTCCATGGAAAATAAGCAAAGGTTCTACAACAAGTGGCAAATCTGTGAGATAAGGTTTGAGAAACTTAGCGTCGCCGCCGGTAAGGAATAGCTTGTCGCAAGGTGTTAGCTGCCATGCTTGTTTAATCGCACCTAAAACCGCAGCTAAGCAGCCATTTTGCAAGCCTGTTACCGTATCCTGCCCCGGTTCCAGCCGGCCGTTAAACATTTCGGAATTAAATACTTTGGCGGTATTTTTTACCACTGCCTGCTGCTGCATTTTCAGGCCTGGGATAATCCAACCGCCGCCGTGCTGGCCATCTTTATTCAGCCAATCGACCGTTACCGCTGTTCCTGCATCAACGATTAGCACATTTTTTGCCGGGAACAATAACTGCGCACCTAACATCGCCAACCAGCGGTCGACACCCAGCGTCTGAGGCTGCTGATAACTGCTACGCACACCATAAGCCTGAGCTTCCGCATGTACCTGACGCCAGGGCAGATGATCCAAACCCAGCAACTGCTTAATTACTGCCACCTTTTCTTGTGATGCAACACTAGCGAAATACACGGCTTTTATCGGCAACTTAGCCAAATTATCGGGTGCTAGCTGTGGTAAAGCGGTTACTTTGCCGTGTTTAACCAACGCGGCCTTCTCACGGGTATTACCAATATCCAGCAATAAATACATGCTACTCTCCCGCACGCAAACTAAGCTCACCGCCAAAGTACGCCTGTACTCCTGCCGCAGTTTTTACCAACAAGGCTCCTTGCTTATCCACTCCGATGCAAATACCTGTTATCTCTTCCTTACCGATAAGCCTTATTGCTTTGTTGCGATATTGATTGTACTGGTCAAACTCATCAACAAAACCTGTAAAACCCTGTTGCGTGAAGTCTGCCAGCAACGTTATGAGTTGTTGTTGTAACAAGGCTACCAACTGATTGCGATCAATCACTTTTTCAGCGGCTCCGGTTAAGTCGATATACTGTTGATCTATACTGTGTAAAGCTTGCTGCGGCAGACGAATATTCATACCAATACCAATGATAACATCGCAGCCGGCGTGAGCTTGTCCTGCCAGCTCTACCAGGATACCGCACAGCTTTTTACCATCGACATAAACATCATTAGGCCATTTAACCCTGGCATCAACCTGATACTGTTGTTTGAGCAACCTTGCTATGACGATACCTACCACCAGGCTCAACCCCATAGCGGCTTGAATTCCCTGCTCCAGGCGCCAATACATCGAAAAGTACAAACTGGCGGCAAAAGGAGAATACCAATTACGGCCACGCCGGCCACGGCCTGCAGTTTGCGCTTCTGCTACTATGGTGTACCCTGGCTCTGTTACCAATCCATCCTGTATTTTTTGCATTAACTGGGTGTTGGTTGAGTCTGTTATATGTTGTACCAGAGTGTCAGCACCAGTCGCTTTACGTAACTGGCTTATTCTGGCAGCATCAAGTAAATCCAGTTGCTCAACCAAACAGTAACCACGACCTTTAACCTTGTAGATATCTAAACCTAATTGCTGTAACTGTTTAATGTGATTAGCTACAGCTGTGCGGCTTACGCCCAGCATTTCTGCCAGAACCTGCCCCGAATGAAAACTTCCTGAGCTTAGTGCACTCAGCAATTGCCGCTGTGTAACTAAACTGCCTCTACTCATCTTACAGGTTGTCCCGCGTCATTTAACATACGTACTTCAACCTCTAACTGAATATTGTACGCAGACAGCACTTGCTGCTGCACTGCAGTTACAAGTTGCTCTAACTGTGCCGCTGTGCCTGCGCCCTCGTTAACGATGACCAGCGGTTGTAGTTTGTAGCATCCAACCTCACCATAATGCTTACCTTTGAAGCCTTGTTGTTCTATTAACCAGGCAGCAGGAATTTTTACTGTGTTGTCAGGCTGGCTAAAACCCGGCATATCCGCATATTTGCTTTTCAGCACAGTATAGTGCTGCAAGGCAATAACCGGGTTCTTAAAAAAGCTGCCGCAATTAGCCAAAACTGCAGGATCCGGTAACTTACTGCTACGCACGGCAACAACCTGTTCAAATATAGTATTGATAGCAGCGTCAGCAGGCAGTTGATCCAACCCGTTATAGCCAAGCACAGGATTAGACTGCTTACTAAGACAGAATCCCACGGCAACGATAACGCCTTTGCCTGCTAAGGCATGTTTAAACACGCTATCACGGTAGCCAAACTGGCAACGTCCTGCAGCAATACGCTGCACTTTACGCTGTTGCCAATGGTAAAAATCAACATACAAGCAGCTATCGGCAAGTTCCACACCGTAAGCGCCGATATTTTGTACCGGCGCAGCCCCCACAGAACCCGGAATAAGTGCCAGATTTTCTATACCCCACAGCTGTTGTTCAACCGCCCAGCTAACCAACTGATGCCAGCTATGACCGGCTTCAACATGCACTAAAACATGGTCAGCACCCAGTTCAGTAAGCGTTTTGCTTTCTGCGACAAACCGACAGACCGGTGCAGTAAGATCCTGCAAAAAAATAGTATTACTGCCTTCCCCCAGCACTACAGGCGCAGTTTTAGCAGTAAAGCTGTGCAATTCACTGACAGAGTTAAACTCATGAACAGTGCTTAATGTGGCATCAAAACGAAAAGTAGAATAAGGAACAGCAGATATATTAATTAAAGTGCGCATGATTAAGCCGGTTAATGCGAATGCCATCATTGTAATGATGTGATTGGTGAAGCGCAAAGCAAAAAGCCCGACTCTTTCGAGACGGGCTTGTTTACTTAATTGGGAGCCTGGCGGTGAACTACTCTCGCATAGCGAATGCTACACTACCATCGTCGCAGCTGCGTTTCACTTCTGAGTTCGGAATGGGATCAGGTGGTTCCACAGCGCTATTGCCACCAGGCAAAAACTGTTTATGCTCTTTAACTTAGCAGGCTGATGAGTATTTACACACTGTACTTTCTTAGCGCTTTATCACGCAAAACATCTTGGGCGTTGTATGGTTAAGCCTCTCGGGCAATTAGTATGAGTTAGCTTAACACATCACTGCGCTTCCACACCTCACCTATCAACGTTGTGGTCTCCAACGACCCTTTAGCAGACTTAAAGTCTGAGGGA
>NZ_AUDG01000058.1 GCF_000425345.1 Rheinheimera baltica DSM 14885 | reverse complement strand
CGGCAGGAGCTATGGGGGGTGTTGCTCGCTTACAATTTAATTCGATACAAAATGGTATTGATGGCCAAGTCCCTTAAAAGTGTATTCCCAAACCAACTGAGCTTTAGAGATGCCTCATCGCACATCATCCACAAGCTCACTCTGATGCCAATTTATGCGCCGGGTAATGTGCCCGGATTCATCTTGGAAATAGAAAAAAATGCCAGTCAATTCAAGCTTGAAGGAAAGCGAGAACGCAGTTATCCAAGGACGCTAAAGGTATCGAAAAATCGCTACCCGGTGGCTAAAAGTAAAAATGCCGCTCACCTTAAGTGAACGGCATTACCCGATTTGGAGGCTTTTATCAACCACATGCCAGCTTAACTAAAGATAGCCTGCAGAATATAGAAGAAAATTATCGCTAAACCCGCCCCTACTGGCAGTGTAATAATCCAGGAAATGAATATATTGCGCACGACGCCCAGATTAAGTGCCGCAATACCACGCGCTAAGCCTACACCTAACACCGCGCCAACTAATGTTTGGGTGGTAGAGATAGGTAAACCTGCACCTGACGCGATAACCACCGTTGAGGCTGCAGACAGTTCAGCAGCAAAACCGCGGCTTGGGGTTAAATGAGTGATAGCGGTACCTACGGTTTTAATAACCCGTGCACCCAGCGTAGCAAGACCGATAACAATACCAATACCGCCTAACGGCAGGATCCACCATGCCAGCGAAGCTTTACTGACAATCTCACCACCACTGCTTACCACACTCACTACAGCGGCTAGAGGACCAATAGCATTGGCAACATCGTTAGAGCCGTGAGCAAAAGCCATGCAGCAAGCGGTAGTGATCATTAACACACCAAAAATACGCTCGACGTTATTAAACTGCATTTTTTTATCGGCTGCCGGGTCAAATTTCAACCGGCCGATGACCAGTTTACCGATGATACCCACCACTATGGCTACCACAATTGAAATGTAATAACCGTCTGCTGTAGTAAGGTGCAAGCCAACGTGCTTTAAGCCTTTTTGCACCGTAACCAAGGTCATCATAAAGGCGGCAAAACCCATATAGAACGGGACAAACTTTTTAGCGTTAGCCAAAGGCGCATCGGTATCAAAAATGAGTTTTTGCGCACTCATAAAAAACATATAGGCTAAGACACCGGCAAGCATCGGCGTGACAACCCAGCTGCCAACAATACCACCCACTTTGTCCCAATGTACGGCATCAACGCCTACACCTACCGCGGCAAAACCGATAATGGCACCAACAATAGAGTGTGTAGTAGACACCGGCCAGCCAAAATAAGAAGCCACAATTAGCCAGCTGGCCGCTGCTAACAGCGCAGCAATCATGCCATAAACCATTAATTCTGGTGCATCAACAAAGAACGATGCATCTGTAATGCCGCCACGGATAGTAGACGTCACTGAACCGCCGGCTAAATATGCTCCGGCAAACTCAAAAATAGCAGCAATAAAGATAGCTTGTTTTATCGTAAGGGCTTTTGAGCCAACTGACGTACCCATGGCATTGGCTACATCATTTGCACCAACACCATAAGCCATCATAAAACCGAATACGGCGGCGATAACAACTAGAATTAAACCGTATGATTGTAAAATATCCATCAGGAAAACCTTTTATAATTAACGGGCAAGCATAATTTCGAGGCGCGAACCCACTTTCAATGCCACGTCGGCTAAATCACCAACCCACTCCAAGGTACGATATAAAAACATCACATCAATGGGGTTTAGTTCTTGTTCTGCCAGACGTAAGGCTTTACGCAGCTTTATCTGCATATCGTCAGTATCACCTTCAATCATGTCCAGCTGCTCAACCATTTTAATTACTAAATCAACTTCCCGACCACGAAAGCCTGTTTCCAGTAACTCATCTAATTCGTTAATCACTTCACTTGCCAGCTTAGTCGCATCAATACAGCGTTGTACGTATGCTTTAAAACCGTCTTGTAAACTTGCAGGAATAAGTAATTCGCGGCCTAATACCCGGCCAGTGATATCTTTGGTTTTGTTAGCAATTTTGTCCTGCTGTGATACCAATTCTAATATGTCAGTTCGATCTACCGGCAAAAACAGGCCTCGTGGCAGATTAATTCGAATTTCGCGTTTTAATTTGTCGGCTTCCTTTTCCAACATCACGATATTTTTGCGTACGTCCGCCGCAAGCTGCCAATCCTGTTGATAGACAGCATCAAAAAAAGGTAGCAGTAATTCACTCGCCTGATGCACCTTGCGAATATGTTCTTCTATCGGCTTAATCGGTGATTTGGCAAACACGGATAAAAAAGTACTAGCTGGCATAGCCTGGCCTCGTAAGTTGGTTTGACTGTAGTCGGCGCGCATTGTAGCGACATTCAAAGCGCAATAAAAACGAAAAATGAACGCAGAATGAAAATGCCCCGCACAGCCATAGTGCAGGGACATTGCAGACATACAGAAAAAGCATAATTAAATCAGCTACGTGCTTCATGCTCAAGTTGTTCAGCACTGCTGTGGCGTACCACCTTACCTTTAACAAAAAAGATAATATACTCGGCCAAATTCTTACAGCGATCTCCTATACGCTCCAGCGAACGGGCTGACCAGATTACATTCATAATCTTAGGAATGGAACGTGGGTCTTCAATCATATACGTCATTAGCTGGCGGGTAATGGCTTCGTATTCACGGTCAACTTTTTTATCTTCTTTATGCACCAACAACGCTGTTTCAACATCCATCCGCGCAAAAGCGTCTAGTACATCATGCAGCATCTGACCGACGTGACGACCTAAGTTGTCTAAATTAACCAGTAAGTCCTGTTGCTCACTGTTAAATGACTCTAACGCCACTCTGGCGATACGCCGGGTTTCATCACCGATACGCTCCAGGTCTGCAATGGTTTTCATGATGGCCATGATTAAACGTAAGTCACTGGCCGCGGGCTGGCGCTTGACAATAATGCTGGTGCACTCTTTGTCAATTTGTAGCTCCCAGTCATTTACTTTTAAATCAGTGTCGATAACTTTTTGTGCCAACTCGGTATCGGCTGTGGCAATGGCCATCAGCGCATTGTTCAATTGCTGCTCTATAAGTCCGCCCATCGCCATAACATGGTTACGAACAATATCGATCTCTTCATTAAAAGAGCTGGAAATATGTTTACTTAAATTAAGCTGATCCACTGCGCTCTCCGCTAGTCTGAATGAACATTTGCGACACCGTCTATCAGGTCGCATTTTGCATATATGCAGTATAGGCAGAAACGGGGGTACTGTGCCAGCAGCCTAACTTACTGAGTTTCGCAACTTTTTTGTAGCACAATAGTTATAGGATGAAAGTTCTTGCCGCTTTGGTTACAGCTAGACCATTATATTCACAAATATTATTACGAACACATTTAAAAATGCTGACTTGGCGGCTACACTCAGCAAGTGCTTGCGTACATTTTTCCAAAGCAACATCACAAAAAAATCATAATTATTACTCAGGTATGACAGGAAAATATTGAATGAAGCAGTTAGTACTTACATTAATTGGTAAAGATAAAGCTGGTTTAGTCGAGAAACTGGCAACCGTGGTTAGCACACATAATGGTAACTGGATGGCGAGCAACTTAAGTCACCTTGCCGGATATTTTGCTGGCATTTTACAAGTTGAAGTTGCAGAGCAAGATTTGCCAGCCCTGACAGCGGCCCTGGAACAACTCACTGACCTGGATATAAAGATTCAGCACGGCGTGCCTAGCAACCTCAATGCAGAACAGCATCTCAAATTTGTCATTACCGGTAATGACCGCCCAGGCATCGTGCGTGAATTATCTTCGGTTATCAAACATAAAGGCACCAACATTATTCATTTTGAAAGCAGCAAGCAAAGTGCGCCAAATTGGGGCGTACCATTGTTTAACGCAATTGCAACGGTTGAGCTGCCTGCCAGTGTTAGCCGCGACGAAGTGGTAAAGGCATTGGAAGCAATCGCTACTGATATCGTCGTGGATATTGAAACAGAAAACTGAGACTCATTGCAGCCGCATGCCGGCTGCATTCATCTTGCTGTCATAAAAATGCCATAGAGTGATACCCAGTTGTAGTTAGGGAGCTGGAATATGGAATACATCGACGCTGCAAAAGGCACTGAATTTCCCCTTTACCCAAGAGAATTAAGCTGGTTAGCGTTTAATGGCCGTGTGCTACAAGAAGCGGCCGATGAGCGTAATCCGCCGATTGAACGTTTACGGTTTTTAGGCATTTACTCCAATAATATGGATGAGTTCTTCCGTGTACGGGTAGCCGACGTAAAACGCCGGATACTGCTTAAAAAGTATCAGTCGAGTGAACAAGAAGATGCAGAGGCACTGTTGCAAGAAATCCAACAGCAAGTATTGCAGCTAGGAGCCCGCTTTAACGCCATCTATTTAGACATTCAGTTAGAGCTGCGTAAGCATAACATTGAGCTTATCGATCATTTTAAACTGACTGAATTACAATCGGGCTGGGTACGCAGTTATTTTCGTAATGAAGTGATTAAACACATTTCGCCGATGATTTTATCCGGAGATGAAGTCAGCTTACCCAAAGCACTGGATGACAACACCACTTATTTGATGGTGGAAATGACCGGGGCAGGTAAACCTGAATACGCCATAGTGCAAGTGCCGACAAATGAACTGTCGCGCTTTATCGAATTGCCGCTGCATTTAAATACGCGCAAGAAAAATGGCCACTATCGCCGGCAAATATTGTTGTTGGACGATGTCATCGTGCATTGTATTGCCGACCTATTCTCGGGTTTCTTTGAGTTTGACACTATTCAAGCCTATTCGCTGAAGTTAACCCGCGATGCTGAATACAATATCAGTGACACACTGGACCAGAGCCTGATGGACAAAATGTCCAAAGGTATCCGGCAACGTTTAAAATCTGAACCCGTGCGACTGGTTTATGATGCCGCTATGCCAGAGCAAATGCTTAAAGTGCTTAGTAAACAATTAGGTACCAGCTCCGTTGACTCGCTGATCCCAGGCAGTCGGTATCGCAACTTTAAAGATTTTATTGGCTTTCCTAACATTGGTCATCAGAGTTTAGAGTTTCCAACCTTACCGCCACTGCAAAGCCCTGAGTTTGAGCAATATGCAACCAGTTTTGATGCGATACGCGCAGGCGACATTATGCTGCACTACCCGTATCATAATTTTGGTTACTTTACCGAGTGGGTGCGTCAGGCGTCATTTGACCCTAAAGTCAGTCATATCAAGATGACGATGTACCGGGTTGCTAAGCACTCCAGGGTAATACATTCTCTGTTAGACGCCGTTCGAAATGGCAAAAAAGTTACTGTTGTTGTTGAACTGAAAGCCCGGTTTGATGAAGAGAACAATATTAATTGGGCCCGAAAAATGACCGAGGCCGGCATTCAGGTTGTTTTTGGCTTAACCACATTAAAAATACACTCTAAGCTCTGCCTGATTAGCCGCCTGGAAAAAGGCAAGCTAGTGCAATATGGTCATATTGGAACCGGTAACTTTAATGAGAAAACCGCACGCATCTACACCGACATGAGTTTATTCACCTGCCATCAGGAAATTACCGCTGAAATTGGTCAGGTGTTTGAATTTATTGAATACAGCTACCGGCCTTATCAGTTTAAACACTTGATTGTCTCACCAACATGGAGCCGGCCTCGACTCATCCAACTGATCCAGCGAGAAATTGACTTTGCTATTAGTGGGCGCAAAGCGGAAATTTTTCTCAAGATCAATAACCTGGTTGACCAACAAATTGTTGAATTACTCTACCGAGCCAGTCAGGCTGGGGTAAAAATTCGCATCATTGTACGCGGAATGTGTTCGTTAATGCCCGGCATTAGCGGTAAAAGCCAGAACATTAAAATTATTTCTGTATTGGACCGTTTCTTAGAACATGCCCGGGTATATGTGTTTCATAACGGTGGCGAAACAGACGTTTACTTGTCGTCAGCCGATTGGATGACGCGCAATATCGACCAGCGGGTTGAAGTTGGCGTACCCATTTACGATGTGCGTATAAAGCAGCAGGTGCTAGACACCTTAGATATACAGTGGCGGGACAACGTAAAGGCACGTATCATTGATGCTAAACAAAGCAACGCCTATGTTAAACGCGGCAATAAGCGCAGTATCCGCTCGCAGCAGCAGATCTATGATTATTTCGCTCGGCAGCAACAGCAAAATAGCGATAGCGGACTTTAATGAACGACACGGTACTTAATGCTGAACGCCTTGATAATCAAGCCTATATGGCTGCTGTAGATCTTGGTTCAAACTCATTTCACATGGTGATAGCTCGGGTTGTAGATGGTGACATTCAATTGCTCCACCGCGAGAAGCAAAAGGTACAGTTAGCTGAAGGTTTAAATGAGCAACTGGTGCTAAGCGAAGAAGCTATAGAACGCGGCTTAATGGTACTGGCGCAGTTTGCCGACACATTAAAACCTTTTGCGCCGCAATCGGTAAGGGTTATTGCCACTTATACCTTACGCCGTGCAAAAAACACCGCAACCTTTTTGCGCCGGGCTAAAACCGTATTCCCTTTTCCTATAGAGGTCATTTCTGGTCAGGAAGAAGCACGATTTATTTATCAGGGTGTGGCACATTTCGAGCATTTCAGCGGCCGTCGCTTGGTCATCGACATTGGTGGTGGCAGTACTGAATTCGCCATTGGTGAGGGGTTACAGCCCTTGCGTTTAAGTAGCCGTAATATGGGCTGCGTCAGTTATGGCATGCAACATTTCCCGCAGGGCCGTATTAGCGAAAAACGCTTTAGCCGTGCTATTTTGCAAGCAGAACAAGAGCTTGAACCTATAGTCAGTAGCTTCAGAGCGGCGGGCTGGCAGCAAGCGGTCGGCACGTCAGGTACGGTTAAAACTATCCGTGACATTATAGTTGGTTTAGGTTTTAGCACTAACGCGCTGGAATTAGCGCATTTAATGGCATTAAAAGCTCATTTGGTGGAGCAAGAAAACAGCTATCAACTTGATTTACCCGGCCTAACCGATGATCGCAAATTACTGCTGTGTTCTGGATTGGCGATTTTAATTGCCGCCTTTAATCTGCTGCAAATTGAACAAATGGTCTATACCGACGCAGCTCTTCGTGAAGGCGTGTTATACGAAATGAGCGACCGGCTACAGCATCTAGATATTCGCGAAAACAGCGTCGCCAGCATGCAACGGCGATACGATGTTGATATGACACAAGCCGAACGGGTTAGCCAAACTGCATTAACTTTATTTAGCCAGGTGCGTGAGCAATGGCAACTAACCGATGAAGACGCCACTCTACTTGGCTGGGCCGCTACGCTCTATGAAGTGGGTTTACACATTAACTCGTCCGGCGTACAAAAACACTCAGCTTATATTTTGCAAAATGCCAACCTACCCGGCTTTAATCAGGAGCAGCAGCAACTTATTGCTACATTAGTGCGTTTTCACCGGCGAAAAATACGCGCCGATGAGATCCCGGCATTTAGTTTGTATCAGCTACCACAGGTAATTTATCTGCTGGTACTGCTGCGTATTGCTGTGCTGCTAAATCAAAAAAGACGCAATGATTTATTACCAGAATTAATAGCCACCGGCAGCAGCCAATCTTTACAATTGCATCTTCCCGCGGACTGGTTAGCTCAACAAACCTTATTGACCGCAGATTTACAACTGGAACAAAAAGCACTAAAAAAAATTGCCTTTGTGCTGGATTGCCCGGGTTTAGCAGAAGTAAATCCGGGTTAAATATTTCTATCCTCATTTTAGCCAGCTTGGTTTTTTTGATATTAACGCTTAAGGTAGTAACTCATTATTAGTATTGGAGCCGTTATGCACCTTTCGTTAATCAGTTTGGCCTTATTGCCACTATTATTTAGTACTCAGGCTACGGCCCAAACCCAAGCAGAAACTAAAGCGACGCTAAGTAAGCAAATTGAACAGGTAATGCCCAAAGTGATTAGCTGGCGGCGTGATATTCACCAGCATCCGGAACTTTCGAACCGTGAGGTGCGCACCGCAGCCAAAGTCGCCGCGCATTTAGAAAAACTTGGCTTCGAAGTGCGCACCGGCATCGCCCATACCGGTGTGGTGGGTATTTTAACAGGCGGCAAACCCGGCCCGGTGGTAGCACTGCGCGCTGATATGGATGCGCTACCGGTAACCGAACAAACCGGCTTGCCGTTTGCATCCAAAGTAGTCAGTGAATTTAACGGCCAGCAAACTGGTGTAATGCACGCCTGCGGCCACGATGCCCATGTTGCTATGCTGATGGGCGCAGCCGAAGTGCTGGCCAAACAGCAAGCCGAACTTGCCGGTACCATTATGTTTGTATTTCAGCCCGCTGAAGAAGGCCCGCCAGCTGGTGAAGAGGGCGGCGCAAAAATGATGCTGGCTGAAGGTTTATTTGCAAACCCTACCCCATCAGCCATTTTTGGCTTGCATGTGTGGCCCGGTGAGCCAGGGCAATTACAGGTAAAAACTGAAGGTATTATGGCCGCGGCAGACAGCTTTCAAATTACCGTTAAGGGCAAGCAGGTACATGGTTCATCACCATGGCGCGGCATCGACCCAATCAATGTTACCGGCCAACTGATTAACGCTATTAACCTGATACCGGCCCGGCAGATAGATGTTACCAAAGCACCCGCTGTAGTGTCATTTGGTCAGGTACATGGTGGTATTCGCTGGAATATTATTCCCGATGACGTAAAACTGGAAGGCACCATTCGCACCTTTGACAGCGAAATGCGTGAAGACTTAATCGCCCGCATGGCCCACACCAGCGAACATATCGCCAAAGCCAGCGGTGCTGAAGCGGATTTTCATGTGCATAACTTTGCTGCCGTGACCTGGAACGACCCGGCATTGACCGACTGGGCCATGCCAAGCTTAGCATGGGCTGCCGGCGATAAAGGCGTTGCCGCGATAAAACCCATTACCGGCGCAGAAGACTTTTCGTTTTACCAGCAACAAATACCCGGTGTATTTTTCTTTTTAGGTATATCGCCGGACGGCAAGCCACTGAGCGAAGTCCCGCCGAACCATTCACCGATGTTTGATGTTAACGAAGACGCCTTGGTAAACGGCGTGCGGGCATTAACCGGCTTAGCATTAGATTACTTAGCCAATCCACCACATGCTGCCAAAGATTAAGGACAGATTATGACTGAACTGTGCCGTTGCCATTGGGTCGACGTAACCAAGCCGGACTATGTTACTTACCATGACACCGAATGGGGCGTACCGGTGTATGACGATAATAAGCTGTTTGAGTTTTTAACCTTAGAAGCGGCCCAAGCGGGACTAAGCTGGTACACGGTGCTAAAAAAACGCGATAACTACCGTGCTGCTTTTGCCAATTTTGACCCGGTAAAAGTAGCGGCTTTTGATGAAGCCAAAGCGGCAGAGCTGCTGCAAAACTCCGGCATTATCCGTAACCGCTTGAAAGTGGCTGCGGCCATAAATAACGCAGCACGCTTTTTAGAAGTGCAGACCGAGTTTGGCAGCTTCAGCGCCTACCAATGGCAGTTTGTTGGTGGCACACCGCAGCAAAACAGCATTGCCGGGCCTGAGGATTACCGCGCCACCAGCCCGGAGTCTGACGCCTTTAGCAAAGATTTAAAAAAGCGCGGCTTTAAGTTTGTCGGCTCAACTATTATTTACGCCCATATGCAGGCATGCGGCATGGTCAATGATCATCACAATGATTGTTTTCGTAAAGGCACCTGCTAGCCGGTTAAAAGGCACCGCTCAGCGTCAGCTGTAGGCTGGTGCCGTTTTTTTCCTGACTGAAGTACCGGTATGCTAAAGCTCCGCTGCGATCACTGGCATAGACATCACGCTGATAGCGCCGCTTACGGCCAAACAGATCATCTACCTCCAGCTCAAGCTTGATGCCGTTGGGCAGAGCGTATTCCAGATATAGCTGCACCGCTTCCAGACGCTGCTCATGATAAACTTCACCCGGATAAAACGCGGTTTCGCGCTCGGCCAGGTTAAGCACCAGCCCCCAGGCATAGCCAACAGCGGTTTGCCTGAACTCAACCTCGACAACATGTCGCGGCATCCAGGATAACCCGCGATGCCCGGTCAGTGGATCGGCATAGCGTGCATGACGAAATTCATACTCGGCTATCAGCTCACTGTCGTCACTTAACCAACCAGTATCCAGATTGAGCTTAACATCCGCCCCGGTTACGGTGCTGCTACCAGCATTGGCAATGCCCCAACTCGCATCGGCAAATTGCACATATTCATGCGTATCGCGGATTTTCTGCCAGTGTAACTGAGCATTTGCAGTCCAGCTGTTCGCCGCGTCATAGCTGGCTTCGTAGCGCAGCTCTACTATGTGTTCCGGTTTTAGCTGGGCATTACCTGATTGCTGTCTGTCGTAGTACGCATCCTGGCTTGGCATAAAATCGTTAAAATCCAATTGCTCAACTTTAACCTGCGCAGTATAGGTAGAATTGAGGCCGTCAGCGCCATGATGGCTTAGTTTTAGCAGCGGTTTAATATAAAAATTGCTGCTCTGATAACGCTCAGCACTGTGGCTTTGCAAGCGGGATTGCTCGGCGGTCAGCCGGCTGTATAACTGCCACTGCGCTGCCAGACGCACTTTACCGGCAAGGTAAGGTTCAGCCCGGATTTCATTTACTGAACTGTATCCTGATTGCCCGTTATCCGTATTAGCACTGAGCCGGTTATAGCTCAGCTCCAGTCCCACCTCTGGTTGCCAGGCTAAGCTGGGCTCGCTGGCACTGATTTTCAGCGCTTGTTCTGTCGAGCGTTTTTTCTGTATATAAGGTTGCCCACTTGCAGCACCGCCATTTACTGCCTGATGTGCTCTTTGTTCGCGGCGAAACAAAGCATTGCTTTGCCACACCCAGCCACTGTCGCGTTGCTGCTGCCAATCCAGCCCCAGTTCAAGCTGATGCAGTTTATTCCGGTTGTATAGCTGGCCGCTGTCATGCTGCCCCGCTTCAGACCAATATTGTAAATAGTGCTCTTTTTGCCGCTGCTGCATAAGCTGGCTGCTAAACTGCCACTGAGCTCCTGCCACTGTTTTCGCTGATACAACGCCAATGCTGGCATCGTTATAGTCTTCACGATAACGCTCGCTACCGGTTAAATACGTCTGCCCGGCAGGTGTCAGCTCAGAGTAATCGCTATCAGACTGCCACAGTGCTTTTTCACCACGCAGCTGCCACTGGTGTAAAAACCCCAACCACTGCACATTGCTTTGCAGTGATAGCGCAGCAGGCTGCTGCTGGCCAGCATGCGACATCGCCGCTATTTGCCAGTTGACCGGTTGCGCCGCCGTATCCAGTTGCAGATTAATCACCTGGGTATGCTGGCTTACCGCGTTAAAGGGGTGGCCGGCTAAATACACCTGCATCGCACTTATCTGGCCAATGGCAATACCAGACAATACTTGGTCCAGGCTTTGCGATTTATTCATCACCACCATGCCATTTATTAGTATATTACCGGCAGCATTACTCAGCCCGCGCTGGTTATTAGAGTTAATAAACTGAAAACCGGCGACATGGCTGATAATATCCAGCGCCGATTGCCCTGGCATCTGCTGCAAATCGGCCTGGCTGTACTGGCTTACTTCCTGCCCCTTCGCTGTCGTAATATCAGGCCAGGTTGCCAGCAGAAGTAGTGACAAACATAACGCGGGACCCGGTGTAACACCCATAACAAAACATCCTGTGACTAAGTTTCAATCTGCGCCATTAAATGCAGCACCAACTGCAAGCTCAAGCTAAAAGGGGTAATTGGGCGGTTTTAGGGATGAATGGACAGACCCGTCCAGCCGTCAAAACCAGCTGGGATAAGCAGACGTCAACAGCGCCGACATTAAGCCACTTGCTGCAGACAGGCCTTGACGCTGTGTTTATGCGCTTTACTGAGCGCAACCACCCGGCCACTTTTAAGCTCGACATAGCCACTGCCGGAAGATTTTAACCGTACACGGGCGATATGCTGAATATTGACCAGATGGGCGCGGTGGGTACGAATAAACATTTGCTGCGGTAGTTGAGTTTCGATGTCTTTTAGCGTGGCACGTTTAAGCCAGGTGCGATCAGCAGTGCAAACTTCGACATAGTTACTGGCAGCGTTAATCTGAATAATATCGTCGAAGCACAGCTGCATAGCCCCTTCTGACTGCTCAATAGTCAGCGTTTGGCTATCTGCGTTGTCGGCTTGAGTCAGCTGTGCTTGTGGCAAAGTCAGATATCGTTGCCAGATAAACACATTGATAAAAATAGCCAACGCATGCACAGGGGCAAAATACAACAGACTGTAAGCAATGCTGTCGTTAAGCACTATTAAATCAAACAGTGCCTGACACCACATGGAATTGATAAATATCAGTGCGCAAATTTGCAGATAACGGCGCTGGGTTAACTGGCGTTTATCAGCAGCCCGGCTTAGTAACCGGAACAACAACGGCGTAAACAGCAACCATAAGCCCCACTCCTGCAATGCCCACAGTGGATGATTATTCAGTTTATCGTCTTCAGGCACCCAGAGGTCATGCAGCTTGTCTATCAG
This sequence comes from Rheinheimera baltica DSM 14885, assembly GCF_000425345.1. GTDB lineage: Bacteria > Pseudomonadota > Gammaproteobacteria > Enterobacterales > Alteromonadaceae > Alishewanella > Alishewanella baltica. Next base: position 10,936 of record NZ_AUDG01000058.1, on the reverse strand, counting down.
GCTTAAGAACACGATCACCCCACTCCAACCGAGTAAGGACACTAACCATTCTTTACGACATTGCTGGTCCATTGCGCCTCTATATCCAAATTATCTATCAGAGCCCCAAAAAAGCACGCAAGGGGGCTTATTCACCCGGCTATATTACTTAATTACGCGGCATTGTTAAAACAAAGTTTGAACTACAACAGTGCTATAACATTGCTACTGCAATGGTCACTTTTATTGCTCTTTTGCCCACTGGCAACAATACTTAGGCTTACTGTAACTTTTTGTTACCGCTAACCGGCAACAAATGGCCTGTTGCTATAACGGATCTGCTGTTATGAAAATCTGTGCTGCTCTGCTGCTAGTACTGTGTCCTTGGCTAAGCCAAGCCAATGCAGTATTTACCATATGCTATGAAGGCGCTGGCATGGCGCCATTTATCAGTGCCGGCAACGATGGCAGCCAGCCCGTTGGCCTGCTGGTTGAGATGCTAAATGCGGCAGCGGCCCCCTTGGAAATCACCTTGCAGTACCAACAAGCGCCATGGCTTAGATGCCAAAAAATGGTACAAGAAAATCAGCTAAATGCCACCTTGGCAATGATTTGGTCACCCGAGCGCGCCTTACTGTATCGCTTTCCAGACCAGCAAAGCGGTACTGAGCTGTCAAATCGCTATCTATGGCAGGCTGAATATCCGGTATTACATACTGTCGATAAACCCTTCTCGCTAGCGCAATATCAACCTCAGTTTGGCATTAGTGCACCGCTGGGATACATTGTCGAACAATGGCTACAGCATAAAGGTTGGCTTAGCCCCTACAAGTTTACGCCGGACGAAGGCCTGAAAATGGTTGCTGAAGGAAAACTGGATGGGTATAGCGTCGAACGTCTTATAGGGCGCTATCAACTACAACAGCTAGGCCTTACCGACAAAGTGGCTGTCAGTGACGATAACTTATTAGTTAAAAATTGGCATATCGTCTTCAACCCGGACTTTTATGCCAATAACACTGAGCTGGTCGAGCAGTTTTGGTTTAACCTTATCGCCGCCAGAAAACATCTGGAGGCGACTTTCCCTCAAACCCAAACCACATCACCGAATTAACACCTCAAGCTGCTGGCTAAACAAAACTTTCCGTAGAGATATCATGCCTTTTTTGCTTTTTTAGCTAAGCTGATTACTTATATGTTGTTATAACAGGGAATATGAATGGGACTGGTAAATGATTTTCTTAACGGTGACTTTATGCCGCATGGTCACTGTTTATTATGGCGTACCGATTTACTTATCTTGCATGTGGGTGGCGATATATTAACGTTTGTTGCCTATATGCTCATTCCTATTGCGCTGATTCGATTAGTCCGGGCACGCGATGATCTGCATTTCGGTTGGATTTTCCTCATGTTTGCCGGTTTTATTTTCTTTTGCGGTGCCACTCATTTACTCGGGGTTATTAATGTATGGCACGGTTATTACTATATTCATGGTGTGGTTAAAAGCCTTACCGGCCTTATCTCCATTACTACTGCGGTCTTGCTTTGGTACATGTTGCCTTATGCGATAAATCTACCCAGCAAACGCCAGCTACAGTCAAAAATTATCCAGTTAACAGAGGTAGAAAAGCAGCTGGCAGAGTCTAACCTACGCTTAGAAGTTGAAGTCAGCAAACGCACGGCACAATTAGAAAAAATGGCCACTACTGACGAGTTAACCGGTTTATTTAACCGCCGTGAGATTTTGCGCTTGTTAGCATTAGAAATTTCGCGCAGTACCCGCCAGCAAAGTACGCTAAGTATCATGATGCTGGATCTGGATGACTTTAAAGCGATAAATGATAACTACGGTCATCTCACTGGCGACCAAACGTTAAAGCATGCCGCTGAGTGTTTTAGTCGAATTGTACGTAAAACAGATTTTATTGGTCGAATTGGTGGTGAAGAGTTTCTAATTGTACTGCCTGATACGCCTGCAACCAGTGCAGTAGCGCTGGCAGAGCGGATCAGAGAAGCTAAACAATGCGCTACAGAGCAAAGCACAATACCAGCTTGTACTGTTAGTATTTGTGTGGCGCAGTGTGTTGCCACTGATGATCAACAAAGCCTGATCCAACGCGCAGATGAATGTTTGTATCAAGCAAAAGCCGCAGGGAGAAATTGTGTACGCCAAGTAGCACAGCAATAAGGCATTTCTATCTAGCAGGTATAATAGGAGGACGATGACCACTTCTCTGCAAATGACTTAGTGCGCTTTGGTAAACATTTACCGGATGTTTTTGCAGTTTGAACAACACGCTTCAAATGAATGAGGATGTAAAAAGGCCAGTGAGCGATAAGCATCACCAGCCTTATTTCGTAAACGGGATTGTTTAGGCTTTTTTGCTCACAATCCAGCGATCAATTTTCTGCTCTAAAATGGCAAGAGGGATACCGCCTGTATTGAGAACCTGCTCATGGAACTGGCGAATATCAAAGTCTTTACCTAAGGATTTTTCAGCTTTTGCGCGCAGCTGTTGTATTTTCAGCGCCCCCACCTTGTAAGACAACGCTTGGGACGGAATAGCGATGTAGCGTTCAACTTCAGCTACCACTTCTGTGCGTGTCATGCCAGAATTGTCCAACATAAAATCAATGGCTTTTTCACGGCTCCAACCTTTAGCGTGTAGACCTGTGTCGACCACTAAGCGCATCGCGCGTAATTGCTCGTCTTGCAATGTGCCATAACGATTCCACGGGTCTTTAAAAAAGCCCATTTCATAGCCAAGGGTTTCAGAATAGAGCGCCCATCCTTCACCGAAAGCCGGTAGGAAGCTAAAACGCATAAACGACGGTAATGCGTCATTTTCCTGCGCCAGGCTTACCTGAAAGTGATGACCTGGCGCGCCCTCGTGAAGATACAAGGTAACATTGCCTGTAGTCAGTCTGCTGGGTAAATCATAGGCGTTAAAATAGAACACACCTGCGCGTGAGCCATCTGGCGTACCTGGTTGGTATGAACCACCGGCGCTAAACTGCTCAATAGCCGGGTCATAGGGCTTAATTTCCAGCTTTGACTTGGGCAATAGCGAGAAGTATTCACCAATTTTCTCATCAACTTCGCGGCCTATTTTATAGTAGCTTTGCGTAAGCGCTTCACGGCTTTCAGGCTTAAACTTCACATCGGTGCGCACGTAATCGAAGAACTCGTTTAACGTGCCGGCAAACTTCACCTCTTTCATTATTTCAAGCATATCGCTTTTAATACGCTTCACTTCTTCCAGGCCAAGCTTATGCAGTTCGTCTGGCGTCATGGGCAAGGTTGTTGAGGCTTCTACCATAAGTTGGTACAGTTTTTCACCGCCCTTCATTTGGCTTAAGCCAACCGTTTCGCGGGCTACCGGTAAATATTCATCCCGCAAGAAGTCACGCATGCGCATGTTAGCGTCATAAATAGCCTGTGTTGCCACTTCATAGTCTTTTGTTAAGCGCGCCTTTTGCTCTTCGGTAAAGCTTTCTGGAAACAGGTTGATAGGCCCCCAGTATTGCGATTCTTTTAATGGAATTTCAAGCTGGGTATCGAACTGCTTAATAACACGATCAATAGTTAGCTTCGTTTCAAACACGCCGGTTTTCATCCCTTCACGGAATTTATCAATCGCACGCTCAGAAATGGCAATGTAATCTTCATGACGCGATAAATTGTTGTCGTAATCCTCAACGGTTTTAAAAGGTGCCGCCCCTTTTCCGCTGGCAAAGGTTGGGTAAAATGTATGGAAACCGCTGAAATGATTAACCGGGCGTACTTCGGTCAGAGCTCGAATTTCATCTGTAGACATTTCAAGTGCACGTTCTTGATTGTATTTGAACACGTCATAAGCAAGCTTATCGGTGTCACTTAGCTTAGTTATGTCAATCTGCTTAAGCTCAGACAAATTCAATAATGTATTCGTTTTGGCGGCAAAACTATGCGCATCGGTAAGAAAGTCACCCAATCTATCGGCTCTTCGCATATCGCCACGAAATAAGCCCATAACCGGATTAAGTGCCAAATTACGCTCATCTGACGCCGCAAAAATAGCGAACAAACGGTCATGCTCACTTTGCACTACCTGCTTTGTTGCGCTCTTAGCTAGATGCTCAGTTTTTCCTGCCGCATGCTCATGTGCCATTATTGACGCACTGCCTAGCGCTATGGCTACAGCGCTACTTACTAATAACATGTTCAATGTTTTCATCAGTTATCCTTGATTGTCAGGTTGCACCCTGCTGTTGTTTTTATTCTTATTTTACGGCACTAACTTATGCCCAAATATTTAGGTAGCCATAACGCGCATACCAGCACGAGTTATGAAAAAATAACAGGGTTAACTGTAGGTTGGATAAGCATTAAGTGCTACACGCAAACCATTTCAAGCTGTTACTAAGTGTGTCAGTAAATTTGACTATGCTTCATTAAACGCTAAATGGATAAATTTAATAAAATGATTTCATCCCAGAAAAAACAGAACCAGGAATTTTCTTTAATCGATACGCCCTCGTCCCAAAACCAATTTGAAAACCAAAAAAAAATATTTTATCTTACCAATTAAGATTAAAATTGATTACCAATTAGAACTTTCCGCTATGAGAAGCTATCATAGCGGAACAGGATGCCAGACTTTTGCGAAGCTCTACAGGTTCAGGGTACAATCGGTGTAAGTACATGTATTACCAATGGCAAGACTTAAAGGGATACCAATCATGAAGAAACGCAGACGTTTCTGGACAGTTGTTGAAAAGTTAGAAGCTTTGATAGACAAAGGAGTTTACCCTGCAGGGAGCCGCCTTCCGGCTGAACGAGAGCTTGCCGAGGCTTATGATGTAAGCCGTCCGACCATACGCGAAGCAATCATCGCACTGGAAGTCAGAGAGAGAGTGGAAGTAAAAACAGGATCAGGCGTATATGTCACTGACTTTGCTGGATCAGACTCTTCACTCAAGTCCATCAGCGCATTTGAACTCACTCAGGCCCGTGCATTGGTAGAAGCAGAAGCGGCAGCTTTAGCCGCCGCCACCATCCGGGAAACCGAGCTTTCAGCTCTTAAGCAGGCGCTGGATGATATGTCGTCTGCAGAAAAGGCAGATGAGGCTGATCAACGATTCCACGAGATCATTTCCAGAGCAACACGTAACAATGCCATTGTCATGTCTATTAACAACCTTTGGAAAGTCAGACGGAATGAGCCGCAAGTGATTGCCGCTTATAAGGATGTATGCTCGCAGGGTATAGAGCAACGGATCAAAGAACATACCGCTATTTATGACGCCATTGCCAAACGTGACTCATCAGCGGCAAGAAAAGCCATGCATAATCATTTTAACCGTCTGATCAACGCATTGTTCGAGGCAAGCGAAGCAAAAGCGTTAGAGGAGATCAAACGTAAAACGGATGAGACCCGGGGTTTGTATTCTATTTCTCACCTGACTAAGTAAAAACTGTTTGCGTAACCCAGTCCACATCTGGAACGGTTTTTTCCTGACAACAGGCTCTGACACAGGGCCTGTTTTTTTCTTGCTACATACAAAAAAAGCAAGCCATCAGGCTTGCTTCAATAAATGCATCTACTTTGAGATTGCCAGAACCGGTTGTCTAAGACAACCAGCCGCTGGCAAGTTGAATTAAAACCTATAGCTGGCACCAAAGGTTATCCGACGGTCGGTTAACCCCTGGAAGCAAAGCAGTGCGCCTTCATTAACACAAGATTGGCGAACATCAGATTCCGTCAGGTTAACGGCTTCAATGCCAACATTGAGCTGATCGTTTACGTCATAACTGATACTGGCATTGAGCTGGCCTCTGTCTTCCTGTACAACAGGGAAGCCCCAGGGATAACTTGATGTGCTGCCAAAATCGTTTGAGCGAAACCCTTCACGCCATGTATAACGCATCCGGGCAGACAAGCCATATTTTTCGTAATACAAGGTAAAGTTGTAGGCATTTTCAGATAAATTGAGTAAGCCCTGAACGGCAGTAACGTTCAGTGAACCTGTACCACCTGTTGAAGCAGCAAAGACCTGACTAGGACGACTGGCGGAGGTATTGACCGCCTCACCACCAGAAAACTCCTGAATGGTATAGTTTGCCACCACACCAAAACCAGATGCCCAGCCCAGCTCGTCTTCGAAAGCAGACAGGTCATACTGGAATGCCATTTCGATGCCTTTTTGCGTGGTGTCTTTAGTGTCATTAATGATACTGGAGAATGGAACACAAACACCGACGTCAGAACTTACCGGACCAAACACGTTGATCAGGGCAATGGGGTTCCAGATCCCGCCCTGCTCACACACCGGACCAATAATGTCGCGATATCCAGTGACAGGCTCTGAATATGGATCATCTTGTTGACCCACATGTACATCCTTACGTGTTTTGTGGAAATACCCGATACTGACAACTGCGGCCTCAGCAAAATACCAATCGGCAGAAATATCAAAAGAGGTGACCACTTCGGGTTTTAAGTAAGGGTTGCCACCGGCTACCGGCGGATTGGGGCTAGTGCTGAATGTATAAGAACTTGAAAGGTCACTAAAATTCGGACGACGTATATCCTTACCATAAGCGGCGCGCAGCACCAGATCGTCGGTGATATCGGCGGCCAGGTTAATCCGCGGCAGCACAAAACTGTAATCACTTGAGGTGGTTTCAGCGACGACGTCTCCGTTCACGCTGCGGTTCCCGGTTGAATCAAGATCGGTTTTGATATAGCGCACCCCAAGATTACCGCGGAACATGCCAGCTTCAAAATTTGCCTGAGCATACAGTGCGTTGGTTGACTCACTGATATCATAAAAACCCGCAACCGATGACGTTGGTTTATTCAGTGGTTTTGAACCGCCATGGGCCGTAATGGCGTTAGCCAACGCAAGTAAATACCCGTTCAGGATCAGAGCCTACCAGCGCCGGATTCACCAGCAGAAAATCTTTAACATAGAGCGATCTACCATCTGCGGCATTAAAGTTAGCAGGCCCGGTTGTCAGGATATCAGCAAACATATCGCCACTGGGAGAATCCGCCATCCTGGACAAACTGACATTTGAGCCCACGACGTTGGACACACTGGACGTCTTGTTATAGCGGTAGCCTACGTCAAGCGTAGTAAAAATTGACATATTCAAATCGTAACTAAGATCAATACGCGCGGCATCTTCGGTATTTTCGTTGGTATTATTTGCGACTGCCACCGCTTGCAACCTGTAGTTGGCTGGGTCGAGCAAATCAGCGGGGGCGGGGGCATTCTCTGCGCCAAATGCAATCCCGAAGGCCAAGGCACCACCACTTAAGTCATACTCAAACGGTGTACCGTTATCGTTAGCAGAACCAATTGCCGCATTGGGATTGACAAAGTTAAGTGTGGTATCAATTCTGGGGGTCGCAGAATCAGATGAAGATGAGGATATCTCGGCACTTATTTTATAATTATCCCCCAGATATTCCCCACCTAGCCGGAATATTTTGCTCTTGGTGGACCGGGAACGGGTGTCACTGGATAAGCGTAAATTGCCGTCTGAACCGTCAGACTGAACCGGAATGATGCCTTTAAGGGCGGCTTGGATGCTACCAAGATCGACGCCATCTAAAGCGCCAAAATCAATCGTTTCAAATTCAGTGGGAACCGAGACACCAATAAGATCGCTCACCCCGGACGCCTGAACCCTTGAACTCTCCTCCCGGCGATCCTGATCATTTACAATCGCATCAAACCAAAATTTGCTGCTGCTGTTTGGCGCCCACTCAAAAGAACCGGCAAAATTCTTCGTCTCATATTCAAAATTATCGTAATCCTGGATCAAAAACTGAATGGGCAGATAATGGAAACTTTGCGCGCTTGCTAAACCGCTGTCAGAACGCACCAGATTGTCACGGTCAGCCCGGGGGCGAAATGCAGTGACATCTTGTTCAGCGTAGCTACCACTAATGACAACACCAAACTTACCATGGTCATTTTCCCAATTATCACCAAAGGTTCCTGACAAGCGCGGTTTTACGCCATCGGTGGATAAACTGCTGTCTTCACCCTGAACTCTGAATGCTGCCAGCGTTTCACTTAACTCAAGTGGGCGAATAGTTCTTAAGTTAATTGTTCCACCTACAGAGCCTTCAATTGTTTTTGCTTGTGGCGCCTTTGTTACCTCTACAGCTGCAATAATCGATGCAGAAACATCTTCAAAGTCAATACCACTTCGACCAGCACCCGAGCCCACCGTAGATACACCATTAATTTCAGTGCGGTTTGCATCCGTACCACGAATTTGAACGCCGGTACCGACACCCGCCGAGCGGGTAATCTGAACACCAGTAATATTTTCGAGTACTTCCGCCAGGTTTTGATCGGGTAACTTACCGATATCTTCAGCTTGAATAACTTCGACTAAGCTGGCCGCAGAACGCTTTTCGGCCAACGCATTTGTCAAAGAACTTCTGATCCCTAATACCTCGATGATTTCGATATCTGTCGGCTCTGTCTCTGGCTGTTGTGCGTTAGCAGTGAACGCGATACCCAGCGCCGTTGTAGACAGTATTGCCAAGCTTATTTTTGATAGTGTGTGCCTCATCCTTTTTCCCCGTCTGACATTAAACACAAATTAAATTTGAAGCCAAAACTGCAACCTCAAATTTTCCTCCCCCGAGCCTGAGCGCCAATATTCTGAAAAGAATAACTCCCGGCAGTTTTATTATATTGCTTTATGTTTACACCCAGTTGAGATATTGGTCAACCCATTGGTTGCATTTTTGGCTGACAATTTTGTGTTACCAATAAGGAGAGGGGATAATGTTAAGATAAAAAAGACAGATAAAACAAACTACAATATTGTTTTATACAAAGTTAAATGACTATTCGAAGTATCTTGATGAGACATTAATATTGGATAGTCCATACTAGCTATCGATGGTAAGCTGGTTTAAATATAGTGCCAGCATCCACCAGGAAAATATTTTGGTTAACCAATTATGGGTTGATGGTAATTAATTTCAATGCGGTAAGTGGGACCAGGAATACCACAAAGCCAGATGTTTACCAACATCTATTAATCATGCTAGTAGGAGAAAAGGTGATGTCTTGGCAGTCAAAAAGCATCCGGCAACTGAGCAAAGTAGTTATCGTCACAAGCTTGGCATTCGCTGTGGCCGCCTGCGGGGGTAGTAGTGACGCTAATGTCACAACCCAAATTCCGCCGCCCCCCACTGTGAGCGCACCACCTGAGCAATGCAGTAATCAGGTTTACCCGATACTATCTGCCACCGATGACATGACCGACGCGGCATACCCGGCAGCCAATGCCATTGATGGCAACACGACGTCCAATTCAAGATGGTCAAGTGATGATAACAATGCCGCGCTGAAATTGGATTTGGGCAGCAGTAAAACCCTGGGTGCACTCACCATTAAGTGGTTTGCAGGCGATAAACGTATCGCGAGATTTGCCATACAAACCTCTACCGATAACACAGGCTGGACCACAGTATTGTCAGAAGCAAATTCCAGCGGCAGACATAGTGGCTTCGAATTGGTAAATATTTCGTCATTACCAGTGCGCTTTATCAAGATAATCGGACTTGGCAATAACCAAAACCACAACAATGCCATTGTTGAAGTGCAGGCGCATCGATGCCAGGACGCCGGAGGGAACTTCAGCGAGCGCTTCCCCAATGAATTGGGTATTGAGTTGATAGACTGGTACCTGAGTATCCCTACTGATGAGGACAACAGTGGCACCGCCGACTCCATTTCGGAAACAGAGCTTGCAGACGGTTATACCAATTCTGAATTTTTTTATGCCTCAACTGATGGTGGCATTGTTATGCGCTCACCCAGTTATGGTTTTAAAACCTCTGCCAATACCAGTTATGTAAGGGTTGAACTACGGGAAATGTTACGCCGTGGCGACCTTAGAATCAGCACTCAGGGTGTGAATAAAAATAACTGGGTGTTTGGCAGTGCATCAGCGCAGGGAAAAAATAATGCAGCTGGCTTCGACGGTGAACTGAGGGTAACAATGGCGGTCAATCAGGTTACCACCACTGGTGAAAATTATCAGATTGGCCGGGTAATCATTGGTCAAATCCACGCCAATGACGATGAGCCTGTGCGCTTATATTACCGGAAACTGCCAGGAAACGATCGCGGCGCCATCTATTTCGCGCATGAGAGCCGGGTTAAAGACAGCGACGGTGACAACTTTGAAACTTATGTCGACATGATTGGCTCTCGCAGCAACACCGCTGCAAACCCAGTAGAGGGTATCGCCCTGAATGAGATTTTTAGTTACCACATCAGCGTTAACGTTAACTTACTCACCGTCACCATTAGCCGAGAAGGCAAGGCCGATGTTGTGGCTCATTATGATATGTCTGACAGTTTGTATGATCAGGATGAGCAGTACCACTATTTCAAAGTGGGCGTGTATAACGTTAACAATTCAAGCAACGCCGAAGAGTTTGTCCAGGCGACGTTCTATGACATTAAAAACAGCCATATCGGATACTTAGGCAGCGAATAGCCTAAGTAGATTTACGGATTATCGTGGCACACTTTATGTGGATAAGTTTTAACTTGATGCCTCAGGTTTCGACTAATTGAATTTAATCCAATCTCAATGTCTCATATGTGCCCAGGCTGTGTAAAAACTCATATTTTCCGCTCTTTCAGCGGTTCGCCAGTATGCACTGTTAGTGCCTCGCTGAAATAATGAGTGTGCGTTTTAGTTTTCATTCAGTGCGGTTCGGAGGCTTATTAAGTCCGATATTGAGCGTTATGGGTGTGGTATCAGGAGCTAAAGCGACTACAGCCGCTAGCCGTAACGCTCTTGCAGCTTTTTAGTTAATCCTTCAGAACCCCAGATGGACATCATTCTTTTGAGGTTATAAGCCAGCACATGCAAACTGATTTCCGTGCTAACGTTCTTAAATCGCCGCGTCAGTAAGTGTGT
>NZ_AUDG01000057.1 GCF_000425345.1 Rheinheimera baltica DSM 14885 | reverse complement strand
ACAGCGGGCACGGGCGGTAGTATATCGCCAACGTCACGCAGTGTGGCGCAAGGCAGCACTACTACCTTTACCGTAACACCACAGGCAGGTTATCAAGTTGCCAATGTCACCGGCTGTAGCGGTAGTCGCTCAGGCAATACCTACACCACAGGCGCAATTACTGCTGCCTGTTCGGTTAGCGCGAGCTTTAGTCGTATTACCCATACCGTTGCTGCCACAGCGGGCACGGGCGGTAGTATATCGCCAACGTCACGCAGTGTGGCGCAAGGCAGCACTACTACCTTTACCGTAACACCACAAGCAGGTTATCAAGTTGCCAATGTCACCGGCTGTAACGGTAGTCGCTCGGGTAATACCTACACCACAGGCGCAATTACTGCCGCTTGCTCGGTGAGTGCAAGCTTTGAAAATTCAACACCAACTTGGGCTGCTATTTCGAATCAGGCACCAGCAGAGTGGTCAGTGGGGTCTTATAATTACAGCCCATATGATATTAATATTGGTGCCATAGGCTCTACAGCAGGGGTAAGTGGCGGCCAGGCAAATTATAGTGTACCGCTTCAAATGGCACCGGGCCGGGCGGGTATGCAGCCTAACGTGGCACTAGATTATCAAAGTCGAAGTGGTAATGGCTTGCTTGGCGTAGGTTTTAGCTTATCGGCAGGTTCAGGTATTTCACGTTGCGGCCCAACAGTCGCGCAAGATGGCTATGCATCGGCGGTTAACTATCAGTTAGCAAACGATAAGCTCTGTCTCAATGGCGAGCGTTTAGTGAATGTTGAAGGTAGCTATGGCAGTTCAGGTACGGTTTATCGGACAGAAGTAGATAGCTTTACCCGGGTTACACAGTTAGGTGGCAACCTCAACCAGAATTCAGCACACTTTAAAGTCGAGTACCCTCAGGGTAGGGTTGCCTATTTTGGTTCTGATAGCGCTGAAGCAAAAGTTGTGCATACTGGCAAAACGGAAACATTTAGCTGGTTGCTGGCCTATGAGCAAGATCTGACGGCAAAAAACTATATACATTATGTCTATAGCTACAACGATAATGCCGAAGTCCTGCTGGACAATATTTACTATACCGGAAGCAGCGCTACCCAATTAGGTAACCGCCGAGTTTCGTTTGAATATGCAAGCCGCCCCGACATTAATCAGCAATATGTTGCTGGTGGTATGGTTATGCAAACCAAGCGGTTACACCAAGTAACGTCGTTTTTAGGCAATACCAGGTTGCATCGTTACACCCTGTCATATCAATCCAGTGAGGCTAGCCAGCGAAGCCTGCTAAAGTCTATTACACAATGTAGTTATTTGTCAGGCACTCAGCAATGTCTCCCATCTACCGTATTTGACTGGCAAGATGAAGCGGTAAATTACCAACTGGAAAAACTGGCCTTTAATAATTCGCCGGTTTATCAAAGTGAGCGAACCATTGATGGTTTGGTGCCGCATGGCGATATCAACGGTGATGGAGTGCGCGACTGGCCAAATAAGTTTGTTTCAGCAGAAGGCAATGTCATTGGTAGCCATACTTTTGAACTGAAAAACTGTATTCAAAGTCCGCTATCACGTCGCAAAGAGTGTGTCGAAGGCGATTTTGACAACAACGGCCTGACCGATGGCTGGGATGTGGTAAACGGTAAGCTGGTGTTACTGATGACACAGGCTAACCTGCAACGCTCGAATATTAATACCAACATACCACTACAAAGCCGGCAAATTGCCACGCCACAACAAGATCATATTCGTCATATTGGTGATTTTAACGGCGATGGTTGGCCCGATCTGGTGATATATCGCTTTAACAGTGGCACGCCAAAACTAGACTTATATCTGCACTCGAAAAATAAATCTGCCCCTTACAGCGTGAGCAGCGTAAGTAACTTGTATCAATTTAATACCGTGTTGTCGGGTAATGAACTGATAGAAACCACCACAGTCGAGTTTATCGGCGATATCGATGGCAATGGCCTTCCCGATATGGCGGTTTCTGCCGTTAATGCTTTCCAAGACGGGCATCTGGGTCGTTTTAACCCGGTACCGGTGTTACAAGGCTTCCGCTTAAATGCTTCAACCGGCAATAGCATTAACTTTAATTGGTTAAGCTTTAACCCCTTTACCAACAATGAACAGTATTTTAGTTATTTAATAGACATTAATGGTGATGGCTTGCCAGACTGGCTTGGCTGGGCAGGTTCCAGTACTAACCTACATGCCCGTATTAACAAAGGGGCAGGCGAGTTTACTGAGTTAACGGACTTAGGCATAGCGTTAGCACAGCGCAGCTATACCGTGGTGCATAGCATCGACGAACGGGAAATCTTCTTTGAGCCTAAGTACCGCAGCAGTTTCCGCGTGATGGATATTAATCATGACGGCAAAGCAGAGTTTCTTATACCCGCTGAACGGGTTGCAACCTCATGCACCAAAGTAAATACCAGCACGGGGTTAATAACTGCCTGCGGTGATGATTTATATAAGTCATATAAACTGACGGTAAATTCGAACACTACTTCAGTGCTGGACGTAAGCCGTATAGACGACAGCGTGTATCGTTTCAATGCAGTTAATATTACTATTGATAGCACAGGTGCGCTAAGTGCTACCACAGTACCTACGGCAATTTACGCCTCGGCCACTGAAAACTTTGCCACTGACGCCTTTGGTAAAGGCTTAACTGATCTGGTGTTTGCCTACGGCCCACGCTTTGCAGACACCACCATGGGTAACGTTGGCGGTGCCATGGCGGGGCGTCAGTTTGGTGTTTACATCAACAAAAACCGGGGCAGTTCTACTGGCGGGCAAGGCTATGCGCCTTCAGATATGTTGAAATCTGTTACCAATGGCCTGGGGAAATACGACAGCTGGGCTTACCTGCCGCTGTCGTCATCGCAAGGCCGGTTAAACAATTTGCCGTTTTATTTAGCTGACCGCAGCTATGTAGATGACGGCCAGCACTTCAACTTTGCTTCCAGCATGTATGTGGTGGCTGAGTACAATAGTAGCAATGGCGTGGGCGGACTAAACAGCACCCGTTATGCCTACCGCGGTGCCATGTACCACACCCAGGGCCGTGGTTTCCGCGGCTTCCGTGCCATTATTAGCGAAGATACCAGCAGTGGCTTAATCACGCATACCGACTTCAGACAAAAATTCCCGTTCACCGGGCAGATACGGGGCCAGTTTGTCTTTAGTGCCAACGCCTATCCAAGCGGGTACCCGGTAATTGGTTACAGCGGCCATGGCGCTACCGGCGCAGATAGTGCCATATCGGCGCAGGTCAATAACTGGCAACTGAATACCGTACACCGTGCTGCCAATAGCGTTGCCAGCTGTAACAGCCAGTACCGTAGTTTTACCGACGAAACCGATTTAACCTGCCCGGCAGGCGGCATTTATAGTGTGTATAAGGCGGGCTCAGACACCTATCTGCGTGATTTAACCACTAAGCAGCTGTATAGCCACACACAAAGCCAGGTAACCAGTGTTGACGCTTTCAACAATGTACTGCAGGCAAGCCAAACCATTAGCGATGACAGCGGTATTTATGCCTCATCCAGTAGTGCCACCTATAGCCCGCAAAGCGGTAACCCATGGGCACCACACCGGCTGGCAAGCCTGACCAAACACAGCAGCCCCGTGCAACAGTTAAATACGGTAATAAGTTATCCGGCCGCGTTGGATACGGCCAAATGGATAAAAACCACTTACAGTAACTGGCATAGTTCAGGCGCGCCACAGCAGGTTAATACTGAGGCTAGTGATGGTAGCAAGGTGCAAAAAGTGGTCACCGGCTTGAATGCTTACGGTTTACCCACAAATATCAACCGCACGGCAAGCGTTATGAGCCAAACCGGGGGGTGGAGTACACAAAGCCGCAGCGAATCTATAGGTTACAGTAATAACAACAGCACAGAATCTAGTGCGGGTTACTTCCCGTTTAAGCTAACTAATGCGCTGGGCCATGTTAGTTATGTACATACTGTCCCCGCCACGGGCCAGCCGGTAAAACAAATCTCTGCTAACGGTATTACTACCAGTTTTAGTTATGACTCGTTTGGCCGCCCGGCTACAGTGCAGCAAAGTGGACAGGCACTGCAGCGTATTTCACATGATACAACACGGTATGACAGCAATGCCCCAGGCAACGCCAGTTGGATGACAGTTACCACCCAAGCGGGTGGCCCGCAACAGCGAAGCTATTTTGATATGTTTGGCCGCAAACTGCGCGTTAGCGTGAAAGGTTTCAATGGTAGCTGGATAAATAAGGATACCCAATACAACGCCCGAGGCCTGGTTGAGCTAACAAGTGATCCCTACGAGCAAGGCATGGGTGGCGGCTTTACACAATACGCTGATTATGACGCCTTAGGCCGGCCTGGCAACAAGCAAGTACCCGGCGGCTTAAGCATAAACTATGACTACAGCGGCTTGGTAACGGAAATAACGGCAGGTGGCAGCCTACATATGAGCCGCAGTTACAACAGCATGAACCAGCTGCTGCATACAGAAGATGCCAACGGTGGTTTAACTTACTACCGCTATAACGGCCAGGGCTTACCTATAGTGCTGCAAGATGCCAACGGCGTTAAGTTAACCGCCAGCTATAATGCGCTGGGGCAAAAACTTAGTGTAGTAGACCCCAACCAGGGCAATAGCAGTTACCTATACAATGGTTTTGGCGAGTTGGAGCAAGAAACCGATGCCAATGGGTTAGCAATACGTTTTGACTACGACTCGCTTGGGCGGCAAACCAAACGCACAAGTTACAGCGGCAGTACAGTAAAAGACAACGCCAGCTTTAGTTACGATACCGCGTTAACAGGCCTGCCGTATCAGGAAGTGGCTAATGGCGTTACCCGCACCTTTGGTTACGACGCCAACGCCAATCTGCTAACTAATAGCCTGCAGTTGGACGGTAAAACCTTTACCAGCGAGTATTTTTATCACAGTGCCACCGGCCAGCCCACAGGCATGCGTTACCCCAATGGCCTGACGGTAAAATACGGTTATACAACTGATGGCCATCTGGAAACTGTAAGCAACGCCGCCAGCGGTTATGTTTACCGTACTATCGACAGCCAGGATGCACTGGGTAATGTACTGCAAGCCAGTTTGGGTAACGGTGTAAATAGCAACAACCAATACGACAGCGATACCGGCTGGGCACGAAGCTTAACCGCCTGGCGTGGCAACACGCGGGTACATGACGTGGAATACCAGCAGTATGACGTTTTCGGTAATATTGAGCAGGTAAAAAACCATATTACCGGCGCAACAGAAAGCTACCAGTACGACGAGCTGCACCGCTTAACCCGCAGCACCTATAGCAATATGGGCTACACCGTGCCGATAAACTACAGCTATGACGCGGTAGGTAACCTGCTGAGTAAATCAGATTATGCCAACACTTACCGCTATGGTAATGCGGCTAGAAACCTGGGCGGTAAAGCGGGTAGCAATGCGGTACGGCAGGTAATAAAGCTAAACAGCAGCACCGTTAACTTTAGCTACGACAACCAGGGTAACTTAACCGCAGGCGATGGCTTAACTATTAGCTACAACAGCTTTAAGCAGCCCACCCAAATAAGCCGTGGCGGTAACACCTTTGGTTTTACCTATGGTGCTAATTTAGAGCGGTTAAAAGAAACCCGCAACGGCATTACCACCTACGAGATAGACAAGCTGTACGAAGAAGAAAGTAACGGTAACTGGCGCTTATTCTTAAGTGACATCGCTATTATTAAATACGATGCCACCAACAAGCACCAAATACGCTATAGCCATAAAGACCGTTTAGGCAGCACGCTAACCTACACCGACCATAACGGCCAGGTCACCGACCGGCGTATGTTTGACGCCTTTGGTAAACCACGGGCGGTAGATGGTAATACGCTAACGCCGCCAAGGCTGCAAAACGCGCTGCTTAGCCGCAATGGTTTTACCGACCACCGCCATTTGGATGAGGTAGAGTTAATTCATATGAACGGCCGGGCGTATGATTATAATCTTGGCAGGTTCTTGAGTGTTGATCCGATTATTCAGAGTCCAGGTAATAGTCAATCACTGAACCCGTATTCGTACATTATGAATAATCCGTTGGCGGGGACCGACCCTACGGGGTATCGTTCGAAAAAGCTTGGGTCTAATATTTATACTGAAGATGAGAATATTAGTACTACAGGAAGTATAAAAAGCTCAGATGCAACGCAAAGCTTGACCATCGGCAAAGACTTCGTAACTGCGACGTCAAATAACGGTAGTGTGACAGTCAGTAATTTGAGTCCAGGCCAGACGCAAAGTATGGTGGATATTGGGGGGCCGCAAAGTAATGACAAATTTCTTCCTAATGGTGAACAGCATTCCCCGTTGTTTGGTGATGATGCTTTTGATACTAGTGACGAGACTTTTCATCATTATGATACGTTTACGCCATTTTGTGCAGAAGGCTCTAACGGCTGCACTTACGATATCCTTAGGGATGATGTTTTATATCACTTTAGTTACCCTGCAAAAGGCCTGATTGCAACACCAGCAGCCCTAGATGGAAGGCCTGTAGTTGCATATGTAGTAGGTCCTCTCGATGCAGCGCTAGGAAATACTGGGGATCCTTCCAATTACGACACACCAGTCGGAAGAGTTGTACAAATGAGGACTCCTGAAGGAAGAATACAGAATCAAACTCTTCGCGACCATGGGATGTACAATGGCACTATCACGAGGCAAATAATTAGCAGGGATGGCATGTTAGGCATCTGGACTCATGGCATTGGAGTTAATAAATTCATATCTACAATAGATACTCCAATACTCCGTGGTATAAATCCAGTGATAAATCTTGCAAATAAAAAGTTAGCGCAAGCGAATGATGTGTATGGACCGAGAGCGTTCGCAACAATGGATGCTCAAGCCAAGCAGTATTGGAGTAACAAATATGGAAACTAACTTTACTAAACAGTCGGTACTATTAAACGGCGTCCTCACTATAGTAATTGCTTTTGTATCATTTTACATTGGCCTGCTAATACTAACCTTTGGGGCAAGTGTAATCTCAGGATTTCTGGTAAGCTTAATGTTTCTAAAAGTTGGGATAGCTGGCTTTGTTCTGCTAGTAATACTCATATTGCTTGGTGTTAATTTTAGTAAACTCGAGATGCTCGCAATTTCGGTTGTTACGAATTCGCTCAGTGAGTTCGTGCAGAGTGCTATTCGTGATTCCGGAAAATTAAACAAAATTGGTGATACGGTGATAATTCGTCATCATGAAGTAAATAGTTCTCTATTTGAAATTAGTGACTTTCTTTGGATTGTGATGGTATCGAGCGTATTGTTAATAACGTTCTTTTGGCTATTAAAGAGAAAAAATTAATGTATCGTTCACATGGTTGGTGCAGATAAAAACAACCGGGATCAATGGACTTCGGGGTCAGGTCTTGCCTTTTGCCTTTTCTGTCTGGTGCGCTACAGTTTAGCGATGCGACACACCAGACGGAGCAAGCGACTTCGGGGTCAGGTCTTGCCTTTTGCCTTTTCTGCCTGGTGCGCTAGAATCTTCAGGGTCAGGTCTTGCCTTTTGCCTTTTCTGTCTGGTGCGCTACAGTGTAGCGATGCGACACACCAGACGGAGCAAGTACCATGGCCAGACCTTTAAGACTGGAATTTGCCGGTGCGCTTTACCATATCACCAGCAGGGGTAATGAGCGCAAAGCCATTTATTTTGACGATACCGATTTCGAACTGTTCTTAACCCTGCTGGGTAAGGTATGCGAACAGTATAACTGGGTGGTGCATGCCTATTGCCTGATGACGAACCACTACCATTTACTGGTAGAAACGCCCGATGCCAACCTCAGTAAAGGCATGCGGCAACTAAACGGTACTTTTACCCAGGCTATTAACCGAAAACACCAACGTGTAGGGCATTTATTTCAGGGCAGGTATAAGGCCATTCTGGTAGACAAAGACGCCTACTTACTGGAGTTAAGCCGTTATATTGTGCTAAACCCAATTCGGGCGAATATGGTGCAAAATCTTGAAGATTGGCCATGGAGTAACTGGCAAGCCGTAATGGGCAAAGCGGCTTCACCCGCCTGGCTGGCAACAGACGCCTTACTGAGCCTGTTTTCTAAACAACGCAAAAACGCCAGAGAAAAATATGCAGCGTTTGTGCAGCAGGGTAAAGGTGTGCCCGTTTGGAATAAGCTGAGCAACCCGATATTTTTGGGTAATGAAGACTTTGTGCAAAGCCATTTAGCGCGGCTACACGAACAGAATGAGCTATCTGAAATTCCGAAAAAGCAACGGCGTGTTGCTGCCAAAACACTGGCAGAGTATGAGCAGGCAACTAACACGCGGAATGCCGCTATTGTTGCGGCGTATCGCTCGGGCGGTTATACCCTGAAAGACATTGGCAGTCATTTTGGCTTGCATTACTCGCGGGTGAGTAAAATAGTGACAAAAATCAAGACCTGACCCCTCGTGTAGTTATCTGAGTATCCCTGATGCTGCACAGCGTATCAAAAAGGAAATGGGACTGACATCTTCTGGCTGCAATGGTAAATCTCAGTGTTTTAACAAAAACACGTACCCTGTGGTTAAAAATGCGGTGACATTAGCAAAAATGGCATTGCTGAATCAATCCGAACTTGAAGTGTTAGCCAACAAAATTGGTATTTCTAAATATGCATTTATCTCAAGTGCAAACCAGAAAAACCTACTTGATTCCAGCGTCTTCAGTATAGATGGTAGTCATCAATGGCATGATGGAAAACCTTCATATCCTCGTAGCAAAAACTTCACGGTGCATGTGTGGGACTATTCTAAAGATTATGGAAACGCAAAGCTATTTGGTGACGCGGGTGAGAAAAAAATTGTGTATGACAATCTATTTATAGGACCTATGGAAAAGGGTTTGTTCACACCGAATAATTTAGGTGGGTTCAGCCAACTTCTTTCCACGCAATATTTAAACCATTACAGAACCTGTGTAGGGGTTGCATTTATTACAGGTGCGAACGATCGCCGCTGTCAAAATATGAGCAATCCGGATCCGGTCTCTGGCGGAAATGGTGGCGGTAACCCACCAGGCGGCGGTGATGACGAATGTCTTCGTCCGAATTCAAAACTCGAATGCCATTGAATAACCAGGTCTGCTATTGGTCTTTTGGTGTCTATAGAGTAGACGATGCTGCGCACATAGCTTAGTGAGCGTATATTTTATCCCTGTAGCCCCAACAAAGTTACTAACCATCGGACAATCACAGGTTTTTATTCTAATTTAAGTGTCCACTTAATTTTAGTGGGCACTTAGTGTTTTGGTTTTGTACTTCTTTATCGCAACTAAGTTTTGGTGCTTAAATAAAGCAATGTCTAGAGCATTTCTGTTATAAAAAGAATTTATTTGTGATTTTTTTGTTTGTGAGTAAAATCTTTGCGCATTTTAAGGAGAATATATGCGCAATTTATTAAAAACAACGTTATTAACATCAGTATTAGCTGCAGCCGCTGTTAGCGGTGCGGCGCAAGCAGAAGTATACTTTGAAGCAGGCTTAATGCAGGTATCTACTGATATAGAAAGTGAAAACATCAGCCACTTCGGTGCGTTAGGTGTGGTGGGTACGACTTTAAATGCAACAGACAAGTTCGCACATAAAGTTGAAGCTATCGCTGGTTTAGGTTTGAATTCAGACAAAGTGTATGGCGTCGATGTTAAGATGGAATCGTTCTTCGGTGCAGCATATCGTCCAACGATTAAATTAAATGACTCGGTCGAATTGTATGGCCGTGTTGGATATTTCCATGGCCGTGTTAAGGCCAGTGCTAACGGATACAGCGACTCTGATTCTAGTAGCGAAGTTGGTTATGGTATAGGCATTGATTTTAAAAAGGTGTCGCTATCTTATTTATATGTCGACGACACAAACTTTTTAATGGCTACTTACCGTTTCTAAAATAGTATGTAATTACTCATTTCTAGTAAAAAGGCCTGAAATATCAGGCCTTTTTTGTATTTGTTGTTTCTTGCTGTTTGATATAGTCGTTCCGCTGAATAGCCGTTGTGTTATCAGAGTGATGTAAATAAAAAATAAAAAGCATAGCAGGTAGTCAATATCGCTTTAACATGTAGAAGTTGAATAAAATCAATTTGTTATGAACTTCACCTTAAAAGCTGATATTGACTTATCGAACGACAAAATCAAAATACTGCTCGGTATACACCGGTGGCTGATGGGTGAAATGCCACCATTCCATGTTGTACACCTTAAAGCCCGCACTGAGCATGATAATTTCCAACAGTTGCCGGTTTGCCTGTTGCAACTTGGTTATACCCGTTGCGCCAACATTGGAGATAGGATCAAACAGGTCAAACGGCGAGCCCATATCAATGGGTTGCCATTGACCAGCGCTGTTTTGTCGCGCCAGTGTCAGGTCTAGCGTGCTACCGCGGCTGTGGCCTGACTGTTCAGCAATGTATTCACCCACCAGTTTGTCTTTGTCCAGGTTGGGATAGTAGTCCGTCTTAGTACTAATGTCGGTTAAATCTGCCGCCCAACGCATAAAATGGTTTACGGCCCGTTGTGGCCGGTAGCAGTCAAAAACCCACAGGGTATAGCCTTTTTCCATGGCCGCTTGCTGCGCTTTAACCAAGGCATTAGCGGCGTTATTTTGTAGGTAACAGCGGTTTTCTTCGTAGCCATCGACAGTGCGGCCAACAAAGTTTTTATCGCCCAGATACGCCATATGTACCTGTATATCCGGTGCTAGCGTGCTGACATCACTAAAATCTTCGGGTATATCGTTATCCGCCGCCAAGACGGTGTTGCTAACAACTAACAGAGCAAATAAATTGAGCATTTTCATATCATTGTTACTCCGGCGGCGACAAACGCCATTAAGGCTAACGTACCACAAAACAGGGCATACGGTAGCTGAGTTTTAACATGCTCTAACAGATCGCAACCCGAGGCAACAGAGCTAACCGCCGTGCTATCGGAAATAGGCGAGCAGTGATCACCAAAGACACCTCCGCTCAAAATAGCGGCTAACACCAGTGAAGGCGGTAGCCCCAGCAATTCGACCATTGGCATACCGATAGGGATTAATATGGCAAAAGTGCCCCAACTGGTGCCGGTGGTAAATGAAATAAGCGCGCCGGCTAAAAACAGCAAGGCAGGAATAAGCACCAGCGGCAGGCTGTCATTAACAATTGAGGCAATAAAGGTACCGGTGCCAAGCAATTTTAAACTGCTGCCCAGCGCCAGTGATAACAATACTATAGTGACTAACGGCAGTAGCTCGCTCATGCCTTTAAAGCCAATGTCTACCAACTGTTGGTGTTTAAATCGCTTGCTCAGTAGCATCATACAATAGGCCACCAGGCATGCCAGTGTGGTAGCGTATAATACGGATTGTGAGCCTGAACCTGATACCAGGCGGCCGTTGCCTGTCATCAGCATAAAGCCAATCATCGAGCCAACCAGGGTTAACAAGGGTACAAGCATAAAGCTGGCATGAGTGGGTTTAACGTCAATTTCGGTATGCGCTGCCAGGGTGTGTAGTTCCTGCTCAGATTTACGCATTGGGCCATATACCTTGCCGGTTATAATAGTGTACAGCACCACACTAAGGGTAAACAGGGCATAAAAATTCAGCGGTATGCTGCCAATCAGCACCGATACGGCGTTGTCACCCAGCGAGTAGGTGCTTAACAGGCCAAGAATATAAGCGCCCCAGCCATTAAGTAAAATGATAATACAGATAGGTGCACTGGTACTGTCAATAATATAGGCAAGCCTGGCGCGGCTCATTTTGAATTTATCAAACAGGCCACGCGAGCTGATACCTGCGGTTAAAGAGCTAAGGTTAGATTCAATAAAGGTAACGGAGCTGATAAAAAACGTGAGTAACCCGGCCTGACGCGGCGTGCGTGCAATGCCTTTATCCACTAATAATTTAACGGTTGCAGACACCCCACCGGAGTCTCGCATGTAGGCCAACAATCCACCCACTAACAACGAAAACATCAGGATACGGGCGTTGTCACCATCCCGTGTTACCGCGACAATGCGTTCTAGCGTTTGAATGCCGCCATCAAGCAGTAAGCCTGGGCCTACACCTTGGCCACCGTATAAAAAAATCAATAGTTCAGCACTGCATAGCGACAACAGCAGCGCGAGAATGACCTCTTTACGCCACAACACAACAATAATGGCGACCAGCGCCGGAACTAAGGTTAACCAATCAGCCAAAATGGCCTCCTGTTATTATTATTCTATTTTATTTAGATGCTGAATAATTTATACCGGTTGTACTCTGGTGCCGCAAGCTCTGTGCTGTGTTTTGCGATAAAGAGCTTATTGCGATGGATG
This sequence comes from Rheinheimera baltica DSM 14885, assembly GCF_000425345.1. Classification (GTDB taxonomy): domain Bacteria; phylum Pseudomonadota; class Gammaproteobacteria; order Enterobacterales; family Alteromonadaceae; genus Alishewanella; species Alishewanella baltica. Next base: position 11,845 of record NZ_AUDG01000057.1, on the reverse strand, counting down.
ACGCATTGTGTCAGTTTGCTAACTGCTTCTGACCTTGCAATTGTTAACAGCATTGCGCCATGCTAATGACCTAAAGCAGTGATGCGGGGGGCGACATGCAACAGGCGCTAAAGTGGCTTCTTGCCAGCTTTTTAAGTTTAACCACGGTGGTACAGGCGATGGCAGTAAACGGGTTGACGGTAGAGCAGTATCAACAGATAAAACAACCGGGTTTAGATAAACCCCAGTTGGTGCACAGTGACATTACACCACTTTTGGCACAGCACCAGCAAAATGCTCTGTTTCGCTTTTCGCCGCTGGGGCAGTCGGCCCAGGGTACACCGGTTTGGCAAATTGATATTGGCACGGGCCCGATAAAGGTGCTTTCCTGGTCGCAAATGCATGGCGATGAACCCACCGCCACTGCCGCATTGATGGATTTATTAAACTTTGTTAGTGCGCCAGAGCAAAAAAACTGGCGGGATAATTGGCTAAGTAAGGTGACACTGCGGCTTATTCCAATGGTTAACCCGGACGGTGCTGCGGCTAATAGCCGCTTTAATAGCATGGGTATTGATATCAACCGCGACGCCAAAGCATTGCAAAGTCCGGAAGGGCAGTTGTTAATGCAAGCCGCAAAAGCGTTTAAGCCAGCTTTTGGTTTGAATTTACATGATCAAAACCGCTATTACGCCGCAGGCGACAGCAATAAACAAACTACTATTTCATTACTGGCGCCCGCGTTTAACGACGCGAAAGATATTGATGCCTCGCGCAAAAAAGCGATGCAGCTAATTGGCGATATGGCCGACTTGATGGCAGAGCAATTACCGGGCTATCTGGGAAAATACGATGATACCTTCTCTTGGCGCTCGTTTGGCGACACGTTTTCTGGCATGGGAATCAGTACCGTATTGATAGAGTCTGGGGGCTATCCTGGCGATGATAACCGCCAGGTTGCGCGACGGTTGAATGCTCAGCTGCTGGTATTAAGCATTGAAAGTATTGCCAGTGGTGCCTATTTACAGCAAACGTTAGAGGGGTATCGGGCAATTCCGTTTAACCGTGATGGTGGCATTAAAGATGTATTGATCGACAACCTTGGTATCGCTATTAACGGCCACGATGCGATAGTGGATGTAGCGCTGGAGTTTGATTTAGTTGGCGCTAAGCAAGCCCGTGTGCGTGATATTGGCGATTTATCCATTTACGGCAGCTACCATCGTTTTGATGCGAGTGGTCTGCGTTATCAAGCGCCTAAAGCTTATACACTAACCAAAGCTTTGACGCTGGATAAAACCAAATACCTTGCACTATTACGTGAGGGATACAGCCATTTTAGTGGTGACGCCAGCCTGCTAACGAATAACACCGACTGGCCCGTAGTCCTCAATCCAAAAGGGTTAAGCGACACTTCGCCGCAGCGTTTTCGCCATGCCACTTTTTTGTTGGCAAATAATGAGGGCGTGCAACTGGCCCTGTTAAATGGTCAGTTGCTGGATTTGCGCAATGGGCTGATATTGTACCCGATGGGGACTTAACATTGAGCAGCGCTTGGCCGCTAAGCCGTTAGCGGCTGAGCTGCTGTTGCCATTTTAATAGCGCATCAAGTTGCTTACGTATCAGGCCGTGTATTTTTTCGTCGATAACATTGCCGTCGGTGTCAAAGCTACCAGCAAACGCATTGGCAAATACCTCTGGCTGGTTTAGTGGGTGCAGGTTTAAAAACACACATACCTGACGCAAATGATATTGAGCCCGGCTGGTGCCCATGCCGCCACCTGCGCCCATAATGGCTGCTGGCTTGCCGCTTAGCAGGTGGTTGTCGGGTTCACGCGAGGCCCAGTCCAGAGCATTTTTTAGCGCCGGTGCCAGCGAATAGTTGTACTCCGGGCAGGCCAGCAACAGCGCATCAGCCTCGCCCAGCTGTTTTAGCAGTTGCTCTACCGCCGCAGGCTTTTCTGCTAAATCAGCATTATAAAACGGGACATCCAACAGGTCTGCCAGATGAATTTTCATTCCCTCAGGCGCATTCGCCTGTGCATAGCGCAACAAGCCGCGGTTAGCCGATTTAGCGCGTAAGCTGCCACAAATAGCCAATACATTAATACTCATCGTTTGCTCCATATGTGTTGTATAAAAGACTGCGTTAAAAAATACCGTCTGAGTGTAGCTTAGGTGGCTGCGTTTAGCCTGTGTTCAAATTATTTGAATATTAAGCGCAAATTATTCCGCTTTTTCTGCTGTAACGCCCCCGCTATGCTGTGGGCGTAAAGTGAACTTATTGCAGGAGAAGCCAGATGTTTGATATGAGATATGCAGCAGAGCGCGGCAAAGCCGATTTTGGTTGGTTACAAAGTCACCATACGTTTTCCTTTGCCAGCTACTATGATCCGGCGCAAATGGGTTTTTCAGCGCTACGGGTTATTAATGACGACAAAGTGGCACCGGGCGCAGGGTTTGATACTCACGGCCATAAAGATATGGAGATTTTAAGCCTGGTGCTAAGTGGCAAAATTGCCCATAAAGACTCGGCTGGTAATACCGAGATATTACCGGCAGGTGAGTTTCAGCTGATGAGCGCAGGGGCAGGCATTTACCATAGCGAATTTAATGCCAGCAAAACGGATGAGCTGGCCTTTTTACAAATTTGGTTACAACCAAATCAGCAGGGTGGTGAGCCAGGCTATCAGCAAAAAGATTTTGGCCAGCGTGAAGGCTTAACGCTGATTTTGTCGCCTGATGGCCGTGACGGCAGTTTAACACTGCGCCAGGATGCTTTGCTGTATCAGTTACTGCTGCCCTACGGTGAGCAACTGGCCTATAACATTGCATCCGGTCGTAAACTTTATATTCACTTGATTAACGGTGAGCTGGAGGTGGCTGGGAACCGATTGCAGCCGGGTGATGGCATCAAAATCAGTGAAGAAACCGCGCTGATACTCACGGCAAATGCAGCAACTAAAGCGCTTATTTTTGATTTGCCTTAACGGCATTGATGTCTGAATGACTTAGTGTGCGGCGTTATTCAGCCGGTATAAAGCTACTGCGCGCCAGTATGGTAAGTAAATACCGCGGCTGGCGCTGCAATGCCGGCCTTAGCGACGGTAAATTGCACTAATGAGATACAGAGATGAAAACCCATTTAAGTATTGTGGCCGTTACCTTAGTACTGTTGTTGGCAGCGTGTGACAGCAAAACCTCGGAAAATTCCCCTAACGGCGCAGAGAGCAATAATTCAGAGAGCAATAGTTCAAAGAGCAATAGTACAGTGGGTAACCCTGTATTGAGAAACTCTAAAGTGAATAGCATTATTGTGCCCGACAGTGAGCATAGCGCCCGCAACAGCCTGGACTGGGTGGGTACATACGAGGGCACATTGCCCTGCGCCGATTGTGAAGGTATCAATACTACTGTGGTGTTAGCCGCCGACTTTAGTTACCAGTTAACCCGGGTTTATGTTGGTAAGGATGCGATGGCATTGAACAGTAGCGGGCAATTTAGCTGGAATGAGGCCGGTAGCACCTTATTGCTGGAAGCTGAGCAGCCAGTACAATTCTTTGTTGGCGAAAACCAGCTGTTTATGTTGGACTCGCTGGGAAAACGCATAACCGGCGAATTAGCGGCGCGTTATCGGTTAACCAAGCAGCAGGACACAGCGCTACCTGCTGCTGATCAGGGGTAAAGTAAATAAGGCTTACGTTGCAGCCGGAAGTGTTGCAACGCCTCTTGCCAGCCAGCGCGGATCTCACTTTCGGTTAACCCTTGCTCTATTTGCAGGCGTAACTGGTCGGTTCCGGCCAGTTTGTCCATAAAGCCCGCCGAGTTAAAAAATACCTCGTCTTGTGCCTTAAACAACGCATGCCACCGCAGCAGATATTCCAGGTTTAAGCCCTGTGCTTTGACCTGGCGTAAATCTTCGCCCAGCAGCACTTTATCCATTAGCGGTGGGCTTAGTGCGGCGCCCGGTGTAGATACCGGCATAAACTGAAAATTACCTGTGCTGAATTTATCGTAGCCGATAACCTGAAACGGAAAAGCGGTACCACGGCCAACGCTAAGGGGGGTGGCTTCAAAAAAACCGAGTGACGGATACAAGGCTATTGCTTGATCGTTGGGTAAGTTAGAGCTGGGTTTTACTGGCAGCGAATATGGCTGGTTACGTTGATAACCACTTAGCGGCACCACACTTAGCTGCAGCTTGTCAGCGTGGGTTATCCAGCGCTCGCCTTTAATCATCTGCGCCAGCTCGCCTACTGTCATGCCATGTAATAGCGGAATAGGGTGCATACCAACAAAAGACTGAAATTGCAGGTCCAGCACCGGGCCGTCTACATAGGCGCCGTTAGGGTTGGGCCGGTCCAGCACCAGCATGCTTACGCCATGTTCTGCAGCAGCCTGCATCATGTAATGCATAGAGCTGATGTAAGTGTAATAACGCACCCCGACATCCTGAATGTCAAAAATGACGACATCCAGTTTTTGCATTTGCTCTGCACTGGGCTTTTTGTTGGCACCATACAGTGATAGGAGCGGTAACCCGGTTTTACTATCTACGCCAGACTTAACTGTGGCGCCGGCGTCGTGATCGCCACGAAAACCATGTTCTGGTGCAAAAATGCTGACAATGTTTATCTGCTGGGCTAGTAATACATCAACCAGATGTTGCTGCCCCAGCATGGACGTTTGGTTGACCAGTACCCCCACCCGTTTGCCAGCCAGCATCGGTAAATACTGTGACAGCTGTTCTGCACCAGTTTGCAGTGGCGGTTCAGCAGGAGCGTTTACGTTGTTATCGGCACCGCAAGACAGCAAGCAAACGCTTAATAGCAATAGCAGCAGTGCTCTCATAGTTTACTCTCCGGTTGCAATGCTTTACGGATAAAACCTTGTTGCTGTGTTAGTTGGCGACGACAGTCTGTAATTGGCTGGCCGCTAAGAATATGTAAGATAGCCAGCTTGGCGCTCATATCAGCCGCTTTTAGCGCGTCACGTGCCACTTGCGTTGAGCATTCGGTTGCTTGCATAACGATGCGCACGGCACGTGCAACCAGTTTTTCATTACTGGCATGTAAATCTACCATCAGGTTTTGATACACCTTGCCACTGCGGATCATGGCGGTGGTGGTTAGCATATTTAACAGTAGCTTTTGTGCTGTCCCTGCTTTCATTCGGGTTGAACCAGTGACGACCTCAGGGCCTACCACGGCGCAAATACCGATGTCGGCCGCATTTAACACTGGCGCATTGGCATTGCAGCTAATTGCTGCTGTAAAACAGCCGATGCTGCGGGCATAAGCGAGGCCGCCCAGCACATAAGGCGTGCGGCCACTGGCTGCTATACCCACTAAAATATCGTCTGCGTGCAGTTGTATTTGCTGTAAATCCTCTACCGCCAGCGCGGGGTTATCTTCCGCACCTTCCACCGCTTTATATACCGCACCATTGCCGCCGGCAATTAACGCCACAACCTGTGATGACGGCACACTGTAAGTTGGTGGGCATTCTACCGCGTCCAGTATACCAAGCCGGCCACTGGTGCCCGCGCCCAAATAGACTAAACGACCACCTTTGCTAAAGGCTTCGACAATACGATCGGCTACCGCTGCTACATCGGGCAAACAACTGACCAGACTTTTTGCCACCGTTTGATCTTCAGTATTAATGCGCTGCACGATTTCTAAGCTGGACAATAGATCAATATCCCAGCTTTGAGGATTGCGCGCTTCTGAGCTCATAGCATCCAGCTGCTGTAATAAGGTGTCTTGTGCATTAGTTGTCATGGCCATGCCCCGAAAAAGGTGAAGAGGAAATAAGCTGTAACGCAAGAATATAGGCGCCATCAAGCGCACTGCCTTTTGCTGGTTGCAGCAACGCCTGGCATGGCAGGCTTAACCGTGGCGCGGTGATGTCGGCCAGGCCGCCTAATAACACCACTGGCAGGTCAAACTGCTCGCGGCCATGCCACAGCAGTTGTTGTACCGCTTCTGCGTGGCGCTGCAATAACGTATCCGCCAGTAGACATTGCTGGGCATAGTGAAACACTAATGGCGCCAAGGCTGCAAAGTCGTTTGGGCTGGCGGTTTTTAGCCACGGCAATAAGCTGGCTGCATCGTTACCTATTTTTTCTGCAACCGCATCAAGCAATGGGCTGGTAATGCCGGCTAAACTGTCTACTTGCCACAGCAGTTCACGCACCAGTTGTTTACCCAGCCAGGCGCCTCCCCCTTCGTCACCAATATTAAAGCCCCAGCCACCCACTTGTTGTTCAATACCGTCGGCTTGCAGGCGCATGGCAACAGAACCGGTGCCTAGTGCGACAACTAATACCGGCTGCCCCAGATTGGCACCGTACAGCGACGTTTTCGCGTCAGTCGTCAGTAAAAAGTGGCTGTAGTGCTTGACCAGCTGTTGGCTGGCTTGCTGGTGTTGCTGCGGGTTGCCAGCGCCCGCTAATCCCATCACTGCAACTACCTGCTGCGAACTGATACCCGCTTGTTGGCATAAGGTGCGGCTAAGCTGGTTAATATTGCTTAGCGCCAGTGAGAAATCATTGGTCAGCGATGCCGGTCCGGCGTATTGCTGCCAGTGTTGGCCTGTGCTGCTATTTGTCAGTCTGGCCAGTGTTTTGCTACCGCCGCCATCGACCGTCAGGATCCACATGTTATTGCTCCTTTATGGCATGTTGTGGCGCTGTGGCGTTGCCGCTAAGACAGACCAATGTCGCCACTACTGTGCCGATACACAGTTGCCAGGTAAAACCTAAATTAAATGCCGCCAGTGACGGGCTAATTTGCTGAAGAATATAGGGTTGCAGCAGCAGGGTTATGCCAAACCCGGTAAGCAGGGCAGCCGTAACGGAATAACGATTACCGCGATGGCTAAATAATGCCGTAAAAAATACCCCTAACAGGCCACTGTATGAAAACACCATCACGCTGAGGGCAAAAGCTAGCAAGGGCATATTGGAATACTGTTGCCAGTAAAAACACAATATCGCCATCGCCGACAAGGTGACGGCGGTGGCTATCATACCGAGTTGACCTGCACGAACAAAATGCCGCTCACCGGTGTTAGGCTGCTGTTTAAGTTTCCACGGTTTATACATGTCAGCTATCAGCACCGATGACATGGAGTTTAAACCAGACGTAATAGTCGATAGCGCCGCTGCAATTACACCAACGACCACGAGTCCTCTGAGTCCGGATGGCATTTCGTTTAAGACGTAATACATAAACACAGTGACTTTTTCGCCGCCAAAGCTATCGGCAAAGCCTTGGGCTGGCTGATATAAATCCGGGCGTTGGTAAAAGATATACAGTAAAAAGCCAATCAGGATAAACACCAGCATGGTGGGAATGACCATTAATGCCGAGCTGAGCAATGCCCGTGCACCAGCTTTGCTGTCTTTGCAGGTGAGTACGCGCTGGGTCATATCTTGATCCAAACCAAAAGCCGCAATATTCAGTAAAATAAAACCACTCAGCGCAGACCACATATTAAATACGCCGGCTGAGCTGATATCAAACCGCCAGTCAAATAGCAGTAATTTAGACGGACCACCTTCAACAGGCTGTTGCAGTGCCTGGGTTAGCGTTGCAACATCTAACCCCAGGCTTTGGTATAAATAAACCAACACCAACAAGGCCGCCAGAACATAAACACCACATTGTAGGGCGTCAGTATAAATAACAGAGCGGATGCCACCGGCAACGGTACAAGCCAGGCCAATTAACGCCAATAGTACTACGGCAACTAAGACACTAGAGGCCTCAATATTATTAAAAAGCAGCATGGCAACGGCAATGGCGGCCATGTACAAACGCGCACCGCTGGCAAAAATGCGGCCAAACAGATACATCTTGCCGGCATGGTCCTTCGCGCTGGCGCCAAAGCGTTGCTCCAGCAACTCGTATACCGTGGTAACTTTAAGTTGATAGTAGCGAGGCAGTAAAAAGCGAATAACGATAAAGGTAGCGATAAGGGCGCCGATATTGGTTGCAATATAACTCAGGTTGCCACGAAAACCCATGTCAGGGCCGCCAAGAAAGGTGGCTGCCGATTGCGACGTGGCTAGCACCGATACGGCTACCACCCAAACCGGCATGCTGTTGGCAGCAAGAAAATAATCATTACTGCTGCCTGCTTTGCGGCGGTTAACCCACCAGCCTAGCAATGCTAGTACGGCGAAATAGCCAAAAAAAACAACCCAATCGAAAAATGTCAGTTGCATGCCAAGCCCTGCATAATAAAACGCCAGTCAAAGATACCATACCGTATCGTTTATGAGTAAAGTATACATTTATATTTATCTTGAATGAATAAATTATTTTTGTTGTACTGCAGCTATGTTCCGCCAGAATATCAGGACACCAATATGGCTTTATCATTATTCAGGGTCAAAATGACATGTATCAAAGTGCTAGCGTTGTACTCAGCGCTTTTATTCAGCGTAAGTGGGGTAGCTAACACCATGACGGCGAGCGTTGCTATTAATAAGGCCCCATCTGCTAGTGTTAAACAAATGTTAGGCCAGAAATTGATGCTGGACTTACGATATTACTGCACCGAGGCGCCAAAACAGGGTAAATGCAAAACACCGATGACCCAGCTACCCGCCGAGCTTGCGACACTGATCCGGGATTACGATATTGGCGGCGTTATTTTGTTTGCTGAAAACTTAGACTCTGTGGAGCAGATTATTCAGCTTAACCGTGATTTGCAGAACGCTGCGCAGAGTTCGGCACTGAAATTACCCTTGTTTATTGGTATTGATCAGGAAGGCGGGCGGGTTGCTCGTTTACCTCGGTCGTTGGCGACGTCTTTTAGCGGTAATATGGCCATTGGTGCTACGTATGCGGAGCACGGCACGGCGTTCGCCTCAACGGTTGGTAAAGCCCTGGCAGATGAACTGCTCCCACTGGGGATAAATGTTAACTTTGCGCCGACGGTTGATGTAAATGTTAACCCGTTAAACCCGGTAATCAATGTGCGGGCGTTTGGTGAAGATGCCCAACAGGTTGCTGAGCTTGGGGGCGCCATGACAGCAGCCATGCAGCAGCAAGGCATGATAGCAGCGCTAAAACATTTTCCCGGCCATGGCGACACTGAAGTAGACAGCCATTTAGGTTTACCAAAAGTAGAGCATAGCGCACAGCAAATTCGCCAAGTGGATCTATACCCCTTTGCGCAGATTATTAAACACAACCAGCCCGGCATGATTATGACCGCACATATTCAATACCCAGCGCTGGATAGCTCAACCTTTGTGTCAAAAGAAGGCGAGCAGATGATTAAACCTGCTACTTTGTCGCATGCGATACTGCATGATGTACTGCGAAAAGAGTTGGGTTATTCCGGTGTTATTGTTACCGACGCATTAGACATGGCGGGGATAAGCAAATTTTTTACCCAAACCGAAGCGGTTATACAAACTTTTGCTGCCGGTGCTGACATTGCCTTAATGCCGGTAAAGCTGCAACAACCGGACGAGTTACCTGCACTGGCCGCGTTACTGGAGCAGTTAACGGGCGCAGTCACTGCAGATAAAATCCCACAGTCCGAGCTTCGTGCATCTTATCAGCGCATTGTGGCGCTAAAGCAGTTGTATCCATTAATACCCGCAGAACTTACTGTCGCCGAGCAACATAAGCGGGCACATGCTGTGCTGGGTAACGCGTCGCATCGCGCCAGTGAGTTAGCGTTAGCACAAGCTGCAGTGACACAAATCAAGCCGGCTGTGGGTATGCCTTTTACGCTTGAACAGCAGAAAAACTTGCTGCTGGTTATGCCAGATAATGCCAAAGCAACAGCACTTAGCGCCGCGCTGCGCCATTACAGCAAGGTGCCTTTTGCTATTTCGGTGATAAGCCTTCAACAACCTGACATCAGTGATGCCATTGCTAAAATAGCCGCCGCAGATATCGTGATTAGTGGTTTTATTTCGCCGATGCAAAGCCTGGCTGATATTGGTGGTATGGACGACATGACCGGTATTAGTAATATTGCCGCAGCGTACCAACGACAAAAAACACAGTTTGAAACGCTATTGCCACAGATAAAAGCCAGTAACAAACCGCATGTGTTTATTAGTCTTAGAGCCCCTTACGATATTACTGATTACGGCCAGTTTGCCGATGCTGTGCTGGCAACCTATGCCTATAACACCGCTGAAGATCCGTCGTTAATAAATGCAGGTAATGCCACCTACCAAGCGTTAGCGCAGGTGTTACTGGGGCAGATCCGGCCTACAGGGCAATTGCCGGTAACCGTAACCGGAGCGGATAAATAATGTTTGCCGCGATAAAGCGGCATTGCCAGCAGATACTTGGCGGTATGCCTGCCAACCGTTTACTGGCGTTGGATGCGCTGCGTGGGCTAACCATTACCGCGATGATACTGGTCAATAACCCCGGCAGTTGGAGTTATGTATATGGCCCGCTGCGTCATGCACAATGGCATGGTTGGACAGTGACCGATCTTATTTTCCCGTTTTTTATTGTTATTGTTGGTATGTCGTTACAGCTAAGCTTGCAACGACAGCCGCGGCTTGCCAACGCTGAGATATTAAAACAGGCACTGCTACGCTCAGCAAAACTGTATGGCTTGGGGCTGTTTTTGGTGCTGTTTTATTACAATTTCCGAGACCCAAACTATAGTTATGTCGAACAAAAAATAATGACAATACGTACGTTGGGTGTGCTGCAGCGAATCGCGCTGGTGTATCTCTGTACGGTTGTTATTGCGTTGTATTGTGGTACCCGTGGCCGTGTTGTCGCGATACTGGCACTTTGTGGCGTCTATCTCGCTGCGATGTGGTGGTGGCCTTACTATACTGAGCAAGGTGTCAGGTTTGCCGGCATGTTTGAATTTGGTAACAGCTTTGCGGCCTGGTTAGATCATACGGTGCTGGGCGCTGCCCATGTGTACTACCGCAGTGCAACGCCGTTTGCTTTTGACCCCGAAGGGCTTTGGTCAACGTTGCCTGCCATTGCCAGCTGTGTCAGCGGGTTATTAATTGCACAGTGGTTACAAACTGAGCGCAATTTAGTACAGAAAACCCGTGGCTTGTTATTGTTCGGTGTGGTGGCGGTATGGCTGGCAGAGCTTTGGCATTTTGTTTTGCCGATAAACAAGAGCTTATGGACACCGAGCTTTGTTGCTTTAAGCACTGGCTACTGCGCACTGGCATTAGCGGCCTGTATTTTTCTTTGTGATATGAAAAAGTATCGCCTTTGGGCAGCGCCCTTTGTGGTGTTTGGTGCCAACGCAATATTGTTTTTTATGCTTGCCGGTGTCGCTGCACGTTTGCTAGGCATGCTATCTGTGGGAAATAGCGCATTACAAAGCTGGTTATTCAGTGCTGTTTACCAGCCGCTATTTGGTGATTACAACGGTTCACTGGCTTTTGCGCTTAGTTTTCTGGCATTGTCTTACCTGTTAATGCATTGGTGCTATAGGCGCGGTTATGTGTTTAAAGTATAACGGATGAATAATAGCTAAAAAATAGCAGCACTATTTCAAACTGGTAAATGGCTAATAAACAAGGATAGGTCGCGCGCAGCCGCGACTTAATCCTGTTGTTGGACAAGCCCGGTGTTTGAGTTTTCTGCTTATATAGTAGATATATCGATTGCAGCCTGAGTGGCTTTATTTGCGTTGGCTAGCGGCAGTAAATTGGGGGCGAGTTTAGCCATGATCGCCTGTTTTGCCAACAGCAATCTGTTTCTTCTGTTTTGTGTCGTTTAGCCGTTATTCACCTCCTGGTTCAGTGTTTTCACCACGGGTGGGGCGCATCCTGTGCCTTGGCGCATTCCTTTGCTTAGTTGGTTCGTTTTACATGCGCCGTTTGCGTGTCTGTTGTGGC
>NZ_AUDG01000056.1 GCF_000425345.1 Rheinheimera baltica DSM 14885 | reverse complement strand
TATTGTGACCAGTAACCTGCCATTCTCGCAATGGTCAACGGCATTCGCTGATGATCAAACCTTAACTGCGGCATTGCTGGACAGGCTGTTACATCATGCGCATATCGTACAAATCAGCGGAAATAGTTATAGGTTAAAAGGCAAAAGAACAGCGGGTGTCATACCGGCAGCAGAAAGTACGTTAAGTTGAAAAGAAGCCAGGGGTGGGTCAAATTTAGATTACCGTTTTAAGCGGTAAGTGGGTCAAAATTGGATTGCCGTTGACAAACTAAGATTTTTATAGTAATAATCATTTTTGAGGGTAAAAATGCTTAACAAAATTCTAGGTGTTATTGGTGTAGTTTGGGGTTCGGCAATAATAATAAATTGGATACTAACGCCTGCAGCAGGTAATGAAGCTTATAACATGGGGCAGCTGCTATCTGTTGTTTTTGGGGTGGTTTTAGCCATTGCAGGTGGATACACCATTTTAAATGCTAAACAAAGTAAGCCGGACTGATATGAATAAACCATTAATACTGACAACAAGTGCACTGGCACTGATTATGTTTACCGTTGTTGCGCAAGCGAAAGTGTATCAATGGACCGACAGCAACGGCAATGTGGTGTTTTCTGATATACCTCCTGAGCTGGATGGTACAGAAACTGTAGCTGATGTATCTCAATCTGAGCTTGATAATGCCGGGCAAGCAACGGCTTTGGCGTTGCAGGCAAGAGAGCGGATTATGAATAATCCTTTTTCCTTACCGGAGCGAGCGGTGGCCAAACAAGAAATTGATGCGGCACAGCGGTTAGATCAGCGTAATGCGATGATAGAAGTGGCATTGTCCGAATTAATGCTGAAGCAGGCTTATTACAGTGGCGATGCTTTCAAAGCCAAGTCCTACAATACTGCGGGGTTAAATAACGCGTTGCAGCATGCGAAGAACGCGGTGGAATACTCCCCGGAAAACGTGCTTTGTTTGGCGCAACTGGCCAAAGTACTTTTAATACAGGGGCAGAAGGATGCCTTTGTCGAGGTGTTACGCCAGATGCATAACGTTGCGTCTGAAACATATTACACCTGGTACTTGCAGTCTGTTTTGGCGCGCAAACTCAACAATATTCCTCGTGTGCAGGAAGCGCTAGCTCAGGCTGAAAAATATGCCGAAACAATTTATCAGCAAAAAGGTTTAGAAGAAGAGCGTAGGTATTTAGCTCGAAAACAAGGTGATGTTGAAGCAGAAGAACGCTCATATAAAAAGTTAATCCAGTTAAATCCAGACTCTGCTCATGCGCATGGTAATTACGGCAGCTTTTTGCTGCGCAACAAAAGATACGAAGACGCCATTGCTGCGTTGAACAAGGCAATTTCGATACAACCTTATCCAATGGCGCTGGAGCTGCTGGCAAGGGCTGAAAGTGCTCAGGCTAAAAACGCTGGAGTAGCTGAAAACGGTTAAGCCGAATAATTGCACACATGGGGTCGGGTCTTGCTTTTTGCCTTTTGTGCACACATGGGGTCGGGTCTTGCTTTTTGCCTTTTGTGGTTGTTCTAGCATTAGCGTCAAAACAAGACTTGACCATCGAGGCGGTGGCTAACGCATAAATATTTGGAATATTTATAGAGCTGCCCTCTGGTGAGAGCATTAATTATGTGTACCAAAATGGCCGCTTGCTTAGCACGCAAACGCCGGAAGGTACCAGTAACTATGTATACAAGCAGGGCGACCAGCTGGAGAATTTTTAGGGTCAGATCAAAATTTAACCTCTGTATAAAATAAGATTTCAATTTTGTCTGACCCCGCTGACTCAGCGCACAAACACAAGGTAGAGTACGACGGCTGGGGCACCTACTTTGAAGGTGACGAAGACGATGTAGATTATGACGAAGACGACGAAGAATAATCGTCTTTAACCAAGTAAAAGCCGCTGTAAAGCGGCTTTTTTGTTTTGATATAGGGCCGCTTTGCAAAGCGTCGTTCGTTAGACTTCGACGTTGCAGGTTAAACCTTACTAGCGCATCAATACCATGTTATTAAAGCTTGCAGACGTTTATTCACCGCCGCCAAGCTTATTAAACAGTTTGTCTTTTAACTTGTCTTTAGCCTGATCTTTTACATCAGCCAATTTGGCATTAAGCATATTTTCAATGTTGTCGCTGATATCCGCTACCTCACCATCTTGCTGTGTAAGCAGTGCCGCCCAGTCTTGCTGGCCAGCTAAACCGCTTTGTAACTGGGTGTTTAACTTTGCTTGCAGCTCGCTTTGATAGGCCGCTATTTTTTGCTTGGCTTCGCCCAACAAGGCATCACCGAGCACTTTATCCAACGACGAACGGATACTAACATCCGGTTGGCTAATTAAACCGGTGGTGGCAATGTTCAGTGGGATCTGTTGTTGCTTGTTGAGCAAGCTGGCTAACTGTTGCAGATACTTATTACCGCTACTGCTAAAGTTGCCACCATTAAGCACAACACTGGCCTGCTGGTTAATTTGGTTATCGGTTAGTTTTAGCTTGCCATTGGAGGTAATCATTCCCGCAGCTAAATCTAGCGCAGTATCGTCCTTGCCAAACTGGGTTGCTTGCAGGGTTAACCCCTCTAGTGTCCAGTTTAGGTTGGTTATCATTTTATCCATAATGGCAAAATCACCATTAATATTAAGAGCTGACAGCTGAGGCAGCTGCTTAACGTCGACCGTAAACTGGGTCGCCCGGTCAATTAAAGCATGTTGTGCGGTGATATCCTGCAGTGTAATGGTGGCTTCACCACCACCAATTAACCAATTAACGTTGGCTCGTCTAACCCAAAAATTCGGATAAGGTGGGTTAGGTAACGGCAGGACCCGGTTGGGCAATACCGCCTCAGGCGCGGCATCTGCGGTATCTGAGGCAGCACCTTGCTCAGGAAGATAAGGTTTTGCAAGCACGTAAAGGCTTTGTAGCTGAGTAATACGCTGTGCCCACAAATCCCCCAGTAGAATTTGACTAATACCTGCCAGGCCGCCATCACTTAAATTAGCCAGCTGCTGCACCTTGGCATAATCTGCTTTACTGGCATCTTTAAGTTCTGTCACGGCATTGGCTAGTGCGCTTTGGCTATGTGTTAATAACTGCTTAGCTTCTACCAGGGTGGCTTGCTCGGTTTTTAATTTGTCTTTTAATTGGCTTAGCTGCTCTACTTTTTTAGCCAGGTCTGCGGCATCAGTTATTTTGCTGTCAGTTAATGCTTTAATATCAGCCTGATACTGAGCAATAACGTCTTTGGTTGGCAGCTTGTCTTGCAGTGTTTTCAGTTTTTGCTGTTCTACCAGTGCCAGTTGCTTTAGCGCTTCAGCTTTTGCTGGTGTTTGCAGGTTGGCGCGGGCAATCAATTCATCTGCATCGGGTAAATCGACCTGCAGTAATGCCGCAATATCAACTTTTTCGCCATCTTGTGATGGTTCGCGATAAACATCTCCGATGCTGCTGCGCTGTGCACCATATTGCAAACCGTCTACCGTTAGCTCGTCAATAACGTAGTAGCCTAACAGGGCAGGCCATACCTCTAACGCTGCCCGGGCATGGCCAAAGCTAATGCTGTTGTGACTGGGTTTGGCGGCGTCAGTAATTTGTAAGTCGTTAATGCGCAGCGCCAGCGGCGCCAGTTCAAGCGATACTTTGTTAATGTTTACTTCAGCACCAACGGCTTTTTCCAGGCTATAAACCATGCCCACGCGAATAGCCGGACCTGCCAATAAATAAACCAATGCCAGTAATGCAGCAAAGAATACGATAAACACTAACCAACCGGATTTACGGATCATTCGGTGCTCCTTAATTCAGTTTTTCGTACAGCGAAAACAGCTTGCTGGCTTTGAGCATCTGCGTCACTTTCCATTTTTCCACATTGCTCATAATGCGGCTGCGATACTGCAGCACCAACATTTTACTGCACCAGGCGATAGGGAATGCTAACACCACGCCCAGAATAAAAGCACCCAGCGTTAGGGTGTGGTGCAAATGCAGCAATTGTGCTGTTTCATTGTTCGCTAAAAAGCGCAGTAAGGTGTCGTTTTGGGCGTATTGCCAGGTGAGTTGCTCCAAAGGTTCAGCGAACAACAGCATTAAGCCTTCAGTAAGGCCCCATGTGACAATAAAAGTAGACAGGTTCACCGTTAGCAGACATACCAATAATACCAACAGCAACGTTAGCAAACCAAACGGCAATATGCCGACAAACAACCCCAGCGCTATCGCCCAGCCAATTTGCCAGGGAGATACCTGAGAGTTTAACACTTTAAGTATTTTAGCCAGCATGGTCAGCATAGGGCCTCCGGTAAACAGGCTGTAGATTATTGGTATATAAGGTAACAGCCTATTGGCTATTTGTCAGGGACAAAAAAGTGACAAGCGATTGAAAGATGATTAAAAAAGGAGGCGCGGTAACGATGATGCCTGTCTGTTAAGGTGTCAGTGGTCATCGGTTTGCCCTCACTAACACGCCGTGAGCCCATCCATGGGGGCTCGTTTTCGCACGTCCGGGGCTTCAACGGTTAGTTTAGGGCAAGCCAATGGCACTTAAACGTTTAGCATAATGCTAATGACACGCCGATTATGGCATAGGCAAATGGCATGCTAAGCCAGCGCCAGGAAACCAAAAAACGCCAGCACCGCAGCCGCAAAGGCATAAGGGAACTGGGTTAACGCATGGCTCATAAGGTTACAGCCCGAACCCTGCGCTGCCAGTACCGTAGAGTCACTGTAGAAACAAGCCTGGCTACCAAACGAGCTTGCCGACAACAGGGCACCAATAACCAGCGGAATATCGGCTTCTACCGCAAACGCCAATGGCATTACAATAGGAATAGACACCGCAAAAATACCCCAGGAAGAACCCGTTGCAAAAGCCAGTATCGCCATTGACAAGAAAACCAGTGCGGGCAATAACTGCGCACTCATATAAGGCGCCAGGTTATCAATAATATATTGCGGTAAGCCTAGCTGGTCACATACGTCTTTAAATACAAAGGCGGCAATAACCGTACAAATGGCCGGTAGCATGGTTTTAAAACCATGGATCATCTGATCCATCATTTCAGAGATGCTCATCAGCCGCTGTAGTAAATACAGCGGCAGGGTGATAGCAAAGGTCATCAACAGGCCTTTCCAGACATCGATTTCAAACCAAATGGTAAAGCCAACCAACATAATCATCGGCAACAGGAAGTTATGCAGTTTGCCGCCGCTTTTATCAGATTGCTCAAACTCTTGCTCAAACGACTGTACGGCAAAATCATCGGCGGAGTGAGTATCTTGCGCCGTGGTTGCTGAGTTTGGTGCATCAACGGCAGCTAATGTCGCTTGCTGCGCAGCCAGTTCGGCTTTTTTCATCGGGCCAAATATTGGCACTATGCCTAAGATCACCAGAATAACCATAATCATCGCCAGCCAGGCGTACAGCATATAAGGAATGGCAGAAATATAGGTTGCAATGCCGCTGGTATCTCCAGCGGGGGCAACGTCATTTGCCACCAACAGGCCACCAAAAAACACTGCCCAGGTAGAGATGGGGATCAGCACGCAAATGGGGGCGGCGGTCGAGTCGACTACATAGGCCAGCATTTCGCGCGACACTTTGTATTTGTCGGTAATGCGTTTCATGGTTTCACCCACGGTTAGCGCATTTAAATAGTCATCAACAAAGATCACGATGCCCAAAAAGCAGGTCATCATCAGGGATGACTTACGGCCTTTAGCTACATTTTGTGCTGCGCGGCCAAAGGCAAAAGCGCCACCGGTATGCACCAGTAACGCGATAAGTGAGCCAAAACCACCACACACCAGAATTAACCAGCCTATGGTTTCATCTTGCATTACGCGCAATGACGTTTCTGCGAAGTTATCCAACGCACCGACAGGCGACAATAAAAACAGGCCAACAATGGCACCCATAACTAATGCCAGAATAGGCCGTTTTAACCAAATAGCGATGGCCAGAACAGTAATAGGAGGAATTAAACTTAATGCGCTTGGTGTTATAGTTGCGGCCGCTTCGGCCGCCGCTGCAACAGGTTCGGCGAGACTCTCAACCAGGGTATCTGCTGACATCATTTTTTATTCTCATCACGCTTCCGGCAGGCCGGATAAAAGTTAAGTGAACCGTTGCAGCAGATAACCCAACTCAACGGCGAGGTGCCTTGCCAGCCGTGCTGCACGTAAAACAAACGCACTAAACACTAAACTGTACTGCATAAATACGCAGTGCAAGTGTATTAACAGCCAGCTGCCGAAATACCGCGCAATCATAGCAAAAATTATTTTTTCTACAACTGACATCTTTTGCCACTCTGTAGTAGGTAGTGCCTGACAAGTGAGTAAACCGATAGGTAATTTATTGGCAAAACTTAAACGCTGGCGCTGAATGAATCGTTAAAAACTAAATAATTAGTTGTAAGTTTGATAAAGAACAGCTAACTTAAAACTAATTGTTTAGTAGGTGATGGTAATGGCTAGAGCAAAATCAATAGAATTAACCGGTGCAGAGCAAAAAATTATGCAGGTGTTATGGCAGCATGGGCCGTGCTCTGTTAAAGCTATTGCTGCTGAGCTCAACAAGCAGTCTGCTGTGGCTTATACTACGGTACAAACCTTATGCCGTATTTTGCTCGACAAAGGCCATGTGCAGTGCGAAAAACAAGGCAAAGCTTTTGTATATCAGGCGATAACAGTACAACAAGAAGCTCGTAGTCAGGCGTTAAGCACATTGTTACAGCGTTTTTTTGCTGGTTCCCCAGAGTTACTGGCGCAGCACTTATTAGAACAACAAGCATTACCTGAAGCATTGCAGCAAGATCTTCAGGCACAAATTGATGCAAAAGCGCTTTTAGCTTCCGACAAGAGCCAACAGGAATCCTGAGCATGGTTGAATTCAGCTGGTTATTGTTTTACCTGTTGATTCATCTGGGGTTAGCGGCCGTTACTATACCCTGGCTATACTGGCTTAGCCAAAGTAAATGGCAGAGCGCACCACAATTTATGCTGCGCCTGTGGACAGCGTTAACGGTTATGCTGTTTATATTGCCTTTACTGATATTAATGCCAACCTCGGATAACAAAACAGAACCACGCCTGTTCGATACAGATCTTGCAACAATGCAGCCAGAGTCCGCACAAACAACACAATTGCTGTCTGGCGAAGTGCACCCAGTAGAAAGAACCACAGAAATAACCCAGCGCTGGGCGTTAACCCCGCAATTGCTGTACTTATTATCACCGCCAGTATGGCTTTTGTTACTATTACCTTTAGGTTGTTTGCTGCAGGGTTATCGTTTTTATCAGAGTTACCGGCTTAGCCGCACTTTATGGCGCCAGGCCGAGCCGTTGTTTTTACCGGGTTATGAAGCTACTTCGCCTGCGTTATATCAGCACACGGGGATTGCTAGCGCTATGTTGCTGGGCTTACGCCACCCACGTATTGTGTTACCGGCCAGTTGGCTTGGTAGCCTGTCTGCAGAGCAGTTGCAACATGTAATTGTGCACGAACAGATGCACTGGCGGCGGCGGGATTTGCTGACGTTTTATCTGCAGCAACTGGCCGGGACGCTATGCTGTTGGAGCCCATGCTGGCGGCTAGTATGCCGACAGTTAAATCGCTATCGGGAGCTAAGCTGTGATGCTGCTGTGGTTGCCGGGTTAAGGCAGCCCCACCGGTATGCTCAGACATTACTCGATTGCAATAAGAAAATGGCTAGCTCTGCCACGGCAGTACTGGCCATGTCATGGCAGCAACAGCCGCTGCTAGCCCAGCGTATTAACAATGTATTGCAAGGCACTAGCAAGCACGTAACCCCTTTGGCTGTCGTGATGATTACCGCGATATCTATGACACTGCTAATAACTTTTGGTTTGGCGCAGCAATGGCAGGTTGCCCAACTACCAAAGCAGTTCGGCCAGGTTAAGCTAAGCCAGCTGGGGCAATTAGATGAATTACTCGAAAGTATTAAGCGGCATGACGTAGCCAAAGTGCAGCAGTTGATTGCAAAAGGTTATCAACTGAATCACCCCATGCCCGGCACAGGAACCCCGCTGATGGTGGCGGTACGTAATGAAAACACCGAATTGGTAGAGATTTTACTGCGCGCCGGAGCCGATGTTAATGTCAGTAGCAGAGGTGATGGCAATGCGCTGATTATTGCGGTGCAGCGGCGCAACCTTAAGTTGGCGCAACAGTTAGTCCAGGCTGGTGCTGATGTTAATGCTGTGGTGCTGGCAGATGAAACGCCGTTGATTAACGCCAGCTATCTTGGCGACCTGCAGATGGTGCAATACCTGGTGGCTGTAGGTGCCATCGTTAATCTTAAAGTCGAGGCCACGCTGATGGATGGCCGGGAGCTCAGATCGGCGCTTAATCGGGCTGCTACCGAAGAGGTTAGAGGCTACTTACTTCAGCAGGGAGCTCTTCTCTGATGATTCGACGATAACTCTAGCAACCTTTCCAAGATATTAATTGATAACACGGGCCGTCTAAGCCTGCAGGCGAAGCTTTGCCTTGAACCTAGGATCAAACATAATTTAGGAGCAAAATTGATGAAAAAAATACTGATAAGCCTGCTTGGTATTATATTTGTTGCCGCATTAGTGCTTGCGGGTTACTGGTTTTCAGGCTGGCTAGCCTTACCTGACAAAGTGCCACAGCAAAGTGAGGTATACCAGCAAGACTTTGGTAACGCTGCTGAAAAGGCTATGGCTGAACTGGTGTTGGCACAGCAACAGCAGCAGTTACCAGCAGTAACGGCAGCAGTTGCGTGGCGCGGGCAATTAGTTTGGGTAGGGGCTGCAGGCTATGCCGATTTAGCCAACCAAACCGCGGCTACCGTACACAGCCAGTTTCGTATCGGCAGTACGTCAAAAGCGGTTACAGCAACCGCGTTAGCCAGAGCCGTCGCCGCCGGCGAAATCGACCTTGATAGTCCAATTAGCCAGTATATGCCGCAGTTGCCTAATCCGGCATGGCAAAACTTTACTTTACGGCAATTGATGTCTCATACCGCAGGGTTACCAGGTTATGCCGAAAATACCGACAGAATTGGGGCTATTAGAACCCTACTAAAGCAGCGTGATTTTCCGGATGTGATAGATGCTCTGGCACTGTTTGATGACAGTGAGCTGTTGTTTAGTCCGGGTACAGATTTTCATTACAGCTCTTTTGATGTAAATCTGGCCAGTGCAGTACTGCAAAGTGCTATGCAACAACCCTTTTTGCAGTATCTGCAACAAGAAGTTAGTGAGCCACTGCAACTGAACTCGTTGTCGGCAGATAATGATACCGTAGATGCCTTGGCAAATAGGGTAAGTTTTTATATTACTCATGATGGCTATGCGAAAAAACATTGGCCGGTAAATTTAAGCCAAAAATGGGCCGGTGGTGGTTTAATTGCCAGCTCTGCAGATTTAGCCAAATTAGGCTCAGCCTGGTTTAATCCGGATTTTATTCCTGCAGCAATACAGCAAGAATTCTGGACACCGCAACAACTTAGCAGCGGCGAAGTTAACGAGCAATTTTATGCCTTGGGCTGGCGACATTTTTCTCAGGACGCCCTTTTTTGTGATAAGCAGAATCCACTGAGCCGAAACATTAGCTATGTTCATCATGGCGGTGTGTCTGATGGGGCTCAAAGCTGGCTGGTACTTTATCCGGAACTGCAACTGGTGGTTGCGATGAACACTAATACAGTAAAAGAAAACTACTGCGATTTTGCCGGGCAGGCAGCACGTATCACCCGGCCATTCTTGCAGCAGATAGCACCTGATTGGCTAGTGCCAAAGGTATAGCGTCGGTCACTGGTGTTATTAAAAAAGGCGGCCATCAGGCCGCCTTTGCACTACAAAAACTCGCTTGGTTTAAAGTGCAGCAATTTCGGCTTGCTGTGCTTGTAGCTTAACCACGGCCTGTTCCAGCTCGGCTTGTTTAGCGCGCTCTTTTTCCAGTACCGCTTCCGGTGCTTTGGCAACAAAGCCTGCATTGCTTAACTTACCTGCGACACGGGCCAGTTCTTGCTGGGTTTTTTCCAACTGCTTGGCTATGCGGCTAAGCTCAGCGTCTTTATCTATTAAACCGGCCATCGGTATTAACAAATCCATACTGCCAATCAGCTGCGCTGCGCTGGCTGGTGCTTGTTCGCCGGCGGCAAGAATGGTTATTTGCTCTAACTTAGCCAGGTTCATTAAGAAGTTTTCGTTCTCGCTTAAACGGCGCTGCTCTTCGCTGTTTACATTGCGCAGTAAGATGCTGAGTGGCTTACTGGGGGCAATGTTCATTTCACCGCGGACATTTCGAATAGCGGTGATTACTGCTTTTAACCACTCTAAATCCGCTGTTGCTGTGGCATCAATCAGGGCATCGTTACACTCTGGGTAAGGCTGTAACATAATGCTGTCGGCATCAATACCGGCTAAGGGTTTAACCGACTGCCAGATGGTTTCGGTAATAAACGGCATAATAGGGTGCATTAAACGCAGCAGGCTTTCTAACACCGTAACCAGCGTGTGGCGGGTACCACGTTGCTGTACGTCATTACCTTTAAATAATATCGGCTTTGTGAGTTCCAGATACCAATCGCAGAACTGGTTCCAGGTAAATTCGTATAAAGCCGTTGCCGCTAAGTCAAAGCGGTAGCTGTCTATATACTGCCTTACCTGCGTCACGGTGCCTTGATACTGAGCCAAAATCCATTTGTCAGCCAGTGACAGTTGCATCTCGCCGCCGTTAAAGCCGCAATCCTGCTGTTCTGTGTTCATCAGCACATAACGGCTGGCATTCCACAGCTTGTTACAGAAGTTACGGTAGCCTTCTAAGCGTTTCATGTCCCAGTTAATATCACGGCCGGTTGACGCCAGTGCCGCAAGGGTAAAGCGCAGCGCATCGGTACCGCTGGCGGTAATGCCTTGGGGGAATTGCTTTTCAGTCGCTTTGGCAATTTTTTCAGCTAAGTGCGGCTGCATCATATTACTGGTACGTTTGGCAAGTAAGTCTTCCAGACTGATGCCGTCGATCATATCCAGTGGGTCAACCACGTTGCCCTTGGATTTCGACATTTTATCGCCATTTTCATCGCGAATAAGCCCGGTAACATACACGGTTTTAAACGGCACCTGCGGTTTGCCATCTTTATCTTTAATAAAGTGCATGGTCATCATGATCATCCGGGCAACCCAGAAGAAAATAATGTCAAAACCGGTTACCAACACATTAGTTGGGTGGAAGGTGCGCAGAGCGTCGGTGTCTTCCGGCCAGCCCAGTGTTGAGAAGGTCCACAACGCAGAGCTAAACCAGGTATCCAGCACGTCGTTGTCTTGTGCCAACACCACGCTATCGTCTAACTGATGCTTGCTACGCACTTCAGCTTCGGTACGGC
Source organism: Rheinheimera baltica DSM 14885 (assembly GCF_000425345.1). Taxonomy (GTDB): domain Bacteria; phylum Pseudomonadota; class Gammaproteobacteria; order Enterobacterales; family Alteromonadaceae; genus Alishewanella; species Alishewanella baltica. The sequence continues at coordinate 13,517 of NZ_AUDG01000056.1, read as the reverse complement.
CAACATAGACTTTACCGTTTTGGTCGTACCAGGCCGGAATACGGTGGCCCCACCATAATTGACGCGAAATACACCAGTCCTGAATGTCACGCATCCAGCTGTAGTACATGTTTTCGTATTGCTTAGGTACAAATTCAATTTGGCCGTTTTCTACCGCTTCAGTGGCGGTTTTTGCCAGCGGTGCTACTCGCACATACCATTGATCGGTGAGTAAAGGCTCGATGACTACGCCACTGCGATCGCCATAAGGCAGGGTGTTATTGTGATCTTCAACCTTTTCCAATAAGCCTAAGGCGTCAAAGGCGGCAACAATGGCTTTGCGCGCAGCGTAGCGGTCTAACCCCTGATATTCTTCCGGAATAGCGGCACTAAGACCCGGGTTTATTTCGCCGTTTGGCTGAAAACATTCGCCCTCTGTGCGAATGGTCGCATCAGGCGTCATAATGTTAATCATTGGCAACTGGTTACGCTTGCCTACTTCGTAGTCATTAAAATCATGCGCAGGGGTTATTTTTACACAGCCGGTACCTTTTTCCATGTCGGCATGTTCATCAGCCACGATTGGAATACGGCGATTAACCAACGGCAGCAATATAGTTTTGCCAATCAGTGCCTGGTAGCGCTCATCCTCAGCGTTTACTGCCACACCGGTGTCACCCAGCATGGTTTCCGGGCGCGTGGTGGCAACAACCAGGTAGTTTTTACCTTCGGCAGTTGTTTCACCGTCGGCCAGTGGGTAGCGTAAATGCCACATATGGCCTTTCTGATCTTTGTTTTCTACTTCTAAGTCAGAAATGGCGGTGTGCAGTTTAGGATCCCAGTTTACCAGGCGTTTACCGCGATAAATTAAGTCGTCTTCGTATAAACGCACAAACACTTCTTGTACCGCGTGAGACAAGCCGTCGTCCATGGTAAAGCGTTCGCGCTGCCAATCTACCGAGTTACCTAAACGGCGCATTTGCGAGGTAATAGTGCCGCCAGACTCGGCTTTCCAGTCCCACACTTTTTCGATAAAGGCATCACGCCCCAGTTGATGCCGGCCAGGTAAACCTTCAGCGGCCAGTTTACGCTCTACCACCATTTGAGTCGCAATACCGGCATGGTCGGTACCCACCTGCCACAAGGTGTTTTTGCCTTGCATGCGCTGGTAGCGGGTTAGTGCGTCCATAATTGTTTGCTGAAAGGCATGGCCCATGTGCAGGCTGCCCGTGACGTTTGGCGGCGGGATCATAATGCAATAGTTGCCATGGCTTTCATCACCACTTGGCTGAAAATAACCTTTGGCTTCCCATGCGTTGTACATGGCCTGTTCTATTTCACTGGGGTTAAACGTCTTTTCCATGATAGTACCTGTAATCAATTGGCGTTAATGGTTTGCGGACTAACACCTAACTGACGATATTGCTTAAAACGCTCCCTGGCCTGCACTTTTAATGACTCGGCGGTGGGAACAAATTCGATGATGTGTGAAAATCGGTTGGCAAAGGCCGGAATAGTGTCGGCTAAGTTTATTAGCACGCTCCGGTTTTGCCTTGGTGCTTGCCAGCCTATTTCTACCGGTGCACCATATTTAGGGCCTTCGCCACTGAGGTTATGTGGAACAAAACGTTCAGCATCGAACTGCCAAAGCAGCTCGTCAAAGACTTCGGCCTGTTGTTGGCTGGCAGTATAAACGAAAACCCGCTGTTTGGCGCGGAACAAGTCGGCACATAGCTGACAAGCTAAAGTAAAATGAGCTGGCGTGGTGCTCAGCTCATTTTGTGTGGCTTGTAAGTCTGCTGGCGTGTCGCTTAACAGATAAAAGCTAACCTGCATCAGTTATCCTGTTGCTGGCCAACCCGGTTAATTAAAAACTGGGTTAGCAACGACACCGGCCGGCCAGTGCTGCCTTTATCTTTACCCCCACTGCGCCAGGCGGTACCGGCAATATCCAAATGCGCCCAGTTATATTTGCGGGTAAAGCGCGATAAGAAACACGCCGCGGTAATAGTACCGGCAGCACGGCCACCTAAATTACTAAAGTCAGCAAACGGGCTTTCCAGCTGGTCTTGATAATCATCCCACAAGGGTAAACGCCAGGCGCGATCACCACTTTGCTCAGACGCATTAAGTATTTCATGTGCCAGTGGGTTATGGTTGCTTAGTAAGCCAGACGCATGTTTACCCAAGGCAATAACGCAGGCACCGGTTAAGGTGGCAACGTCAATAACCAGTTCTGGGTCAAAGCGCTCAACATAGGTTAATGCATCGCATAATACTAAGCGGCCTTCCGCGTCGGTATTGAGTACTTCTACGGTCTGGCCCGACATTGTCGTCAGGATATCACCAGGGCGGTATGCGTTAGCATCAGGCATGTTTTCGGCTGCGGCTAATACGGCAACAATATTAATCGGCAGGTTTAAATTAAGCACGGCATGCATAGTACCAAGCACCGATGCGGCGCCGCACATGTCGTATTTCATTTCGTCCATGCCATCGCCCGGCTTTAAGCTAATGCCGCCAGAGTCGAAAGTCAGGCCTTTACCTACCAGCACCACCGGTGCGCTGTCGTTCTCGGCACCATTGTATTTAATTACCGACATACGCGGGCCATTAACAGAGCCACGGCCTACTGCAAGGTACGAATTCATGCCGTGCGCGGCCAGTTCTTCTGCGCCTAATACATCAACGCTAATTTTCGCCGAGCTTTCTGCCAACAATTGGGCTTGGTCAGCCAGATACTGTGGCGTACAAATGTTCGGTGGCATATTGCCAACGTCTTTACATTGCTTAATACCTGCAGCAATGGCTAAACCGTGTTCTACGGCTTTTTCACCAATGGTTAAATCACGGCGGGTAGGTACATTAAATACAATTTTGCGCAGCGGACGACGGGTTTCATCTTTTTTGCTTTTTAACCGGTCAAACACATACAGGCAGTCTTGCGTGGTTTCCACGGCATGACGCACTTTCCAGTAGGTGTCGCGGCCTTTAACGTGCAGTTCAGACAAAAAGCATACCGCTTCCATCGAACCGGTTTCATTCAGTGTACTAATAGTTTTGGCAATAATCTGGCGATACTGGCGCTCGTCTAGTTCGCGCTCTTTGCCGCAGCCAACCAATAATACGCGCTCACTTAATACGTTAGGCACATGGTGCAATAGCAACATCTGGCCGGGCTTGCCTTCCAGATCGCCACGGCGTAACAGGTTGCTGATATAGCCGTCACTGATTTTATCCAGTTGTTCTGCTACGGCGGAAAGACGGCGCGGTTCATATACGCCAACCACAATGCACGCACTGCGTTGTTTTTCCGGACTTCCGCTTTTTACGCTGAACTCCATACTAACTCCTGATTCTAATAGACTGTGCTAACATAACTCAGTACTTTAATGGCCAAATTCTACCGTGAATTTATAAAAAAGCTCGGTTTTCTCTGCTGTTTGGTCGATAATAATTGCTATAAATATCAAGTTTACTGAAAAATCGCTAGGGTTCCAGCAAAAAGGCAGGTTTTTAGGGGGCGTTTTGATCATTTTTCGTTACCTGCTCGGTGAGGTGTTTAAGTCTCAACTGGCGGTATTTATCATTTTAATGACCATTATCATCAGCCAGCGCTTTGTCAGAATTTTGGCCGATGCGTCAGAGGGCGAAATTCCCGGGCAACTGGTTATGAGCATAGTGGCATTAAAGCTACCGCAGTTGGCCGTTATTATATTGCCACTCAGTGCCTTTGTTGGCGTATTGGTGGCGTACGGCCGGGTATATGCCGACAGTGAAATGACGGTATTACATGCCACTGGCGTGAGTGAATGGTACATCGTGCGTATAACGCTGCTGTTGTCATTGCTTATGGCCATACTGGCCGGCAGCGTTACGCTGTATTTGAGCCCGTGGGCAACAGAACAAGAATACCGCATTTTGGAAAAAGCAGATGCTAATGCCGGGTTGTTATCTGTAGTGCCAGGCCGGTTTCAACACACGTCAAACGAAAAAGCGGTAATTTTTGTGCATGACGTTGGGCGAGGCAGCCAAAGCGGCGAGCTAATGCGGGTGTTTGTGGCGCAAAATAACAGTGACGACCGCTTAGGGCATTCTATTGTTTATGCCAACAGCGGTAATGTAAAAGAAGATGCCAATGGCGGCCAAACCTTACAACTTGAGCAAGGCCGACGTTACGCGGGTGAAGTAGGTTCACCGGCATTTGAAGTTACCGAGTTTGAGCGCTATCAAATTCAAATTCGTGAGCAAGAAGTAGAACAGCGCCGGCGTAAGTTGGGTTCTGTTGCTACCACAGAGCTACTTACCATGGACAGCAACGAAGCCATAGCCGAATGGCACTGGCGTATCGCCATACCGCTGTCTATACCCTTGCTCACCCTTATTGCCGTGCCACTTAGCCGGGTTAATCCACGCCAGGGTAAATTTGGTCGCTTGCTACCGGCGCTATTACTGTACTTAGGCTATTACTCTTTGCTTATTATTGCCCGCTCGGCACTGGAAGATGGCAAAATCCCACCGGCGATGGGCATGTGGTGGCTACACGCGTTAGCGCTGATGGTCGGCGGGGTGTTAATTATGCGAAGCCGCAGCAGCGCGCAGCGGTTTCATGCCTGGCTGGCGGGAAGAAGTTAACATGTTGAAAATATTAGATGTTTATATTGGCCGCAGTATTTTTAATACGTCAATGCTTACACTAAGTGTGCTGTTAGCCATTTCTGCCATGTTTAAGTTTATCGACCAAATGCGTTCAGTGGGGCGTGGCTATTATGACATGGTGCATGCCGCGCTATTTACCTTATACAGCGTGCCTGGCGATTTGGTGACATTTTTCCCGATGGCGGCATTAATCGGCGGCTTAATTGGCCTGGGTATGCTGGCCAGTAGCAGCGAGCTGGTGGTGATGCAAGCCGCGGGCTTATCACGTCTTAATATTATCAGTTCGGTAATGAAAACCGCCGTGTTAATGATGCTGTTGGTGATGGCGGTAGGTGAGTGGGGCGCACCGGTTAGTGACCGTGCGGCACGCGAGCTACGCACCAAAGCTATTTCAGACGGTAGCTTGTTTGCCGTACAGCAAGGTATATGGGCCAAAGATGGCGACAACTTTGTCAACATTCGCAAAGTTGACGACATGGGCAATTTAGAGCAAGTCGTGGTGTATCAATTTGATGAGCAGTTACAGCTGTTGTCTATTGTGAGCGCCGATAAGGCGATATACAGCGGTGATGCCTGGCAACTGCAACAGGTCGAACAGCTGCAGTTTGGTGCTGACCGTATTTTAAAGCAAAGCCTGCCAGAGCAACGTTGGCGTTCATCGTTAACGCCTGATAAGTTGGGTGTGGTGACCATTAAGCCAGAAATGTTATCGCTAACCGGTCTTAACGGCTACGTGGATTACCTGCAACAAAACTCGCAAGACTCCAGCCGCTACGAGCTGGCGTTTTGGCGCAAGGCGCTGCAGCCACTGACTATTGTTGCCATGCTACTTATGGCCTTGTCATTTATTTTTGGCCCATTGCGCAGTGTTACCATGGCGGCAAGGGTGCTGATGGGTATTTTAACCGGTTTTGCGTTTTACATGAGTAACGAAGTATTTGGCCCGGTAGCACTGGTGTATCAGCTACCGCCTATTGTTGGTGCTTTGCTGCCAAGCGCTATTTTTATCGCCTTATCAGCTTATTTTATGCAGAAAAAAGCCTAGCACGGCACCATACAGCCCTAGCGGGCTGCTTTGTGCAAATTAAGTAGTTTGCTTTGTTCTTTGGTAAGAATAATAACCTGAGTAGCCGTAAGCTGGTCTTGCAAGGCCAGCCCTTTACCCCAGCGCAGCCATAACCAGATATTGCCCAGCCCCAGCAACGCGCTAAACGCTCGTAACACGGCTTGTTTTAAGCTAATTGCTTCACCATTTTGTTGCACCAACAATAAACGCCAGGCCCGCATGCCCAGGGTTTGGCCGCCTTTGCACCAAAAATACAAATAGAACCAAAAAAAACACAGCACAGAATACAGCTGAAACCATAATTTATGCTGAGTAATAAAATCGGCATGGTCGGTATAATTAGCTAAAGAAATGATGCCAGTACTGTTTAACAGCGCAACCACCAACAGCGCCAACGCCATTGCTGCCATCCAAAGCGCAGCCAGTATTAACCAGTCGTACATTATTGCCGCTAAACGGCGAATTAAACCCGCGCGGGGTGCATTGGCAAACATAGTGATATCCGCTAATAAAAACGGCGCAAGTGTAGCATGGGGCAAGGCTTTTTCGAAGCTGCTGTATTTTTGCGCAACCGCACCATCAAAACATAAATTCGCTTGCGCTGGCAGATACGCATCGTATAATGCAGGCGTTTACTGCAAAAAATATCCCTCAGTGCCTGGGTGGCGAAATCGGTAGACGCAGCGGATTCAAAATCCGCCGGGGGAAACTCCGTGTCGGTTCGAGTCCGACCCTAGGCACCAAATTCCTTGTTTGTATTTTAAATGCATCATTTTAATATTTTTAGAACCAAATAAAAATTCATTTAGCACTCTTAATAAGATTCAATTCTTGATTTGCTCCTTAAGTAAAATAAAACGTCATTATTAGCATCTTTACTCACCTGAGTGAGTTGAATCTTTCCTACTGTTTTTCGGTCAGTATAGTAATAGCCTGAAAGTTCATATTTTTTTCGTTTCCTATTTTAATCGTCCGAATACCAAATAGTGTCGCCCCATTATATGGTGGCCACTCTGGTGTTTTGGGAGTTGACCGATAGACGTAATTTAATTTCTTTTGACCTTGCTCAATTGTTAGAGTTGTTTCTAAGGAAAGCGATTTGGTTGTTTCTCCGTGCATGTCAATTTGAGTTGCAAATAAAGTGTGCGGGCGAAGGTAAATGCAGGTTGAAATTTTCTAAAGATGTTTGAAATTTGTAACGAGTTTACTCTTTTAGTGATATCGTTTTCGACAAGCTAGTGACGGTGCTCTGCTAAACAGAAGTGACATTTGATGGACAATTTAGACAACAATACAACCCCCAGTAACCGAGTGTACAAAACCGCTGGCTTAACGATAAATTTAGATTCAAGACACGTTTTTTACGGCGATGACAGGCTTCCCATAAAAGGATTGACGTACCGTCTTTTAGAAGTGCTTCTTCTTGCAGATCAACAAACAGTGAGTCATTCAGATTTGGCTAATAAGGTGTGGAAGACAACTTATGTTAGTGACGAAACAGTTGCCCAACGCATATCTCTTCTTAGAAAGGCTTTAGGGCTTATTGATGAGAATCTAATAGAGAATGTAAGGGGAGAAGGCTACCGTTGGGTCGCATCGATAAATTTAGACCTTGATGAAAATAAAAAATCGACTTCTATTGGAGCTATTTATTCAATTAAACGGGCTGGATTGCTTACCGTTTTGATAGCCACTTTGCTGCCACTACTTCTAATAATAGGGATAATCTTAGATCACCGTGAGGGTATTAAGGTGGACGGTGAGGACAACTTTCAGAAGTCCGAATTACCACCGATGATCGAAAAAGCATATGGGCTCGCAAACCAGAACAATAGCGCTAGTAATTCTATCGCAATCGACTTATTCAATGAATTTTTAAGAGAAAATCCAAACAGTGTTGATGCTCGCTTAGGGCTTGCAGTAGCAAATATAGAGCGAGTAGTGAAATTTAATGGAAATGAGTTGTTTCTTGATTTTGCAGCAGAAGAAATTGAGTTTCTGTCAGGAACAGATATAGCACCGTGGAAATTATCTAGACTAAAGGCCTATTACTTTGATGCTAGAGGTAACATTGATGAAGCTATTTTTCATTATGAGCAAGCACTGAATAGCAATGGTAAGTTGATTACTCAAGTCGCTGCATCTTTGGCTTATTTATATGTCAGAAAGGGGCGCTTGTATGAAGCGCTACAACTTAATTTAACAGCCTTTGACTACAAAAACGGTTACACAATTTTACAAATTTCAGAAATACTGTACCTAACCGGGCTGTTAGAACAATCAAAGAAATGGGTTGAGATCGCTTATAAGTACGCTCCCAATGATGCATTTGTCGCTGTTCATTATTCAAGAGTAGCTTATGCGTTAGGCGATAAGCCTAATGCCTACAACGCAATTGCCAGACTTGAACAGTTTCACGCTGAAACAGCTAATAGCTTTGTTGAATTGGCTACGCTTTCTATGAAAGATGGTGATTGGCTTGCTGCGCAAAAAGCACTTAGAAAAGCAAACGAACTTGAGCCAGATAGTTTGTATGTCAAATCATTACAGTATTGGCTAAGTCGTAAGGGGTATACTGATGAGCAGGTAAATAGGCCATCGACAGAGAGCTCTTCGCCTGTATGGCCCAACTGGTACGTCGCGAAGAGTATTGTTGAAGTCGCTGATGGAGATATCAGTGCAGCGAGAAAATCTATTGGCTTGGCGGTATCAAGCGGTTATTTAGATGTTGAGTACTTGCACTCACTACCAGTATTTGCGTTTATTCTCAAAGAACCTGGCCTGGATACGTTACTAAGAAAAATGGCGCACTCTGTTACAACAGAGCGCGCCAAAATTAGTTCTATAACTTTGCCCGATCTTACTGAATCAGAGCAGGCAGAATAGCTGTAGAGAAAATTGCATGCGTTTGTTGATGCATGTAACGTGTGTTATAAGCAGTCGCCGTAATTACAGCCGTTGCATTTAATTCTGGGACGACAAACATATAGTTGCCTCCATTGCCGGCTGCGGCAAAAGCATCAACTTTTTTGCCATTAACATCAAATGGAAAGCGCCACCAGGTAATCCCATAGGTAGCATTCATTTCAGGCATCGATACTGAATATGACTGTAAACTTTTTTCGATCCATTTTTTTGGCAAAATTTGTTTACCGTTCCATATTCCTTTATTTAAAACTAGCTGCCCAATTTTGATCAAGTCTTTTGGCTTGATTCTCAAGCCTCCACCACCCTGAGTTATCCCCATTTCATTATATAGCCACTGGCTTTCTTTGATATCCAGGGGGGTAAAAATTGCCTTTTCGGTGTATTCAGAAAACTTCTGTTTTGAAGCCACTTCAATTGCTGCTGCAGTGATCGAAATACCAGCAGTACAGTAGGCAAAATCTCTACCATAAGGCTTTTTCGCCATAGGTGTTTCCCATGGTGGATTTGCTCTTGCGGGTAAGTTTATAAAGAAGTTAACCCAATCCTTCGTTATGTACATCCTCTCTTCGTGTCCTGCAGATAAATCATTCTGATCATTACACTCAAGTGGGTTCGTCATTGTAAGTAAGTCGAAGAATGTCATATCTGACTTTTCTTTACTTGGATTTAGGACCATAGAACGATTGAAAACCGGCAAAACTTTATCTTGGTCAGATTTAAAATACCCATCTTCTAATGCTTTACCAAACATCAAGCCGGTCAAGGTTTTGCTTGCTGAGCGGATATCGTGTAGGTCATTCGCTGTAACGCCGTTGTAATAGCTTTCGTGAACAACTTTGTTATTGTGCATAACAACAACGCTACTCAATTGTTGAGGCTTTAACTCTTCAATTTTAGGGCTGATGCTATCGTAGCTATTAGCGTTTACTAAACCTGAAAAGGCTAATGTAATCGCAGCAATTTGTGACATTTTGAACTTCATATACATACCTTTTTTGTTGTAAGCCATTACATACTCAGCATGTTGCATATAAATGTCAGTTAAAAAAGCATGAAGAAATATAAAGTGCTTGATTTTGTCTTTAACCAGAAAAGCTTAAAAAATCTTTAGACTTATTTATTTGAGCCTTTAAAGAAAATATTGGAAGTTAACCCCTACAGGCTGAAGCTTCAACCTGCTGAAATTAGAAGGATTGTTTTGGCATTAACCTTGCTGTGTCAGGGGGGAATTTAACATCACTAAGGAAAAAAAATGAGAAACTTCGCCTGTGTATTTCTGTTAGTCTTTTTTGTTTCAGGTTGTACAACAAACAATGAGGGGCACAGACAGAGTCTCCACGAAACGAATCAAAATACAAGGGGCCTAACTGTCGTTGAAGATGTCGTGTTTGAGAGCGAAGGTGTTCAATTAGCAGGTAGTCTTTATATTCCTAAACATGCTAAAGCTGCAGTCGTTTTAGTGCACGGCTCAGATCCTGTTCCACGTATGACAAAATTAGCCGAATCATTGTCGAAGAATGATTTATTAGTGTTGACCTATGACAAACGCGGGGTTGGTAAGTCCGGCGGTATTTACATTGGGCCTAGTTTGGGAACTAATAATATTAGTGTTGATAACTTAACGTTGTTGGCGAAAGACGCCAGTGCAGCAGTCAATATCATTAGCCAATATAACAAGGAATTACCCATTGGTCTTGTTGGCGCGAGTCAAGCAGGCTGGATTATTCCGATTGCGGCACTTAACAATCCAGCCATTGAGTTTATGGTGCTATTTAGCAGTCCCACTATCACCACTTTGGAACAACTCAGATTTCAGTTCTATACCAATGGTAGAGAAGACTTTTGGGACAATCACACAGATGAAGATGCGCGTGCACATATAATAAGTGCTCCTGATAGATATCAATTTGAGGCAACAGATCCGAAAGACTCATTGAATACTTTATCGATACCGGGGCTTTGGCTTTTTGGAGAACAGGATATACAGGTTCCTGTCAAAATGTGTATGGAACAGCTTAATGGATTAAAAGCCCAAGGTAAGCCGTTTGAATATGTGTTATTCCCATCACTGGGACATGATACCAACAAACCAGAGCCTTTAGACATTGCAATACAATGGATAAAGCGAAACGCGACTAGCTACTCATCTGGAATAGTTTTTTTCGCCCATAAATAATGAAGTAGATACTTTTATTGTAAAAGCTGTGAGCGAAAGTAGTTCGAGACAAGAATAAGGACAGCGCTTTCAGAGTACTCCTTCAGAATAAAGAGAAAAAGAGAAAAAGGGGTCGGAGACAATTAAATGCATTTTTAACTAACTCGTTATTTTTCCGTTGGTTGTGTAATTAATGGTAATTGTTAGCACCGGCCCTTTTTCCACTTTCCTGCCTTTGTTCGCTAGCGTACAGACAATCGTGATGCTGCGTTGTTAGGGTGAGCGTGGGAAAGTTTTGTATAGGATCACGCAATGGAATTTATTGATTACTACAGCGTGCTTGGCGTTGATACAACAGCAGACGACAAAACCATTAAAACGGCCTATCGCAAACTCGGCCGCAAGTATCACCCCGATGTGAGTAAGCTGCCGGATACTGCAGAAAAATTTAAACGTGTTGCAGAAGCCTATGAGGTGCTGCACAGCGCAGAAAAGCGCGCCGAATATGATGCATTATGTGCCGCGCGCCGAAGTGGTTTTGACCGGCAAGCGAGCAAGGGAAATGGCGGCTTTTACGACGAGAGTAATACGGCATCTAATCAGGATTTCGCTGATTTCTTTAATGCAATTTTTGGTGATACGGGCTCGCGACATCGCCAACAACATCGTCAACAGCCCGGCTATGATGACAGCAACCAGCGGAAAGGCGCTGATATCGAACTCGACTGGCCGATTATACTGGAAGAGACCTTAACAGACACCCTCAAGCAAATTGAATTTGTTATTTCAATTAACGACCAACAGGGTTATCCGCAGCAGGTAAAAAAATCACTGAAAGTGAAAATACCGGCGGGTATTCGTGATGGCGAGCGCATTCGGCTAAAAGGGCAGGGTGCGCCTGCCGCGGGCAATATGCCAGCTGGCGATGTGTATTTAACCATCCGGTTACTACCTCACCCACTGTTTGATGTTGAAACTGACAACCTGGTACTGACGTTACCACTGGCGCCGTGGGAAGCTGCACTTGGCAGCAAAATTACGCTACCGACGCTTAGCGGCAAAATTCAGTTGGCTATTCCGGCAAATAGCCAGGCGGGCCAGCGCTTGCGGCTAAAAGGAAAAGGCCTGGTAGGGAAGAAATCGACTGGCGATTTGATTGTGATTTTAAAAATTGTGATGCCACCGACGCTTAACGACAGCAGTACAGCACTGTGGCAGCAGTTGGCAGAAAGTGTCAGCTTTGATCCTCGCCGCGAATGGAGCAGCTAACCATGACAACGTTTTTAGACATGCCATCGACCAATGCCCGGCTAAGTTTTGCAGAGCTTTGTGCAACAGCCAATATTAATAACGACACCCTGCTTGAGTTCGTTCGCCATGATATTGCCATTCCCATCGCCGGTGCGCAGCCACAGCAATGGCTATTTCATGTTACCTGCGTGACAAAAGTGAAAAAAGCCGCCCGTCTATATCGTGATTTGGATATCGAATGGGCCGACCTGTATTTGGTATTAAATTTACTCGATGAAATTGACCAGCTGAAAAATGAAAACGATCAATTAAAACAACAGTTGGCAAGGTTGCGCTAGGGTAAGAGCGGATGCGATGTATGACTCACTGCGGCCAACAACTTTCAGTTTGCCTTGTTAAGCTCTGTTGGATTGCTGCATTCACCCATCCAAATATCTGTTAACACTTTACAGTGCTCGCGAAAGACACATCAACTTCTCTGCCTAAGGTTAATAGTGAATAAGTCAACCAGAGGGCCATTAATAATCCACCAATTCTGCTGTTTTACAGTCCAGTTTTATTAGACCACTACACATATAGTGTGCATAATCATTAGGCAGTAAATCGATCAATTGCTGCACAGTAGTAAATTGACTAATGTTTGTTTCAATGGTTTTGCGATAAATTAGGTTTTTATATCAAGCAATTTAGAAATTACTGATTTATTAAATCACCTTAGAGTAAAACGGGATTATTTGTTAATTTATATGGGTTTTTCGGTGAGATGGTCTAAGCAGTAAAGTGGGTGAATGTAACCTTGAAAACAAAAATACCACAAAAAGAATTACACTTTGTTGGCATAGGAGCATCCGCGGGTGGATTAGAAGCTTTACGAACATTTGTTGCTAACTTACCCATTGATGCCGGCCTAACCTATATAATTGCTCAACATATGTCGCCTGATCATCCTAGCATGATGGTGGAGTTATTAGCCAGAGAGACAAAAGTCACAATCCAATCTGCAACGTCTGGCCTTAAGCCGAAACCAAATAATGTGTATATTTGCCCTCCCAATATGGATGTTACTGTAAGTAACGGTATTCTTAAATTAGACACTCCTTCAAATACCATCGGTCCTAAACCTTCAGTCAATCGTTTTTTTACTAGGGCTTGTTGATCTTTCGAGATGGATTATTAGACAGCATGATGGGCTGGTACAATTACTTTCGCCAAAAACTAACCATGACAACCCATCATGCCAAGGACAATGTTAACAGACGAGTGCTGGTCAAAGCTAATCAGATTGATGCTTAAAACAGGCCGCATTTATGACAAACCGGAACACAGAAATACTTTCGAAGGCATTTTGTACCGGATGCGGGTCGGTTGCCCATGGCGCGATGTGCCAGAAACTTTTGGAGATTGGAGCGCCATCTACCGGCGTTTTAACTTGTGGTCTAAAAAAGGCATTCTGATGCAGCTATTCGCCGAGTTAAGGCA
>NZ_AUDG01000055.1 GCF_000425345.1 Rheinheimera baltica DSM 14885 | reverse complement strand
GTCGCTAAATTTAGATGTTTTCATGCAGAATCTCCTGCGTTTATGTTACGAGAAAATTCTACTTTTGACGTCAGTTATTTTTAGGGTGTATTACCGCCGCTGCTGCGCTCGACAATCTGATAGCTATTGCGTCCTGTCGGCTCCCAGCGATAGTTCATATCGGTCAGGTTAACAAAGAAATCGTTGCTTAACACGCCGGGGCGATCGGTAAATACACCGTGCTTAGTACCACCATAGTTGGTATCTAGAACTCGCATGCCACCGATTAAGACGGTCATTTCTGGTGCAGTCAAACCTAATAATTGCGTTTGATCCAACATCATTTCTTCTGGAAGCACACTGAAATCTTTCTTTAAATAGTTGCGGTAGGCATCATGTAACGGCTCTAACACTTCAAAAGACTCAACATCAGTTTGCTCTTGTGATGCATCACCACGTCCGGATGCAAAAGGCACCTCAATAAGGAAACCAGCAGCTTTGGCTGCTTGCTCAATAGCTGCAGAACCACCTAACACTATCAGGTCAGCCAAACTGACTTTTATACTAAGGCCGGCCTGAATATGCACCAGAATATTTAACACTTTTTGTAATCGTGACGGCTCATTGGCTTCCCACTCACTTTGTGGTGCCAAGCGAATACGGGCGCCGTTAGCACCACCGCGATAATCTGAGCCACGGAAGGTGCGTGCGCTATCCCACGCGGTCGATACCAACTCACTGATCGATAAGCCGCTTGCCAGAATTTTCGTTTTCAGCAAGCAAATTTCCGAAGTGGTGAGGCTATAGTGCACTGAAGGGATCGGATCTTGCCAAATAAGCTCTTCTTCGGGCACATCAGCCCCTAAATAGCGGCTTTTTGGCCCCAGATCGCGATGAGTTAATTTAAACCAAGCGCGGGCGAAAACGTCTTCAAAATAGGTCTGATCTTTGTAAAAACGCTCCGAGATCTTGCGGTATTCCGGATCCATTTTCAGTGCCATATCGGCATCAGTCATAATAGGTATAGTGTGCCTAGACGGATCTTCGACGTCTAAAGGCTTATCTTGCTCGTTTATGTTAACTGGCTGCCACTGCCAGGCACCGGCCGGGCTTTTTTTCAACTCCCAGTCGTGTTCCATCAGCATTTTAAAGTAGCCGTTATCCCACTTAGTCGGTTCACTGGTCCAGGCACCTTCAATACCACTGGTTACGGTATCGCGGCCTATACCGCGCCATATGTTATTATTCCAGCCAAACCCCTGCTCATGCAAATCGGCGCCTTCAGGAGCCGGACCTAAGTATTCGGCGCGGCCGTTCCCATGCGCCTTACCGACTGTGTGGCCACCAGCAGTGAGCGCCACAGTTTCTTCATCGTTCATCGCCATCCGGGCAAAGGTTACACGCATATCATGGGCAGTTTTAAGCGGATCCGGATTGCCATCTACACCTTCAGGATTCACATAAATCAAACCCATCATCACCGCGGCCAGCGGATTTTCCAAATTGCGTTCACCGGAGTACCGGCTGCCTTCGCTACCGGATTTGGCCAACCATTCTTTTTCCGAGCCCCAGTAGGTGTCTTTTTCCGGGTGCCAGATATCTTCACGGCCACCGGCAAATCCAAAAGTTTTAAAACCCATAGATTCATAGGCCATGTTACCGGCCAGAATCATTAAATCAGCCCATGAAAGTTTATTACCGTATTTTTTCTTAATTGCCCATAGCAAACGTCGGGCTTTATCAAGGTTTCCATTATCCGGCCAGCTGTTAATAGGCGCAAAACGCTGGTTCCCCGAACCAGCGCCTCCGCGACCATCTGCAATACGGTATGTGCCGGCGCTGTGCCAGGCGAGACGAATCATCAAGCCACCATAGTGGCCCCAATCCGCTGGCCACCAATCCTGGCTCTTAGTCATCAGCGTTTTTAAATCCTGTTTTACCGAATGTAAATCTAAACTTTTAAATGCTTGGGCATAGTTGAAATCTACACCCAGAGGATTAGTTTTGTTGTCGTGTTGATGCAGAATATCCAGATTTAATGCCTTTGGCCACCAGTTGGTCATCTTGTTTACGATTGTATTGCTGGCGTACATCACAGGACAGTTGCCATCTGCGCCCGATTGCTGAGATTTCATAGGTTGCTCCTTAGTTGACATTTTTGAAAAGACATTTCTAAACTGAGCATTAACTTCGTTTACTCTCTAAAAAAACCTGATCTTTTGTATGAGGTGTTCTATCAAAGCCATTGCCGCTGCACTTTTAGCTTTATTGTTTGCATAAAGCACGTTCACACTTACATCATCTGTCTTAAAATTTCCTAACACTTCACACATAGCACCAGATTTGATATGCCTCTCTGCCATGAACTCTGGTAATAGACCAATTCCCAAGCCATTAAGCACAAGTTGTTCAATATTAGATATGCTGCCCGCAGCGACCTTCCACGGCACAGTAACTGAGGGCACATTGCTAAAACACCATTTATCTGTAAACTGAGTCAGAACGATACACTCATGCTCAATCAAGTCTGCGGGCGTTAGCGGAATACCGCGGTTGTTAAGGTAATCAGGTGAAGCGGTGAGAACTTGTTTGAATTGAGTCAGTTTTCGGCACAATAATTCAGAGTCAGCTAAGATCCCTGTTTCAATCGCAAAATCTAGTCCGTCTTTTATGATGCTGGTTTTCTGCTCTGATAGAGATAATTCCACTTTTACCTTGGGATATGTATCCATAAAATCTTTAATTAGAGGTAAAACCAAAAACTGACAGTAGCCCGCAGAAATCCCAACCCTAATTAGCCCTGCTGGTACTGAATGCTCTTGTAACAATTGCAAGGTCGCATGCTCTAATTTATCAATATGCTCTTCCACACTGGAAAAATATTCCCTGCCAAGATCAGTCAGGGACAATGCACGTGTTGAGCGATTAATTAACCGCTCACCAATTTTTTCTTCCAATTTTGACAAATGCCGACTGAAAGTTGCTTTAGGCAGGTTTGTTTCTTTAGACGCCTCAGATATACCGCCTGCTTTTACTATCTTCACAAAAAAAAGAGTTGAGTTGAGATTCATAAAATTCACCATGCTCTAAGGTAACTAGATGATTGCAAACAATACATCGCTGGTTTTCCGTAAAATATTCTTGCGTATCATCAACAAAATAGTGATTTATGTTGATGTGACTTCGTCAAAATTGCTTAACAAGGTTGTTTATTGCTAAATTATTTTCCTCGTATTTACTCGTTGCTCTGCAGAGTATGTTGTGTGATGTTTTTAGCGTTAATTTGGTTACTTAACCGAGCCACTATCTCCCTTGCATAACGCTCTCCCTCCAACTCCGCAGCTACAAAATAACTGCGCCAAGGGCCTGCTTTGTAATCCAGATCCGGGTGTATTAAAAAATCAGCCATCGCCACTTGCGGGTTAATTCTGGAGCGACGTAACTTATCTTTAGCGATTTGCTTTTCAGAAGTGCCAGGCGGTGCCGCGCCTTCTCGCGCCGACACATCTACTGCAATGACAAATTGTGCGCCGGCCTGTCGAGCGGCTAAAACAGCCACAGGAAGTGATTCATCCGCGTCAATATAAGTCACATTATTGATGCCAACAGGTGTAAAAATATTGAGTACTGCACCAGAAGCGCGAACTGCAACACCAATGTTGCCTTGGTTAAAAAACGTTGGCTCTCCGGTTTTCTCATTGGTAGCCACGACAATCAGGGACTTTGGTAGCTTCTCGATACTGACATTATTTAGGTTTGTGTTGACGTAATCTTGCAGACGCTGACCTTTGATCCATCCTTGTTTCAAAAAAGGTGAGAAATCAAATAAGGTTAAGGGCCCACCTTCAGCTGACATTTTGGATATCTGTTCGGCACTATAACCCGCAGCCCAAAAAGCACCAATTAATGCTCCTACGCTGGAGCCGACGACTAAGTCGACTTCAATATTATGTTGCTCCAATACTTTTAGAATACCAATATGGGCATAGCCACGCGGACCGCCACTACCGAGCACCAAAGCCACTTTAGGCTTAGGCATCATGACCGGCACCTCACGTAGTGCGATTGGACTATCTGCCGCCTGGTAATTTAGCCCTGCACTACAGGAAAACAACCAGGGTAAGGTGACTATCATTAAAAACATCCGAAATAAGCTCATCATGCTCCCTCCCCACTCGCTGTAGTCTTTTCAAACGATGGTATTGCCGGTTTATTAGTGACTTGTTTCTTAGCCAACAAGCGAAGTGCTGCCGGCGTGAACGCAAGAGAAAGTATGATTGAAAAACCTACTCCACCCGCCAGAACAACCGCGAGCGGTGGCCAGAAACTGCCCTCACTGAATAGCAGCAGTGGAACCAAACCACCAACCGTCGTTACGGTGGTTGACAGAATATGTCGGCTTGAGCCCATAGCTGCCGTAACAATTTCGTTAACTTCACCGCGCTTTGCAACGGGTAAAGCATTCACAGCAGCGATAACGACGATAGAGCCATTAATGGCAACGCCTACCAAACCGGCAACACCTAATAGCGGGTTAAAACCCATGGGTAAACCTGAGATCCAGAGGCTTAATAAACCAAACCCGGCTGACAGCCCTGCTACAGTAAAAACTAACAGAGCATACCGTAAGCTGTTAAACGTCAGGATCAATGTGGCAAACATCAGCACAGCCAACACAGGTAGAAAAGTCGATAACTGTCCTACCGCTTCTTGTTGCTCACCGGCGTCGCCTGCAGTAACCAGTTTGTAGCCCGCTGGCAAGGTAAAACCTTGTTGTTTTAACATGGCGTTTAACGCATTACTGGCATCAATGGGTTTAACGCCCGCAAGGGTAAACGCTTCAATGTTGTTAACACGCTGTCCATTCGTCCGGGTAATACCGCTGATTTTACTTTCAAGCTGCCACTGGCCTAACGAATGCAGTGGAAGCGTGATGTCTGAGGTTGACTGCAGCCCAAGTAAACTGAGCGCAAACATTTCCTGTAGGTTGCCGCTGTTTTGAAAACCCAGCTTTACCCGTACCGGTAACTCTTCAGTTTGTTGAAGCAACGACCCACCGACCACACCTTCCATTGCAGCGAACAACTGTGCGCTAAGCCCTTGATAATCTAAGCCGACTAAAGCGGCTTCTTGCGCGCTAATAGCTAATTTGAATTCACTGTCCTGATAGTCAATCGACGCTAACGATTCAGTAATACCGGTAGTTTTGGACATCGCCAAACGAACTTTCTGACCTAGCTCTGCCAAGATAGTTAAATCTGGTCCAAAAATTTCCACTGCAATAGGGGCAGATACCGGAGGTCCTTGTGAAAAGCTTCTAACCACAAATTTGGCTTGCGGAAACTGAGTTGAAAGCTGTTCTTGGATGGGGGCAATTAAAGCACTTGCATGATCGACACTCTGTGCTGTGACTACTGCATTGGCAAAATGCGCAGTACCGTCCCGACTCATCACCTGATTGTAATAAACAGACGGAGTTGACCCACCCACCAGCCAGGTGACTTGCTTCACATTGGGCTGCGAGCGGATAAAGGTGTCCGCTGCTTCAGCAAATTCGCGCGTTGTGGCAATATTGCTGCCGTCAGGCAACCACATATACACCTGAAACTGATCTCTGTCGGCATCAGGAAAGAAGATATTGCTCAATGTGGTAGACAAAAAGACACCACTGATGGCAAAAACACTCACCAGCGTTATGGTTCGCCAAGGCCGTTCAATCAGATAAGCAAGTAAACGCGATGTCTCAGCCGCAAGCGCAGGCCACTGAAATCCTTGCGATAACAGAGTTGTACCGGCAGTTCGAGCGGGAATATATCGTGCTGCTAAAGCTGCGATGACACTGAGTGAAATAAGCAGCGAACCCAGTAGCGCCATCACGACACTGATCGCGATGGGGCGAACAAAATCACCCACATTTCCTGGCAGTAGAAATACCGGCATAAAAGCTAAAACAGTGGTGAGTGTAGACGCAGTAAGCGGGCCACTGAGATGCTTTAACCCGGCAACGAAGGCTTCTGCTCTCTCCTTTTGCTGCACCTGAATTTGGTGTCTGATGACATCGGTAATCACAATCGCATTGTCGATTAACAAACCCACCGCCAAAATCATGCCGAAAATCGTCATTTGGTGAATTTGTTGGTTAAAAAAACTCAACGTGAATGTTGCAAAAGCGGCAGATAACGGCAACGACAAGCCGACAATCAATGCAGCTCTGGTGCCCATAAAAAACAACACAACCAACATCACCACAACGCAACCCAGCAAAAGGTTGCTTGAAAGATCATTCAATCTGGCCTTCGTGTATTCGCTTTGATTAAATACATTGTCAACAACAAGATTTGCTTGAAATTGTTGCTCGAATGCTTTGATGACGGCTTGTGCCTGCTCAGTCCACTGGTCAACTCTGACGGAAGTGCGCATCCTGGCGGCGATAAAGATAGCCTCTTCGCCGTTAACCAACGCTATTTCATCGCGGGGTGTGACATAAGCGCGTTTAACTGATGCAATATCGCCTAGCGTTAAAAAGGCATCATCATGAAGTTTTAATGGCAGTGCACGCAATGCGGCAAGACCGGAGAACTCCTCACCAACTTGCAATCGGGTACTATACACATCAGTTTGTAACGCACCTGAACTTTGTTTTGCATCTGCTGCAGCGATAACCGTGCTGACATCGGCAAATGACATGCCTGCTTGCTTTAATTGCTCAGCATTTAATTCAACGACCACTTCTTCAGCCACATCACCGTAAACTCTGACCAATTCTGTGCCGGGTAAACTACGCAAACGGTCAGCCATTTCTTCAGAAAAACGGCTTAACTGCAGTAAAGAAGTATCATTTGCTATCGACCTATGTTTAAGCGCCACGATAAGCGTAAACGCCGTAGCACCTCTTTTATCATCTAAAACCGGTGTAGCTGCGCCCGCTGGGAGCAAGCGAGTGGCTTCAGAAATACGATCACGTATTTTTGAGAATATTTGCTCATTGGTCTTATTAGTTACCCATGGCTGTAACTCAACAGATATGGAAGATAAGCCCGCTGTAGACGTCGATTTTAATTCACTAATCTCATCAAGTTGCCGCAGGCTGTCCTCCAATACATCGGTTACCAGCACTTCAACACGCTCTGCAGAAGCACCCGGAAACGGCGTCAGGATGATGACATTTCGATTATCAATCCTGGGATCTTCGAGTCTTGGTAGATTCTGAACTGCAGATAGGCCTGCCACGAGTAATAATACAATCGTCAGAACCAGCAAATGGCCATTTTTATAGAACAACATAAACCAGGGTTGTTGGTTAGTCATGATTGAAGCCCAACGGATTAGCCCCAATACTTTGCATTGTCAGCACCGGCTGCTGCACAGATACACGCTGGTCAGGCTGGATTTTATGCATACCGCCGGTCACTATTTGAGTATTGTCTGTGAACACCCCAGATACAAAAGCGCGTTCAGCGTCGAAGTATTCGATATTGACCAGTAAAGGCTGCACTAAAAATGATTGTTCTGAATCCACGACTGTCATCAATTGCCACATGCCGCGAACACCTGCACTAAGCGCCGAACGGGGAACCCAGCTGCCAACGACATGAACTTCCCGGGGTAAAGAGAAGATTAACGTATCGCCGGCAACCAGATCAGTAACGCCAGTATCTAGCAGCAAAAGCACATCTTGTGTTCTGGTTTCGCGCTGTTTGTTCTCAATAACAGCCTCTACATAAGCAACAATTGATTCGCCCCCATTTAATAGGGTGATTTTCTGTCCTTCCTTTAATGCACTGGCATCCTTTCCCGATACCGCCATTCGCGCTCTTAGCTGGCCAGTTTGTTGTAGCCTTATTACCGTCTGCCCCGCCGAAATCACAGCTCCCTGATCCGCATAGCGTTTTTGCAGCATACCGTCGAACGGCGCAACTAATACGGTTTTACTCTGCTCTACCTCTAACCGGGCGATGGCAGCTTGTGTCTCGGCGACAGCCGCCTTTGCCGATGTTAAAGCCAATCTTGCTTCATCAGCAATTTGTTGAGACACCAGCTTTTTCTTTGCTAGTTCAACAGTACGTGTTGACGTTACCCGCGCTAATTCGGCTTCTGCTTCTTTACGCTTTAATGATGCCAACAACTGACTTCTGTCGGCCGTTAGACGCTCGGTGTCGAGTTTTGCAATCGCCTGCCCTTGCTGCACCCGCTGGCCTTCGTCAACTAATAGTTGAGCAAGGGTACCGCTGATATCAAAGCCAAGATTACTGACATTGATGTGTTCTACCTGGGCAAGAATACGATGTTGTTCAACGAAGGATGGTTGTAACGTTAATAGTGCCGTTTCAACACTCACCAGTTGATGACTGTTAGATAAAGCTGGCTTCATTCTGTCGCCGGACGCAAACATCAGCAGAGCTAGCACCAGTGCAGATGAAAGTAATAAAATTACCAACAAACGTCTGGGGTTGTTATTTACTAAAAACTGATACATATCATTACCTTGACTATCAAAATTAATTAGGCTGATGGCCCTATCTTGTCACCATAAATACATCAAAACTGAAAGGTGACACCGGCAATAACCTGATTAACATTCTCCCGATCAGTAATAGGGGCTGTTTTCGCATCACCACGTAACTGACGTCGTTCGGCTGACAGCAGCAGGCTCCAATCGTCATTCAGCACAAAGACTGATTGAAGGCCTATCGCAACCTGGCTAAATCCGCTATCGAGCTCAATCGCTCTACTTGACGGCTCTAGATTAAAATCGGCATTCATGGCGTCTTGGTCTGAATAGGTGAGCTGGCCAAACACTTGGGCCTGCATAAATCGGTTTTGGAATACACCCATAGTCAATCGTTGATCAGCGAGAAAGCCGTCGTGATCGCCATTGCGTGCTCTGAGCCTGACTAAAAAGGCCAGCGGCACCGGGCCAATAGTGGTTTTGTATTCGATAAGAGATCCAAATGAAACTGAACGGTCTTTAGCAGTTAACTCATTACTCGTTAGCGTGTTTGAGTCTGAGCTTTTTCTTTCATGCTCTATCACAAAAATGCCGCTCACAGTCAGATTTTCAGTGATTGGCCAGGATGCCCCAAACTCAGGCACGCCTTTGACACTGCTGACAAAAAACATTCCCGTGTTATAGCTCACCACCGGCAAGATGTTGTTTTCGTCAATGGCTGAGCCCGGATGTGTAGCTTCTCTTGCTATGCCTAAACCTATATAATTCTGTGCCTCAGCCTGAAAAGGTTTAAATAAACCCAGCAATGTCAAAATGGCAATAATCAGCTTGAACATCGATGTACCTTTCATATAATCCGCCTTGAAAAAAGTTAATAAGTAATGTCGGTTCAGTACATTGAACTACCGTACTCGTCCATCAGCGCTTCAACATCACGCCATTCAGTTTGCAAAGCCGAACGTGACGTCGTTAAATGGAAGGAGCGCGCCGTAGACACCGCGAGAAATCCCTCTTTTGCAGCAGCATCATGCACAGTGCTTTTGACAAATTGCTTTAGATCAGCCTCGTTTTGCCACAGCGTTAACGTCCATGCTTCACGTCCAGATAAACTTCGCCTGACCTTGTGGCCGAGGTATCCCTCGTACTGCGTTAACGAATCTAAAACTTGATAAGTGCCATGCCAAAACTTCTCATTGTCACCGGAGTTTTTACCTAGTTTTACATGTGTCACTGCCATCACCAGAGTCTGTTGCTCTGGTTCAGCCGTCAGTTTTTTATCCCAATGCATGGGTGAGCTAAACAAACATGCGGATTGCGTTACAGACAAAACCAGTACAGATAACTTTTTGCTCAGAGACTTCATTTTGTGCCCCTTTCACTAATTGTTCCGTTTTTCAGCTGAGGTTTCGTCATGCCTGCCATGACCAGCGCCATAATCCTGATCCGGAAATATCTGGGCACGGTCAACAAAAAATTGAGCAGTTTTGCTAACATGCCTGGTCTGACGGTGAGGCGCTTCCCAAGTGCAGCAATAGACTGTTTGGCAACAATATCGGGGGTTTCCATCTTTCCTGGTGATAACCGGGCCCGTTCGGCAAAACCACTGTCCACCGGACCGGGAGCTACCGCCAGAACATCGACGTTGTATGGTTTTAATTCGTAGTACAGGCCTTCGGCTAGTGTCTGGATATAAGCCTTAGAAGCTGCATAGTTACTGGACTTTGGCACCCCCTGAAAAGCAACAATTGAACTGAGCAGGACAATTCCGCCTTTTTTATTGCGGGCAAATCTTCGGGCAAAGTAATGTACTTGTTCGGTTACGGCACGACAATTGACATCAACCATGTCTAATTCATCTACCAATTCAGCATCAATAAAACGACCGGAGGTGCCAAATCCTGCGGCAGCAACCAGCAGCCCTATATCAAGCGCTTCACATTCCATCATGAGTTGTTCATTAGCACTACGGTCTGAAAGATCTAACGCCAACACCCTGGCTTCAACACCAAATGTGTGCTCGAGCTCTGATGACAACTGGAAAAGCTCAGGTTGTCGCCGGGCAACTAACACCAGATTGAAACCATTTGCTGCAAGCTCACTCGCAAACGCTCTGCCAATACCGCTACTTGCGCCCGTAACAACAGCCCAAATCCCGTATTTATTTACCAATTGAATGTTGTTCATTTATTCTCCAACTTCGTCAGATTGACGATGCTCACAGACATTAATCAATGCTAATTTCTATGCTGTTTGCATTAGGAAATTGAAACTTCGCTTCATCAAAAGTTGGTGCGCGCATTGTCGGGCGTACGTTATTAGATACGCCCCAATCTTCTTTAGGTATGCCAAGAAAATTCGTGTCAGTCATACCGTTCTCATTAAGGTCATGTGACACGGCAATAGCGTACATACCTGGGCTAACATTGCTAAAAACACAGCTCACTGTGCCTTTTTGCGCAGGTTGCCATTGCTGTAAAGCCGCCTCACCCATCGGAAATGTATCGCCGGACAGATGCAAAGAGCAGCCGATACGGCCCTTATCACTTTTAATACCGTTAACCTGTACAGCCAAATCTGCAGAAATAGCCGCAAATGGAACAAAGATTAAACTGACAACTAACCCAATAACTGAACGCATCAAAATCTCCTTAAACTGTGGGCCTATCGGTGTAACTTCTTTTACAAAATTGCTTAAACCAGCATTTTTAGCAGTGCTGACGTTTTGGCTATTTCGTTGTGCGTGGTAACCTCTTACCCCTCAAAACCAACCTGATTTTCAACGTGACGGGTACTTAGATGAATTAAAACTGCATTTAATGTACGAATGAGTACTATAATAGCAGCATTAAATGAACGATCAAGTATCTTAATTGGATTATTTTATGGACGAGCTAAAATCAGCTAAACCCAGGCGTGGCAGACCCGTCAATCCGCAGCTAAGCGACGATATTATTTGTGCAGCAGGAGACATGTTTAGTGAGATGGGGCTGCACGCTACCAAAATGGAACACATTGCAGCAAAGTTAAAGATTTCAAAACTTACGCTGTATTCTCGTTTCAAAGACAAAGAAACGCTTTTTGCCGCGGTTATACAGAAAAAATGCCGTGAATTTGTCCCCGATCAGCAATTTGCTGATTTAGACGCAACAGATGCCAAGTCATCACTCACTCAAATCTGTTTTGGTCTGATGCAGCTATTGGTCAGCGAGGATGCGCTAGGCATGGAGCGCATGCTGATGGCACTTGATAATACTGAAAGGGCTAAATTGACGCGCATGTTTTATCGGGAAGGTCCTGAACGAGTTATCAATCTGATAACCCAGCATTTGACCGAGCTTAACCGCAAAGAGATCTTAAGAATAAATGATGCCTACTTTGCTGCGAATGCACTGGCAGCGTTAATTAAAGGCGCTGATATTTGCACTCGTATGCAGATGCATATTGAACCTGCACCTACGCACAATGAGATGAAAACGTATTGCGATGCTGTCGTAGAGCTGTTTATAAGAGGGTTAGAAAATCGATAGCTTTTTCAGGTTGAGCCAGGGTTCATGAACCTAAAATTGTTATTTTCAAAGGATTATTTTGGTAAACATCTGTTTTTAATAAATAAATATTTTTTTATAGACACGAAGTTCTAATTTACGACAGATAAGTTAAATTGGTTATTGATTTAAGTTATATCGACTAATGATGCAGCTCTTTGAACTTGATAGTATGCTAAGCGATTTTAAAAATAGGACATAAATTCTAAATAATGATTATACGTTGGCTTCTGCTTACCCTGCTCTGCGGGCCACTGCTGTTATGGCAAGCAAAGCGTGCACGAAAACGTGCTTTGTACTTACCTGAAGCGTTAGGTCGTCGAAGCGGCATGTTGGGTAATGGCGAGCCGTTGCGCTTGTTAATTTGCGGCGACTCTGCAGCTGCAGGTGTTGGGCTATCACAGCAAGAACAGGCCTTTTGCGGGCAATTAGTTGACCTGCTGGCAGAGCGTTATCAGGTAAATTGGCAACTTGTCGCGAAAACCGGCCTGGATAGCGCGGGCTTAAACACCTTATTACAACAGAGTTACTCACATCCAAATGCGGTATATAAGCTGGATGTGGTTGTTGTATCCATTGGTGTGAATGATGTTACGGCGCGGCGCAGCAAGGCTGAATTTCAAAAGCAGATCCGAGTATTACTAAGCAGACTGGCCACCGATTTTACTAACCCCTATGTATTGTTTAGCGCTATTCCCCCTATGCAACACTTCACTGCTTTACCCTCACCGCTTAATTATTGGCTAGGTTTAAAAGCCGCGATGCTCAATCAGGCACTGGCAACCGAGTTAAGTAATTGGCCAAAAGCGCAGCTGCTATATAGTGATTTACCATTAACGGCAGATATGTTTGCTGCCGATGGTTTTCATCCGTCTGAGTCAGGTTGTAAAACTTGGGCTAATATCGTTTTCGATGCTATTGAGCGTATTGTAAAAACAAACTGAGTTCACGGCCAGATATTACAGTGACGAATTAAAGCCCTTATTTAATAACATTCAGTCTTTATGACACGCTCGCATATTTACACTCTGCATGCGGTTTTTTCCACATATCTTTACAGAAGCCATATGAAATTAATTGTTATAGGTACTACATTGAAAAATGCTTGCACCATAGCCGTGTACTGCCGAAAACCGACTAACGTTAACTATGAGACGACTGAACTTGTTGTGCGTTAGCGACGACATTTAATTTTTCACCTCTGAAATGCCCTCACGTTTATAAAAATAAACGAAAAAAACAATAATATAAACACTTATGACTTATTTCTGTTACTATTCTCGCGATTATTTTCCCCATATCTTTACAGAGGCCATATGAAGTTACTTGTTACAGGTTTAGCATTAGTAGGTTTTGGATGCGCAGCTTTCACTGTGACGGCAGCAACATCACCTGATATCAGCTGGAACTACCTAAGTGCAGGCTACGCTAAAGCGAATATTAAAATCAGTGATGGGCCGCGATTTAAACCAGATGGATATCAGTTAAATGGCAGTTACCTGTTGTCTAACAACATATATCTTCGGGGAAGTTATTTCGATGTAACATTATCAGATACGGGAGTGGATCTTGACACGTCAGAGGTAACTTTAAGCCTCGGCATGCGCGATGCGATATCTCATCAGGTAGACTCTTTTTTTGAAGCTGGATACGGCCGTTCTGTTGCAAAACTCAATAATGTTAAGGAAACAGATAACGGAGTTCAGGCGAGTGCTGGTTTTCGCTGTAGGGTAACGGCAGACTTGGAACTGGATATCGCCGCACGCTACAGTGACTTAGGCGATGATGAAATTATCTATGGCGATTTGTCAGCACGTTACCGTATAACTCCGATGTTCGATTTTTACGCTAGTTATCAGTTTGAAAGTGATGTATCGATATTTGCAACTGGTGTGGTATTTAACTTCTAAGATGATAACTTTGCACCACAACGCCGATTTGCCGTTTTCTCAGGCGTGTGAAAACAACAAACAGCCCATATTAGCCGTGTTACAACAGGCATTTGCACATTGTAAACACATCCTTGAAGTAGGCAGCGGTACTGGGCAACATGCAGTGCATTTTGCTGCGTCGTTGCCTCATCTTCATTGGCAGGCGTCAGACCAGGCAATATACTTGCCCGACTTAACTCAGCGCATTAAGCGCAGTGCTATCGCTAATTTGCCGCTTCCGGTATTATTCGACGTTACACAAGAGCCTGCTTTTATTACAACTTTCGACGGTATCTACACGGCAAATACCTTGCATATAATGCCGTGGCCGGTTGTGCAGCAGTTTTTTATGCACCTTAACATGTTGTGTACACCTGATGCGGTACTGTGTATTTATGGCCCGTTTAAATACGAGGGTAGATTTACCAGTGACAGTAATCAGGCATTTGATTTATCGTTAAAACAGCGTGACGCGACAATGGGTATTAGAGATATTGAACAAGTCGTTGCTTTAGCTGAGCAACAGGGTTTCTTGTTAGTGAATGATTTTGCCATGCCAGCAAATAATCAGTTATTACAATTTCAACGCTCACTTTAAGTTATTAGCATTAAAAAATCAGAAAAAGGCAGTAAAAACCACCTTAATACCGGCTAAATGCCGGGTTGTTAACTGATCAAGTTACTTTGTGCTTAACCGCATATTCTGCCTTTAAGTACTCGCCGCTTTGTACAATATCCGCCAGAATTTCCACTGCGTGCCAGATATCCCTAAAGCGCAAATACAGCGGCGTAAAACCTAAGCGAAGTATGTCCGGCGCTCTGAAGTCAGCAATCACCCCACGCTTTATTAACGCCTGACACAAAGCATAGGCTTTAGGGTGCTGATAGGCTAGCTGACTACCCCGCTCTGCTGCAGATAACGGCGTTAGAAGCGTTAGCTCGGCCAATGCATCGTGTTGTTTGACTAATTTATGAAAACTGTCGCTAAGTGCCAATGACTTTTGTCTGAGTGTGCTCATATCGACATCACTAAACACATCAAGTGCGGCATCTAATACACTCATCGATAAGATGGCAGGTGTGCCGGTAAGGTATTGCTCGATCCCTGGCGCTTTATCGTACTTGTTGTCAAAACTAAACGGGGTTTTATGCCCCATCCAGCCAGACAGTGGTTGTACGACATCAGCTTGATGGCGCTTGGCAACATATAAAAATGCCGGTGCACCCGGGCCGCCATTGAGGTATTTGTAACCACAGCCCACGGCAAAGTCGACATTGCACGCATCAAGCTCAATGGGTAATGCCCCCGCGCTGTGGGCTAGGTCCCAAATAACTAAAATGCCTTTTTCGTGTGCCAGTTGCGTAAGGCGCTGCATATCAAGCAAGCGGCCACTGCGAAAATCAACCTGTGTAAGCATTAATACCGCTACGTGTTCGGTTAATGCACTTTCTAATTCGTTATTGTCTACTAGCTGGAGCTGGCAATTTTGCTGGCCCAATAAACTGGATAAGCCTTCAACCATATAAAGATCGGTAGGGAAATTGCCAGCTTGGGACACCACAATCTTTCTACCTTGTTGAAGCAACATGGCGCTGCTTAACACTTTAAATAAATTTACCGACGTGGAGTCACAGCTAATTACCTGCCCGGGTGCAGCACCAATTAGCCTTGCAATTTTTTCACCTACCGTGCCGGGTAAATCAATCCAGCTATGGCTGTTCCAGCTTTTAATTAAGTCCTGGCTCCACTGAGTGGCTAAAACGTCTTGTGCACGTGTCGCGGCCACCTTTGGCATTGCACCAAGCGAGTTACCATCTAAATAAATGGTATTGGGCGGCAAAACAAAGGCATCGCGTTTTGCCGCAAGGCTGTCTTGTGCGTCAAATTGTTCTAACTGGGTTATACCTAATGGCGTATTCAAAGTGGTAATAGCTCCTGCAGTGAAATAACAAACTGCTTATACGCAGTAGTTTGCGGATGGATCCAATCAAAGTGCCCAGCGTTTTCGACCATCTTATAAGGAATACCGCTTTGGCTGGCCTGGCTTGGCGGCACAATATTATCGTTGCTGCCTTGCAATAATAATGTTGCAGGGTGCATAAGCTGCTGGTTTGGGCTGGCTTGCTGATATTGCTGTGCCAAATCGCTGTAGGCGCCGCCCATAAACTGAGCCGTTGCGCTTTGACAACTGTTACTGCCGCTTGCGTAAGTTGGCATGTCGGTTATAGCCGCCAGGCCAATAACGCCTACAATACCTGCCCCCTTTATTTGGCTGCCCGCTAATAATGCCAGCTGGCCACCGGCAGAGTGCCCGCTTATTACAATCCGCGATGTATCAACGCCATATTGTGGCAACGACGCTTGAGCGAAAGCGATACCTTGTTTGATGTCTGTTAAACTGCCTGGCCAACCACCACCTTCGTCACCTGTACGGCGATACTCTAATGACCACACCGCATAACCTTCTGCAGAAATGGCCTGACTAAAGGCATTGCTGTGTGAAATATCGTAAGCATTTAACCAACAACCACCATGAATAAAGATAACCAGTGGTATTCCAGCTGCGCTCTTCAGGCTATTGGTGGCTTTATCAACCGGTAAATATAACTGGCCAAATTGTAAAGGGGTGCTGTTATACGCCAGTTTGATACTGCGATCTTCATACGGCAGTGCTATTACACTGGAGTAACTGACATTATTAAGCGGTGTAGCAGCTGTAGGTAAACTGAGTGTGGTTGATTTTTTTACAACGGGTATAGCACAACCGCCTAGTAATAGTAGCGCTGACAATAAGGTGCTATGCAGCAACGAAAAAGGGGTTTTAGCACTTAGCCATCTCTGTTGCATAGTCCGTTTTATTCCAATAATCAGACTGTTATCGTAAGTTGTATATGTTGCTCAAAAGTTTTTGGTGCGTCAATACTTTGCGCCAAAGTATGGCGGCTTTTATGCTTGTGATATTCAAATTAACTATGTCTTAGAGCGAAAACATCATTTATTAAACCTTGTATGGCCTTGTAAAGCTAACACCCAAAGCCAATATCTGATTAGAAGTTAATGCCTGTTTGCAACTTAGTACAACGCGCACTACCCCATGAAACGAAATAAGGAAACATTATGTCTTATAGTCCCCCTAAAGTTTGGACCTGGGATAGCCAAAACGGTGGCCAGTTTGCCAATATTAACCGCCCGGTATCTGGTGCAACACACGATAAAGCGTTACCTCGCGGCACACAGCCGTTTCAGCTGTACTCTTTGGCGACACCGAACGGTGTTAAAGTAACCATTATGTTTGAAGAGCTGCTCGAAGCGGGGTTTGACGAAGCTGAATATGATGCCTGGTTAATCAATATTGGCGATGGCGATCAGTTCAGTAGTGGTTTCGTCGACATTAACCCTAATAGCAAAATACCGGCGTTGTTGGATACCATCAGCGGGAACCGGGTATTTGAATCCGGTTCAATTTTACTCTATCTGGCGGAGAAATTTGGCGCTTTCCTGCCAACCGATGTGGCAAAGCGTACGGAAGTGATGAACTGGCTATTCTGGCAGATGGGTAGCGCACCATTTTTAGGTGGCGGCTTTGGCCATTTCTATGCCTACGCGCCGGAAAAATTTGAATATCCAATTAATCGTTACGCTATGGAAGTGAAGCGCCAATTGGATGTATTAGATAAACAACTGGCGAACCATAACTATATTGCTGGTGATGAGTACAGTATAGCCGATATGGCTATTTGGCCATGGTATGGTGGTTTAGTTTTAGGCCGGCTTTATAACGCGTCTGAGTTTTTGGCGGTAGAGCAATACCCTAACCTGCTGCGCTGGGCTAAACAGATAGATGAGCGTCCGGCAGTAAAACGCGGCTATTTAGTTAACCGTGCCTTTGGTGATGGCCCACAAATGGCTGAACGTCACAGCGCTGCCGATTTCGACGAATTTAAGCTGTAGCCTATTTTAACCTCTCAAAATTCGCGGCCTCCAACCAAAGGCCGCTGTAGTAGTTTGCGCTAATGTCAGTGTGCGCCGAACAAAGATTGCTGGCTTTTTCGACGCTTGTTGTTTTAGTAAGCATTCAGCGCTGGATCCCACGTTTTCACTGGAGTTGCACCGCTAAATTCAGTATGGTGCCAGCCCTTTATTTCTGTTTTGGAATTACAGATGACTACCTTGATTAGCGAGCTGGAAACAGCAGTACAAAACCTGCTTCAAAAAAACACCCAACTTAAACAACAACTGGCAACATTAACTGAACAGCATGAATTGCTGCAGCTAGATGTTATGGAAAAAGAAGAGCAACAAAATACTGATGCGGCACGGATAAAAACACTGCTGGAAACTGTTCAGGCCGGAAATAACTAATGTCGGTGCAGCAAAATGCCCTGACGATAACAGTGCTTGGGCGGGAATATCAGTTTAAAGCACCACCAGGCCAGCAAGCTGCTTTGCAGTTGCTGGCAAACGTGCTTGATGAAAATGTGTCAGCAATGCAAGCGCAGTCTCCACTGGCAAACAGAGATCAACTGCTAGTGCTCAGTGCTATAAATACCCTGCATGAACTGAGTCAAATTAAGCAGCAAAACGCAGATGACAAACAACGGCTAGTAACATTATTGCAGCACCTAAAGACACAACCGGATAGTTAAAACAGCAGAAACGTAACCATAAGATGCCAGTAATGTGATACGCATCAATTATCGGCTTTTTTGGCAAACGGTAATAAGTCACTGGCCTGGTCTACGTACTGCAAAATGCTTTGGCGCTCTTCATTGCAGTAACGCGTTACCGCTTCAGACAGCATTGTAGGGGCAATATCGTAAAATGCATGGCGTACCACTGGCTTAAACCCGCGCTGCAATTTGTGTTCACCCTGGGCCCCCGCATCAAAAAAACTTAATTGCTGTGCAATACAATACTCTATACCACTGTAATAACAGCATTCAAAATGCAGCCGGTCATAATCGGCAGAACAGCCCCAATAGCGACCATAAAGCGTATCATCTGAGCGAAAGCACAACGACGCTGCGACTAACTGCTGTGCAGCATAAGCGGCAAAAACAACAATGCTATCGGCAAGATGCTTGCCCCATAGTGAAAAGGTGTCCAGACTAATATAGCCCTGATGACCTGAGCGCTTAAAATAGGTGGCACAGTAAAACTGATAAAACGATGACCAAAAATCAGCATCCAGCTCAGTGCCTGAAAGGGTTTTTATAACAACACCTTGCTGTTCTACTACGCTTCGCTCTTTGCGAATATGTTTGCGTTTACGTGAGCTAAGCGCGGCTAAAAAGGCATTAAAATCAAGATAATGATTATTATGCCACTGAAATTGCACATCGTAGCGTTCGAGATAGTCACCCGTTTGAAAAACCGCCCTGTCGTCTGGGGCGACGTACAGGCTTTGAAACTGACTGAGTTTTAGCTGCAACATTAATTGACGGATGGCTTGCTGTAGAATGGTTAACACGTCTGAGCGCACAGCCCCGGGTGCAATAGCAATACGTGGCCCTTGGGCTGGTGTAAATGGAATAGCGTTAATTAGTTTAGGGTAAAACGGCAGTTGGTATTGCTGATACGCTTTTGCGAATTGCCAATCAAAGAAGTATTCACCATAAGAATGCTGTTTTAAATACGCCGGCATTATTGCAATGAGGGTGTCATCTTGTTTAAGCAGTAAATGCATGGTCTGCCAGCCGGTTTGGTGTTTACTCGTGGCGGTATCGACACTGCCACCCTGCTCTAATGCATGCAAAAACGCGTAACGACAAAACGGATACTGGCTATCGAATAGCGCATCCCAGCTGGTTTGGCTTACCTCGGTAATGGAAGACAGTATATGTAACTGCAATTGTGCTCCCTAGCGGTTTACCGCTAAACGGCCTACTTTGGCATAACCAGGCCACAGCCTGGGGTTCGGTGCCAGCTCAAATAAATCACCATTTTGTCCACACAGTTGTATTGGCACACCTGCAGCCCTGGCTATATTGGCATTTTCGGCTAAATGTGCTGCCTCGCCATGGGTGGGTACCGCTATTTTGGGTTGTACCCAACGGTACAGTAAATCAAGCTCTGCGCCATTAGGATGACCGGACACATGAATAGGTAAGTCAGTATCGTGGCTTTGCATGGTTGTAATATGGCGCGCTTTAAACTTCTCTACCAACCGTGCAATTAACATCTCGTTACCGGGGATAATAATGGAGCTAAAAATAACTAAATCTTCTTGCTCTAATAACAACAGCGGATGTCGGTCATCGGCCAAACGGCTAAGTGCTGCTCTGGGCTCACCTTGTGAACCCGTTGCAACAACCAAAACTTCATGCTTGGGTAAGTAACCTACATGTTGTGCATCAATCACAATAAGATCTTCAGGCCAATGTCCGGTTGCACGAGCGGCACCCACCATATTGTCTAATGAGCGGCCTAATAACGCTAAATAGCGACCGGTTTTAACCGCTATGCGCGCCAGTGAAATTAGCCTGCCAACATTAGAGCTAAAACCGGTTACCACCACTCTAGCCTTTGCTGATGCGATAACGTGTAGCAACGCCGCAGCACAATCCGCTTCTGATACGGAAAAACCGCTGCGAAGTGCGTTCGTTGAATCACACACCATTGCGGTAATATTTTGCTGTGCCAAACGTTTAAATACCGCTGGTTTAAACGCTCGCCCGAGTATTGGGCTGGCATCCATTTTCCAATCTGCAGTATGAAACACACTGCCAGCAGCAGTTTTAATTATTAGCGCATGTGGCTCAGGAATAGAATGCGTGATGGCCAACCAAATCAGGTTAAATGGGCCAATATTAATGGTGTCGCCACTTTGCACCTCAATGATCGGCATTTTTTCCAGAAGACCAGTACCATTAAGTTTGCGCCGCAGAATTTCAGCAGTAAAAGGTGTGGTGTAAACCGGGCATTTAAAACGCGGCCATAAATGTGGTAAGGCACCAATATGATCTTCATGCGCATGCGTAATAACAATGCCACACAAATTGTCGACTTGATCGCAAATAAACGCCGGATCGGCTGTCACAACCTCGGCAAGTTCAGTGCTAGTGTGCGCTGCACTTCTCTGCGGCGTTAACGGACTATTAAAGGTAACGCCGCAATCTACCATTAACCAGCGGCCAGCATGGCCATACAAGTTAAGATTCATGCCTATTTCACCCGTGCCTCCCAATGGCAAAAACCACAGATCGGCATTGCCGGGTGTCACAACAGGGCGAATGCTGGTAATAATCGTCTCCTTAGCGTTGTTCTAGCTGCTCGGCTTCGTCTAATTCAGTTTCAAGGCGTTTGTTCTCATCGGCCCGGGGTTTGGCAAACCTGGCCAAAGCTAAATACAATACCGGTGTTAAATACAGCGTAAAAATAACAGCAATACCTAAGCCACCAAAAACTACCCAACCAATGGCATTGCGGGCTTCAGCGCCTGCTCCGCTAGATAAAATCAATGGTAAACCACCGAGTAACGTCGACAACAATGTCATGGTAATGGGCCGCAAGCGAATACTGGCTGCATTTTCTACCGCCTCTCTTACGCTATAACCTTGATCTCGAAGTTGATCAGCAAATTCGACCAGCAGAATAGCATTTTTTGCCAGCAAACCGATCAACATTACCAAACCTATTTGAGAGTATATATTGATTGACGTACCGGTAAGAAATAACGCAAATAATGCCGCTGCAATGCCAAAAGGTACTGTCGCCATTACAACAACAGCACTGTTTAGGCTTTCAAATTGTGCTGCTAGCACCAACAACACGATAATAAACGCCAACACGTAGGTCAGTGTTACTTCTTGCGTGGTTTCTTCAAAGGTTTGCGCCTCACCCAAAAATACCAGGCCGATATTGGCTGGCAAGTGTTGCTCTGCCAAGGCTCTTAATTGCTCAACTGCGATTTGAATAGGCAGTTCTTCAGGTAATTCCATTTCCATTTCAATGGCACGGCGCTGCGCCTGTCGTTCTAATTCGGCCGCAACACCTTCTTCTGAAATCGTGGCTAAACTTGATAGCGGCACTAAACCGCCGTTGCTGGAACCAACGTAAAGGTTAGCTAAATCAGTAGGGTCTTGTACCTGCGAGGTTACTGCTTGCAATATCACCGGAATAGCTTGGTCGCCCACATTTAAATCAGCTAAATCATCGCCATTAATAGCAACGCGTAACGTAGTTGCAATGTCGGACAGCTTCACTCCAAGCTCTTCCGCCCGGCGCCGGTCAATGTTTACCCTAAGCTGTGGCTGTGTCGGCTGATACGAAATACGTGGCATCCCAAGTGCAGGCATTTCTTGCTGAATGACTTTTGAAAAGGCCTGCGCTGCGGCAAAAATACCGGTATAGCTTTCGCCAGTTAAAGCTAATTCCAAACCACCGCCTTGACCACGCAAGTTAAGGCTATTTGAACCAAACGCCCGAGCAGGCGCGCCGGGAATAGCGCCCAGTGGCTGACTTATTTCTGCAATAATCTCTTGCTGCGACCGTTCACGCTCACTCCAGTTTTTCAGTGGCACCGTAATAAAAACTAAATTAGGATCCCATTGCCCTACAACCGTGTAAATAGAATCAATATCGCCACCGTTAACGTAAGGCAGCAAAATGTCTTCCATTTTATCAGCCTGACGGTCCATGAAATTAAGCCCTACACCATCAGGCCCGCGGGCAAAAATTCGTATGGTACCGCGATCTTCAGAAGGCATCAGTTCGTTATCAAGCACAGTGTAAAGACTTATTGCTGAACCTGCTGCCACCAAACAAGCTATAAATACCCACCATGCTTTATCTAGCGCAACATGTAAGCTGCGCTGATAGAGGTTAAGCACCTTATTGCCAACACCAGAAAATACATTTTTACTACCTTGTTTTAACGGTAATCGCGCCGTTAATGCCGGTACCAGTGATAACGCCACGAACGATGAAATAATTACTGCAATGGCCAGCACACCGCCAAACTCGCGGAATAAGCGCCCTGCAGTTGACGGTAAAAACGCTATGGGAACAAAAACAGCAACCAGTACCGCCGTTGTCGCCACTACAGCGAAGAACACCTCACGTGTACCAATAACCGCCGCCGCTCTGGCGCCTAGCCCCATGCTACGACGACGTTGAATGTTTTCTGTCACCACAATGGCATCATCAACGATTAACCCGGTAGCGAGCACCAATGCCAGCAAGGTGAGAATATTTATTGAGAAACCCATTAACCAAATTGCAGCCACGGCGCCAATTAGCGACACGGGTATGGACAAGGCTGGCACTATGGTGGCTCGCCCTGAGCCAATAAATAGCCAGAGTGTCGCCACAACCAACGCAATGGTTAATAGCAAAGAGGTAATAACTTCTTTTACAGAGCCCCGGATAAATTCAGCATCATCTGAGGTAACCTGAATAACTAATTCCGGAAAACGACTTTCCAGTCGGGCAACCATGGCCAACACTTCATCAGAAATTTCTATGGTATTAGAGCGCGCCTGACGAATTACACCCAAGCCCACGACGGGTTTACCATCCAGCCGCACTAAGCTTTGTGCATCAGCCGGGCCAAAATACACCGTAGCGACATCGCCAACCCGGGTGTTACCGCTAACAATGATGTCGGCCACTTGTTCAGCGGTAATCGATGTTGCGTCAGCACGGACAATAAGCTGCTGATCCGTTGACTTCATACTGCCTGCAGGCACATCAAAGGGCGCCTGACGCAGCGCGGCTGCCACATCGGTTACCGCAAGATTAAAACTGGTTAAGCGAAGTGGATCGAGAAGCACCCGCAGCACCCGCTCCCGGTCACCGTTGAGGCGAACATCAGCAACGCCTGGAATACTTAAAAATAAAGGTGCTAAGTCGGTTTCTACGCGCTCAGTAAGGGTTTCTAAATCTAGCGTTTCGCTGGACACCGCCAAGCTGACCACTGCTTCAGCATCGTTGTCGGCTTTAATAATAGCCAGACGCTCGACCCCTTCGGGTAATTCACGTTGTACACGGCTTACCGCCTCACGGGTTTCATTGGCGGCATCATCAAGATTGATACCTGGGCGAAATTCAACCCTTACTCGTGAACTGCCCTCTTCACTGGACGCATTTATTGACTTAACGCCACTGACACGGGCAACAGCACCTTCTAATTTACTGGTAACTTCAGTATCAACTGTTTCGGGCGAGCCACCAGGAAACGCTGCCGTAACTGACACAATAGGCCGGTCAAAGTCTGGAAGTTCGCGCACTTCTATGGAATTAAGAGCAGCAAAGCCAGCAATAATAATCAGTAAATTTAATACGACAATTAAAACCGGTCGACGAATAGACAATGATGGCAAATCATTCTGTGGTAGGGGCTTGCTCATAATGCACCGTCCGAAAGCACATTATTTGCCGCTGCAGGCACAGCGGCTTTAACTGCCTGCCCTTCACGCAAGGTCTGAACGCCCTCAACAATTAGCTCATCACCCAGTTTAAGTGCACCAGACACCAATAAACGTCCTGCTAATCGCTGCTTTATTTGTACATCAACCCGTTTAGCAACGCCATTTTCTGCTAACCACACATAGGCACTGGTTGCTCCCCACAACAACGCAGCTTCAGGAACAACAGGATATTCTTCTCCAGCTAACTGCATGATGACGCGAAAGCTCATACCCGGGCGATATATATCTGCACGGTTATCTAATAATGCGCGCACACGAATACTGCGGTTAACACTGTCAATGCGCGAGTCAATCTGTTGAATTTTTGCTTTGATACGCAGCTCTTGTGCATGCCATGGTGCCAATTCAACATGAGCATTACCTTGCAAAATGGTTAGTGCCGCTTCGGGCGCACTAAAATTTATTAACAGTTGTTCACGGTTATCGATAGTGGTGATAGCCGTTTGCTGGTTTATACGGTCGCCTTGCTCGACGTCGGTAAGCCCGGCAATGCCAGTGAAAGGCGCCCGCACCGTTCTGTCCTGGCGTTCAGTTAACGCTTCGGTTAATTGCACTTGCATTAAGTCACGCGCAGTAATGGCGTCATCCAATTCACTTTGGGCGATTGCGCCCTGCTTACGACTGGCTTGCAGCCGGGTAAGGGTTCGGTTTGCATCTGCCAACTGAATAGTTGCTCTGTCAACGGCCACTTGCTGACGTCTGGAATCCAGCTCTAGCAGTACATCCCCTTTGTTAACCAACTGACCCGGCACAAAATTGACCGCAGTAACTTTATCTCCAACCGCTGGATATACCACTACAGATTGTAGTGCTTCTGCCGTTCCAACCGCTTCAACTCTGCTGGCTTGTTGTTCAAAGCTAATAGGTGCTGTAATCACTTGAGTGACTCGGCCTGCCCCTCTAACCTGCGCAAAAGTGCTAAAAGCACTGAACAGTAAAATTGAAAAAAGCACTACAACAAAGCGTGTAAACGGCATTAGGCGTCCTTTTATTAGAATGAATGTTGTCTTAACCGGCAACTATACGGTTTTATGCTGAGAAGACTTGAGATAAATATACCAGGTTAAATGAGATAATTGTGGGATCAGATAGGAGGAATTGGGATCAAGTGGAACAGGAAATGAAAAAGCCTTTCAAATTTAATCAGGAAATAAGTCAGGCTGTTTCTCTGCAACAATCCGTTTGTGTGCTCGATTAATTAGCTTATATATACCACGTGTCGTCATGCCATGCTTTAGTGCCAGCTTAGCGTGGTTATTCCCGGTAAATTCTTCGTATATGTCCATGTCACGCTGCGCTAGTTTGTATAGGAAGTTTTTAGGGAAATTAATTAGCTGGCCGCCCCAGTGTTCGGCCAGAAATTCTGCCAATGCTATGCCGCATTGGTCTGCAACATCATCTGCAATACCATGATCCGCTAAAATCTGTTTAGCATGCGCTGCTACATCGTCAAGCAGTTCAGAACGTAGCGCATCCATACCGAGTCTGTAAAAAAAACTGTGTAAGTGGCATTCTATCTAACTCCTTAGAAGGGATAAAGAATGCCAATTACAGACCAATTACTGGATCAGCT
>NZ_AUDG01000054.1 GCF_000425345.1 Rheinheimera baltica DSM 14885 | reverse complement strand
CTATGGGGGGTGTTGCTCGCTTACAATTTAATTCGATACAAAATGGTATTGATGGCCAAGTCCCTTAAAAGTGTATTCCCAAACCAACTGAGCTTTAGAGATGCCTCATCGCACATCATCCACAAGCTCACTCTGATGCCAATTTATGCGCCGGGTAATGTGCCCGGATTCATCTTGGAAATAGAAAAAAATGCCAGTCAATTCAAGCTTGAAGGAAAGCGAGAACGCAGTTATCCAAGGACGCTAAAGGTATCGAAAAATCGCTACCCGGTGGCTAAAAGTAAAAATGCCGCTCACCTTAAGTGAACGGCATTAGGCATAAAGCCGGTTTTTCGGATCAAACTAACGCCTTAGCGCGGTGGTAGCATACCGGGAGGAAGCTTTCCGCCCATGCCACGCATCATCTTCATTAAGCCGCCTTTACCTGACATCTGCTTCATCATCTTTTGCATCTGGGTAAATTGTTTCAGCAGCTGATTAATATCCTGCACCTGTGTGCCAGAACCTGCGGCGATACGTTTTTTACGCGAGCCTTTTAGTAAGTCTGGAAATTCTCGCTCTTTTGGCGTCATTGAATTGATAATGGCTTCCATTTTCACAAACTGCTTATCGCCCATTTGGTTCATGGCACCGGCAGGTAAGTTTTTCATGCCCGGCAGCTTGTCCATCATAGACATCATGCCGCCCATACCACGCATTTGCACCAGCTGTTCACGAAAGTCTTCTAGTGAAAAGCCTTTACCCTTCATCATTTTTTGCGCCATTTTGGCGGCTTTGTCTTTATCGACTTTCTGCTCAAGCTCTTCAATCAGGCTCAGCACATCGCCCATACCTAAAATACGGGAAGCTATGCGGTCGGGATGAAACGGCTCTAATGCATCCGTTTTTTCACCGGTACCAATAAATTTGATTGGCTTACCCGTAATATGCCGGATTGACAACGCCGCACCACCGCGCGCGTCACCATCGGCCTTGGTTAAAATAACGCCCGTCAGTGGCAGAGCATCATTAAAGGCTTTAGCTGTGTTGGCTGCATCCTGGCCGGTCATTGCGTCAACAACAAACAGCGTCTCAATGGGTTTTACTGCGCTATGCAAAGCTTTAATTTCGTCCATCATCTCACTGTCAACGTGAAGACGACCGGCGGTATCAACCAACAGCACATCAAAAATGCGCGTGCGCGCATGAGCAATAGCCGCGTTAACAATATCAACTGGCTTTTGCGAAATATCGCTGGGGAAAAACTCAACACCAATATCTTTAGCTAGCGTTTCCAACTGTTTAATTGCCGCAGGGCGGTAAACGTCCGCTGACACCACTAATACTTTTTTCTTTTTCCGTTCAGTTAAAAACTTGGCCAGTTTTCCTACAGAGGTCGTCTTACCGGCACCTTGTAAGCCTGCCATCATAACTACAGCAGGTGGTTGTGTATTTAATGCCAGTTCTTCATTTGCGTCGCCCATGGCCTCTTCTAAGGCTTTACGGACAATTTTTAGAAACTCCTGCCCTGGTGTTAAGCTTTTACTGACTTCAAGCCCGACAGAACGCTCTTTAACGGTAGCAACAAAATCCCGCACTACTGGCAGTGCCACATCGGCTTCTAGTAATGCCATACGCACTTCGCGCAGGGTATCTTTAATATTGTCTTCAGTTAATCGCCCGCGGCCGGTAATGTTTTTTAACGTGGCACTTAAACGATCAGAAAGGTTTTCAAACATGATTTTGCACTCAGCTGCGATAATGTAATCGATTATATCAAAGACTGCCGCCATAAGCAGCCGTTAAGAAACTGTTGACTACAGCGCTGGGCATATGGTGAAAGTTGCAATACAATATCAAGTCATCGAAATGAAAGGAAATACCACAGATGTCCACGGCGCTGCTAACTGCACTGGCTTTAATTGCATATCTGGTTGCCACCGGTTCAGTGTTGTTGCGCATATTTCATCCGCAGGGACCACACTTCAAAACCACCTTTAGCGCTGCAGTAGCCGGTTTAGTTCTGCATATGCTGGTACTGGCTGGCATGTTATTTACCGATCAGGGTCAAAATTTTAGCCTGCTAAATGTCAGCTCCCTGGTGTGTTGGCTTATTACTATGGCTGTAACGTTAACAGCACTTCGCACGCCAACAATTTTACTATTGCCGGTGGTGTATGGTTTTGCTGCGCTGGTGCAGCTAGCAGTACTAACGTTACCACACAGTATCCAGTTACAGCATTTTGAGCAGAATATTGGCTTGCTGGTACATATATTACTGGCGTTCATTGCTTACGCCATTCTGATTATGGCGATGCTGTATTCGTTTCAAGTGAGCTATATCAACAATAAATTAAAACAAAAAGATTTCGCAGCAATGACACGCCATATGCCGCCGCTTGTTCAAGCTGAAGTTTTGCAGTTTCGTCTGTTGTTGGCCGGCACCGTATTGCTGGGTTTGGCGCTATTGGTAGCGGCACTGTTTATGGATAACTGGCTTGCACGAGAAAATTTGCATAAAAATGTGTTTAGCTTACTCGGCTTCATAGTATTTTCTGTACTGTGCTGGGGGCATGCCCGTAAAGGTTGGCGCGGTAAAACAGCCAATATTTTAACCATCAGCGGTGCCACCTTGTTAACACTAGGCTATTTTGGCAGCCGTTTTGTCCGCGAAGTGCTGCTTAATACACTTTAACCCTTGACTCAACAGACACTTCGTAATATCAAGTACAGGTGTTTGGCAATACAGGTAATTTACTCTTGGACGACATATCGACGAGTACGCTGTTTATTATTTTAGGCGTACTTCTATTCATCTCTGCCTATTTCTCAGGATCAGAAACAGGCATGATGTCTGTTAACCCTTATCGTTTAAAGCATTTAACAAACGAGAATCATAAGGGCGCTATTCGGGTCAGCGACCTGCTAAAACGGCCTGATCGCTTAATTGGCCTTATTCTTATTGGCAATAATCTGGTTAATATCGCCGCCTCGGCTATAGCAACTATTATTGGCATGCGCTTATATGGCGACGTTGGTATTGCCATCGCGACGGTCGCGCTGACAATGGTCGTGCTAGTATTTGCTGAAGTTACGCCTAAAACTATCGCAGCATTGCACCCCGAACGCGTGGCGTTTCCAAGCTCAGCATTGTTAAAACCACTGCTAAAAATATTCTACCCATTGGTATGGCTGGTGAACTTCATTACTAATGGCATCCTCGCGGTAATGGGAATTAGCCCGGAAAAACATCAAGGCAATAGCTTAAGTGCTGAAGAATTACGTACAGTTGTGCATGAGGCAGGGGCGTTAATCCCTGAGCAGCACCAAAGTATGTTGGTAGGCGTACTGGATTTAGAAAACGCCACCGTTGAAGATATTATGGTGCCGCGCAATGAAATTGTGGGTATTGATATAAATGACGATTGGAAAGACATAGAACGCCAACTGGCTAACGTGCAGTACAGCCGTATTTTGCTTTACCGTGACAGCGTTGATGACGCCATCGGCTTTGTGCACCCCCGGGAACTTATGCGTTTACTGTTGAAAGAACAGTTAACTAAATCGACGTTGATGCGCGCGGTTAGCGAAATTTACTTCATTCCGGAAGGAACACCGCTTAATACCCAACTGATGAAATTTCAGCGCACTAAAGAGCGTATAGGTTTGGTTGTCGACGAATACGGCGATATACAGGGGCTGGTGACACTGGCAGACATTTTGGAGGAAGTGGTGGGTGAATTTACCACGGATATCGCAGAAGACAGCAACGAAGATATTAAACCGCAGCCTGATGGCTCTTATCTGATAGACGGCAGTATTAACTTACGCGATTTAAACCGTGAAATGCATCTTGAACTACCCACCGATGGTCCCAAAACACTTAATGGCTTAATCCTGGAATATCTTGAAGAAATACCTCAAGGCAACCTTAGTATTCGGTTATCTGGCTATCCAATGGAAGTAATAGATGTACAAGATAATA
The DNA here is from genome assembly GCF_000425345.1 of Rheinheimera baltica DSM 14885. Lineage (GTDB taxonomy): Bacteria > Pseudomonadota > Gammaproteobacteria > Enterobacterales > Alteromonadaceae > Alishewanella > Alishewanella baltica. The sequence goes on along the minus strand of NZ_AUDG01000054.1, from coordinate 22,206 downwards.
TGATTAAAAGCGTACGGTTATTGGCGCACCTGAAGAAAGATTAAATCGATGGTAAAAAACCGGCGCTGCCGGTTTTTTTATGCGCTAATTTAGCTAAAAAACATGCGCCACAACCAGCCTCTTTGCAAATCTTCTTCACATGTTTTTAATTGCGAAGCATAGTCTTTTGCCCGACTATCAACCTTTTTGGCCACTTGAACTAACCAGGCCTTGTTTCGATAGGTACCGCGTTTATAACCACCCCATCCTTCGTGATAATTAAGATATTGGGCGTAAGCATCCCATTTCGACACACCATTTATACGCTGGCTCTTGCTGATATACCAGCCCATAAAATCAATGGCATCATCAAAGTTATCGCGACTGGCCCAAAACCGGTTTGCCTCTTTAACATATTCATCCCAGGTAACGGTTTTAGCCTGTGAATAGCCATAAGCTGAGCTTGCACGACCATAAGGAATGAAACCCAAAAACCAGCGCATTGGTGGCTGGGCATTATGTTTAAAGCTGCTTTCCTGGTACATCATGCTCATAGGTACATGGATAGGCACGCCCCACTTATCACGCATATCGGATGCTGCATTATACCAGTCGCGGTGTTCTAAAAAGATGTCACACAGGTTGGAGGTATTTTTCGGCGGTGGTGTAGCGCAACCAGCCAACAAGGTCGATGAGATAACCACTACTAACGTAGTTTTGAATGCTAATTGAACTTTTTTCATACACCTGATTCTAACAAGGTGAATGGACGCAACCAAGTTTTATTCTCCCTGGATACCAATTACGGCTACCTACTCGGTAGCCGATTTTTTATTGTCGCATTCAGGCACTTCAGCAAAGTATTGAGAAATATATTGCTCGAAACTCACGTCATCTTGCTGCTCAATTTGGTATTGTTGCGCTAAAGATTGTGTCGCTGCCTCAATAAACTGCTGCTCACTATAAAACTGGTAGCTCTCTTGCAATAACTGCTGTTTATATTGTGCAGACAGTTGCAACATAAAATGACCATTATCTTGCTGTTTCGCCAGCAATTGGTTTAACACCTGGCCCGACAGTGTATGAGCGGGGTCTAATAAACATAAATAAAACTGTTTTAATGCCGCAGAATAGTCATTAACGTTGTGCGCACTATCAAGATAGTGCGCTACCGGCATCATATCGGCAAACAACTCTTCTGCCCAATCAAGCATTAATCTGGGTTGGCCGTTTTGCATAATCTCTAAATTATTGCGCCGGCCGTCCGTAACCACTTTCTTTAAATTCTGCTCAGTTATCGCTTGCTCTGCAGCAGATAATTCCGGACTGTCCTGCAACAAACAGTACAGTAAAAACACATCTAAAAAGTACATTTGCTCGGCACTAATGCCAATGGGGCTAAAAGGATTTACATCCAAAGCCCGTACTTCAATATATTCAACACCACGCTTTGCTAGCGCACAGGTTGGCCGCTCGCCAGATTCAGTAGTCCGTTTAGGCCTGATAGTGGAGTAAAATTCATTCTCAATCTGCAAGACATTGGCGTTTAGTTGCTGATATTCACCGTCTACCTTAACACCAATATTGCGGTATTCTTCCGATGGCATACTAATAGCGGAATGCAAACCCGCAATATATTCCTCTAAATTATTGTAAGTAATATTAAGGCTGGATTGTGCACTGTTGGTATAGCCTAAATCACTCATACGTAAAGAGGTTGCATAAGGTAAGTACACTGTCCCCTTACCTAACTCTGCAAAGTTATAGCGGCTTGATCGCCCCTCTAAAAATGATTTACACATTGCCGGCGAGGCGCCAAACAAATAAACAATTAGCCAAACATAGCGCTTATAGTTGCGGATCAACGATAAATACTGTGATGAAATAAAGTTCTGTAATTCACCAGACTGCTCCAGCTGTTGCTGATAATGCTGCCAAAATACTTTGGGAAATGAAAAATTAAAGTGCACGCCACTTATCGCCTGCATCATACTGCCATAGCGGTTATGTAACCCTTTACGATACAAGGTTTTCATCTGCCCGACATTAGAGCTACCGTACTGAGCAAAGGGTATTTGCGTTTGCTCTTTAATAAAACACGGCATACTGCCTGCCCAAAATTGCTCGTCATCAATATTATTAATTGCAAAACGATGAATATCGGCCAGTTGGGCTAAGGTAGTGTCAATTTTGTCACTGGCAGGTGTAATAAACTCAAGAAGGGACTCGGAAAAGTCAGTTGTTATCCAGGGGTGCGTTAAAGCCGCACCTAATTGCTTAGCATGGGGGGTCAGTGCAAGTTTACCATCGGCTTTTACCCGCAACGTCTCGCGCTCAATACCGTGCTTAATGCCAACTATTGCTTGCTTATGTTGCGCTGAATTAAGCACAGCCAGGCGTTGTTGTAAAGTTGAGCCCAAGGTAATTCCTTAATAAGGTAAATGTCTGTGTTGAAATTGGGGCGCGAAAACAAAACTCAAGACTAAGGTTGAATTTAGCCAATTAATTTCAACAGTATCACAATACAAGTTAAGCATTTAATGTCTCAATACGTTAACTTGCCTGAATGCTTACTGCAAATAATGATTTTGTCACCTACCGAGCACTAAAGTGGTTATAGCGCCAACTGACAATCGACCAGGTTAACCACACGCAATGAAACCGGCCGCATTATTGAAAAGTGTGGTTACAAAAAACTCCGCCAAAGCGGAGTTTTTTGTAACCAACGACCATTATTAGGATTTATTATCCTCTGACTTTACAGGCTCAGCTGCCGCATTTTCTGTAGGTGTTTTTTCTGACTCGTCAAAATCGGCATCATCTGAATCCCCTACGACATGTTCGAGTTTTAACTTGCGCACGCTGCGGATTGTAGTAATTGGCCCTGAACAGGCGTAAATAAAGAATATACCAAACAACATTTCTGCAGGACGCGCGGCAATAACCACAAATACCAGTACCACTAACAGAATCGTCAGAAATGACACACGGTCGCGCCAGTTCAAATCTTTAAACGAGTTATAGCGGAAATTACTGACCATCAGTAAACCCGTTATGATAGTGAGTAACCCGACCAAATACCCAATATTACCACCATTAATTTCATAGGTACTGCCGGTCCACACCATACCTGCAACAATGGCCGCTGCAGCGGGGCTAGCTAAACCTTGAAAGAAGCGACCGTCTGTAACACCTAAATTTGCATTAAAACGTGCCAAACGCAGTGCAGCGCAAGCCACATAGACAAAAGCAGCCAGCCAACCAAACTTGCCATATTCTGCCAAACCCCAATTATAGGCGACAAGCGCAGGGGCCATGCCAAAAGACAGCATGTCAGACATACTATCGTACTGAGCACCAAACTCACTTTGCGTGTTGGTTAAACGAGCCACACGGCCATCTAAGCCATCAAAAATCATTGCGACAAAAATAGCCACAGCGGCGGCCTCAAAGTGCCCGTTCATCGACGCGACTATGGCATAAAACCCGGAAAACAAGCCCCCTGTAGTTAGCAAATTGGGTAACAGAAAAATGCCCTTACGTGGGGCGGTGTCATTAGTCTTTGACTCAGTCATATAGCAACTTCTGCGTTATGGAATTACGAATGATTATAAGTGACATACCTTAACATGGATAGCCTAATGGCAAAAGTGACCGTCTGGACGGTCACTTATAAGGCAGAGGCAAACACACTTTCATGGTTTAAACATGGCTACTTACCAAAAACTCAGAACCATTGTGGTCTAAAACAATCGTGCTACCGGGCATGACGTCACCTTGCAGCAACGCCTGCGCCAAAGGGTTTTCCAGATATTGCTGTATAGCCCGTTTTAATGGCCTTGCGCCATAAAGTGGATCAAAGCCAACGTCGGCTAATTTATCCAATGCCAGATCTGTAATATTAAATTTATATTGCCGCTCTGCGAGCCGCTGCTCTAATCGCGCAAGTTGGATCTTAGCAATACTGCGTATTTGCGTGTTATCCAATGGATGGAATACTACCGTTTCGTCCAGCCGATTGATAAACTCCGGACGAAACTGCTTGGTAAGTACCTCCATCAGCATCGTTTTCATTTGCTCATAACTGTACTCACGATAATGCTCTTGAATAAGATCGGATCCCAGGTTGGACGTCATAATAATAACGCTGTTTTTAAAATCGACAGTACGGCCTTGACCATCTGTCAACCGGCCATCGTCCAACACTTGTAGCAAGATATTAAACACATCCGGATGGGCTTTTTCCACTTCATCCAACAGCACCACGGAATAGGGTTTACGCCGCACTGCTTCAGTTAAATAGCCACCTTCTTCGTAACCAACATATCCCGGTGGCGCCCCCACTAAGCGAGATACGGCATGCTTTTCCATAAACTCTGACATATCAATGCGAACCATGGCATCAGGGCTATCAAATAGAAACTGCGCCAGTGATTTAGTAAGCTCCGTTTTACCCACCCCGGTAGGGCCTAAAAATAAAAACGAGCCTATCGGTTTATTAGGATCTGAAAGGCCGGCGCGGGAGCGTCGAATGGCATTAGCAACAGCAGCAACCGCCTCATCCTGGCCGATAACTTTTTCGTGCAGTGCTAGTTCCATTCGTAGTAACTTGTCACGTTCACCTTCAAGCATTTTACTCACAGGAATGCCGGTAGCTTTGGACAACACATCAGCAATTTCCTGCTCGGTCACTTTGTTACGCAGTAAGGTGTTGTCATGCATTTCAGCTTGAGACGCTAAGTCGAGTTTTTTCTCCAATTCAGGAATACGACCATATTGTAGCTCAGACATACGCTGCAAGTCGCTGGCACGGCGTGCCACCTCTAAGTCCAAACGCGCCTGCTCCAGCTCGGTTTTAATGTTTTGTGTGCCTTGCAATGCAGCCTTCTCTGACTCCCAAACTTCGTCCAACTCATTGTATTTACTATCAAGTTCGCGAATTTGTTCCTGGATCATGTCACGGCGCTTTTTCGTTGCGTCGTCGGTCTCTTTAGCCAAAGCATTATCTTCGAGTTTTAACTGAATAATGCGCCGCTCTAACCGATCTAGTTCTTCCGGTTTAGAGTCCATTTGCATACGAATACTGGAAGCAGCTTCGTCAATTAAATCAATAGCTTTATCTGGTAGCTGCCTATCAGACACATAACGATGCGACAAGGTGGCCGCCGCAACAATTGCCGGATCGGTGATTTCTACTGCATGGTGTAACTCATAACGCTCTTTTAAACCGCGCAGTATGGCAATGGTGTCTTCAACACTGGGCTCTTCCACCAACACTTTTTGAAAACGTCGCTCAAGTGCAGCGTCTTTTTCAATATATTTTCGGTATTCGTCCAGCGTTGTGGCACCAAGACAATGTAGTTCACCACGCGCCAGCGCAGGCTTTAACATATTGCCCGCATCCATGGCGCCTTCAGCTTTACCTGCGCCCACCATGGTATGAATTTCATCAATAAACAGAATGACCTGCCCTTCTTCTTTGGCCAGTTCATTAAGCACAGCTTTTAACCGCTCCTCAAATTCACCACGGTACTTGGCGCCAGCTAACAACGAGCCCATATCCAGCGACAACACCCGCTTGTTTTTTAATCCCTCAGGCACTTCTTTATTAATAATACGTAGCGCCAACCCTTCGACAATGGCCGTTTTTCCGACACCGGGCTCACCAATTAGCACAGGGTTGTTCTTAGTTCGACGTTGTAAAACCTGTATACAGCGGCGGATCTCTTCATCCCGACCAATCACCGGATCTAACTTACCCGCCTCTGCGCGCGCTGTTAAATCCACCGTATATTTGGTGAGTGCTTGTCTGGAATCTTCAGCGTTAACGTCATCAACTTTTTGACCTGCACGCATATGTTCTATTGCTGCCGTTACATTTTCTTTAGTCACGCCAATTAAACGCAGAATTTTACCCAAATCAGACTTATCTTCAGTGGCTGCCTGCACAAACAACTCACTGGAGATAAACTGATCTTTGCGTTTTTGCGCCAATTTGTCGCATTGCTGCAGTAACTGCGCAGTAGCAGAAGATAACTGTAAGTTTGCGGCATCGCCCTCAACCCGAGGTAAACGATCAATGACTTGGCTAACCTTTGAACGTAGCTCGTTAAAATTAATAGCAAGACGATTTAACAGCTCTCGAACAGTGCCGCCCTCCTGGTTTAGCAACGCAAACATCAGATGTACCGGTTCAATAAACTGCTGATCCCGGCCAAGCGCCAGTGACTGCGCATCGGCAATAGCCTCTTGAAACTTACTGGTAAATTTATCTAGTCGCATTTATGGCTCCTACAAGCACAACACTGTTATGTCATAAGATTGGGTGCTATTGCTGGAAATTCAAGCATAAAAACGTCAAAAAATTGACTTAGATCAGTCTAGCCAGATTGCACTAGCCATCCGGCCTGTTTGTCCGTCACGACGATAGGAAAAAAATAGTTCTGATTGCTCATATGTACAGTAGTGACCACCAAAAATCTGTGTCACTCCACATTGCACTAAACGTTGCCTTGCCAACAAATAGATATCTGCCAGCCACTTTCGGTTTGCTTTTGCTATAAACGCCAGTTCAGCTTGGGCGGAATGTGCAGTAAAAGCGGCTCTAACCTCATCCCCCACTTCAAAAGCAGTAGCACCGATAGCTGGCCCCAAATAGGCTAGCACGTTAACCGGCTGACTAAAATGTGCTACGGTTTTTTCAATCACGCCATGGCATAAACCCCGCCAACCAGCATGCACAGCAGCCACCTGAGTACCATCAACATCACATAGCAAAAGTGGTAAACAGTCTGCTGTCATTACGGTACTCACTATGCCTTTTACCGAGGTAACACTGGCATCTGCGCTCAGCCCCGACACACTGTTATGTGATAGCCTTATCACATCAGTACCATGCACCTGATTTAACCAAACTGGAGCAGACGGCATGCATGCAAGTTGCTGATACCGCAAGCGGTTTTGCGCAACATCACTGGCTATATCGGCAACGTGCTCACCCAAATTGAGGCTGCTATACACACCAGTGGAGCAACCACCATCACGGGTGCTACACACTGCACGCACATGTTGTGGTGCAGGCCAGTCAGGAATGAGTAACGCGGCGCGGTTAGTCATCACTTTATACGTAGTCTAAGCCATGCTCTTCAGTGTCGGCTCGCAACGCAGCATTTAACTGCACCATGTCATCAGGAATTGGCGCATGCCACTCTAATATTTCGCATGTAATAGGATGAGCTAAACGTAACATAGCGGCATGTAATGCCTGGCGCTTAAAATTGCGCAATACCGTAAGTAAATGTTCATCTGCTTTGCGCGGCGGACGGGGCCGACCTGCATATACCGGATCGCCAACCAATGGATGGTTAACAAAGGTCATATGTACACGAATTTGGTGCGTGCGGCCAGTTTCCAGGCGTAACCGCAGCCGGGTATGGGCCCGGTATTTTTCCATCACCCGAAAATGTGTAGTGGCCGGTTTACCCGACTGGCTTACCGCCATATGCGTGCGTTTGGTTGGGTGTCGGCCAATAGGTTCATCAATAGTGCCACCACCGGTCATGGCACCATGACATACGGCCTCATACTCTCGGGTAATTTCACGTGCTTGCATTGCTTCAACCAAATGGGTCTGGGCAGGAATAGTTTTCGCCACTACCATTAAGCCGGTTGTATCTTTGTCTAAGCGTTGAATTATACCGGCACGCGGCACTTCGCCAATACCCGGGCAATGGTGCAACAACGCATTTAGCAAAGTGCCATCTGAGTTGCCCGCGCCAGGGTGAACCACTAAACCGGCAGGTTTATTGATAACCAGGATATGTTCATCTTCGTAGACAATATTCAGGTCAATTGCTTCAGCTTCAAAACGCTCGTCTTCAGGCAATTCAGCCAAAATATCAATCTGTTCACCGCCAAGCATTTTTTCCCGCGGTTTATTGTGTACTTCGCCACTAATTTTCACTGCGTCGGCTAAAATCCACTCTTTTATGCGAGATCGCGAATAATCGGGGAACATTTCTGCCAGAACCTGATCTAAGCGTTTACCAAAAAGATGGTCTGGTACAATTTCTGAAAGTTTTAGCTGTTTTGTCATAACGGAAGCAGTTATCCTGTGTGCAACCCCGGCAGGTCTGGGGTAGAATCGCAATAAGATGTATTTTAGCGATTTTACGTCAGACTAGACAGCCATTTAGCTCAAGTAGTAACGGATTTTTAAATGAAAGCGAATTTTTTACTGATTTCAATGCTGGCGTTAACGTTAACAGCTTGCGCTGGCAAGCCAAAAGACGTGCCTAATAGCACACAAACAGCACAAACCATGTATCAACAAGCAAAGGAAGTGCTAGATAAAGGGTTATATAACAGAGCAATCGAAATGCTCTCTGCGGTTGAAAATCGCTATCCATTTGGCCCTTTAGCCCGCCAAATACAATTAGATTTGATTTACGCCTATTACAAAGCGGGTGACGTGCAAAAAGCCCTTGCCAGTATTGACCGTTTTATTCGTTTGAACCCGAATCATCCTGAATTGGATTATGTGTATTACATGCGGGGATTGAGTAACTTACAAGCTGATGAAAATGCGTTACATGACGCTATGGGTATTAATCGGGCTGACCGCGATTTAGCCAGCACACGCCAAGCGTTTGACGATTTTAAAATTATGATTTCAAGCTTCCCGCAAAGCAAATATGCGGCTGAAGCTAAAAAACGCATGCTAAGTATAAAAGATACTCTTGCTCAGCATGAACTGCTTATTGCGGACTATTATATGCGCCGAGGAGCCTACCTGGCTGCAGCCAACCGCGGTAAGTATATTGTAGAGTTTTATCGAGACTCTGTACTGGTAGAGCAAGCTTTGGAAGTTATGGTAGAAAGCTATGACAAACTGGGGCTAACCAAGCTTAAAGAAGATACCTATCAAGTACTTAAACTTAACTTCCCGCAGAATAACACCTTCTGATAAAACAACCCCGCGTTTGCGGGGTTGTTTTTTTTAGCACTGTTGCAAGCAATGATTACAATAAAACCAGAACTTTGAAGGATAATCGTTATTTGATTGACTAAATAGCTTCCAGCGCCTCAGCTAACTTGCTGACGGCAATAACTTCCATACCAACGATGGGCTCTTTTGGACAATTCGCTGCCGGCACTATTGCTCGTTTAAACCCATGCTTGGCCGCTTCTCGCAAACGCTCCTGTCCACTGGGAACAGGTCTAATTTCACCAGCAAGCCCTACTTCACCAAATACAACTAAGTCATTTGGTAGCGCTTTATCACGAAAACTAGACACTAGCGCCAGTAAGGTAGCTAAATCTGCGCTGGTTTCATTTACTTTAACGCCGCCAACCACATTCACAAAAACGTCTTGATCTGCCATTTGGATACCCGCATGACGATGCATTACCGCCAGCAACATTGAAATTCGGTTTTGCTCCATCCCCAACGTGACGCGACGCGGATTGTTTAGGGGGGAATAGTCAACCAAACCCTGTATCTCTACCAATAGGGGGCGGGTGCCTTCCCAAAGCACCATAACAATACTGCCAGACTGATCTTCCTTACCACGCGTCAGGAAAATGGCAGAAGGATTCTTAACCTCTTTCATACCTTGTCCAGTCATGGCAAAAACACCAAGCTCGTTTACTGGCCCAAAACGGTTTTTATTTCCGCGTAAGGTGCGGTAGCGATTGTCACTGTCGCCATCAAGCATGACCGAGCAGTCAATACAATGCTCCAACACTTTAGGGCCTGCCAAAGAGCCGTCCTTCGTAACATGGCCCACCATAATAATGGCTATGTTATGCTGCTTGGCGAAACGGGTTAAAAAGGCAGCACTTTCACGCACCTGTGACACACTGCCCGGTGCAGACTGAATATCGGCCAAATGCATTACCTGAATAGAGTCGATAACAATAATGCGTGGTTTTTCCTGCTGCGCAAGATGACAAATGGTTTCAACGTTGGTTTCTGCTAACATTTTAAGCGCATTGGTTGGCAAGCCCAAACGCTGCGCCCGCATAGCCACTTGCTGTAACGACTCTTCACCGGTCACATAAAGCGCATTACCTTGCTGCGCCAAACCGCACATTATTTGCAACAATAAAGTACTTTTACCCGCGCCTGGATGACCACCAATCAAAATGGCAGACCCTGGTACAATCCCCCCGCCCAATACACGGTCAAACTCAACAAAGCCGCTACTAAAACGCGGCACTTCTTGCAAGTCAACTTCATCTAGCCGCATGACTTTGGCTACCGCCGCCCCAGCGTACCCCTCTAAACGGCTATTTTTACTGTTACCGCTTCCCAACCTGACTTCACTGACCGTATTCCATGCACCACATTCTGTGCACTGGCCTTGCCAACGCACAAAATCTGCGCCACAGTCGCTGCAAACATAAGCTGTTTTCACTTTTGCCATATTTATTTTCTCAGACCAAATGAAAGGCATGGATATTGCTTTTCAATTTGTAACAACGTAGCGTACTACAGATTATAACCCTAAGATGCCGGTATTTTGGCATTTAACCTGACTGAATTATGACAGCAGCAGATTTACAACAATATATCGGCGTTATAGACCGGATGAAAAGTTTGCTTAACTCAGCAGACTTTGATCAGGTATTTAGTTTATTGACGTCAGACCTGCCTAAATCAAAACAATTCCTATTGAAAATGGAACTGAAACGCATGGCACAACCATGCAATTATTTCATTGATTTACGTGGTCATGTAGATGGTGATGTAAAGCCCTACGATTATATGGGTAAAACCCATTACATGGATGAGAATGCGGTTAAAGTATTTGAAGCAGGCTTAAAACAATATGGCAGTTTTACGCTGGGTTTATATGAAGAAGTACTAAATACCGAGAACAATTTTCGAGTAATGCATCGTAAACAAACAGAAGACCGTGTTCGCGATGCGTTACAAACTAATACTGCCAAGCTGGCACCACTGCCAGACAGCGAAGAACGCAGTGACGCACACTACGCGACCATCATTCACTTTGGCAACTATAATGCACGACGTGATGAGCGTATGCATTACAGTATCGATATAGAGCTTGAGCTAGACAATAGTGCCAAGCGGGTGCGCGCCAGTTCAACAGACCTATCCGTATCAGGCAGTAAGATAAAGTTACAGCAACCGATTAAAGGCGTCATTGGTAGTATTGTTAAAGTCCATTTTACCGGGCTAGAGCAAGAATTTGTGCTTGGTTTAGCCGATGGCGTGTCTTATAAAGTTGTCGATATCGATCAACAAAGTAACAATACGTATTGGCGCTTGCAGCGGCAGCAAAATGAAAACGAACAACAGTTTGTCGAATTTCTGCAAAACTTTATCAATGCGAACAAAAGACGTTATAAAGTTAATCTTGATAACGTTAGTCAAAGCATGCTGAGCAAAGGTTATGAACAGTTTTACTTACCCAAAACGAATACATTACCGGTTTTTATTGCGGTAAAAAATAGCCAACCAGTGCCCATTTGCGCACTAACCACTGACTATAACAAAGCGGTATGGCAGTACTTTCTTGATGAACAACATCAAGCAGTGTTTATCAGTATCTGTCATGTAAAACGACTTAAGCGTTTATTACAACAAACGTCATTGGAAATGTCGACGACCCTATATAGCTTTACTCACGCGGTGAAAGGTAAGTTATTTTACTATTCAGCCACGCGTGAGGAACTCTCTGAATCCGAAGCATTAAAGGAACTATTTCTTGGCTTTGGTTCCAGCAAACCTAGCTGGCGGGTGTTTCATCTAAGCTTATTACGTACTAACGCTGCACAGGCTGAAATTCCGTCGACCATACCGGAACAAACGCAGGCAAAAACTGAGACAGGACTTAGTAGCCTGATTAAAAACTTTATTCAGGATATACGCTATATCGTTAACCTGACGGATATCACTGGCAGTGACAATACTTTTTGGTATCAAACTTATCCTGTTGATCAGCAAAAATTCAAGCTACTGGCACAATTTGGCCATAAGAAACTTGCAAGTCAGCCGCCCTGTCAGGCTGTTGCAGTGCAATACGTCAACTTGCGGTCGGAGTCTCGCTACCTATATAAAACCGCAGTTACGATCAGTGACAACGAAAATCAAGCTGAATTAAATGGACATAGCCGTGACTTTTCGTCAAAAGGGTTTCAATTAGAAACGGTTTTACCGGTTAGATTTCAAAAAGGTGATTTACTGCTACTAAATTTGCCTGACATGCAGAAGATTAGCAGTAAATATGAACTGCAGGCTTTGCCATACGAGGTAATGGCCGTTAGCAAAAGTCGCACAATTATGAACTTACTCGCAGCTGAAGGCACAGAACCACATGTAGGAAGATTATTTTTTCAGCAATTGATACAAAACAATCGAGCCAAGCTGACACTTGCTGAGGAAAGTCCTAAATACCCTGGTTTAAATGTTGCACTACGTAATTTATATTTAAATTCACAACACCATTTTGCACTTTATGTACACAGAAAAGGTATTCGCTACGAAATTGATACTATCGCTAAAGGTAGCACAGGCAACAGTTTGCACACCTTGCTTAGCATTTACAGTAAAGACCCGGCAAAACTTGATGTAAGTCTGATATTACAAAATCATGCCACCAGCCTGCAGTTCACTCAGCAATTGAAGCAAATGAAGCGGTTTGATAATCCCAAACCTAGCGAACTTTTGATCACCGTTAGTCGCTTAACTGCAACGGATAAACCCAATCTGCAATGCCGTTATGATTACGAGTTTAGTTCTGAACAAGCTAAGCAAGAATATGTACTTAATGCGCTGCAACACAATGTGCTGTTTTGCTACAAACTACAATTGTCGCGTACAGGCAGGCCTGACACTGACTTTATCGCGCCAGAATTAAGCTACATTAGTGCGTACGCGCTTCACAAAGCTAAACAGTTAGAAGAAGAACTCTGGAGTGTCGCTGGCGTAATTGATGCAATTGATATTTCATCAGAATTACCTTGGCGCTTCGGCGCAAAGACAGATTTAATTCAAAACCACGACCAACGCAAACTGACTTTACTGGCTCAATTGCAGCAACCAGTCGCGTAACTCTACAAAGTGATCATCAACCGCATTTGGATGCGTTAGCATAGAAATATGGTCATAATCTTGCAAATAGCCGGCATCTTTTGCTAGCAAGGTAAAGCGTGCTTGCTGCGAGGTTTCAGCAATAAATGCTTTCACATCGTCAGGATGCCCCAATAATCGATCATTCTGGGCGGCAAAGTGCCAAACTGGTGGCCAATTCAGTTGTTTACTGGCGTGCGCATAATCAAAATGATCACTAATGTCTTGATAGCTATCGCCTTTAATCCAACACACGGTATCCTGTAAAAATTGGTAGGGCTCATCATCATTACCCATTCGCCATTTACGGGCCGGGAAATAACCATATTTGCGACCGAGCCAAGGAGCAATGATATTCCATACCAGGTCAATCTTCAGTTTTCGTTCAAGGCTTTGTACGCTGATTACCCGTTTACTGCCAAAACACACTTTAACAGCAACTTTTGCAGCCAGCTCAGGAAATCGCGCTAAACACGCCGCGGCTAATACACCGCCCCAAGAGTGTGCTACTAACACCACAGGTTGCTGATGTAACGCAAATACATAGTTAATAAGCGCAGGAATGTCTTGGGTGATCATTTGCTGTTGGCTTTGCGTAAACCCTTCAGATACATGAGGTTTAGACAACCCCCTGCCAGCAAAATCCGGGCAATATACCATAAAGCCATTGTCGGCAAGGTAGCTGCCTAGCCCATTACCCGAAGCACTATAAAATATACGGCCGTTCTCAATGGCGCCATGCAACATTAACGCAGGAGCGTTTGCCGGTTGAAACGGCAATAATCGGCGCACATGCAGTTGATATGAGCCTAAATCCAAATAATGCGAACTTTGCTGATGCTTCATGCTTAGTCTAGTAAGTACAAGAGTTGCAACAAAGAACCTTGACGAATAGCCGCCTTGGCCTGCGCCTGTACCTTGGGTTTAGCATGAAATGCAACCCCTAGAGCCGCCGCGTTAAGCATGGGTATATCGTTCGCGCCATCACCAATAGCTACGGTCTGACTAACGTCTATATGATACTGTGCAGCTAATAAATTCACCACTTGCGCTTTAGTATTGGCGTCAACAATATCACCCAATACCTTACCAGTAAGCAGGCCATCCGCAATTTCCAATACATTGGCAAAGGTAGCGGTTAAATTCAGTTGTGTTTTTAACGCATCAGTAAAGTAAGTAAAACCACCCGACGCAATAGCAACTTGCCAATTATGGGCTTTCAAGTGTGCGACTAACTGTATTAAACCTGGCATCAAGGGTACAGCGTCTAATACTTGCTGTAATACTTGTTCTGGCGCCCCTTGCAGTTTAGCTACGCGTTGCGTAAGGCTTTGAGCAAAATCAAGCTCTCCATTCATTGCTCTGGCTGTTACACTGGCCACCTGCTCACCTACTCCGGCCAATTTTGCTATTTCATCAATACATTCAATCTGTATTGCTGTCGAGTCCATATCCATAACAAGTAAACCAGGCAGATTTAAAGTTGGCCGGGCGCTCAAATACACCAATTCAATATTCAGTCGTTGTGCCAAATCAGTAAGTTGTTGCTGCAAGTCTATCGTCAGAGGTTGCGTAAGCTGTAGCTCCAATGCCCTATCCAATTCAGGATGCGGTTGATACAAGCGGCAAGATATTGCGGTATCGGGGCTTAGATGCTTAAACAGTGAAACCATAGCCGTCCAGATAAGCCCATCGCCGAATAGACGTATCACGTTTGTTGTTGAATTCGAGCAAATGGGAAATGCTGCACCTTCTGGTAGTGACAAAACATGATTACTATGCAGTAAAACAGTATCTTGCTGACAAAGTAGCGCGTAGTGATTGTTAGTAGTTAGCAGATCAAGGGGCGACTCAATCTGTTGATGAATAGTTGGGATCTGATAAAAAAACGACACGCTAGTACCTATACTTGGCAGCACAGCCATGGCATGCTACACGCCTTTACGACGTTATTTTAATGTAGCAACTACTATTTTAGCCAGTGCTTGATGGAAATTATGCAGAACCATATCCCAATACCGAGCAGTACTTCAAGCACTATTAAGCTGCTGCAAATTGCTATTGCAGTAATGGGTATTTGGTTGCTATTACATAGCTGGGTATTAACGCAACAACAAGGCAAACTGTTACTGCAGCAACAAAGTAGCCAGTTAATGCGCGAAACGCTTACCGCCTTGTCTCACACTGCGGCCTATTTGATTGAACATGATGAGCTGGACGGGCTGGAACAACTTACTCAGCACATTGCCGCCAGTCCTTATTTGTACGATGTTGTGGTATATGATGCCAACGGCGTTCGTATGAGCTGGTCAGAAAACAGCGCCCCGGCACGTTTGCTATATGGACCCAACCAGAAAGAACAACTACAAGCCATGGTGCAGCCTATTACCAAGGATCAGCAACTACTTGGCTATATGAAACTGAGTTTAAGGCTGGATACATCACTAAACCAGATCAGTATGTCTTGGCAACAATTAATGCAGCAGTTGTTAGGCATGCTAATTTTGGCTGGGGCAGTTGGTTTTTTATTACGCCGAGGATTTTCGCGTTTGTCACGCCAGTCATTGCGACTACGAGGACCGAAGTCTTAATACATTGCTACTATTTTGCCAAAGTTGCTGAGCAATAACCTCTGGAGACTCTTTTCTTAGCTGACATAACGCGCTAAACACTCTTGCCAATTGAGCGGGAGTGTTTACCTCGCCCTGAAAACCGGCTAATGGCATAGCAGGCGCATCGGTTTCTAATACAAAACAGTTTAATGGTAGTTTTTGCACCGTATTACGGGTTTTACTGGCTCGCTCATAGGTAATAGTGCCTCCAATACCCAATTTAAAGCCCAAATCAACAAACGCCATAGCTTGCTGCTGACTTCCAGAAAAGGCATGCAAAATACCCCCCTCATTAAACTGCTGCCGCTTTAGCTCAGCCAGCAGTTGCGGCTGACTTTTGCGATGATGCAGGATAACCGGCTTATGGTGTTGTTTTGCCAGTGCCAATTGTTCAACAAATAGCTGTTGCTGAATATCGAAGCTGTTTTCAGCTAGCGCATAATCTAGTCCAATTTCACCAACAGCAACAACTGCAGTATCATTTGCTATCAGGAGCTTATTAAGCTCAACCACCGCATCTAAAGAATGCTCAGCCGCCCACCAGGGATGAATACCCAAAGCAACGTACCAATGTGGCTGTTGCTGGTGTAACTGAAGCACATTTTGCCAGGCAGACTGTTGTACGGCGGGGATAACTAAAGCTGCAACACCGGCAAGCTGTGCCTGTTGCCAGTGCAGAGCTTGCTGTATTGCCAGTTCAGGTAAATCAAAGTGACAGTGGGTATCGAACAATTTGAAACCACTACTGCCAGCATTTTGCGCCGCAGCAGTGTCATTGAGAACAGTGTTGTCCGTTAAGGGCATAACCTGTCTATATTCCAGCTGTTATCGCTTTGTTTATTGTACATAAAGCGATCGTGCAGGCGGTGCTCACCGCCTTGCCAGAATTCAATTTTATGCGGTTTTACCAAAAAACCGCCCCAAAAAGAAGGTAACGGCACTTCGCCATGTTCAAACTTATGTTTTATTTCGGCAAACTTTTGCATTAACGCCTGACGAGTAGACACTGGCCGGCTTTGCTCTGACGCCCACGCTGCCAACTGGCTTTCTTTAGGACGCGACAAAAAATACTTCATTACCTGTGAACTCGGTACACGTTCAGCGGTACCGTAAACAATAACCTGCCGCTCCAGCGGGTGCCACGGAAAGTGCAAACATACTTTGGGGTTAGCGCTTAGCTCACTCGCTTTGCGGCTACCTAAATTAGTATAGAAGGTAAACCCCTCAGTGCTGACATCTTTTAGAAGTACCAGTCGCTGAGACGGCTGGCCATGCTCGTCGACACTCGCCACACACATTGCTGTCGGGTCTGGTAGTTCAGCGGCTATCGCATCCTTTAACCAGCCTTCAAACTGGGAAATGGGATCCTCGTTCAATTTATCCAGATCCAACTTATCTTTGGTATAACTACGGCGAATATCGTCGACTTTCATGCTACATACGCTCCATAACCTCAATGCCCAGTAACTCCAGACCTTGCTTTAACAGGCGTGAAGTAAAAATACTTAGCATTAAACGGCTATTACGCTGCGTTGGTTCAACACCGTCTTTTAAAATTGGGCACGCTTCGTAGAATGTCATATACAAGCTTGCCAGCTCATACAAATAGTTACATAGCAGGTTTGGCTGTGCATCTTTCATAACCTGCTGCAACGTTTCTTCAAAGCGCAGTAATTTAACAGCCAACTGCTTTTCAGCTTCTTCGGTTAACGCGAATTCTGCGGTGAAACTGTCAGCAATATCAGCTCGACGTAAAATGCTACGTACCCGGGTGTAGGCGTATTGCAAGTAAGGGGCTGTAGCACCCTCAAAGCTTAGCATTGCATCCCAACTAAAGATGTAATCACTGGTACGGTTCTTCGACAGGTCGGCAAACTTCACCGCACCAATACCTACTTTACGCGCTACTTCGTCGATTTCTTCAGCAGATAAATCGGTAGCTTTGTCTTGCACAACGGCCTTGGCACGCACTACCGCTTCTTCCAGCAACTCGGCTAATTTTACCGTGCCGCCGGTACGCGTTTTAAACGGCTTGCCATCTTCACCCATCATGGTGCCAAACGGACAATGGTCATAAGCAGTGGCATCGCGTAAATATCCGGCTTTGCGCGCGACCAGTTCAACTTGCTTAAAGTGTAAGCCTTGTCGTGCGTCAGTGAAAATAATTACCCGGTCGGCATTAAGGGTATGACTTCGATACTGACACGCAGCTAAATCGGTCGTCGCGTACAAAAACCCCCCTCCGGTCTTTTGCACAATAAAGGGTGATGGGTTACCTTCTTTATCAGCTAGCTCGTGCAAAAACACCACTAACGCGCCCATACTTTCTACGGCTAATTGTTGCGTTTTTAAATCATCAATAATGCCATGCAGCATATCGTTATAAGCACTCTCTGGCTTAATGTCAGCATGCGTTAGGGTGACGTTAAGCTTCTGATAGACTTCATCACTGTGTTTGATCGAGGTGTCGATAAATAACTGCCATAGCTTTTGGCAATGTGCATCACCGCTTTGCAGTTTAACCACATAAGTGCGCGACTTATCAGCAAAGCCTTCTTCATCGTCAAAACGTTTTTTCGCTTCGCGATAAAAATCTTCCAGATCAGCGAGCGCCACCTGTTCTAAATCTACCCCGGCGGCAAGCTTATCTTCCAGGTGAGCGATTAACATACCAAACTGAGTTCCCCAATCCCCCATATGGTTTTGGCGGACGACCTTATCGCCCCAGAACTCTAACGAACGTACTACCGCATCACCAATGATGGTTGAGCGTAAATGCCCCACGTGCATTTCTTTGGCCAGATTAGGCGCAGAGTAATCTACCACTACCGTTTGTGGTGAGGTGTTAGCCGCCACGCCTAAACGCGCATTGCCGCTGGCATGTTGTAGCTGCTGAGCCAACCAGCCCTTTGCTAAAGTCACATTAATAAAACCTGGGCCCGCAATCTCCGTTTTTACCGCAATGCCATCTAAATCCAACTGCGCGAGTAGTTGTTCTGCCAATTGGCGCGGATTGGTTTTCAATAACTTGGCCGCGGCCATTGCACCATTAATTTGATAATCACCAAACTCGACGCGTGTACTTACTGTCACCGCCGCATTGGTGTCAGCGGGTAAGCCCAAGGCAACAAAGGCAGCTTGAGTTTTTTCGGTTAATAAATGCTTAATGTTCATCCGGCTTACCTATTAGTGTTCACGTGTCTTGTGGAATTTAATTTTTGGATAGCGCTCAATCGACAGGTTCAGGTTAACCATTGTCGGTGCGATATACGTTAAGGCATCGCCACCATCCAACGCCAAGTTCTGACTGGCTTTATTTTTAAACTCATCCAGCGCTTTACCGTCATCAGAGTAAACCCAGCGTGCGGTAGACACGTTAACGCTTTCATATAGTGCATCAACGTTATATTCTGATTTTAATCGGCTAACAACCACGTCAAACTGAAGTACACCTACTGCACCAACAATTAAATCGTTATTATCCAATGGACGGAACACCTGTACTGCGCCCTCCTCAGACAACTGTACCAAGCCTTTTAGAAGCTGCTTCTGCTTTAACGGATCGCGCAAACGAATACGGCGGAACAGTTCAGGCGCAAAGTTAGGAATACCCGTAAACTGCATGTTCTCGCCAGTACTAAAGGTATCACCAATTTTAATGGTGCCGTGATTATGTAAGCCAATGATATCACCCGGATAGGCTTCATCTAAATGCTCACGGTCACCGGCCAAAAAAGTTAACGCCTGAGGTATTAGTACGTCTTTACCAATACGAACATGACGTACTTTCATGCCTTTTTCATATTTACCCGACACAATACGTAAAAAAGCGACACGGTCACGGTGTTTAGGATCCATGTTTGCCTGAATTTTAAATACAAAGCCGCTAAAGCCTGTTTCGGTGGGCTCTACAGTACGGCTGTCTGTCGCTCGTGACTGTGGTGTGGGAGCCCAATCGGTTAGGCCATCAAGCATATGGTCAACACCAAAGTTACCCAACGCCGTTCCAAAAAATACCGGTGTTAACTCCCCCTTTAAAAACAGCTCACGGTCAAACTCATGGCTGGCACCTTGCACCAATTCCATTTCGTCCCGCAGCTGAGCGGCGTAATAACCAATACGCTTGTCCAATTCAGGGTTATTCAAACCTTTAATAACATCCAGGTCTTGAATGGTATGTCCCATGCCGGACTTATAAAGGATCACCTCATCACGCAAAATGTGGTAAACACCTTTAAATTCTTTACCAGAGGCAATTGGCCAGGTGATGGGGGCACAAGCAATTTTCAGTACGCTTTCAACTTCGTCTAACAAATCAACCGGATCTCGGATATCACGGTCCATCTTATTCATAAAGGTAATAATAGGTGTATCACGCAGACGGGTTACTTCCATTAACTTAATGGTGCGCTCTTCAACACCTTTAGCGCCATCAATTACCATTAAACAGGAATCAACTGCGGTAAGCGTGCGATAAGTATCTTCAGAAAAATCTTCATGGCCGGGTGTATCAAGCAGGTTTACCAGGCAATCGGCATACGGAAATTGCATTACAGAGGTCGTGACAGAAATACCGCGCTCTTTTTCCATCTCCATCCAGTCAGATGTGGCAAACTGGCCAGATTTCTTTCCTTTTACCGTACCGGCTTTTTGGATCAACTGTCCGAATAACAGTACCTTTTCGGTAATCGTCGTTTTACCAGCATCCGGGTGGCTGATGATAGCAAAGGTACGCCTTTTGCTGACTTCTTGTTGAATTACACCGTTTGTCATTAATATCGTCTTCTGATTAATCGTATTTAAACTGATAAACACAACAACCCAGTTTACATGGGTGTCGTCAGTATAGTTATTTTAACTATTGGGATGGCGGGTATTTTCGCTTATCTGGCACAAAGACACAATCAAAGCCGAGTAAAACGACAAGCTCTGGGGCAATTAATTATTAACCGCAAACCAGATTAAGATAAGTACAAGCACATAATTAACGCATCTTCGCTACCTTGGGCATTTTTGTAGTAATTACGCCTTACATCTACGCAATTGAATCCCTGTTGTTGGTAAAGGGCATTCGCAACTTTATTAGACGAGCGAACTTCCAGCCATAACTCTGCCACAATTCGTTGCTGTAACACAGTTTGTAAGTATTGTAGCAACTGCTTACCGTAACCTTTCCCCTGATAAGCAGGGTTAACACAGATATTAAACAGCTCAGCTTGATCACCCACTATTTTGCAAATAATAAAGCCTAATATTTGATCACCATTGACCAATTTTATGTTGAGGTATAAATCTGAAAAGCTGCTGTCAAAAGCTGAACGAGGCCAAGGATAGGGATTAGCTTGCTGTTCAATTTGGTGTATTACGCTAATATCGGCGGGTGTAAGAGTTTCAAACTTCATCGGGGCATTTCACTTTAAGCCGTTTTAATTGCCCGCAACGTACGCAATATCTTAACAAACGTCAACAGCACATTCTGATTGGTTATTTTATCCATTGCAATTTAAAGTACTGCACGACAAGACCATGTATCAGCACTAACCTGACGCTTCATCCATGTCGTTAATAGTACCCAGTAATAACCAAAGCGCCTTTTTTTGTGCCGGGAGCAATAACTCCGATAGTGGCGGAGTTATCAGTTGCTCCGAATCTAACTCAGACTGTAATAAACCAACTTGAATTACCCAACGTCGTTTTCCAGCGAGTTGAAAATCAATATCTTGAGCGAAAAGTTCAGTTAAATCAGGAGCATTAAAACCTGTTTGCTCTGAAGACTTATCAGTTCTGACAAATGCTTCAGTCAATGCAAGAGGTTTAATTTTCAACGCATCGAGTAGATGCTGCTGGGAAACGCTAAGTAGTGTTTTCATAAGAAGAAGTGGCAGGGGCAGAGGGATTCGAACCCCCAACCATCGGTTTTGGAGACCGCTGTTCTACCAATTGGAACTATGCCCCTGTAGCTTGTGGCGCCATTATACAAAAGCCAGTCCAAAGGTAAAGCAAAAAACGGTGCTAGCACATTCAACTGCATAGAAAATAGACATTAAGGTGATTAATCATACTAGCGTAGCATACACAATAAAGTTCGCCTACTGAGTATTCCTCAATTAGACCGTGAGTTTTCAAGGGTGTTAATAAACATAGTTTAGCGTCTAATCGTTGAATTTTAGGCATAAAAAAACCCCGCTCGATGAGCGGGGCTTCGTATTGGGAGCCTGGCGGTGAACTACTCTCGCATAGCGAATGCTACACTACCATCGTCGCAGCTGCGTTTCACTTCTGAGTTCGGAATGGGATCAGGTGGTTCCACAGCGCTATTGCCACCAGGCAAAAACTGTTTATGCTCTTTAACTTAGCAGGCTGATGAGTATTTACACACTGTACTTTCTTAGCGCTTTATCACGCAAAACATCTTGGGCGTTGTATGGTTAAGCCTCTCGGGCAATTAGTATGAGTTAGCTTAACACATCACTGCGCTTCCACACCTCACCTATCAACGTTGTGGTCTCCAACGAC
>NZ_AUDG01000053.1 GCF_000425345.1 Rheinheimera baltica DSM 14885 | reverse complement strand
TCATCGGCGGTGATGTTATCAATATTAACCGTGCCCGCTTCGGCTTCAGTATCTAAGGTATGCGTTGAGGTGCCAGTGCTATCTACTGTATTGCCCGACGAATCAGTAGAAGTCACCACTACGTCGAAACTGGTGTCGGCGGCTAAATCGCTACCGGCCACATCCACTGACCAGGTGCCATCGGCTTGTACCGTCGTAGTATAAGTAGTGCCGTTGATCACCATGGTGACCACATCGCCCGGCGCAATGTCGCCGCCAACTGCTGAACCGGTAACTACCACCGTGCCTGCCGCTTCGCTGGCATTTAAGATGTCATCGGCGGTGATGTTATCAATGTTAACCGTGCCCGCTTCGGCTTCAGTATCTAAAGTATGCGTTGAGGTGCCGGTGCTATCTACTGTATTGCCTGACGCATCAGTAGAAGTCACTACCACGTCGAAACTGGTGTCGGCCGCTAAGTCGCTACCGGCCACATCCACTGACCAGGTGCCATCGGCTTGTACCGTCGTAGTATAAGTAGTGCCGTTGATCACCATCGTAACCACATCACCCGGGGCAATATCGCCGCCGACTGCAGAGCCAGTAACAGTAATTGTCGAACCCGCTTCAATCGCATTTAAGATGTTATCGGCGGTAATGTTATCAATTAATACAGTACCAGCGTCAGCGGTCACATCTACGCCGTGCGTTGACGTGACAGAGCTCGTCACACTGTTACCTATCAGATTTGTGGAGGTAACCACTACATCAAAACTCGGGCCAGCCGCTAAATCACTACCGGCCACATCAACTGACCAGGTACCATCTGCTTGAACGATGGTAGTGTAAGTAACACCATTGATCACTATGGTAACTAAATCGCCAGGAGCAATATCACCACCTGTTGCGGTGCCGCTTACCGTGACTGTGCCAGCTGCCTCGCTAGCGTTAATAATATTATCTTCAGTAATGCTGTTAACCAGGATGTCTACCGGCTCATTTACTGGCTGTACTGCTCCGAACAGATCAGCATCTGCAGCTGGGCCTTCAGCAGCGGAAAACGAGCCTGGTAATAGTAAGCTTGGATCATTAGATTCAGCGATCCGCGTTAATCGAACAAAGCTATTACCACTATTTTCGCCTGTTCCGGCACCACCTGCGGCGGTGGCCTCTAATTCAGCAAGTAAGTCACCTTCTGCATCCAGTACAGCAAGAATATCATCTGCAGAAGTTACATTTACCGCGGAATCTGTAGCCGAAACATCAGCTTGCAGCCAACTATCGGAAATAACTATTTGTTGATTACTCGCGATGGAAACGGTTTCATTTAAATATGCCAACACCACTGCGCTGTCATCTGCGGTAATAATAATGTCGCCAGGCAGCAACGCATCACCTTGCTTCAGCACTCTTATTTCACCATTCACAGATTGAACTTTTACTGTACCTTCAACAACTTGAGCGATAATTTCTGACATAAATATAATCCATCCGTTTAGCATCTATGAACGTACTTTAAAGCATTGTCAGAGCTGATACTATTGGACCTGGGTACAGGTTTTAAAATGTTAACTTTATTAGCTAGCGTTGGTAGTCAACAGCATATGCTTTAATGTACAATTTATGTGCATTAGTATTTTGTAAAATATAAGGATTTAATTAAGGTGAAAGCAATATCTACCGCAAAGGGATTTAAACAACTTATTCTATTCACATTAATAGTCATGTCGCCAGCGAGCTATTCTGCAGCTTCGGTGCAAGAAGCTACAAAGGTGGCTATAGAAAAAAATCCAGACGTACTTGCAAAGTGGTACGAGTTTTTAGCTTCTGGTGAAGATGTAAATGCAGCACGCGCAGGTTACAAGCCATCAATAAATGGCACTGTTGGTTACCAATACCAAAAACAAGACTATGGCTTAATCAGAGAATATGATGGAGCCTATGCTAGTTTATCGTTAACTCAGATGCTTTATGACGGAAGTCGCACTCGTTCAGAGGTAAATAGATTCTCTAATTTCCAATTAGTTGCCTATTTTAATCTGCTGGAAACTGCAGAAAATGTCGCACTTGAAGCATTTAGAGCTTATCAGGACGTGCTGGTACAGCGTAAGTTGGTGGCACTAGCCCAAGACAACTTAAATAAACATTTTGAAGTATATCGCCAGATAGAAAGCAGTGCCAAAGCAGGTGTTGCCAAGTTAGCGGATTTAGAACAAATAAGTGGCCGTGTGTCCTTAGCGCAAAGTAATCTGATCACCGAAACGTCAAATTTGCATGATGTCACCACCCGCTATCTAAGAGTTGTCGGCGAACTTCCAGCAACTGTGATGAATGATGTCGTAATACCTGATGCAATACCAAAATCCGTTACCGAGACTTTGCAACAAGCTTACAAGGGCAGCCCGTCGTATCATGCAGCACTGAGAAATATAAAAGCAGCAGAATATGCAGCTGAGGCGGAGAAATCTAATTTCAAACCCACTGTGAATTTGGTAGGCAGTTATGGCTTTCAAAATTATTCTGACATTGGAGTCAATACAGACCAGAGTGAAGCTCGTGTTGGTATTGAATTAAAATACAATTTTTATAATGGCGGCAGAAATTCAGCGACGCTGAAACGCGCTTATTCTGAAATCAATCTTGCAGAAGAATTAAGAGACAAAGCCTGTTTAGATATTCGCCAAACGATCCAAATATCTTATAACGACAGCAATAAACTTTTAGAACAACTGCCGTTGTTAAATCAACACAGAATGTCCTCTGACAAAGTGAGAACCGCCTATAAACAGCAGTTTGATATTGGCCAACGTTCTTTACTGGATGTATTAGATTCAGAGAATGAGTATTTTCAAGCGAGTAGAGCATATTTGTCAGCTAATTTTAGTTTTACTGTGGCCAATGCCAGAACATTAGCCGGAATGGGTACTTTACTAAATACCCTGGGTTTAACGTCTAATACCTGGCCATCGTTAGCAGAGCTGGGTGCAGACAAATTGAAGGTAGACCCAGCAACAGCCTGTCCTGCAATTGACGTATACAGTAGCTTGAAACTTACTAATGATGCGGATAATGACTCAGTACCAGATGAGGCTGATTATTGTCCTAACACGCCGGAAACGGATAAAGTGGATGCTAAAGGCTGCTCTGTATTTACAGAGAAAATGGTTAACTTCACTTTAAAAGTGAACTTTGCATATAACTCTAGCGAAGTTAGCCCGGCAAACCTGCCTAATATTGAGAATTTCGCCGCATTCTTACAAAGATACCCAAATACAAATACTGAAATTCAGGGGCATACCTCAGCTGAAGGAGCCGCTTGGTATAACAATACACTGTCTCAACAACGTGCAAATGCAATTAAAGACATCTTGGTATCAACATTTAGTATTGATGCTGAGCGCATTACCGCTAAAGGCTATGGCTCAACTAAGCTGTTATCAACGGCCAATACTGATGAGGCACACAACTTAAACCGTCGAATTGAGGCCGTTGTGCGTGCGAAAGATGAGGCCATAGTACCTAGACAAAAATAATGATAGCTAGATGCAGGGATACGCTCATTGATACTAAATAACTCAAATACCGGTGGGCCGCTTTTTGAGGCCTTACTTTATATTTGTGAGTTTCATCATCACGCTGTAAGTCCGGCCGCTTTAATAAGCGGCCTGCCGCTACAAAATAATCAGCTTAGCCCTGCGGTGTTCAGCCGGGCGGCTGACAGAGCAAAGCTAGCGTCCAAAATACTACAACGCCCACTGACAGAGCTTAACTCAGCTCTGTTTCCAGCAATTTTACTGCTAAAAGACAACAAAGCCTGTTTAATTCATAATATTGATTACAAAACAAAACAAGCAGTTATTAGCTATCCCGAGCTAGCACAAAGTGTATCCACCATAACGCTCGATGACATTGATACGATGTATGCTGGCACTGTACTTTATGTTCGGCCGAAAACAGATGCGGAAGAGAAAACCAATCATTTTAAGCTAGCCGCTCACTTACATTGGTTCTGGGGTGTCATAAAACAAAACACCTCATTGTATCGGGACGTTTTACTTGCCGCCGTCCTGGTTAACCTGTTTGCCTTGTCAATGCCAATGTTTGTTATGAATGTCTATGACAGGGTGGTACCTAATTTAGCAACGCATACATTATGGATATTGGCGTCAGGCATTACCTTAGTGTTGGTGGCTGACTTAGTATTGAAATTACTGCGCCATCACTTTGTCGATTTAGCCGCAAGTAAAACTGATGTCATGCTTTCATCGGCCATAATGGATAAAGTATTGTCGATGCAGCTAAAATACCGGCCGACATCTACGGGTTCTTTTGCTTCTATCGTACAATCGTTTGAATCGGTGAGAAGCTTTATTGGCTCTTTAACTATCGTTGCTCTAGCCGATTTACCTTTTGTTTTGTTGTATTGTATTGTTATCGCGCTTATAAGTTTACCTTTACTCGCCCCCATCGTCGTAGGTGCGATGATTTCACTGTTATTTGCCTACTTTGCGCAGAAAAAATTAAAGTTTTTATCTGACGAATCAGCAAAGTCTGTTGCCGAGCGTAACGCCACATTAATTGAAGCTATTGGCTCTTTAGAAGCCGCAAAATCCAGTAATGTAAAATCAGACATACAACACAATTGGGAGCAATTGTCATTAAGCTGTGCACATAACAGCGCCAAAATGCGCTCTGTGT
Source organism: Rheinheimera baltica DSM 14885 (assembly GCF_000425345.1). Lineage (GTDB taxonomy): Bacteria > Pseudomonadota > Gammaproteobacteria > Enterobacterales > Alteromonadaceae > Alishewanella > Alishewanella baltica. Next base: position 21,833 of record NZ_AUDG01000053.1, on the reverse strand, counting down.
CGGCATCCGTTAGCAATGTCACTGGGTTTATTCAACAGTTAGCCGGCGTAGCGGTAATTGTTACCGGCGTATACTTGCTCATAGATGGTAACCTGACGCAAGGCAGCTTAATTGCTGTGTTTTTATTGTCGTCGCGTGCGTTGGCACCGGTTAGCCAAGCAGCTGGATTATTGGCGCAGTTTCACTATGCGTCATCTGCATTTGATAACCTGAATGTGCTTATGGAATACCCCTCTGAGCAAGACGCGGCTCGTAAAACCATTGATAAGCCTGTATTGCAAGGCAAGATAGAATTTAAGCGCGTGAGTTTCACCTATCCGGACAGCGATCTGCCCTCTTTACAAAATGTCAGCTTTAGCATTGAGCCGGGGGAACACGTTGCCATTTTAGGCCGTAATGGCTCTGGCAAATCAACCTTGGAAAAACTAATCTTAGGCCTGTATCAGCCCAATGAAGGCCAAGTGCTTTTAGACGGCATTGACATTAACCAACTAGATTTACATCAGGTAAGAAATAATGTTGGCTATGTGCCGCAAGACATCACACTTTTTCGCGGTTCATTGCGCTATAACATTGAACTTGCCGCACCGGCAAAGAGTGCTGAGCACTTTCTCAACATTTGCAACATCTCTGGGTTAAATCACTTAATCAGTCAACATCCCGCTGGGTTTGAAATGCAAGTTGGCGAGAAAGGACAAAATTTATCCGGTGGACAAAAGCAAATCGTGGCTATTGCCCGCGCGTTATTCAATGACCCGCCTATATTACTGCTGGACGAGCCTACAGCTGCACTGGATCACAGTAGTGAAGATGCATTCCGACGCCAATTAGGAGGCTATGCTAAAGGCAAGACATTGTTACTTATTACGCACAGAAGCCCACTGCTAACACTGGCGAACCGAATTATTGTTATTGATAATGGCAAAATCATTGCGGATGGCCCGAAAGACACCGTGATGGAAGCGTTGCGTCAAGGCAGAATTATGGGGACGACTTAATGAAAAACGCTTCGCAGAAATACTCAAAAGATTGGGTGAGCGAGGCAGAATGGGCTCGCATTGCTCAATCACCGTTATCTGCCAGACGTTTACTATATGCTATCGCACTGTGCGTTGTCGTACTGATAGTGTGGGCAGGCTTTGCACCATTAGATGAAATAGCCAGAGGCGATGGTAAAGTTATTACTTCGCAACAATTACAAACCATACAATCTCTTGATGGTGGCCTGGTAACCGACATTGTTGTACGTGAAGGCCAAATTGTTGAAGCCGGTCAGGTGTTATTGAAAGTAGACTCTACTCGCTCTGCATCCAATCTAGCGGAAAATCAGACGCAGTATTACGCCCTTACCGCTGAAGTTGCACGGTTAATTGCACTAACCAATGAAACCAGCCCACAATTTCCTGACGAACTCGTAACTAAAGCGCCAGAGCGCTTGCAACATGAAATACAATTGTATCGAAATAGCCTTGCCGAACTTAACGAACAACTGGCCGTACACGCTGAACAACAGCAACAACGGCAACAGGAGCTAATAGAAGCGAAAGCAGCGTTGTTGCAATACAATCAAACCTTTGCGCTTACCAACCAAGAGTTAACTGTCACCAAGCCATTAAGAGCTTCGGGAGCGGTATCTGATATTGACATCTTAAGGCTGGAGCGAGAAGTTGCGCGGGCAAAAGGCGAAGCTAGCCGTGCCGAAGCGAATGTTGCCAGAGCTGAATCTGCCTTGCAAGAAGCCCGAAATAAACTTAAAGAAATCAAGTTAACGGTACTAAACCGCTGGCGAAACCAATTGTCTGAGTCACGGGCTAAGCTTGCCGGGTTATCTGAAGTTCAAGCTGGGCTAGTTGACATGGTACAGCAAGCCGAAGTTAAATCACCTATTCGTGGCACTATCCAACGCTTGCATATCAACACCGTTGGCGGTGTATTAACGCCAGGAAGAGACATACTCGATATTGTACCACTGGATGACAAACTGCTGATTGAGGCCAGAATATCACCCAGAGACATTGCTTTTATTCAAATCGGGCAACCCGCAATGATCAGAATTAGCGCCTACGATTTCGCCATTTTTGGTGGCTTACAAGCAAGCGTAAGCCATATTAGTGCCGACACAGTTACTGATGAACAAGATAACACCTACTATGTGGTAAGGTTAAGCACCGCCAGCCAAAAGCTTGACGACAAGTTAAACATTCTACCGGGTATGACGGTTCAGGTTGATATTGTCACCGGCAAACGTACGGTATTGTCTTACTTGCTTAAACCCTTACTCAGAGCTAAAAGCAACGCGATGACAGAGAGATAATATGCAGATGGCGAATGTAGCAATTTATACTGCGCCGGGTTATACAGCATCTAGCTGGACTTCAGCTTTTGGGCAGCCACATGTAATAACCTATCCAGACGCGAATACCCATAATCTGCATTCTTGTGACGTCGTGCTAATTCATAGCGCCCGCCAGGATTGGCAGAGCCTGATAACTCAGCTAAACAGTACAAAACATGTCATTGTTATTAGTCAGCAATTATCTTTAGCTGAACTTCAGCTTGCGCTTACTTTGGGTGCCAAAGGCTATTTGGATGCAGGCAGTAGCAGTGAACACTTTGTTCAGTCGGTAAGTTCGGTTAGAAATGGTGCCCTTTGGCTACCGGCTTCGTTACTCAACCAACTAAACCAGTTTTTTTCACAGATCATTCCGCAAAAAAATGACTGGGCGTCGTTTGAAAGTCGCCTGTCTAAAAGAGAATATGAAGTTGCCAGCCTTGCACGAAAAGGACTCAGCAATAAAGATATTGCGACAAGTTTGAATATTACTGAAAGAACGGTTAAACAGCATCTCACCGCTACGTTTGCTAAACTAGGCATTAAAGACCGCTTGCAATTGATATTGCTTCTTTAAAGGGTTTACCAGCATGTACGTTAAGCGCGCAAGTGACAACCAAATTATTGCCTTAAGCACTGTGCAAACGGATGAGTACAATGAGTATTTGTCAAACAATGACCCCGACTTACTGTCTTTTATGCAAAAAAATATTCCTGCCTACGAATTGGCTAACACAGAGCTAAGCCATAATAAAAAATTACAACATTCTGACGCAGAGCTAGCCCGCGTTCTTGAAGACCTGATAGAACTGCTTACAGCAAATGGCACGATAACTTTTACAGACCTGCCGATGGCTGCACAAATAAAGCTACTCAATCGAAAAACACTACGTCACAATATGAAAACGCTGGATCTGCTTAATGAAGAAGAAGATGACAGCTTAATGCCCTAAGTGTAGTTTTAAATGTACCGGTTACGAAATGCCCGGACCGGTAAGACCGTCAAATCCCAGCGCCAGCAGTCCATCGATATCCTCAGGGGATGTTACTCCCTCAGCAATTACTTTTAAACTTAGGGTGTGCGCCAGCTTAATTAACCCGGCCAAAAGCTGTGCTGTATCAGTCGACTTATAACGCAAAACGATTGCCGCATCTATTTTTAAATAATCAATACCGAGCTGCTCAATATCTTTAATCTCATTAATGGCGAAACCACATTTTTGCAACCCCACGTCAACTGATAACGCTTTTAAAGCCGAAACAAAGCTAATAAATAGAATCTGATGCTTAACAACCAGCGCCTCATCAAACTCCATTGATAAGCGTTTGCAGACGGCCTGAGGAACTGACTGTAATAACTTTAGTAGTTCATAGTGTGCTGGCGCATTGGTAAAGGTAAGATCAGAGATATTTACAGCCAACTTCAATTCACTGTCGTCTTTCAGTTGCGACACAGCCCGTTTTACCATGGCGATATCCAGATGACTGATAAACTGATAACGACGTGCCCAACCCAGGATCTGCCCTGCTGACACCCATTCTGCATTAATTTGCATTCTGAGCATTGCTTCATGATGCATTATTGTGCCATTGCGAAGCTGAACGGGATATAGCTGCGACATGATGTCATTTGAATGAATAGCCTGCTTCAAGGCTTTTAACCAGTCTGTGGCGTCTCCCAGGGCGTCATAACCCTGCGCCTGATATAAAATTTTACTTTGTAACAGCGGTTTAGACTCGACATCAACTAGCATCGCATCTAACTGTGATAATGTTTGTTGCCGACTCGATACTGCATCCAGCGATATACCAACAACCAGAATGGGCGCGGTTGGATCTGCCGGCTCTAGTAAACAGGCCGTGTTTAGCAAAGTTATCAGTTGCTGACACAGTTCAGCCGTCGACTCTAATTGGTCAAACACAACAAAAAAATCGCTGCCGTTTAGTCGGCTCACTAAGCGCACGCCTTGATGTTGACGCACAGCATCTACCACTCGCTTTAACCAGACGTCAGTGTCTGAGCGCCCTAGCCTCAGGTTAATCGCCTGCAGATCAATAACACGCAGCATAAAAACACAACAGGGTTCACTGCGCTCTTTATTGTTAAAGTAACCTTCTAACCAACTTGCGCAATATTCACGGTTAAACGCGCCGGTCACATTGTCGAGCTCATACTGCCGTTGTAAGCGATCGAGTTGTTTTTGCTCTTGCTCAAGCATGTAACGGACTCGGCCAGTTAATCGATTCATCGCTGCTACCAGACGCTTCAATTCAAAAGTAGCAGGCTCATCAGTGGTAATGAACTGTCGGTTACCTAATGCTTCTGCATGGGTGACAACCTGATTAAGTGGCTTGCGTACCCGGTTCAATAATATACTTCCGGCCAACCCGCAAAACATAGCAAGGATCACAAATCCGGTCGCTAAATCCTTCGTTATTTGCCACAAGGCGACCACACTGTAATCGGATTGACTTTCCAACTCGATAGTGCCAAAACGCTGCCAACTATCTTGGATCTGTGCTATGCCGGGTTTAATATCAAAATTAAGCAGTGCCACAAACCAGTTCGGAGCATCAACTTTCTGCGGCGTTAACGCAAACTCAACAAGAACATTTCCGCCAATGTCTTTTAATGCAATTCGACGATAATATCCGGTATCAAATTGGGCTGATAACATCAGCTCCATGGTAGTAAGATCTTTATCCATCTGCGAAAGTGTCAATGCCATCCCTGTAGCGTTATCAATGTTTTTTACTTGTAACTGCTCTGCCAAATAGTTTTTTGTCTGATAAGCGCTAATAAAAAAACTACTACCAAATGCTAAAAGCACAATAACGATAATCGCTATCCACAGCTGCTTGATGAGAGACATTACTTACCCCTTAACCCAATATCGCTGGGCATTACAATAAAATACCTTGTAGCTCCAATCGCTGTACAAGGTCACGCCACTTAGATAAACGCGCCGAAGCACTTTGTTTTGATTTTTGATTTCCGCTTCCCGCCCACAACCCGGTTGAATTGAAACTAAACACAGGGGTGAGATCAGTTCTCGCTGACGCGGGTAGAATAGTTTGAATTAAACTATCCAAAATGAGTGGTTCACTCGCACCATCAGGATAATACGCAAGCACCATATGCGCCTGACTAACACTACTGTTTTCGCCCCCTATCCTTGCTCTAACATATACCAGGCGCAATTGTATGTCGGGGATACCTAAAGCACGCAAACTTACATAAGTAAATATGGCCCAGTCTTCGCAGTCACCTCTCTTTGATACAAGCATTTCCGCTGGGCTAGCCCAATAATCTTCAACATTAAATTGATTTATATCAGTGATATAACTAAAAGACTGATGTAAAAATGTGTTTACTACTTCAAGTTGATGCGTTGTCGTTAACGACGAGGTATCACGTAGCATTGCTTGCCAAGACGAGGACATGGATAAAGCGGTAGTGGAATGTTTTTCGACATAACGATCGAACAGACTAAAATCTATTGGAAGGGCTTTTTCGAGTGCAAAGAGTTGTTGAAATACAACCAGTAATGCGATACCGAAAAAAGGCAATGCAAATTTTTTAACCGCCCTTGATGACATTTAGCATAAGCTCAGTACGCGTAGTTCTGGTTCAAGATAGTTGAAAACACCCTGTATCTCAACGAATTTATTCTTATAACGACTACCCTTAGCAAAAATCATTCTAAATATGGCCATCAAGAAGGATAGTAAGGGACTTCCCTTACTATCCTTCTAAACACTTAGCCGCGGTATTTCTGCATGACTAAGGTGGCATTAGTACCACCAAAACCGAAACTGTTAGACATCACGGTATTTAGCTCAGCAGATTTGGCTTGCGTCACAATATTTAACCCTGCAGCCGCTTCATCAAGTTCACCAATGTTAATTGATGGCGCAATAAAGCTGTGTTTCATCATCAGCAGTGAGTAAATGGCTTCATGCACACCCGCTGCACCCAAGGCATGACCTGTCATCGCCTTGGTGGCGCTGATAGCAGGTGACTTGCCAGCAAATACTTGCTGAATAGCACCTAACTCTTTAACGTCGCCAACCGGTGTGCTGGTACCATGAGTATTAACGTAATCCACTTCAGCAGTAACTCCGTGCATGGCCATTTGCATACAGCGCACAGCGCCCTCACCACTGGGTGCAACCATATCGAAACCGTCTGAAGTAGCACCGTAGCCAACCACTTCAGCATAAATCGTCGCGCCCCGAGCTAGAGCATGCTCTAACTCTTCTACCACGACCATGCCACCCCCACCACTGATAACAAAACCGTCGCGGTTTGCATCATAAGTACGTGAAGCAAGCTCAGGCGTGTCGTTGTATTTGGTTGACAATGCGCCCATAGCGTCAAATTCCATCGCCAGGGTCCAGTGAACTTCTTCACCGCCGCCGGCAAATACCACATCTTGCTTACCCAACTGGATCAATTCAACGGCATGACCGATACAGTGCGCGCTGGTAGCACACGCCGAGCTGATAGAATAATTCACACCTTTAATTTTGAATGGCGTAGCCAAACAGGCTGAACAGGTACTAGACATGGTTTTTGGCACCGCATAAGGGCCAACGCGCTTAACGCCTTTTTCGCGCAAAATATCTGCCGCTTCTACTTGCACTTTAGACGATGCACCACCTGAACCCGCAACCAGGCCGATACGTGGGTTTGAGATCTGCTCATCAGTAAAACCAGCATCTACCATGGCCTCTTGCATAGCAATATAAGCATAAGCGGCAGCATCACCCATAAAGCGCATCGCTTTACGATCAATATGTTCAGACGGCTCTAACTTGATATTGCCCCAGACCTGAGAACGAAGGCCCAGCTCTGCAAACTCTTCTGCACGCGTAATACCAGAACGACCTGCTTTTAACGATGCCAGAACTTCATCTTTGTTATTACCAATACTGGATACAATACCAATACCTGTGATTACCGCTCTTTTCATGCTTACTCCCAAGGGGCCGGTCAATTACCGGCAACTTTATAATGATACTGCGTGCTATTGTACGGACTTTGATTTAAAAAGTGGTCAGCTTTCAGCGCACACCTGTACTCTGTTTTCAATTCTGCGATAGCTTAGGGTAAACTACAAGCCGATTTTACTACTGAATTTGCCGTTTATGTCTGAGCTTAGCAATGCAAAAATACACTTTAATGACCAAGGAACGCCAGTAGCGTCTGACTTTGATGACGTTTATTTTTCGAATGATGGCGGTATAGCCGAAACAGATTATGTATTTTTGCAACAAAACGGTTTGCCGCAACGTTGGCCACAGCATCCTACTGCAGCATTTCATATTATTGAAACTGGCTTTGGCACCGGCGCCAACTTTCTTTTAACCTGGCTACGCTTTCGCCAGCACCGTCTTACACACCCGCATGCACAATGTCAGCGTCTCTATTTTAGTAGTTTTGAAAAGTATCCCCTAAGCCACGCAGATTTAACGCGAGCTCTGGCCGTGCATGACACCTTTTCTGATTTGTGTCAGTTATTACTCGACGCCTATCCACTGTGTATTGCAGGCTGCCATCGCCTTAGTTTAGACAATGGCAGTGTCATACTGGATTTATGGTTTGGCGATGTTAATAGTCAGCTACCTCAGCTCACTTCTGAAGTTGATGCCGTTTATCTCGACGGATTTGCGCCCAGTAAAAACCCGGACATGTGGCAAGATACTTTGTTTTCGAATTTGGCAAGGCTCAGCAAAAATACGACTACCGTGTCAACCTTTACATCAGCCGGGATAGTGAAACGGGGTTTGCAAGTAGCCGGTTTTACGGTCACTAAAATCAAAGGATTTGGCCGAAAAAGGGAAATGCTAACAGCAACAATTATCGCAGACACAAATCTTGAGTACTCGTCCCCTAAAGACGTCACTATCGTTGGTGGCGGCATTGCCTCTCTTTGTACGGCGTTGGCGTTAACACAGCGTGGCGTTAACGTGCACTTAATTTGCGAGGATAGCGAGGTCGCACATCAGGCATCTCAAAACCGCCAAGGTGCAGTTTATCCGAATTTGCACGCTAATCTTACCGATGATAGTCAGATCCATGTTCAGGCGTTTCTGTTTGCACGCCGGTTTTATCAATATTGGCACAACGCCGGGGTAAATTTTGCAATGGACTGGTGCGGTATGCTGCATTTGGCAACCAATTCACAACTTAAACTGCGCCAGGAGAAGTTAATTGCTAATGCACTTTGGCCTGCTGAGATAGTGAGAGCGGTAGACGCCAGTGCTGCTTCAGAAATTGCGGGTCTGCCACTACAACAAGCGGGTATCTATTTTCCACTTGCAGGTTGGCTAAATCCTCAGCAATTTTGCCAACAAGCGTTAACGTATTTAGCTTTGCAGCCCACGTTTACCTTTAGTGCACAGTGCCATATAGATAAATTGGAATATGATGGCGAAGCATGGCAGTTATGTACAACTAACGGCAACTTTACCGCGTCCGCTGTTGTGCTGGCATGTGGTAGTAAAATGGCTGATTTTGAACAAACCGCCATGCTACCTGTAAACAAGATACGAGGCCAAGTAAGCCACATAAAGCAACCAGCAATGACACCACTAAAAACGGTACTTTGCCATAAAGGGTATATTACGCCGCAATGGCAGGGAGAGCATTCTATTGGTGCCACCTTTGATCGCTCAGCGACAGATGCTTTTGTCAGCGAACAAGATGACCAAATAAATATGCAGCTGATAAATGACCAGTTGCAACAACCGGACTGGTTTTTAAACCCAGAGGTAAAAAGCGCAGCCGCAGCATTCAGAGCCACTGTTCCTGATCACTTACCACTGGCTGGCGCTTTACAAGCAAATCAGTTATATGTTTTAGGTGCAATGGGTGCACGCGGTATTCTGTTATCACCGTTATTGGCAGAACTCGTTGCTTGCCAAATATGTAAAGACCCTTTACCGTTAGCGCAAGAGCTTGTGAACAGAATTAGGGCTGACAGGTTTCGCTAGCTCAAATTTAGTGGGAGTTTAAATGTCGTCTAGAAAGCACATTCTTATCGCTGAAGATGATGACTTTATGCGCAGTTTATTATCATCACAGTTCGCAGGCCTTGGCTTGACAGTTCATAGTGTTGAGAACGGCGAGCAAGCGATTACCGAAGCATTAAGTTATCAATATGACATCGTGCTTACCGATATTCAAATGCCGCTCTGTGACGGCACTACTGTGATGCGTATACTGAGACAGCTAGGCTACGATAGACCTATTATTGCTATGTCAGCCGATGAAATACCGACTGAGGGCTTTGATTTAATATTATCCAAGCCATTTGATGCAGCCATGCTAGCGGAAGTGATACAACGAACGGCGCCGCAAAAATCGGTTCCATTATTAATAGATGACGAACTCACCAATTTATTTTATCAAAATCTCTCACAACTTCGCCAAACATTCGAAGATGCACTAAAGCACAGTGAGCGCGAGGTAATGCGCCAGGTTTGCCATAAAATAAAGGGGGGCGCCGCCAGTTTTGGAGAAACAACACTGGCAGAGTTGGCTGGCTCACTTCAAATGCAGTTGTTGTCTGATGTTGCATTAGATGAATTACTGAACAACTGTAATCGCTTTCTTGATGCGCTAAGCCAGACAGGGAAACACGATGTTAGAACCTAAAATTTTGTTAGTGGATGACGTTGACTACTCAAGGCAACTGCTACGAAATAACATTATCGCTTTAGCAAACGAGAAATTACTGCACCATAACACCTTTATTTTTTTTAACGCTAACTGTGCCAGTTCTGCTCAAGCGCTGTTTGATTTGCATCAACCCGATATTGTATTCCTTGATATTGACTTACCTGATGGTTCCGGCATTGACGTGTTAAAAAAGTTTAAAATTTCCCACCCACAATGCTTTATTGCCATGGTAAGCGGAGAAAGTACTTTGGTAAACGTTAAGCAGTGCATTGAGGCTGGTGCAGCAACGTTTATTGCTAAACCCTTTACCGGTGACAAAATACAGGCTGCGCTGAGATTATTTGAAAAGCGTTTAAAGCAAAATGTTAACTCTCTCAATACGCATTGAACTGAGCACAACACATTAAACTTTGGTAAGGTAACAACAATATAACTTAAGTTGAGGAAAAAACATGCGTTTGGTCATTTTACTCAGTATGGCATTGGCTCTTAGCAGTGTGAGTCAACGTGCTGATGCAGAGAGCTTTTATCAGATCCCGGTTCCTGCAGACGCCCGAGAGTTTGCCAGATTAGACAAAAAGTTACCTGCTGTACTGAGTTTTTATACTCACCAAACGGAAAGTGAGTTACGCGATTTTTACCTTCAGCAACTGGGTGACCCTACTGATGAGCAAATGCAATATGGCCGCATTCAGTTATATTTTGTCGTTAATGGTAAACAGGCGCGCGTTATTATCTCTAGCCGCGAAGAATGGCGCCAGGTTGATATTATGATACAAAACTAGCACGGTTAACGACCTAGGGTTTAGTTAACTGCAATACCACCCTGCGGTTCTTTTTACGCTCCAGCGCCGTATCATTCGGCGCAATGTGTCGCCGTTCACCAAACCCTTCAACCTGCACCCTATCAGCGCTTAACCCAGCATCGACAAAAAAGCTTTTTACTTTCTCTGCCCGTTTTACTGACAATTGCTCGTTCATCCAACGCCCACCGTAGCTATCGGTGTACCCTTGAATTTCAACAACATCAATCTCATTATCGTACTTCAGGTATTCAGCAATTTGCGCCAACCTACGCTGAGACTCCCGGGTTAGCTGGTCACCACCACTCTCGTAGCTCAACACCGTAAACGCAATGTCATCAAATCCGTAAGGCAGTAACTTTGCAATGCATTGATTAAATAAATGGTACGGCTGAGGAAACTGCACTGGATTTATCGCAGCCACCACGTTGTCAAAAGGGCTGTACCAGTCTTTAAAATAAAACGTTGGGCTAAAACCATGTTCAAGTTCTGACAATAACGTCCATGCCACTTTTTTCGGTAGTTCCCCATTGAACTGCTTTAACAATTGCATACTGGCAACCGCTTTAGCTGGCTCCCCCGGACGCCAACTTGGGGGAAGCGACATGACCTCAGCCAAACCATAATTATCGGGTAAACGCAGCATTTGCAATTCAAAATCTAAATTAAGTCCTTTATTGGCGACACTGCGAAACACAGCCTGACCAAAGCGGGGAATTTCATGTTGCAACTGACATGCCACCGGCGAACTTTGACTAAGCTGCCACGTTGACTGTTCTATTGCGGCAGAATATTGACGCAACTGCGGCTGAGCCATAACCGACGCGCTTAACAATAGGGTGCTAATAGCAAATAACATTCGCATTTCCCAGTTTCTCACTATAGTTGGTACACAAAACATAAATCACAATAATTACTAAGCAAACACTATGCCGCAACAAGACGGTAGCACTATTTTTTGGCATAATAGTCGCTGATTTATAAAATGGCGATGTTATGACACAACCCAGCACCCAACTTGCTCAGCGTTTTCGAGGGTATTACCCAGTAGTTATCGACGTGGAAACAGCTGGCTTTAATGCCAAAACCGATGCGCTATTGGAAATAGCAGCTACCTTGCTGGATATGGACGATAACGGCAATTTAGTGCCGCTACAAACATTGCACTTTCACGTCGAACCTTTTGAAGGCGCTAATCTGGATGCCAGCTCATTGGCGTTTAACGGTATAGATCCATTTAACCCGTTGCGAGGAGCGGTGCCAGAACGCGAAGCCATCACCGAAATTTGTAAAGCGGTGCGAAAAGCGCAAAAAGATGCAGGTTGCCAACGTAGTGTCATCGTGGCACATAACGCGGCCTTTGATCAGGGCTTTTTTAATGCCGCAATAGAACGGTTAAATTTTAAGCGCTCTCCGTTTCATGCCTTTGTTTCATTTGATACGACCAGTCTTTCAGCCTTGGCACTTGGACAAACCGTGTTAGCCAAAGCGTGTCAAACTGCGGGTATAGAGTTCAATAATAAAGAGGCCCATAGTGCCCTGTATGATACCGAACGCACAGCCGAACTATTCTGTCATATCGTCAATAACTGGAAAAAACTGGGTGGTTGGCCCTTAGCAGCTATGTCACACGACGACGCTGATGATTCTGCAGAGGCTGTATCTGCGTAAGCGATACACCTGTCGTTCAAAAGAAAAGGCGGTGATAACCGCCTTTTCTATTTAATCCGCATTTACTCTGCCGGTGTATCGGTTTTATGTTTCGCCGCAGCATCTTTAATTAAAGGCTGCAGTTCAGTGCGTTGGAACATTTCCAATATGATATCGCAACCGCCGATTAGCTCACCTTCTACCCACAATTGCGGAAACGTTGGCCAGTTGGCGTACTTGGGTAACTCTGCACGAATATCAGGGTTTTGCAAAATATCGACATAAGCAAATTGCTCACCACATGCGATCAACGCTTGTGATGCCTGTGCAGAAAAGCCACAACTTGGAAACTTCGGCGAGCCTTTCATAAATAACAAAATAGGATTGTCAGCAATTTGCTGTTTAATTTTATCTAGCGTTTCCATTAACACCTCACAACATAAGCATTTTCAGATTGGCAGACATTTTACGCTTTTCTGCAGTCATAGGCACTTGAGATTTACAAAAAAAACCCCACCTCTAATGCAGTGACGTTTAATGCTGATCAGCATAAACATCAAAACATGATCAGCCAAATCCACTACTGTAAAACTTGAGTATTTTAGTCAGGTTTTGTAGTCTACGCCATGCAGACAACATAAACAACGCCAACGGAGAACAACAATGGCCTTTGAATTACCAGCATTACCTTACGCAAAAGACGCATTAGCACCACACATTTCTGCCGAGACGCTGGAATACCACTACGGCAAACATCACAACACCTATGTCGTGAAGTTAAACGGTTTAGTTGAAGGCACTCCTTTCGCAGGCAAATCGCTGGAAGAAGTCGTTCGCACCTCTGAAGGTGGCATGTTCAATAACGCCGCGCAGGTATGGAACCATACTTTTTACTGGCACTGCTTATCACCAAATGGTGGCGGCGAGCCAACAGGCAAATTAGCTGACGCTATCAATGCAAAATGGGGTTCTTTCGCTGCGTTTAAGACAGCCTTCAATGACAAAGCAGTGAACAACTTCGGTTCAAGCTGGACTTGGTTAGTAAAAACTGCTGACGGCAGCCTGGATATCGTCAATACCAGCAACGCAGCAACACCGTTAACCGATACCAGCCTTACACCTGTTATGACAGTCGATTTGTGGGAACATGCTTACTATATTGATTACCGCAATGCCCGTCCTACCTATTTAGACGCCTTCTGGGCATTAGTTAATTGGTCTTTCGCGAACGAAAACTTCGCTAAGTAACCGACGCTAACGATTAGAAACCCGGCATTTGCCGGGTTTTTTGTTAATGGTTCTTTACACCTTAATTCGCCACATCTGCAGATCTGTTTACCTTTATATCCGTATAGTAAAACAAAGTTGTCGCTATTTCTGTCAATTAGTTAGGCGGGAACTGGCTTTACTGTCTAACCTTAATATATCAGCTTAGCCGCAACCCTTTCCCGATGTTTATAAAGCTGGAGGTGCATATGAGTATTTTCGAGCACTACAAATCACGCTATGAAGCAGCGAAAGAAGAAGAGTATACCATTCAGGAGTTTTTAGCCCTCTCCAAACAAGACAAGAGCTGCTACGCCAGTGCTGCAGAACGTTTGCTGCTTGCCATTGGCCAACCTGAACTGATTGATACCGCGCAAGACCCTAAACTTAGCAGGTTGTTTTCCAATCGTGTTATCAGCCGCTACCCTGCGTTTGCTGACTTTTACGGTATGGAAGACGCCATAGAACAAATCGTTTCCTACCTAAAACATTCTGCGCAAGGGTTGGAAGAACGCAAACAAATTTTGTATTTACTAGGCCCTGTTGGCGGTGGTAAGTCTTCCTTGGCAGAAAAGCTCAAGCATTTAATGCAGCAAATTCCCATTTATTACTTAAAAGGTTCACCGGTGTTTGATCATCCGCTATGCCTGTTTGATGTAAATGAAGACGGTAATATTTTGCAGCAGGAATATGGCATCCCCAAACGGTACCTGAGAAATATTATGTCGCCATGGGCGAGTAAACGGCTACACGAATACAACGGCGATATCAGCCAGTTTAAAGTCGTTAAAAAATATCCATCCATTCTTGACCAACTGGCTATTGCTAAAACAGAACCGGGTGATGATAACAATCAGGATATTGCGTCCTTGGTTGGGAAAGTAGATATTCGCAAGCTCGAACATTTTGCGCAAAATGACCCTGATGCATATAGCTACTCGGGCGCACTTTGCCGCGCCAACCAGGGCCTGATGGAGTTTGTAGAAATGTTTAAAGCGCCAATTAAGGTGCTACACCCGCTACTCACCGCTACTCAAGAAGGTAATTATAACGGTACCGAAGGCTTGGCAGCACTGCCGTTTGACGGCATTATTTTAGCGCATAGCAATGAGTCGGAGTGGCAAACGTTTCGCAATAATAAAAACAATGAAGCTTTTCTCGACCGGGTATACATTGTTAAAGTGCCCTATTGCCTGCGGGTAAGTGAAGAAATGCGTATTTATCAAAAACTATTGGAGCATAGTGAGCTAAATACCGCGCCTTGCGCTCCAGGAACTCTAATATCACTGGCACAGTTTGCTGTACTATCTCGCTTAAAAAACCCTGATAACTCCAGCCTATACTCCAAAATGCGGGTATATGATGGCGAAAGCCTGAAAGATACCGATCCCAAAGCAAAATCTTATCAGGAGTACCGCGATTATGCCGGTGTAGATGAAGGTATGACCGGCTTGTCTACACGTTTTGCCTTCAAAATTTTATCACGGGTATTTAACTTTGATAGTACAGAAGTCGCCGCAAACCCGGTGCATCTTTTCTATGTATTAGAACAACAAATTGAACGTGAACAGTTTCAGGCCGATGTGTCTGAGCGCTACCTGGAGTTTTTAAAAGGTTACTTAATTCCTAAATACATCGAGTTTATCGGCAAAGAGATCCAAACGGCCTATTTAGAGTCTTACTCAGAGTATGGGCAAAATATATTCGATCGCTATGTGATCTATGCCGATTTTTGGATCCAGGATCAGGAATACCGGGACCCGGAAACCGGACAATTGTTTGACCGTTCAGCACTAAATGCTGAACTGGAAAAAATTGAGAAACCCGCAGGTATAAGTAATCCGAAAGATTTCCGCAACGAGATTGTCAATTTTGTACTGCGGGCTAAGGCCAAAAATAATGGAAAAAACCCTAGCTGGACCAGCTATGAAAAGTTGCGTACTGTCATAGAGAAGAAAATGTTCTCCAGTACCGAAGAGCTACTGCCCGTCATTTCATTTAATGCCAAAACCTCAACCGACGATCAGAAGAAGCATGACGACTTCGTCAATAGGATGATGGAAAAAGGCTATACCCGTAAGCAGGTAAGGTTGCTGTCAGAGTGGTATCTGCGTGTTCGTAAATCACAATAACGCAGTTTAGCCGGAGGTAGTATGGCGCACTTTATTGACAGACGGTTAAACGGTAAGAATAAAAGCGCGGTCAATCGCCAGCGCTTTATTCGCCGTTATAAGCAGCAAATAAAAAAAGCGGTGTCTGATGCGATTAGTCAGCGCAGCGTAACAGATATCAGTAGCGGTGAAAGCGTTACTATACCCAGCAAAGATATCAGTGAACCTTTTTTTCATCAAGGCAAAGGGGGGCGCCGGCAAATCGTTCACCCTGGGAATGATCAATTTAGCGAAGGTGACAGGATAAAGCGGCCACAAGGTGGCGGTGGCTCAGGGGGTGGTCAGGGTGACGCAAGCTCGGATGGCGAAGGCTCAGACGACTTCGTGTTTTCAATTTCTAAAGACGAATATCTGGATTTACTGTTTGAAGATCTTGAGTTACCCAACCTGAAAAAAAACCAGCTAGATAAACTGATACTGTATAAAAACGTCCGTGCTGGTTACCGCTCTGAAGGCGTGCCCAGCAATATTGACATTGTACGGTCGTTGCGTGGCTCGCTGGCAAGGCGTGTAGCAATGACGGCGGACAAGAAAGCCAAATTACGCGATTTAGAGCAGAAACTCGCCGATATGGACAATGAACCGGTGCCGGATCAACAGCTTATGCGATTACTGCAAGAGGAAATCAGCACGTTAAAACAACGGATTGCAGGGGTCCCCTTCATTGACAGTTTTGATTTACGTTTTCGAAACTTTCAAAAACGACCAGAGCCGACGAGTAAAGCCGTGATGTTTTGTTTGATGGACGTGTCAGGTTCAATGGATCAAGCCACAAAAGATATGGCCAAGCGGTTTTACATTCTACTGTATTTGTTTCTCAGTCGCAGTTATAAGAATGTCGAAGTGGTTTACATCCGCCACCATACTCAGGCGAAAGAAGTTGATGAACATGAGTTTTTTTACTCTCAGGAAACTGGCGGCACTATTGTTTCAAGTGCGATAAAACTTATGTACGACATTGTGCAGGAACGCTACAACCCGGTTGAGTGGAATATTTACGCGGCGCAGGCATCCGACGGTGACAATTGGACTGACGACAGCGCCCCCTGCGCCGAGTTACTAGCCAATAAGCTTTTACCGCTGCTTAGGTATTATGCGTACATTGAAATCACGCCAAGAGCGCATCAAAGTTTATGGCAGGAGTATGAAAAACTACTACCCGGTTTCGACAACTTTGCCATAGAGCACATCAAAGAAATAAGCAACATTTATCCGGTATTTCGCGAGTTATTCAAGAAGCAGGCGGCGTAAAGCGTCCTGAATCGAGAGAGGTTTAACATGGCCAAAGCTAAAACTAAAGCGACAGCGTGTTTATCTGATGGTCCAGACTGGACCTTCGATCTACTTGACGCCTACCATCAAGAAATTTTACGTGTTGCGGCCTACTATCGGCTCGATACCTACCCCAATCAAATAGAAGTCATTACCGCTGAACAAATGATGGATGCCTATTCAAGTGTCGGCATGCCGCTGGGTTACCATCATTGGTCGTATGGTAAAAAGTTTATCCAAACCGAGCAAAATTACAGACGCGGCTATATGGGTTTGGCCTATGAAATCGTTATAAACTCAAATCCCTGTATTGCTTATTTAATGGAAGAAAACACCATTACCATGCAGGCACTAGTAATGGCGCACGCCTGTTATGGCCACAATTCTTTCTTTAAAAATAACTACTTATTTAAGACATGGACGGATGCAGGCTCTATTATTGATTATCTGGTGTTTGCCAAAAACTATATTAATGACTGTGAAGAAAAATACGGCATAAGCGATGTTGAAGATACGCTGGATTCGTGCCATGCATTAATGAATTACGGCGTCGACCGCTACAAAAGGCCACAAAAAATATCACTGGATGAAGAGCAAAAACGCCAGCATGAACGCGAGCATTACTTACAATCGCAGGTTAATGATTTGTGGCGAACCATTCCGGTAAAAGCAACAGACACTACTCAGCATGTAACGCGTTTCCCATCTGAACCGCAAGAAAACCTGTTATATTTTATCGAGAAAAATGCCCCCCTGCTAAAACCCTGGCAAAGAGAAATTGTGCGGATTGTGCGTAAAATTTCACAGTATTTTTACCCACAAAAACAAACACAGGTAATGAACGAGGGGTGGGCAACATTCTGGCACTATACTATTTTGCAGCATTTGTACGATGAGGGAAAAGTTAGTGACCGCTTTATGCTTGAGGTACTACACAGCCACACCAACGTGGTTGCACAACCAGAGTACAACAGCAAATATTACTCGGGTATTAACCCCTATGCTCTGGGATTCGCCATGTTCACAGATCTTCGACGCATCTGCGAACATCCTACAGCAGAAGACAAAGAATGGTTTCCTGACGTGGCAGGCAGCAACTGGCTTGAAACACTCCACTTCGCGATGCAAAATTTTAAAGATGAAAGCTTCATTAGCCAGTACTTATCACCAAAAGTCATCCGCGACTTTCATCTTTTTGCGATAGTCGACGACGACGAAGCGGGCAGTCTGGAGGTAGCTGCAATCCATAATGCTGAGGGCTATCAACGCATTCGACAGATGTTGTCCCAACAATACAACTTAAGCCAGATTGAACCGAATATTCAAATTCATAATGTCGACATAAGTGGCGATCGTTCGCTGACGCTAAGATACATCCCACAAAACCGGATCCCGTTAGCAAACAGTCAGGAACAGGTGTTGAAGCACCTGCACCGGCTGTGGGGGTTTACTGTTTATTTGGAGCAACAAAATGAAGATGGTTCGGCAGACCTGTTATATAGCTGTCCCGCAGCAGACGAAAAACCAACCTAATTATTCAGGTTGGTAACTCGTTACCTGATTTCGTCCATTCGCTTTTGACATATACAGACCTTTATCAGATGCCTCTATCCACTGCCTGTGTTCTGACATATCAGCATTAAACTCGGCCAAGCCAAGGCTAAGGGTTACTTTAAGCGCTTTATCATTATAGTTAATGGTTAAGGATTCTACCGACTGTCTTAACCGTTCGGCTAAAATTGCTGCCTGTTCAATGGGCGTATCAACCAATAAGATAGCATATTCTTCGCCGCCATAACGCCCGGCGATATCGGTAGTACGCAAGTTTTTCCGCACGGCATCGGCAATAGATTGAATAACGACATCGCCTGCAGCATGACCATAAGTATCATTAATACGTTTAAAATGATCTATATCGCACATCAACAAGGTACTTTTATGCGGATAGCGCTTTAGTCGTTTAAACTCGCGCATCAGATTCTCTTCCCAGTGTCCACGGTTAAAGAGTTGAGTTAAGAAATCCGTTTTAGTTAACTGCTTCAGCCTGCCATTCATAGACTCAAGCTCAATTCGGCTAACAGCAACATCAGTAACATCGTAAATAATAAAACACAGATGTGTTACTTTGCCCCGAGCATCGGAAAGTGGAAATATGGTGCTGTTTTGATACATGTATTCTGCACTGCCGGTGATTGGCCGATAATTACGGAATTTAAAAATGTAAGGCCTTTGCTCCCAAATTGTGAAAGCGCGGTTTTTCAACAAAATAACCGGATCACATTTGCGTCGTAACCAATCTTCGTCAATTTCGGAAAAAAAATCAAATAGGTAACGATCACGAACTTGCCGCGGTGTTAAACCGCTGTGATTTTCCATAAAGCCATTCCAGACCTGAATGCGATAATCACAATTAAGCACAACCAGTCCTACATCTACTGTCTGGAACATATCCATCAGCCAATGTACTTCTGATACATCTACCTGCGCTTGCGACATCCTTATTCCTCCAGCAGAAATGCAACTTTGTAATTCAGCGTTTTCAAACTGTCTTCTGTAAACAACAACAGTAAATCACAACTGATATTATAATTTTCTATGCCGTAACTCAGTTCTATGGCTAACGTTTTTTTCCATCGCCCGGCGTTAGTTTTAATCAGCTCACTTACAGCAGCATGCTGACCAAGCACCACCGGGTGCCCCTGGCTAAAACTCATGTCAATTTGTTCAGCTAAACCTTTGAGCACTGCACCTATTAGAATATTGGCGATATCCATCAGTAACTCAAGTTCAACTTTAACTGTGAGTTCACCCTGATAATTCATCAGCCTGGCAATGTCTTTGAAACTAGAGTCAGTTAATATAAGTAGAGCTTCTCCCGACACACCACCGCCAATAAACCCCTGACACACCGCAGATGTTGACGACTCATGCTCGACTGAAGCAAGCGCCATATGCAACTCGCTCACTTCAATTAAATTGACATTAGGAATAGGCAATTTAACAAATACGTTTAATAACCGGGCAAGCAAATCTCCCGCTTGCCCCATTGCTACGTTGGTAAGTTCCTGCAGTACATCCCGCATTTCTGCACCCAGTTCTACAGGAGGCAGAATAGTTTTAGCGGGAGCAGCTTTAGATTTAGTCGCGTTGATATTTACCGCGTGTTGCTGCATTAACTGTTGCAATTTTGCACTGTCGACAGGTTTTCGAATAAAATCGAGCGCACCGAGACCTTTAACCCGGTCAATGGCTTCTGGTTGCACATCGCCCGAAACAACTACAACGTTAAGGCTAAGCTGACGCTGCTTGAGTTCAGCTAAAACCTGATAGCCATCCATTATCGGCATATTGAGATCAAGGAATAACCAGTCAATATGCTGCTTTAATAACGTGTCCAGGGCTTCAGCACCATGACCTGCAAAAAACAGGTTGGCTTGCCACTCCTGTGGTAGAATTCTGGCCAGTTGCTTGCGTGCCAGATTAGAATCGTCACAAATTAGTACCGCAGTCGTCATCGGCGTCTCACTTCATAAAGACTTAGTATCAGTCTAGACTGAAATTTATAGTTGGGGCGTAAACTGTTAAAATATGTTGTATTCCAGCTAATTACTTTTGCACATTTAAATTCATCAGGAGTTGTTCTATGTCAGCCTTTCCACATGTATTTCGTCGCACCGTGCTGGCAATTACGCTATCAGGTTTTAGTTTTACGCTGTCGGCAGCCAATTTACAAGCCAATTTACCAGAGCGTTTGAGCCAAGTAAAAGTTGGCGACCAGCATGTCGTTCTACTGGGTACACCTATCAAGCAACACAGCATTGCACCCAATTTTAAGGTCGTTGATGCTAATTTCAAAACAGTGCAGCTTGCCGATTTTAAAAATAGTACTGTGCTTATCAGTGTAGTGCCTAGTATAGACACTGGCATTTGCTCACTGCAAACCAAACGTTTTAATAGCGAAGTGGCAAACTTACCACAAGATGTTGTTCTATTGACGATCAGCACCGACTTACCTTTTGCCCAAAAACGTTATTGCCAGCAGGAGAATATTGATAAGCTAACGGTTCTTTCCGATGCAGTATGGCGTGACTTTGGCAGCAATTACGGCTTACTGATCAAAGATATGGGTCTGTTAACGCGTGCGGTATTAATTATCAACAAAAAAGGCAAGCTGGTTTACCAGCAAGTCGTTCCAGAGCTGGCGCAAGAACCTGATTACGATGCGGCACTAAGTGCATTAAACAATATAGTGACAGAAAAGTAAGCCAAAAAAGATTCCTCAATAGCTTGAGAACATCCAATTCAACCTTATTAATGGTTCAGGTGGCCGAATTCGGCATCTAGCGCAGGCTGTGTAAAAACTCATATTTTCCGCTCTTTCAGCGGTTGGCCAGTATGCACTGTTAGTGCCTCGCTGAAGTTATCTGTGTGCGTTTTAGTTTTCATTCAGTGCGGTTCGGAGGCTCATTAAGTCCGATATTGAGCGCTATTGGTGTGGTATCAGGAGCTAAAGCGACTACAGCCGCTAGCCGCAATGCTCTTGCAGTTTAATGGCTAATCCTTCAGTACCCCAGATAGACATCATTCTTTTGAGGTTATAAGCCAGCACATGCAAACTGATTTCCGTGCTGACGTTTTTAAATCTTCGTGTG
>NZ_AUDG01000052.1 GCF_000425345.1 Rheinheimera baltica DSM 14885 | reverse complement strand
GAAAAATGGCGTCCCAACGATACCGCGTAAACGTAATTCAAAAATTGGAAATGGCGATATTGATTGGTGTCTGTACAAATATCGCCATTTAGTAGAGAACGTGTTTGCCAGGCTAAAACATTACCGTTCAGTAGCAACCCGGTATGATAAATTGGCCCGGAATTATGCAAGTACACTTGCCTTGGCTTGCTGTCTATTATGGCTGCCAATGTGGGTTGGCTGAATTATAAACAGCAAAGATCAACAGGCCCTAGAGCAAGGCGATCATCAGCTACTTAACTATTTCTCGCACAATATTGCTATTGCCTATGAAAATATTCGCTTGCGCGAGCTAATGCGCGAAAGTCAGCGAGAGCTGTCATATATTCTGGGTGAAGCAGTAGAGAAACGTTCAAAAGAAACCGGTAGTCATGTAAAGCGGGTTGCTAACTATAGCTATTTACTGGCGATTAAATGTGGTTTATCTGAATACGAAGCCGAGAAAATCAAGTTGTCATCACCACTGCACGACTTAGGCAAAATTGCCATTCCGGATCATATTTTAAACAAGCCAGGTAAACATGATGCAGATGAGTGGGCCATTATGCAGCAGCATGCGTATCTGGGTTACCAGATTTTACAACATTCTACTAATGAGATATTACAAATGGGGGCTATTATAGCCCACCAACATCATGAAAAATGGAATGGCAAAGGCTATCCGCAGGGGGTAAGTGGACATAATATCCATATTGCAGGGCGTATAACTGCCCTGGCGGATGTTTTCGACGCTTTAGGCAGTGACCGCTGCTACAAAAAAGCCTGGCCACTAGAGGAAATAATCGAACTTATTCGTAACGAACGGGGTCAACACTTTGACCCAACTTTAGCGGATATCTTGTTAAACAACCTGGATGCGTTCCTCGTAATTCGTGACGCCTATCCAGATTAAGCATAGGAAGAAGTGTATGCTACGCAAAAACATTAAACAGTTGTTCATTGCCAGCATTGCGGCAGCAACATTGTTTATCAGTGGCTGTGCAAACGGCCCAAAGGTGCGAACAGATGCTGCTGATAACATTAATTTCACTGACTATAAAACCTTTAACTTTATGGCAGAACCGGCAACGGACAAAGCGGGTTACGCTACGTTGGTCACGCAACATTTTAAAGATGCGATTAGTGCAGAAATGCGTGCCTTAGGTTACCAATACAGCGAAGCTAATGCTGACTTAATGATTAACTTTAATTCTAACGTTGAGAGCCGCACAGATGTTCGCTCCTTGCCAACAGCGACCTTCAACTATAATTATTACAATTACCGCCGCGGTTTTTACACCGGCTTCCCACTGTACACCAATGACGTGGATACTGTGCATTACAAGTATGGCACGGTGAATATAGACGTTGTTGATGCAGCCAAAAAGCAACTTGTCTGGGAAGGTATATCGGAAGGCACGCTGAAAAAATCTGATTTGGAAAACCCTAAACAGGCCATTGCTGATGTTATAGGCTTAATTTTTCAGCAATACCCCACCCGCAAACAGCTTACAGAATAGCCTGCATAATGCCCCGTTAAGGGGCGTTTTGCGCAAGCATGCGTATTTTTTCCTGTAATGGCGCACAGTCAGCAGTTTTATTTTGCTGTTGAATCGATAACGTCAGCTCACCAACGGTTAAACCATACTTGTGTAAGGTGCTACGGTTAATCAGGTTTTGGTTATCAACTAAATACAACCAGTCTTTTACCGTCACATCCAACGTATCACCGTCATAAGGAATTCGCAGCACGTATTCCCAATACAAGGTATTGCCCGCCAACTGGCCAGTTGCCTCGCCAACTACATCACCTGCAGTTCCCTTAATACTGCCATCTGCATTTTGTTGTAGCTGCCAATGCCGCTGTTCAATACGGCCATCGCTAAAACTAAACAATTCGTATAGATCGCCACGATTTCCCTGCCAACTCCCACACAATTCAGCAGTAAAACGCACGGTTTGCTTCCCCTGCCAGTCATGCAGCACCCCCCAGGCTAAACTTTCTCCCTGGAAAAACTGATTTAACGCTAACTTAGGTGTCTCGCTACTATACTCTGAAACTGACTGGCTACAGCCCGTCATCGCAAAAGCTAAGGCCGCTCCAGCTATATATTTCTTAACCATAAATCCTCCGTGTTAGGCAGAACTACGCCCATGGGCAGCGGCTAGCTCAGAAAAAAATAAAATAAATCAGAAAACACCAAACTTATTTCCAGGTTACTACGACTTAATAAACAAATATCACAGAGAATAACAATATCGTGTTTAAACGCAGTGACGAGAGCTTAATTGCCAAAGCGTTGAATGGCGACCAGCACGCCTGGCAGCAACTGGTAAACCGCCATCAGAGCGCGCTGTTTTACTTTGGTTTACGCCTGCTTGGATCGCAAGAAGATGCCAGCGATCTATTGCAAGACGTGCTAATGGTACTGTGCCGTAATTTAGGGCAATACCGCGGTGATAGCAGCTTTAAAAGTTGGTTATTTGGTATAGCAAACTATCGCGCCATGGATATGCTGCGCCGGCGTAAATATACCGACAGTGATGACGCTCTGGCACAGATGCCAGCCGAGGCGGCAGAAATGCCTGAGCAGCTGGCAAACCAACAACAGCAACAGCAGGTGCAGCAGCAGCTCCGCAAACTGCCTATTGAGCAACGCCTGGTGTTAGAACTTAAGTTTTATCAGCAATTTACTTTTGACGAAATTGCCACTCAACTGGCGATTTCCAGTAATACCGTCAAATCACGTTTTTACGCCGCGCTGGATAAAATGCGCCTGCAGTTGGAGAGCGACCATGTCGAACAATCAGCAAATTTTTGAAGACTGGCTTGAAGGTAAATTAACCGAGCAACAGTGTCAGCAGCAGCTGCAGTTTGATCCGGTTTGGCTGGACAGAATGCTCAACGTTCAAGCGATGCGTGCTGACGCCGCTGCGCCACGCTTTGAAGTGGTACCGGAATTTGATAGCAGCGCGTTATTTGCCAAACAATGGCAACGCCCTAAACCGCAGCGCAGTTGGTGGCCCCAGGTAAGCCTGGCGCTATCTTGTGCCGCCATGCTAATTAGCTTGTCACCCGCGCAGTTGCAGTTAAAAGATGGCAGCCTGACATTAAGTTGGCAAAACACTGAAGCAGAAGTTAATGCCGCGGTCAGTACTGCGCTAACAGCTTACCAGCATGAACAACAGCAATGGCTGTTACAACAGCTGGATTTCCAGCAGCAAAACACCAGCACGCAATTAGTGCTGTTAAAAGATTATTTACAGAATGAACTAAAGCATGACCAACGCAGCGACATGTTACAGCTGGTTGAGTATCTGAATCAGCAGCGCCAGTCTGACTGGCAATACTGGCAGGAAAACTATCAACCTGTGCAGGCCAATTATCGCCCTACCGACAGTTACTACCTAAGCCCAACTAACACTGGAGTGGTAAAACCATGAAAGCATTACGTCGTATCCCAACATATGCTGTCGCCTTTAGCGCAGCCCTAGCCATACTGCCGGCCAGCGCCAGCGATGTTAGTCCGGCTATAAAGAAAAATGCAGATATTCTGCAAACCATTTTGCACACCACATTTAAAGACAATAAAGCCAGCCAATTGTCGGCGTTGCAGTACAGCTATCTCAGCGGTCAGGGTTTGTTATTTCAGGCTAACGCGATGCTCGGCAGTCGTCACGTTTTCCATTTTAGTAGCAATAGCGTTGCTACGGCACCCGCTGCACCTATGCCACCCATACCTCCGCTAACAGACAGTGAATTTGAAAGCACTGAGATGGAGCAAATAGTTGAAGCGGCAGAAGAGATGGCCGAACAGATGCATGATCAGCACCGGCAAGCCTATCGCATCGCGGAAAAACAGCGTGTGATAGAGCGCGAATTGCGTATTGTCGAGCGAGAGCAACGTGACATCGAATTTAATAAAAGCCTCACTACACTCGATAAAGAGCAACAGCAGGCACTACAAATGCTGCAGCAAAAAACTAAAGTGTTGCAGGAGAAACTGGCCGAAGTAGTTAAAGAAGCCGGACTCAGCCGTAAACAACTGGAAGAGCAACGGGCAAAACACTTAGCGGAACAGCAGCAGCAAACTGCCGCTATGGTGAAGACCGTCGGCGAGAAGTTCAGCCAGGTGCTGTGCGATTACGGTGCCAGCCTGCGCGACATACAAGACAACGAGTTTGTTACCCTGCAAGTTAATAGCCGTGGTGCCGGAGGCAGTTACTACTGGGTGATAAAAAAGGCGGATATTAACCAGTGTATGAGTGGCAAAATTAAAGCAAAAGATTTATTAGTTAAAACCCAAAGTTACCAGTTTTAAACCGCAACGAAGCACAACAATCGACCCGCAATGCGGGTCGTTATACTTTACCCTTTTGGCCGGTACAACTGAAACCGCGTGGCGGCATCAGCCACAAAGTAATCAGCTGGGCCACCACCGCGCAGGACAGGCTGTGCCTCTGCCGTGTCATAAATACCATCGACCAGCAAATGCTGCGCAATATGCACGCCCACAACTTCACCAAACACCATCCAGGTCGTTATTTTACTACCATCGGCTGCAGTTAACTGCAGCACCTGGCTCAGTTTGCATTCAAAGGTGACCGGGCTTTGCGCCACGTGCGGCACCTTTATTATGCTGGACGCCTTTGCCGTTAATCCCGCCAGGGCAAATTCATCAACGTCTGGAGCAACAGCTGCACTGGTCTGGTTCATCGCCTCAGCTAAAGGCTTAGTCACCAGATTCCAACAAAACTCACCGGTTTGCTCAATGTTGCGTATCGTATCTTTGTAGCTGGTGCTGGCAAAACCAATAATCGGTGGCGTGTAATTAAAGGCGTTGAAAAAACTGTAAGGCGCTAAATTTAAGCGTCCATCGTTGTCTTGTGACGATATCCAGCCAATTGGCCGTGGCGCCACTAACGCGTTAAAAGGATCATGTGGCAGACCATGGCCTTTGCCCGGTTCATAAAAATAACGGCTGTCAGACATGACTCACCTTACGCTTGAATTAACAGAAGAGTGCAAGCTTAACAAAATCTGCTTTGTTGGCGTACGCTTTTCAGCGACAATAGCAACGCTATTATCAACGGGGCCTGTTATGTCGTCATCTATGCCAGCCAATAATGAACCGCAATTTGACGCCATTATTACTGCGTTTTATCAACAGGGCTGGGTTTGGTTGCCTGATTTTTTACCCGCAGAACTCAACTCTGCCCTGCTGCATGAAGTTCAACATCAATCATTGCTAACAGCTGCAGGCATTGGACGACAGGGCGAACATAAGCTAGACACACAAATACGCCGCGATGCGACACAATGGTTTGATGGGCGTAGCGTTGCACAACAGCACTATCTGGCATTAATGGCACAGTTACAACAACAGCTTAACCGACGCTGTTTTCTCGGATTGTTCGATTTTGAATGCCATTTTGCCCGTTACCAGCACGGTGATTATTACCAAAAGCATATTGATGCATTTCGGGGCAGGTCAAACCGGGTACTTACCACCGTTAGCTATTTAAACACCGTCACTGCGGGCGGAGAGCTAGCCCTGTTTGATGAACACGACAAGCTGATAAACCGGTTTTCGCCCACATCAGGCAGTTTGTTATTGTTTGAAAGCGAACGCTTTCCACATGAGGTGCTGCCGGCCGGGGATACTCGCTTTAGTATTGCGGGCTGGTTTCGTCAAAATGCCAGTATCAATGGCAAACTAGACCCCGCTCAATAAAACGCTTATGATATCGAACATGCGCACCGTACTCAGTTACCTACTACTGTTTACCCTCGCACTTTCTGGCTTCTCCGGAACGGTGCAAACTGCCCATGCTTATACATTAGCTGATTCGATAGTGGCACAGCAGCAACATACAACCCCAGAAAAAATGCCCTGCCACAGTGCTGAGCAAACCGCGCCCTTACTGTTAGAAGCAGTGCAAGAAATGGCGCAAGAACATGATTGCTGCGATATGGAACAACATCATTGTAAAGGCGATTGCTGTGCAAAACATTGCGCAGCGACCAGTGCCTTACTTAGCACGGAGTTATTCCGCTATATTCGTCCCAACAATAGCATAGTGATGCAGGCTTTTAGCTTGCCTAACTGGCTATTCGCTGCCGAGCCTCCCCCACCTATAAACGCCTGATACCGTCAAGTGTATGTCGTTGTGGTTAGCCACAACCATTTCTCTTTGTTTCAGGACATATTATGCGCGCATTACTGTTAGTTGTTTCGCTGCTATTGCAGCCTGTTTTCACTGTGTCTGCTCAAGACCATAGTGACCATGCACACTCTGTTACTCCGGCTGTTGATACCGCCGTGTCAGACCGTGTTTTATCACCTAAAGGGCATATTTATGCCTGCCCTATGCACCCACATATTCAACAAGCTACACCAGGTAGCTGTCCAATATGCGGCATGACATTAGTGGAGAAAAATCCCCCCGGTAACGCCGAAGTTAACGTCAACGGCGCCATGCAACAAGCCTTAGCCATACGCACAGCCCCGGCCGAGAAACGTACGCTGTGGCGCTTTATAGAAACCTTTGCCCAGGTACGCTACCCAGAAGATGCTATTCATCACAGCCACATTCGTGCCGAAGGATGGATAGAACAATTGTATGTGCGCACACTAGGTCAACGGGTTAAAGCCGGCGACAAGCTGTTTAGTTTTTATGCGCCAGATTTATTGGTGGCTCAGGATGATTATTTACAGGCGTTGTCAGTTAGCACACAAAATGGCTCACGCAGTGCAAATTTACTACAACGGGCAGAAACACGGCTGCGCCTGCTGGGGCTTACAGATCGTGCTATAGCCCAACTGCAAGAAAGCCGGCAGAGCCAATATCACATTACAGTGTATGCGCATCAGGACGGCGTGGTTACTATGTTGAACGTACGTGACGGCATGTATGTCAAGCCAGGCGACACCTTGATTGAAATAACCAGCCTGGACCGTGTTTGGGTAATTGCCGATGTACTAGAGGCACAGCAAAGTTGGTTAAAAACCGGGATGCCAGCAGAAATCGATATTCCGGCGCATCACATCAGCGGCATTGAAACAACCGTCGATTTTATTTATCCGGCCCTTGATCCCCAGACTCGCAGTAGCAAAGTACGCATGACCACAGACAACGCACAACAATTACTGCAACCGAATATGTTGTTACCCGTGCGGCTATATGGTGGAGCACTTCGCGATGTCCTTACCGTGCCACGTGACGCCGTGTTACTGAGTGGCAGCAGCGAGTCAGCATACCGAAGCAGAGTCATTATCAAACAGGGTGACACATTTAGCGTAAGGCACATTAAAACCGGCACCAGCGCGCAAGGCTTTGTTGAAGTGCTGTCAGGCCTGGAGCCCAAAGAGCAAGTTGTGATTTCTGGCCAGTTTTTACTCGACGCCGAAGCCAGTTTAAGTCAACTGCCTTTAAGCGGCACCGTTGCCACTGACCACCAGCATTAGGAAACTGCCCCATGATTAACGACATTATCCGCTGGTCAGTGAAAAACCCGCTGCTCGTGTTACTTACCACGGTGGCGCTGGCACTGTTTGGCTATCAAGCCAGCCAACAAATCAAACTGGACGCCCTGCCCGATTTATCGGATGTGCAGGTTATTGTAAAAACCAGTTATCCAGGACAAACACCGGAGACGATTGAACAACAAGTGAGTTACCCGTTATCTACTGCACTTTTAGCCGTACCCAAAGCCAAGGCAGTACGTAGTTTTTCTATGCCAAATGACAGCTATTTATACGTCATTTTTGAAGATGGCACCGACCCCTACTGGGCGCGTTCACGGGTGTTGGAATACCTTCAAACCGTTAATTTACCCGCAGGTGCCAATGCATCCCTGGGCCCGGATGCCAGCGGTGTTGGCTGGATATTTCAATATGCACTACAAGATCGCAGCGGCACACTGTCGCTAGAGCAACTTACCAGCCTGCAGCAATTTTACTTAACACCTGAACTGCAAAGCGTTACAGGGGTAGCGGAAGTTGCCAGCGTTGGCGGCATGAATAAAACCTATCAGCTGCAACTGGATCCACGCCAAATGCGCGCGCTAAGTATTACATTGCAGCAAGTCATTAGTGCCATTAACAGCCACAACCAGCAACAAGGTGGCGGCATTATTGAAGTGGCCGAAACAGAGCTACTGGTGCAAGCAGGCAGCTACATTAGCTCACTGGAAGATTTAGCCGCCGTGCCGCTGGGTGTGCGTAATCAAGCTGATTTCCCATTAACACTCGCCGATATTGGCACAGTGCAACTTGTCCCCTCTGCCAGGCGTGGTATCGCTGAGCTCAACGGTGAGGGCGAAGTTGTAGCGGGCATTATTGTTATGCGCCATGGCGAAAACGCCCTTAAAACCATTGATGCGGTAAAAGCCAAAATCGCACAATTAAAAACAGGCTTACCCAATGGCGTTGAGCTGGTTACCGTGTACGATAGATCAGAACTTATCCACAATACGGTGGCAAATTTAAGTACTAAGTTGCTCGAAGAAATGGCGGCCGTAGCGCTGGTGTGTGTCGTATTTTTACTGCATGCCCGCTCTGCCCTTATTGCGGTTATCAGCTTGCCACTGGCACTGCTAGCCAGTGTATTATTAATGCAATTGCTCGGTGTCAGCGCCAATGTAATGAGTTTAGGCGGCATTGCTATTGCCATTGGTGCTTTGGTGGATGCGGCTATTGTTATGGTAGAGCACGGCCATAAGAAACTTGAGCAAGCGCGGGCCAATAACCGCATTTTAAGCCCAAGTGAATTTAGACAAACTATCATTGAAGCTTGTCTAGATGTTGGCCCGGCATTGTTTTTCTCCCTGTTGGTGATCACTGTCAGTTTTATGCCGGTATTTTTGTTAGAAGCACAGGAAGGCCGGTTATTTGCACCCCTGGCCTTCACTAAAACCTTTGCCATGGCCGCAGCAGCGATACTGGCTATTACACTTATTCCGGTACTTATGCTGTTTTTACTGCGCGGTAAAATACCCTCAGAGCAGGCTAACCCCATCAGCCGGCTGCTATTCGCCCTGTATACCCCCATCCTTAAACTTTGCCTACGGTTCCCTAAAACGCTGATTTTTGTTGCGTTGATATCGCTTATGTCAAGCCTGCTTCCATGGCAACGTTTATCTACAGAGTTTATGCCTGCCTTTGCTGAAGGTGATTTAATGTATATGCCCACCACTGTGCCGGGTTTAAGCCCGGCAACCGCGGCTAAACTGCTGCAGCAAACCGACCGGCTGATTAAAACGGTGCCCGAAGTAGATACTGTGCTAGGTAAAAGCGGACGCGCCAACTCAGCCACCGACCCTGCGCCGCTAACCATGTTTGAAACCAGTGTTAAATTAAAGCCGCAAAGCCAGTGGCGTGAAGGTTACAGCTTAAATGACATTGTGGCCGAGCTGGACGCGGTAGTGCAGGTACCGGGTATAACAAATGCCTGGCTGCCGCCAATAAAAACCCGTATTGATATGCTGTCAACCGGCATACGCACCCCGGTTGGCGTGCGTATCAGTGGGCCAGATTTAACCACCTTGTCTGAGGTAGCACAGCAGCTTGAACAGCAGATTAAGCAAGTTCCCGGCAGCCGCTCGGTATTTGCAGAGCGCAGTGAAGCCGGTTTGTATTTAAACATTACGCCTAATCTTGAGCAGTTGGGCCGCTACGGTTTAACGCTGTCTGAATTACAGCAATATGTTGCTTTTGCGTTAGGTGGTGCTGCTGTAGCGCAAAGCATTCAAGGCAGAGAACGTTATGATATCAGCCTGCGCTTTGCCCGCGACTTGCGCAGCCACCCCGACGATATCGCCAATTTACCGCTACAAACCCGTGATGGGGCCTTTGTCTTATTACGCCAGGTGGCAGACGTTAAAGTAAGCAATGGCCCGGTAATGATCCGCGCTGAAAACGCCCGCCTAACCAGCTGGGTTTTTATCGATCTACTCGCCGGGACCCAGCTGGGCGATTATCTGCAACAACTGGAAAACCTGTTGTCAAAACAGCAATTTCCGACTCAGGTTAGTGTTAGCATCGGTGGCCAATATGAATATCTGCAACGTGTCACCGAGCGCCTGCAACACCTGATCCCCTTTACACTATTGCTTATCGTAGTCTTGCTGTACTTCACCTTTGGCCGTATGCAAGATGTTCTGCTGGTATTGATCTCCCTGCCGTTTGCACTGAGTGGCAGCTTATGGTTGCTTTATATGCTGGATTATCAGTTATCCGTTGCAGTTGCGGTAGGTTTAATCGCACTTAGCGGTGTTGCCGCCGAATTCGCGGTTGTTATGCTGCTGTATTTAAAACGTGCCGTAGAAGATGCCCAACCCACAACAGAGCAACAATTATGGCAAGCCATTATGCAAGGTGCAGTGCAGCGGGTTCGCCCTAAAGCCATGACAGTGTTAACCATTGTCGTCAGTCTGCTACCTATTATGTTCGGCAGTGGCACGGGTAATGAGGTTATGCAACGCATTGCCGCGCCCATGCTTGGTGGTATGGTAGCTGCGCCCTTGGTGTCAATGCTGTTGATGCCGGTACTGTACTTCCTATTGCTGCGGCGTAAGTTAGTTATTACTCCGGCGTAAGTTAGTCATTTCTACGACATGTTGCAGCATTAACTGTGTAGCAATATGCCGTAAGCAAAAAACTAAGGGCAGAAACTAAGGGCAGACCGTTAATGCGCTGATGGATTTAGTCTGACACTCTGCCCTACTGCAATACCGTGTTGGGCAAACCACCCCAGCGGCATTTCAAGGGCGGCAACAACAGGCCCTGGCGAGGGCACCGGCGTTTCATCAAACGGTTGTAGCTGCGCCAATTGAACGATGGTCCAATCCGGGCCTATATAAGCAACATCCAGTGCCATGGCCGTATTGGCCATCCACAATGCCATTGCAGTAGGACGAGAGTAAACCAGTAACATGCCAGGTTCAGCACTTTGCTGATACATTAAGCCTTGTGCACGTTTCTCAGGCGTATCGGCCAGTTGCACTTCAATGGTATGCGGGCCAATCTGCAAAGGGACCAATGCAAATACTTCAAGTGACTCAGAATCAGCTGCGCAGGCTAGCAGCGGTAACACCATGCACAAGATGCTCAGCAGACGACGCATAGCAGTTTATCCTTTTGGTTAGTAGCGATGACAAAGGGTAACGCTCAAAGTAGGTAGCTTAAAGTAACTTAAAGTAAGTAGCTTAAGGCAATACCCATAAATATCAGCATCCCCACATAATGATTGTGTAAAAAGGCAACAAAACAGCCCTGGCGGCTGGTGCTAGCCAATCGGTATTGATAGACAAAGCAACCTAAGGCTGCCACTACGCTAACGTAGTACACCCAATGCAACTGAGCCAGATACCCCACCAACACCAGTAGCAATAAGGTTAATAGCTGTAACATTACAATAATGGGCAATGCATAGTGCCCAAACAAAATAGCGGTAGATTTTATGCCGACCTTGATATCGTCAGGCCGGTCTACCAAGGCATAGTAAGTATCATAGGCTACCGTCCAAAGCAGATTTGCCAGATACAACACCCACAATAACGCAGGAAGCTGCTGCTGGGTTGCCATAAATGCCATTGGCATGCCCCAGCTAAACGCCGCACCTAAGACGACTTGCGGTAAATGCGTGTAGCGCTTCATAAAGGGGTAAACTGCTGCCAACAATACTGCCACCAACGATAGCAGCATGGTTTGCCAGTTAAGAAACAATAACAAACTGGCACTGAGTAGCAGCAACAATACAAACAATTGCAGCGCCTCGGCTGACGTTACTGCACCGCTAGCCAATGGCCGGTGTTTAGTGCGCTCTACCGCGCCATCCCAATGTCTGTCGGCATAATCATTGATCACGCAACCGGCTGCCCGCATCAGCACCACACCAACACTAAATACCAGTAACAGCGTTAGTGATGGTACACCCTCGCTTGCCAGCCACAATGCCCACCAGGTTGGCCATAACAGCAAATAGGTGCCTATCGGCTTGTCTAACCGCATTAATTGCCAATAGTAGCGCCAATGTGTGCGACGAAGTGCCAACGTCATCATTTGCGTTGCTCCAACATCGCCATGTCTGGCA
This sequence comes from Rheinheimera baltica DSM 14885, assembly GCF_000425345.1. Taxonomy (GTDB): domain Bacteria; phylum Pseudomonadota; class Gammaproteobacteria; order Enterobacterales; family Alteromonadaceae; genus Alishewanella; species Alishewanella baltica. Next base: position 14,547 of record NZ_AUDG01000052.1, on the reverse strand, counting down.
AAAACGTTTCAGCCACTAACAATGGCTGTTGTTCTAACAAAAACGTCGAACGCCTTGCCAGGCAATTAGTCCGAACCTGAATGTCCGGCAGTAACACCGGCAACATCGCGCTTTCAATAGTACCGCGGCGCAAGCTTGCATGCTGAAAAATATAATCACCCAGCGGCCGCTCGCCTAAATCAGCCAGTGGTTTAAGCACAGCAATAGTTTGCTCTGGCAACCAGCTCTGGGCATACACACAAGGTTGATCATCGCACCAGAGTATGACTTCACGTACCTGCGCCAGCGCCACACCCGGCAGCAATGGCTGCAAAAAAGCAGGCAGCGCGCTGCGTTGCTCTTGCAGCACCTGCACGCGAAATTGCTGGCAATACTGGCGTAAACGGGCGGTAAGGGATGCCGGCTCAAGGATCCAAGGTGCCAAAGTCACTGGCAGCAGCATCTGACTCGCGTCTTGCCAGTTGGCGTCAAGAGAAATAAGAGGCTTACTCACAAACATAAATTCAACTGCAAAAAAGTCTGGCGGCATCATAACAACTTAAGCGAGCATTTTCAGCTGCTAACCGGGTAGAAAAACGACTTACTGCAAACCGGGTTAACTGGTAAAATAGCGATCATAGCGCTAAGGTTATCCTACTTCGTAACCCATTTTAATCAACTAAAAGTGATACTTATGTTAAAACCCGTACTGCATAGCCTGTTATTAACACTGTCATTACTTGTCGCTTCCTTGCCAGCTTATGCGCAAGAAGAGCAAAAAGAAATTGTCTACTACGGTTTCGACCCTGACATCGTTACTAACTATATTTCTGGCAATAAACGCAGTTTAGGTTACATTCGCCTGACAATTGAGCTTATGCTTGAAGACAAAAGTTTTTTGCCAGCTATTGAACACCATGAGCCACTCATACTGGACATTATATATGGCACAGTAAGTAAGCAGTCCGAAGACAAAATTAAATCGCTAACCGGCCGGGAAGAAATTCGCCTAGACATTTTAGAGCAGCTGCAAGCCGCGATGAAAAAAGAAACGGGCGATGCCATGATAAGAGATTTGCTGTTTACTAAATATTTCTATCAGTAAGCTTGCGGTGTTTTGGGGCCATGCTGACGCCGTAGCAGCCAGGCCCAGCCTAAGCCAGCAACTAAACCACCCAGATGCGCCCAGTTAGCCATGCTAATCCATAATACATCCATAAAACCCAGCACTAACCACAGCAACATAAACCCAGCCATACCAGAACTAAGCTGCAACCCTTGTGCCGGGTTTAACCGGCCTGTTAGCCAGAAATAACCAAATAAACCGTATACCACCCCCGACAAACCACCAAACTGAGGCCCTACCATAAAATACTGCATAGCATTTGAGATTAATGCCACTGACAAGGTGATATTTAGCAGTATTACTGCGCCTTGACGCTGCTCTAGCTGCCGTCCCAAATACCACCACCATGCAACATTAAACACCAAATGCGTCAACGAAAAGTGCAGCAGCATTGGCGTAAACCAGCGCCATAACTGAACAGGGTCAGACAACTGCAGTAAGCCACTACTGCCGCGCCAGTCAACCTGTTGCCAAGCGTAAACCAGCAGGCACAGCACAAGAACCGCTAAAGTCACCGGGGCCTGGTGCCACAACGCCAGCGGGTTAAATTGCGGTAGCACGCGGGCATTATCATTAGTGGGCTGGCTTAGCTGCCACGCCGCCGCTTGATAGCGAGGATGTGACGGCTGCTGCATAAATAGACTAAATTCGTGTTCAACCTCAGCTAACTGTTCAGTGGAGGCATAGAGTTCTGCACAATCTGGGCGCTGAACAACGGCACTAACATCAAGCCCTTGCGCCGTACAATAATCAGCAAATAACTGTGCGGCCCGCGCCGAATTTAACTCAGCAAATTTATGCACTGTCGCCACTCACAAATGGCAATTGTGAGCGCCAGCTCTCAAAGCCGCCATCCATACTAAATACCTGTTCAAAACCTTGTTGCGCTAAATATTGCGCGGCGCCCTGGCTGGAATTACCGTGATAACACACCACCACCACCGGCTGCTCAAACTCTACCTGCTGCATAAAGCCTGTCAGACTGCCGTTAGTTAAATGGTAGGAACCTTCGATATGGCCGCCAGCAAAGCTTTGCTCGTCACGAATGTCGGCTATTACCACCTTGCCATCTGCCAGTAACTTTGCGGTATCTGCCACAGAAATATGTTGAAAATCGCTCATAAGAACCTCGCTGAATAACATCGGCTATGATACCGCAGCGCCAGCGAATTACCAGCAAGATGCCACCAGCTAATGCTTCTGATACTTTAGTGCTGCTTTTTCTAATTAACACTGGACAGTGATTAAAGTATTGTTAACAATAACACCTAAATAATTTGTTATAGCGGAGTTACCATGACCAGCCTGATTATTCTGGCTATTCTTGTTGCAATAGTCTTCTGGGTTATCAGTATTTTTAACTCGCTGGTAAAATTTAAAAATCGATTTCAAAATGCGTTTGCACAAATTGAAGTGCAATTAAAACGCCGTTATGACTTGATCCCCAATTTGGTAGAAACCGCCAAAGCGTATATGTCACACGAACGTGAGACGTTAGAAGCGGTAATCAGTGCGCGTAACACCGCATTAGCCGGCTTAAAAGTCGCGGCAAACAACCCCGGCGATGCCGGTGCTATTAGTGAGCTGGCCGGTGCCGAGGGGGCATTACAAAGCGCAATGAGCCGGTTAAATGTAGTAATGGAAGCTTATCCGGATTTAAAAGCCAATCAAAACATGATGCAGCTGTCAGAAGAACTGACCAGCACTGAAAATCGGGTTGCTTTTGCTCGTCAGGCGTTTAATGACGCCGTTACCGACTACAACAGCTACAAACAGAGCTTTCCACCGGTTATTTTTGCCGCCAGTTTTGGCCACGCCGCTGATGCCAAACTGCTGGAGTTTGCCGACAGTGCAGCCATTCAAGCCGCGCCAAAAGTTAGTTTTTAAGCAGTAACTCTTTTCTATGAGCAGTAACTTTTTTGCCCAGCAGGATTTAGCCAGGCGAAACACCCGCCTCTTGGTAGCACTGTTCAGCGTAGCCGTGCTGGTGCTGTTACTGCTAACCAATGTCATTGTAATGGTTGGGCTGGGTTTTATAGAACCTAATGCATTAGCTGGCCCGATACAATGGCACACGTTATCCTGGCCAATTATAACCGCAGTCAGTGCCACAGTGTTGGCGGCAGTGGGTATTGCCATATTGGTTAAATGGTTACAACTAAGGGCTGGTGGTAAGGTAGTTGCAGAATCCCTTGGCGGCACCCGGTTAGCACCAGACAGCCAGGACCCATTGCAACGGCGCCTGCTTAATGTGGTAGAAGAAATGGCACTGGCAGCTAACACGCCCGTGCCGCCGGTTTACTTACTACCGGAACGAGGCATAAATGCTTTTGCCGCAGGCTACAGCCCGGCAGATGCTGTTATTGGTGTGACACAAGGCTGTATAGAACAGCTAACCCGGGACGAGTTACAAGGTGTTGTTGCCCACGAATTCAGCCATATCTTAAACGGCGATATGCGCATGAATATCCGCCTGATTGCTATCTTAAATGGTATTCTGTTCCTGGGTCACATTGGCTACTACATGCTTCGCGGTGGTAGCCATGGCACCACGATGCGTAGAAGTAAGTCCGGTAGCGACAAAAATGGTGGTAGCATTTTATTAGTCGCACTTGGGCTGGTGATCATTGGTTACCTGGGGTCTTTTTTTGGTAACTTGATTAAAGCTGCGGTTAGCCGCCAGCGAGAGTTTCTTGCCGACGCCAGTGCGGTAAAATTCACCCGAAATCCGCGTGGTATTGCTGGTGCACTAAAAGTGATTGGCAGCCAGGGCAACAGCAGCAAAATTCGCAATCAAAATGCTGACGAAAACAGCCACCTGTTCTTTGGCGAAGCCATAAGCCGCTGGGCGTCGGTGTTTGCCACGCACCCACCACTTAGCACCAGAATCAAACGGCTGGAACCGCATTGGAACGGTAAATATCCATCTGCACGTGCCCAGCAAACTGCAACTGAAGATTCAACTCAAATAACTGCCACCTTATCCGGCAGTAAAGTGTCTGGCAGCATGGCAGAACCTGTTAGCGAAAATAACAGCTCACTTAGCAATACTGAGCGTTTGCAACAGACCTTACCGTTATTATTGTTGCATAGCAGCCGCCAAAGCGAACCGGCCGCTGCACTGGTGTGCTGTTTACTACTTCAGCCGGAGGATCCGGTTCATACCCAGCAACTGCAGGTCATCAAAACACAAGGCTCTCTTGCACTGCTACAGCAGGTCGATCAGCTGTGTGATAGCGTCGCAAACCTCAATCCATTGCAGCAAGTTCAACTACTGCAGCGGGTTATGCCTGCATTAAAAGCTTTGGATAAAACCAAGATAGAAGCGTTGCAACAACTACTTCAGGCATTACTTAACTGCAGCGCCAGCCCAGCACTAGGCCCATGGATTGCTAAGCAATTTGTTACACACTGCATCGCGGTGCAATATGATAAAAATCGGATTGTTCGTCAGTATTCTAACGACAGTTTATCGAAGCAAGCTCCTGCCATTTTAGCCTTGCTTGCGCTGGTTAGCAGTGCGGCCGGTGATGACAGCGCACAACAGCAAGCCTGGCAGGCAGGCTTATCGACTCTACCCTTTACCTCGTCCACGTCGCGGCAGACACCACAATTGGACACCTTAAGCGAGCAACTGCCCACGTTATTAGCACTGCCTCCACAACAAAAACAACAACTTTGGCAAGCCATTGAAGCCTGTGTTCGCGCAGATCAGCTTTTGCAACTACAAGAGCAGGCTTTACTACTTGCATTGGCGTTGATGCTGCAAGTACCTTATCAACCAGATTAAGCTAATAATTTACCACTTTTTGCCGATATTCTGTTTAACCTGGCAGTTGTTACTTTAGCCTGCAGTTAAATTCAGGTAGAATTATCGACCATTTTTCAGCAGGAAAACGTCATGACTGATAATCGCTTATTTCTGATGTACGATACGTCATTCGACGACATGGATGCTGAAGGCAGCCCCGGTTTTGGTTATGTATTAGTTTTTAACAGTGACGATGCTGAACAATATCAAGGTGGTGAGAACCCTTCATGCCCCGCTGTGTCGATGTTATTTACCGACCATGCTGATGGCAGTATTAGTGGCGACTTACTGGGCTGGGCACATCTGGATGCAGACATTTTTCAGCAGTTTCCGTTAGGTGACTTTTTATTACTAATGGAACAAGCGGCACAGGTAGCAATCAATGCCTATCGTCAGGTTGGCCAGGTGCCAGATCGTTTAGTGGCGCAACATTTAGATGATGAAGAAATGATTCAATTTGATGTGCAATTTAACGATTTACAGCTTAACGAGCAGCAAAGTGAGCAACAGCTGGCACAAAAATTAATGTCCGGCCGGCCTTATCTTGATTCATAAATCGTTGTGTTCTGCTAGCTAATTATTCTGTTGTGATTTAGCATTTATACGCAATCAGTGGTTGTGTTGGCCAGTGGGTAAGCAGTTTATTCTGGAGAAAGACTTATGGCGCAGGCCATTGATATGTCGGCAATTGAACAGGCGCTAAATGGCTTTACCATACCGCCACAGCCAGAAATTTTGCAACACATCCAGCAACAGCTTGATGCTCCTGAGCCAAATATTAAACGTATTGCTACGCTAATTAATCTCGATATTGGTATTGCTGGCTTTACGTTAAAAGTGGTTAATTCAGCTTTTTTTGGTTTGCGCCATAAAATCACTTCTGTGGAACACGCCTGTAAATTTCTTGGTGTTAACCGGGTACTGAAGCTGGTACGTAGCGTATTGCTGCGCTTTACTCTGGCCGAAGGCCAAGACGATAAATTTAGTTTAAAGCTATGGGCCAGTGCTCTGCATACTGCCAATATCGCCATGACATTGGCAAAACACTTTAACCTGCCGCAAACCTTACAAGATGACTGTTATAGTTTAGGCTTATTTCATAATGCTGGCATCGCGCTTATTAATCCTCAGGCAGCTCATTATGAACAAATTATTCAACAAGGCTTGCTAGCGCAGTTTGGTTACAGTGAAATTGAAGAACAGCATTTTAAAACCTGTCATGAGGTGCTGGGTTACCTTATTGCCGAGTCATGGGGCTTAACCCCCGAACTCTGTAACGTCATAGCGTATCATCATAGCCCACAACTTATGCTTGAGTCAGACAGCGACATAGAAAAGCAGCTTTTTGCTTTACTTAAACTGGCAGAGCATTTCAGTGGTGAAAGCCGACACCTTTTTGATCTCAGCCTGGATCCGGAGTGGGAGCAACATAAGGGCGCGATATTGGAGGTGTTGGATGTAGAGCCTTTGCAACTGCCCGAGCTGGCAGAGCTGCTGCACCGACAGCAAATACACACCATTTATTCTGTTTAAGCATGGCGCATCATAAACTTACGTTGCCAGAAAAAATCTGCCCGGTATGCCAACTTACGTTTAGTTGGCGCAAGAAATGGCAACGCAATTGGCAGGACGTTATCTATTGCTCTGAACGTTGCCGCCGCAATAAATCAACTGGCCAAAGCAGTTAAACCCAATGAAAATTATTTTGGCTCCAATGGAAGGCGTTGTCGATCATCTGATGCGCGATATGCTGACACGTCTGGGTGGCTTTGACCTGTGTATTACTGAGTTTATTCGTATAGTAGACCAAAAACTGCCCCCGCGAGTGTTTACCCGTATCTGCCCGGAGCTGCTAAATGGGGGGAAAACGCCATCGGGCACGCCGGTTCGGGTGCAGCTTTTGGGACAAGAACCCCACTGGTTGGCTGAAAATGCCGTGCGCGCTGTTGAACTGGGCTCACCGGGGGTCGATCTTAACTTTGGCTGTCCGGCCAAAGCGGTAAACAAAAGCCGCGGTGGCGCCGTGTTGTTAAAAGAAACTGAGCAGCTGTACCGTATCGTTAAAGCCGTACGCGATGCTGTGCCAGCCGAGTTTGAGGTTAGCGCTAAAATTCGTCTGGGTTACGATGACACCAGCTTAACTCTGGATAATGCCGCGGCCATTGCAGCTGCCGGGGCAAATATGCTTACAGTACATGCCCGCACCAAAAGTGACGGTTATCGCCCACCAGCGTATTGGCCCTGGATTGCGAGAATAAAGCAGCATGTCGATATTCCGCTGATTGCCAATGGTGAAATATGGACGGCGACAGATGCTGTCTTGTGCCGCGAACAGTCGGCCTGCAACGATATTATGCTGGGTCGCGGCGCGCTTGCCATGCCAAACCTGGCGCAAACCATTGCCAGCAATACCGCTACTATGCCCTGGTGCGAGGTATTGCAGCTGCTAATGCAGTACTCCGAGTTTGAGATTAGCGGCGACAAAGGCCAGTATTATGCCAACCGCATCAAGCAATGGTTTAGTTATTTAAAACGGCAATATCCGCAAGCGGCTGAGTTATTTCAGCAACTTAGACTTCAGCGTAAAAGCGCGGATATTCTGGCAACGTTACAACACGCGTTGGATATGCAAACCGCTCTTAACGTCTAAAGCGTTCATTTATTCCAGCTATGGAAAGAAACCAATATAACGGGCATCAATGCCTGATATAACCGACCACAATCCAATAAGTTGAAAAATAAAGACTATACTCCTCAGACAGTTAAAATAAGGAGTAAAGGATATGCCGATAAAGGTTGCCGTGCTGTTCGAACGCAGGGCGCATGAGAAACGCGTTGCCATGGTGCCTGCTGTGGCCGATAAATTAGCTAAGCTAGGGTGCAGTATCAGCATGCTAACGGGGGCAGGCCTTGGCAGTATGTTACCTGATAGCGCCTATACCTCTGTCGACATTGCCGCCACTGAGCAACACCTACTGGCCGATGCGGATATTGTGTTGGCCGTACAGGCCCCTACCGAAGCCGAAATTAACCTGCTGCGTCCTGGCACCCTTTTACTCAGCTTTATTTATCCACATAAAGAACCTGCGCTAACCCGCTTACTGCGTGACAAGCAAATCACCTGTTTTGCTATGGAGCAAGTGCCGCGTATCAGCCGTGCGCAGGCGATGGATGCGCTATCCTCACAAGCGGCGCTGGCTGGCTATTATGCCGCTTTAATGGGAGCAACCAAGCTAGCACGCATTTTACCAATGATGACCACTGCTGTTGGCTCTATTCGTCCTGCCCGCTGCTTGGTTATGGGGCTTGGTGTGGCGGGCTTGCAAGCCTTAGCTACGGCGCGACGCCTTGGCGCCATAACTGAAGGCTACGATGTGCGACCTGAAACCAAAGAGCAGGCAGAATCATTGGGCGCAAAGTTTGTTGATACTGGCGTTGATGCCCGTGGCGAGGGTGGTTATGCCCGCGAACTAACGCCAGAAGAGAAAGACAACATTGCAGCGGTTGTCACCAAACACATTCAACAAGCCGATATTGTTATTACAACGGCCGCTATTCCTGGGCGCCCCTCACCTAAATTAATTAGCAAGGCGCAGGTTGATGGCATGAAACTGGGCGCAGTGATTATCGACTTAGCCGCTGAGGGTGGCGGTAACTGCGAATACAGTGTGCCAGGCGAGACTATCCAGCAAGGCCAAATTACCATAGCCGCACCACTAAATGTGCCGTCGATGCTGGCCGAGCATGCGTCCGAGCTGTACGCAAAAAACCTGCTGAACCTGCTACAGCTATGCATAAATGATGGCGCGATAACATTGAATTGGGACGACGAGGTTTTGGCGAAAACGGTACTCACGCACGCAGGCAGAATTATGCCAGAGCAGATTAAAGCGGCGCTAGATAACTAACATTACGCTATTTAATGCGTTTAGGGACATACAGATGGAATACACAACTACAATCCTCACCGGCTTTGTCGCCCTGTATATTTTTATGCTGGCGGCGTTCACTGGGTTTGAAATTATCGGCCGCGTACCCGCTATTTTGCATACGCCGTTAATGTCGGGTTCTAACTTTATTCATGGCATTGTGGTGGTAGGTGCATTATGGGCACTGCTTAACGCTGCAAGCTTGCCGGAGCAAATTATTGGCTTTATTGGTGTGCTATTAGGCGCAGGCAATGCGGCTGGCGGTTATGTTGTGACAGAGCGTATGTTGCAGATGTTTAAGCCGTCTGGCAAAAGCACTAAGGAATAAACCATGAATGCAGCTTTACTCATTGACGCCAGTTACTTTATCGCCGCGTTCCTGTTTATTTATGGCTTAAAACGCATGTCATCACCGCTCACTGCCCGTTCAGGCATTGTGGTAGCTGGTGCGGGTATGGTGTTGGCCGTGTTAGCCAGTTTTCTGTACACGCTGGATGTAAACGACACAGCAAAACCTTTTTTATCCACCAATTTAACCTTAGCCATCATTGCGCTAGCACTTGGCTTAGGGTGGGCCTGGCGCAGTGGTAAAAAGGTCGCGATGACCGAAATGCCACAAATGGTCGCGCTGTATAACGGCATGGGTGGAGGCGCAGCGGCAGCGATTGCGGCAATTGAACTGATTGGCTACAAAACCCACAGCAGTGTTTCACTAACACTAGCAGTACTTGGTGGCGTTATTGGCGCGGTCTCGTTATCAGGTTCGCTTATCGCCTGGGCCAAACTGGATGGGCGTATTAATAAAACTTTACGCTTTTCTGGCTTGCAGGCCGTAAACGGCAGCTTGTTATTACTATTGCTCGCCATTGGTGCTTACATTGTCTGGCATGGCGGTGTAGTAGCCATACCGGTGTTTGCGCTGTTTTTTGTGTTGGCGCTAGTATACGGCGTAATGATGACCATGCCTATTGGCGGTGCCGATATGCCTGTGGTCATCTCACTCTATAATGCCTTTACCGGTTTAGCCGTTGGCTTTGAAGGTTATGTGTTAAACAATCCGGCGCTGATGATTGCCGGTATGGTGGTAGGCTCAGCCGGGTCGCTATTAACCCTGTTAATGGCAAAAGCGATGAATCGCTCGGTAGCAAACGTGCTGTTTTCTAACTTTGGTGCCGCAGGTGATGAAGAGCAAGGTGAAATGGAAGGCAGCCAGAAACCGGTAGATGCAGGCGACGCCGGCATTAACATGCGTTATGCCACGAAAGTAATAATCGCTCCAGGCTATGGCCTGGCTGTAGCGCAAGCTCAGCACAAATTATACGAGCTGGTTAAACTATTGCAAGATGCTGATGTAGAAGTAAAGTTTGCTATTCACCCGGTAGCAGGGCGTATGCCAGGCCATATGAACGTACTACTGGCAGAAGCAGGCGTGCCGTACGACATCATCTACGACATGGAAGACATTAACAATGAGTTTAAAGAAGCCGATGTTGCCATTGTTATTGGCGCTAACGATACCGTAAACCCAGCAGCACGCAGCAATAAAAGCTCACCGATTTACGGCATGCCGATACTTAATGTCGACCAGGCAAAGCAGGTGTATGTGGTAAAACGTGGCCAGGGTAAAGGCTACTCCGGCGTGGAAAACGCGCTGTTTTATGCTGACAACACTCAAATGGTATACGGCGATGCACAAAAAGTGATGGTATCAATGATCCAAGCGATTAAATCACTGGGTGGGGGGCACTAGTAAGAAGCCTTCATTTTTAGGGCGGCGGCTGCCGCCCTAAAGAAAACTGTGTTATAACAAAGGTTATTCTTTTTGTTTCGAAGTCTGCTGCCAATGCGTCTGCACTCTTATATCCTTATGTTTTTATTAACATTTTCGACCCTATCTGCGGTGGCTAATCAACCATTATCGTTGCAACATTTCAACATAGAAAGTTGGTCTACCAAAGACGGTTTACCCCACTCGACCATTAATGCCATTACGCAAACGGCAGATGGCTATATATGGCTTGCCACTTGGGAAGGACCGGTGCGCTACAATGGCCTCGATTTTAAAGCATTTAACCGAAAGGACACGGCAGAATTACGCAACCTCGGTATTAAAAATATCATTCTGGCTGAAGATGGTAGCCTGTATATGGCAGGAGTAAACGGTGACGTCATCAGGTTAAATCAACAAAACTGGTCATCATTCCGTGCAGTAAATAGTTTGCTGTATGACATATTGCCAATATCAGAGACAGATTATTTGGTCGCGACAGCTAGCAGTGGCCTTATCCATGTCAACAAATCTGGCTATAAACAGCTGACAAAATCAGATGGACTACCCTCTAATCTCATTTACAAAATAAAGCAAAGCCCCACAGGGACAATTTGGCTGGCAACCTCAGCCGGCCTGGTGCAATACCACCCAGACAACGCAAACACTCCAATACAACAGCATTATTTGCCAGAAAAAACGGTATACGATGTACTGTTCGATCAAAATGGACAGCTTGTCGTCGCCACTGACAAGGGTGTCTACCGTGCTTTGCAAAATACACAACCAATGGTATTTCAACAGCTCACTGACATTCCGGCTGCAACTCTGATGTTTGACCATTAGGGCATGCTATGGTTTGGGGGTATCAGCGCAGACTTGTTCCGGCTAAACAATGAAAATGAAGCAGAGCCTCTGCGCTTAGACAATGATCTCAGAGCGAATAGAGTGCTGTCACTGTATCAAGATCGTGAAAACAACATTTGGGTTGGTACCAGTAATGGCTTAAAACGGATCCGGGAAGTGCCTTTTATTAACCTGACAACCTACAACGGCTTGCAGGATAACTTTGTTCGCACCGTGTTGGATCACCCAGACGGCAGTTTATGGATTGGCAGTCCGGCAGGCTTAGACCGCTACGATGCCGACGGCACTATAACGCCCATTTTGCACAACACCTCGGTACTTAGTATGGCGATAGGCCAAAACAACAGTGTCTGGGTTGGTACACACAGCAAAGGCGTACTGCACATTGTGGAACAACAGACTCTCCAGCAATATGGTACAGCAGATGGCTTAGCGTCACTTAATATCCGGGCTATCGTCGTTATCGATAACATTATCTGGTTGGCAACCGCAAATGGCATTCATCGCCTTAACAGCGACAATGGTGAAATAGAACGAATTTCTACCCCAGAGCACAACCGTTACATCTTGTCACTACAACTGCTACCTGATGGCAGGTTGGTCATCGGCACTAATGAAGGTGCTGGTATCTGGCACAACAACCAGTTCACAACGTTGACAACACAGTTGAACATTAACGAGCGCAGGATATTAGGGCAATGGTTTGATATACGAAATGGAGATTTATGGTTAGCTACAGACAAAGGCTTAGGTCGGTATCGAGAGCAACAGCTAAACTTGATTGACCTGGAAGCGGGCTTATTATCAGAAACCGTGCTGCACGTGGTTGCAGACAAACAGGGATATTTATGGCTTTCGACAAACCGCGGTATAGTGCGCCTTAGTCTTGCGCAGGCAAATCGATATTTGGCGAATACAGACTCAAGTTTAGACGTACAGCTTTTCAACGAAAAAGAGGGTATGGGTAATGCTCAGACTAACGGTGGGTCATCACCGGCAGCCATTGCACGCGCAGATGGTAGTATCGCTTTTGCTACTGCCGGAGGTGTCGCTATTATTAAGCCTGAGCTCTTAAATCGCTTTGCACTGTCACCCCCTGTTATTCAATTTGAAACCATTACCGCAAATGGCAAGCTTCAGCCTATTCAACCACAGCTTATTCTGCCAGCAGGGACCGAGCGCTTAGCAATTCGCTTGGCTGGCTTGGGCTTTGTTGCACCTGAACGGCTAAAGTTTCGCAGCCGGCTTAACGGTTTTGACTCTGACTGGGTTGAGCGAGATGCGCTAAGACTAAACGAATACACTAACCTACCGCCCGGAGCATACCAATTTGATGCCGCAGTATCTTATGCTGGTGGTGATTGGAGCCCGGCGATTAGCCAGCAATTTGTAATACAAGCTTATTTCTGGCAAACAAAACTATTTTGGTTTGCCATAGTGTTGATTAGTATTGTACTGATTATTGCAATAATTCAATGGCGAACAAGACAGAGCGTAATAAGGGAGCAAGAGTTGCAAGGGTTAGTCGCAGAAAAAACCCAAGCGCTACAACTGCAAACATCACACTTGCTGGAAATGGATAAAGAAAGACAGCAATTACTGAGTAAAATACAACTACAAGCCGACTTTTTTGCCAGCCAAGCCAGGCTAGACTCTCTTACCAGGCTGGGTAATCGCCGGGCGTTTGAAGAAATTACTGCCAATGAGTTTATCCGCATTCAGCGTTACCCACATCCACTTTGCCTGGCCATTGTGGATAGAAACTTCCCCCTAAAAAGTAGACGCTTTTAGATTTAAATTTCATGCTGCCTTACTTTCATATTCAATTGGCGTATTAAACCCCAATGACGAATGGAGCCGACTCGTATTGTAATAACTATCAATATACCAGGCCAGCGTCATTCTCAACTGTGTAACCGACTCAAACACTATTCCGTGGAATGTCTCTGTTTTCAGGGTCTTAAAGAACGATTCCACGTGTGCATTATCTGTCATATGTTTGGGTCTGTTCATACTGGGCCTAATTCCAGCTCTGGCCAGTTCATTTTGAAACAGATATGCACCATATTCTGAGCCCCTGTCACTGTGAAATAACAAGCCTGGCTTTACCTCGCGATGCATCAACGCTTTTTTCAACGCTGACACCGTTAAATCTGCTGTTCGGGTTTGACTAAGCTCCCAACCTACTATGCTTCGTGAATACAAATCAATAATCACTGCAAGATACGACCATTGGCCATTTACCTTCAGGTAGGTAACATCTCCAGCCCACTGTTCATTTGCAGCTACCGGAGCGGCTTCTTGCCGCTTTTGGTTACCGACAGTAATGCATGGGTTCGTCGGTAATGGCTTACGTCGATATAACCTGCTCACTTTTCCTACCAAGCTCATATCACGCATTAACCTTTCGACGCGCTTGCGATTGACTGTCTCACCTTCTCGTCGCAACGCTGCATGGATACGAGGGCTGCCGTAATTGCCATCGTGATCACAAAATAGCACCTGGATCCGCTCAGCCAACCTACGATTCACTATCGTTCGTTCAGCGTCCTCACGATTCTGCCAGCGGTAAAATCCTGCTACAGAGACATCTAATCGCGCACACAGGTATCTGATCCCAAATGCATCACCATGCTCAGCTATGAATCCGAATCGGGCTGCTTTTGGTCCTTCAGATACCTGTCCCACTTTTTTAGAAAATCGTTTTCCTTCTTCAGCTCCGCCAACTCTTTGCGTAAGCGTTTAAGTTCTGATTTTTCTTTATCGCTACTTTCTTTCTCACTAATAGGTTTGTCGCCGGGCTCTTTCGTCATGCTGATCCTTCTCGTAGGTTGGGCAACAAATCTACCCTCCCGGTACTCTTGTCGCCAACGATAAACCATTATTGGATGTAACCCCAAAGCCTCGGCTATCTGCACCGCGGTAACGCTGAGTTTTTCAGTTAAAGCGATAACCTTTAACTTAAACTCAACGCTATATTCTACAACCCTCTGATCACTGAGTATCTTAGCCATTTTTTGCCTACCTCATCGTTTTGATAGGCGTCTACTTTATTGGGGGAGGTTTC
>NZ_AUDG01000051.1 GCF_000425345.1 Rheinheimera baltica DSM 14885 | reverse complement strand
GACAATATCGTTGTTGTGGCCTGTTGTAAAATCTGGTTACGCGTTAGCATTGCAGTTTCTGCTGCAAAATCCGCATCTTTAATACGTGACTTAGCGCCAGATAAGTTCTCAGAAATATTTGACTGGTTACGGATAGTTGATTGAAAACGGTTTTGTACCGCACCCAACTCGGCCCGCTTTTTGTCCACCACCGCAACTAAAGCATCCATACCTGCCAGCACGTTTTGTGCGTTCGCCTGACTTGATACACTTATACTTGTTGCACGGAACGACGTTGCAAACGTTGTTGCCGTTGGTGTACCAATCGCTGAAATGCCCGAGGCCAGTTTTGCCAGTGTTTGTCCACCCACCGCCGATGCAATGCTGGCAATACCTGACAATGTAAATCCACCGTTTGAACTTAAACTTCTGTTCGCAGCAGTACCACCCACGCTTCTCATACTAAAACCAATAGTTTGAACCGCGTCTGCACCTACCTGGAATGATGCCTTGTAAGTACCATCAAGCAAGTTCTGACCACCAAACGTGGTATCTTTTGCTACCCGGTTTACTTCTGACATCAAATTACGCAGCTCATCCTGAATAGCCAAACGGTCTGTGTCAGTATTCGAACCGTTTGCAGCTTGCTGCGCCAAAGTACGCACCCGCTGAAACATCGCAGTAACTTCTTCCAATGCACCTTCTGCCGTCTGTGCTAGTGAAATTCCGTCGTTGGCATTACGGTTACCCTGGTTAAGGCCTTGGATTTGAGATTCCAAACGGTCTGAAATCTGTAAACCCGCCGCATCATCCGCTGCACTATTAATGCGTAAACCAGATGATAAACGTTTGAACGACGTATCCAGAGCGTTACCACTGTTCATTAACTGACGCTGTGCGTTTAACGCGCTGATGTTGCTGTTTACATATAAAGCCATGTTGTCTCTCCCGATAACCTTTATCTGCTTAGCTAGCACACTTGGTGTTTCGCCTGATATTTATTTATCGGACCGTATTCGCATTGCTTTAGGCATTTTTTAAAAAAAACTAAAAAACTTAGGATGAGGAATTTAAATCTAACTTAAACAATGACTTAAAATTAATTTTGATAGGAAATGCATAACCGGCAAAAAATTGCCGGTTAAAGGGGCGTTATCGAATATAATCGAATAATGAAGTATTAGTTATTGAGGAAAAGGTGGTTTGTACTGCCTGCAACGCCGTTTCTTCTTTGGTGAGCTCTGCAATCACTTTTGCGAAATCTACTTCAGCAATGTCGGCCTGATATTGCGTAGCTAAAATCTCCAAATCGGCGTTAGAACCATTAATACTGTCCATTACATTAATACGCCCACCAATAGCAGAACGGGCAGAGGCAACGCTGGTTGAAGCAGCATCAATTTCGCCTACTGCTTTAGATACACTCGCCTGAAACGCGACATCAACGGGCCCTGGTGTGCGAAGAGCGACCATTAATTCACTTAAGGTGTTTAATATATTGGTTTTTTCTGGCGCAGGTAGGTCAAAATCTACTTGTCCTGCACCTGCAGGACCACTAATAACAATGTCTAAACCATTAAAGTTAATCGGCTGGCCAGAGGTATAAGCTCCCGTAACGGGCGGCACTAATGGTGAACCGCCCCGGGTAATCTGATAATTGCTGGGTGCGGTGAGTTCAACACTAAACGTATTGTTCGCAGGTGTAATTTTGTCATAGTTATTGACATAGAAACTATTGAAAATATCTGGATTAGCCACGTCTACACTGGCGCTTACCGGCCCTGGCAAAGCAATAACGGGGGGCGACGGAACAGGTGCTACCTGAACATTGTCAAACACAACTTTACCACTGTCGTTTACTGGCAATGTAACGCCCGGCGATACTTGCAATGACTTTTGGCCATCATCACCGTTAAATACATATTTGCCAGTTGAAGGGTCTAAGCTAAAGGCTTTAACGCCATCTTGAAAACCTGAAAACAAATACCCCCCTTCCACGTTTCGGCTATTCATTAAATCTAATAATTGCTGTTGAATACCCTCAATTTCCTGTGCTACAGCCTCACGCTCAGCTGCAGAATATGAACCATTACCTGAGGCTAATGATAACACTCGTGCTCGGTCCATTGCTTCGCGCACAGAGGTTAAAACAGTCTCTTCTACTCCAAGGTTGTTTTTTACTGCAATGCTATTTTGCTCATACTGATCCAATTGCGACAAATTTTGCCCAACGCCAAGCACCTTTGCACTGCCAGATGGATCATCGGCGGGTGTCAAAATTTTGGTTTGCTTAATCATCTGATCCTGAGCACGTAGCAAACGTTGCTGCGTGTTAAGTATGCCGTCTAAGCCTTGATTAAATTTGGTATTGAAGGTTACACGCATAAGTTACCTCACGGACTGTAGCAAAGTGTCAAAAATAATTTGTGATGTGGCAATAATCTTAGCGGATGCCGCATAAGATTGTTGAAAGCGTACTAAATTGGCAGCTTCTTCATCTAAACTGACGCCAGACAGCGACTCTTTAAGTTGTAACGTCTGAGAGTATAGCGCCTCAGCAGCGGCTTGACTGTTTCTAGCTTGCGACGTCTTGTCGCCAACAAAACTCACCATAGTACCGTAGGCTTCATTAAAGCTAACGCTATTATCTGCATTAGGTGTGCTAACGGCATAACGGCGCATGGTTTCCGCAGTTTGCAATTTGCCCATTTCTAAGCCATTGCGGTTATCATTGAAACCGCCGGTATTATATTCCACCGTAAAACTATCCCCCGTTTGCGGAATACCGGTGACATTAAAATCAAAACCATAATTGCCCAAGCCAGCCTGGGCCATGATATTGTTCAGCTGCCCAGCAGGTAACGCTGGTGTAGTTCCCAATAGCGTATTGCTACTATCCCTGACTTCAAACTGATTACCACCAATATGAATTACCTGCAGCGGTGCGCCAGTAATAGATGATGGCGGTGCAAACGCTGATGTCGTTGGATCGGTATCAGTAACAATTAAGCTATCAATTTTAGCGTTGCCAAGATTATCTGACGCCACAATTGAACGAACCGGCGATGCCAGCGCAATATCTTCCGGTCTGGTAGTCGCCAAGTTAACATTTCTTGCGGCACTCGATAAAGGTTTAAGCGCAAAACGATCGCCATTGTTCATAGGCCCTGATACCTGTAAAGATAAGCCGTAGTAGTCAGGCAGGCCTAAATCGGTTGCATTTAAGGTGGCAGGGAAAACGACGCCAGACACACTAATAGCAGAGCCCGCCAAAATATTGCCTGAGGTATCGGTGGCTTCAAGCGTAAAAGTATCAGGTGCGGTAAAGGTGACTAAAAAGTCATTGGGTGGTAACTGGTCTACTCTTCCTGGTTCAACGTCTACCACTATACTACCGCTACCCGTATTAGATTGAAAAGCTAACCCGTTGGTTTGTGGCAACACAAACAAATTACCGCCAAGGTCACCATTGCCATTCATACCCAATTTATTCTGGCTATTTAAGGTGTCAGCCATAGCAAGCGCCAACTGGCCCATCTGCATTTGGGTGGGAATAAGCAAATCATCCCTAAATTTGAGTAGGCCACCAATTTGCCCGCCTAATTCTTCAATACCTAGATTACGCACCACAGAAGGCTTTGAATTCAAGCTTAACTCAACATTTCTGACATTAGGGTCAGGATTGCCGTTCAAGCTTAAAATACTAAACTCACCGTTTTCAACCACCAACGACTGACCGGTAGACATAAACACCAGTTTTTCACCATCACCAGAGTCCAGTACTTTTATGTCTAGTTTTTCAGATAACATTCGTAGTGCTTCATCTCGCCGGTCTAATAAGTCCAACGGGGGTTGTGCATTGTCGCCTGAGCCAAAACTTAATATTGCGCGGTTAAGTTCGGAAACATTTTTGATCAATGAATTGGTTTCAGTTAAATCTAAATCAAGCTGTTGGTTAACATAAGTAGCTTGATCCAGCACCAGATTAGATAAAGTCGCAAAACGATCTATGAGCGATTCACTGCTACTAATAATTAACTGACGGGTAGAAATCGCATTAGGATCGTTATTCGCCGTTTGCAATTTTTGAAACAAATCATTCATTGCGGTGGATATACTATTGGCAGGATTAGAAAACAAGCCGTCAATCCTATTTGCTTCCGCAGTATACTGTTTAGCGAAGGCTAACTTTGACGTATCACGACGTAGCTGTATTGACGTAAATTCACTGATTAATCGATCAGTTGTGCCCTGCCCGACACCCAGCCCTAAGATCTGTGACTCAAATTCAGTACGCTGCCGGGAATAGCCAGACGTATTAACATTGGCAATGTTATTACTGGTAGTATTGAGTAAGGTACTATTAGCCATTATGGCCGATGTGCCTATCCGCAATAAGTTATCTGACATTGCTCTCTCCGCTAACGCTGTTTGAAGCGTTATCTAGGTTGTTATTCGGCTGCATCGTGCAATTCTTTAACATTGGCATCAGCCGTGCTGGCTTGCTGCAATACAGGGCTTTGATAAACCGCTATAATTTTTTTCGCATAGGCAGGGTCCGTTGCATAACCCGCGGCCTGCAGTTGTTCAAAATACGCTTTTACATCAGCACTGGCGCTTACCGCATCCTGATAACGTGGGTTTTGCTTAATAAACTCAACATAATCTTGCAGGCTATGCTCGGGTGACTCGTATGCACGAAACTTTGCTTGTTCTTTTTTAGCGATACCCTGGCGGTATTCCAGAGTATCAACCACGGCAGTTTCACCCTGCCAACCATTGTTAGCTTTGATACCAAATAAATTAAAGCTGTTGCCGCCTTGCACGGTCTTGATCATGCGCTGCCCCCACCCTGTCTCCAGAGCCGCCTGAGCAACCAGGGCTAATGGGTCCAAACCCAGCACTTTGGCTGACTGACGCGCAGCTGGTAGCAAGCTTTTTACGAATTCGGCCGGGCTGGATACCTGCCAGGCGGATTTACCTGCTGCTTCAACATCGGTAATGTCAGAGCTGGCTTTAAGGGGTTCAGATACTGACTGTTGCATTTGTTTAATTGCTGGAAGAATAATCTTCGGCATTGAAAGTACTTTATCTGCGACAGGATGCAGTTGATGTCCACTAGCCGGGGTGTCTTTGTCTTGCTTATTTATGCCCATGGCAGGGCTTAATTGCTGTACCAACAAATCAGCCAGTCCCAAGGCACCACTTTGAGATAACTCTGTGGCCATTTGGCTATCTTGCATATCCCGATAAAATTTCGTGGTCTGGCTATTCATCATGCCATCCACTTCAAAGGCCTCACCAGCCTTGCGCATACTGCCAAGCAACATACTGAAAAATATCGACTCGAACTGCTCCGCTGCCTGGCGCAAAGCACCAACCTGATCTTTACCTGAATTACTGCGTATTTGCTGCAGGCTGCCCAGGTCATGATAAGACATCTTGTTCGGCGTCAGGCTCATATTAAATTACCACCAGCTCGCCCTGGATAGCACCAGCTTCTTTTAGCGCTTCAAGAATAGCCATTAAATCGCCCGGCGCTGCTCCAACCGCATTTACGGTTCGTACCAAGTCGTCCAGCGTTACACCCGGGTCAAACTTAAACATACGAGACTGCTCTGGCCGCACATCAATAATGGTGTTTTCTTCAATCGCCGTCTGTCCACCTGCAAGCGCATTTGGCTGCACTACACGGGGGTTCTCGGCGATAGTCACAGTTAATCCGCCGTGGGTAACAGCAGCCGGAAATAATCTAACCTCTTTGCCAATTACAATAGTACCGGTACGAGAGTTAATGATAATTTTGGCTGAGCTGTCTCCTGGCTCAAACGTCAGATTTTCTAACGTGGACAGATACGACACTCGCTGACTGATATCCCTTGGTGCGCGAACCCTTACCGACGTCGCATCCAATGAAAATGCAGTCTCTGGCCCCATAAAACCATTTATAGCTTCTGCTAAACGTTTTGACGTCGTAAAGTCTGAACGTTTCAAATTAAAGGTAATAAAGTCGTTCTCAGCAAACGGTGTCACCACCTCACGCTCTACCATGCCGCCATTTGGAATACGGCCTACCGTAGGTGTGTTAACCAAAATACGTGAACCGTCCAACCCTTCAGCACCTAAACCACTGACAATTAAGCTGCCTTGCGCAACAGCATAAACATTACCATCTAAACCGGTTAAAAATGTTTGCATCAACGTACCGCCCCGCAGGCTTTTAGCACTGCCGACAGAGGATACGGTAATATCCAACGTTTGCCCCGGCTTAGCAAACGCCGGTAATTCTGCATGTACCGCCACAGCGGCGACATTTTTAATTTGCGCTTTCATATTACCAGGCAAGGTAATGCCAAAATTACTTAGCATCGTGCGAAAGCTCTGCTCGGTAAACGGGCTTTGTTCACCGGTACCGGGCAAACCAACAACCAAGCCGTAACCAACCAGTTGGTTCGACCGCACACCTTCTATGTCCGCCACATCTTTAATGCGTGCAGCAGAGACTGGCAAGGCCAACAAACACAAGGGTAATAACAGCGCAATAATACGTTTCATTTGGACACTCCTAGAACGGCCATAACGAACTGTTAAAAAACTGGCTTAACCAACCTGGTGACTGTCCGGAATGATGTGCACCCGTGCCGCTATATTCAATGCGTGCATTCGCAATTTTAGTCGATTCAACGGTGTTGTTTACGTCAACGTCCTGTGAACGAATTACACCTGTCAGGCGGATATATTCTTTACCGGTATTTAGGGTTAACCATTTCTCGCCCCGAATAACCAGATTGCCGTTATTCAGCACCTGCAACACATTGACTGATATGTTGCCGACTAAACTGTTACTCTGGTCTGCCTTAGAATCGCCTTTATAGTCCGATGTACTATCAACACCCAATTGCAACACATTACCGGCAACTGATACCGGGCGGCCGCTAAGCCCTACCATTGGATCAAGGGAGGTGGAGCTGTCTTTTTTCAGCTCCGTTTTCGCTTTTTTACTCGCTTGAGTGCTCTCACGTAGCACAACCGTAATAATGTCACCTTCATGTCGCGCTTTATTGTCGGAATACAAGCTGTTCGAGTAGTTTTGCGCAAACAATGATCCGGTTTGCACCAAAGGCCGCGATGCTGGCTCCGGCACTAGCGGTGCAAAATATGGGTCATCCTCTGCCGGTTCGTGCAACGATGCACAAGCACTAAGCAATCCCACCAGACTAATGACAAATATAAAGCGTAACATAACCCCTCCTGCTACAGCTGCTGAATTGCCGTGCCCAACATCTGGTCGACGGCAGAAATGACTTTTGAATTCATCTCATAAACGCGCTGACTTTCTATCAGGTTAACCAGCTCTTCCGTTACATTTACGTTGGACGTTTCTAAAGCGCCCTGAACAATAATGCCAAGCCCTTCTAAGCCCGGAATACCTTGTACAGGGTCGCCGCTGGCGCCCGTTTCACGAAACAGGTTTTGACCCGTTGGTTCTAAACCAGCCGGGTTAATAAAATTGGTTACGGTTAACTGTCCCAATACGGCTGGTTCAGCTTGCGCTGGTAGTTGCACTGATACCTGACCATCTTGCGATACGCTAATACTCAGTGCATCAGGCGGTACAACAATGTTTGGCTGCACCTGATATCCCGCACCTGAGGTAACTAAGCTACCTTCGTCATTAACGGTAAATTGGCCATTTCGGGTGTAAGAGGTGGTACCATCCGGCATTAAAACTTCAAAAAAGCCATGACCTTGTATCATCATATCCAGGCTGTTATCTGTGGTAAGCATATTGCCTTGGCTGAAATTTTTCTGCGTGGCAACCACCTTAGTACCTGCACCAATCATTAAGCCATTGGGCAATTCAGAATTTTGTGACGATGCACCACCAGGCTGATTGACGTTTTGGTACAACAGATCTTCAAAAATAGCCCGGCTTTTCTTAAAGCCTACCGTACTGGCGTTGGCCAGGTTGTTGGAAATAACCGAAATATCACGCTGCTTTGCGTCTAATCCGGTTTTGCTGATCCATAAAGCTGGATGCATGCTTGCCTCCCGGGCTTGCGCCCTGTAATAATTCTATTAGCCAATTATTCTGAGTAACTGATTCTGTTGCGTATCCATCTCTTCAGCGCTTTTCATCATTTTCACCTGCAATTCAAATTGCCGTTGTAAACTGATTAAATACGTCATCTCACCTACTGCATTTACATTGCTACTTTCAATTGCACCATTTAACAAACTCACATCGGCGCTGGCTTCGGCAATTTGGCCGTCTTTGCGACGAAACAAACCATCGGTGCCTTTTTCCATATCACTGTTTACGGGCCGAACTAACTTTATCCGCCCTGCAATCTCAATAGCACCGGCAGGAGCACCTTGTGGCAATACGCTAACCGTTCCGTCATTACCAATTTCAACCTTGGCAAGTGGCACAGGCAACTGAATAGGGCCATCATCACCCATTATTGGTAAGCCACTACTGGTTTCGAGCATACCCTGAGCAGTAATCTGTAAGTTGCCGCCACGGGTGTAAGCTTCTTTTCCGTCGGGCGCCTGAACGGCAATCCAACCATCTCCTTGAATCGCAACGTCGAGCTCTCGCTCAGTCATAATCACGGCACCAGCGTCAAAGTTTTGACCGGGCTGTTCTGTTAACGAAAACACGCGTGTTGGTAAGCCCTCACCAAAAGCCTGCATGGCTCTTGCTTGTTCAAAATCGGCTTTAAAACCAACAGTGCCAGTATTTGCCAGGTTGTTTGACCGAACCGCAATGCTATTCATATTTTCTTTAGCACCGCTCATTGCGATATATAGAAGGTGGTCCATAACGTGCTCCGCTTACAGTATCTACTGTTATAAAGCAATAATGATGCCATCTGATGGTATTTATGGTGGAATTTAGCGGAACTACGAAAATGTTATTGTTTATTAATGCATTAATAAAAAAGCACCACCGCAAGCGGTGGTGCTTTTTCCGTCAAAAATTAGCGTATCTGCAGTACTGTCTGCTGTAAGGTACTGTTCACTTCAAGCGCTCTGGAGTTAGCCTGGAAGTTACGTTGCGCACTGATCAAGTCAACCAGCTCTGTGGTTAAATTGACGTTTGATTGCTCCAACGCTGACGCGTTTACGGCACCAAAAGTGCCGGTATTACCCTGGCCACCAATCGGCTCGCCAGAGGTAATACTTTGCTTCCAGGACGTGTTACCCACTTGCTTTAAACCTTGCACGTTAGCAAAGCGTACTAATGTAACCTGTGCCAGGTAGGTAGAGTCACCATTACTGTAGCTTGCCAATACCCGACCAAACGCATCGATATCAACCCCGGTTAAGTTACCAACTGTTGTACCATCCTGACTGAGATTGGTTACATCAAAATTTGCCGCATACTGTGTAGGTAAACGCACGCCTGATGCATCACGGAAGTTAACCACAACATCATTACCAAACTGAGCACCATTATTCAGGTACCCGTTGGCGGCTAAGTTAAGATCGGCCAAAGGCAATACTATTTGTGGAATACCTAATGTGGTATCGAAGTTACCGCTTGAATCAAAATACAAATCATCACCGCTGAACCACGAATTAGGACCCGGTGGTGTTGCAACGTTGTCGTCCCACACCAAACGCGTTTCCCACTGTGATGGAGCCGGCGCTGTGGTATCAACCTTGCGAAAGTAAGTAGTTACAGTGTGTGACTCACCTAAACTGTCGTAAACCGTTACAGAAGTTGAATGGTTATACGTTGAACGATCTGTTGGATCAAAAGCAATACTCCCTGTTTCAACCGCGCGGGAATCTAAATTCATGCTAAGGAAAACATTACTGGTTTCACGGGGAGCACCCGCAGAAGTTGGAATAGAGATGGGTTGTGTTGTGCTTAAACTGACGGATTGGTTTTCACCTGTCACCGGATCGACTGAAAAGCCCTGCAAAAAGTTGCCTTTATTGTCGACAATAAAGTTGTCTTTATCCAGCTTAAACGCACCAGCCCTTGTGTAGGTTAAATCTTGCGACTGCCGATCAGGGGTCAGGGCAAAAAAGCCTTCGCCGGTAATGGCTAAATCAAGCGAATTGTTGGTAAATTGCAACGAACCTTGATTAAACTGCTGTGCTATCAATGATGTAGCAACACCATCACCCACTTTAGTTCGGCCAGAAGAGAAAATTGACGTAGCGTAGACGTCAGCAAATTCTGCCCGCGACTCTTTAAAACCTGTCGTATTGACATTGGCGATATTGTTCGCCGTGGTGTCCAAATCTTTTTGTGCTGCGGCCAAGCCGCTTAACGCGATATTAAAACTCATATTTACCTCAGCTCACTGTTAAGTGTATGAAACCTCTAACACATCACCCAATTTCACTGCACCCAGTCCAATCAGGTTCAACATAATTCCTCCAGCAGTGCCATTTAGGCTGACACTACCAACCGGCGTATAAACATTTACGGGCAAACTGCCGTTTGTACCGTCAGCATAACTAACGTCTACTTTAATTTTGTAGACACCCGCATTAACTCTATCGATAACGTCTTCGCCATCAGCGCCGGTCTCTCCAGTAGAATCATCAGGGGTTGTACTGTTACTACCTGTACCATTTGTAGTGCCATCCCAAACGAACTCGTTCTTCCCTACTTTGGGGTTTTCAACGCTAAAACTTTGTATCAACTCCCCTTTATCGTTCTCGATTCGGATCTTCATCATCGTGGCTGGCTTATCAAGTTCGATATTTCCCCTTGATAAGGTTTCGCCGGTAAACACAATCTCATCCGATTGTGTCAACACGCTACGCCCAACCAGAGAGGATGCCTGTAGCGCTTGATTCGACGTCATACTTTCGGCAAAACCTTTAAAGCTCTGATTCAATGAGCCAATACCATCAGCCATCGTAAAATTGGTCATCTGCGCAATCATCTGGTCATTTTCAACGGGTTTCGTTGGATCCTGATACGCCAACTGTTGCGTTAACAAGGCAAAGAAATCTGCCTGCGTCAAAGCCCCGTTATTCTTTTCTTCAACCTTACTGGTATTGTCCCAGTACATGCCGCCTAGGGCGGAGTTGCTATCTACTGAACTCGTCATCATTTATGCCCTTAGTTTGCCTGGCCTAAGCGCAGGGTCCGCATCACCATTTGCTTAGCTGCATCAGCTGTTTGTACATTGGTATCGTAAGAACGTGATGCAGAAATCATGTTCGCCATCTCTTCCATGATGTTTATGTTAGGTTTGTAGATGTAGCCATTTTCATCGGCTAACGGATGGTTTGGCGCGTACTCAACGTTAAGCGGCGCATCAGACTCAACAATGCCCAGCACTTTCACACCAACACTATCATCACCCTGCATCCGTTTTGCATCAGACAATTCAGCTGCAAATACAGCATGACGCCCTCTGTAAGTCTGGTCTACGCTGCTACTCACGCTATTGGCATTAGCAATATTACTGGCGGTTGTGTTCATGCGCACAGATTGCGCTGTCATGCCGCTGCCGGTAATGTCAAAAATTTTAAATGCACTCATCGTTACTGTCCTCCGCCGGTAAGCGCTTTTTTAAGGCCACTAATACGAGAGTTTAAAAACGACAGACTGGCTTGATACTCCAGACTATTTTGCATAAACGCGTTGCGCTCGCGATGGATATCAACACTATTACCATCACCCGTATCAGGTTGATCCGGGTTACGAAATTTAGTGTCGTATTGCGAAGAAGTCGAAATATTAAAATGCTGGTCATGCGTACGCGACATAGCGCCAGACTGTCGGGACTTAGCGTTATTTAGCGCCTGCTGAAAATCAATATCTTTGGCTTTATAGCCAGGTGTGTCTGCGTTCGCGATATTTTCGGCCAACACCTGAGCCCGCCGATCACGAACCAGCATAGCCTCAGGGTGCATGCCAAACGCTTTTTCAAAACTGATTGCCATTTTTTTGCCACCTGTTTATTAACGATGACAAACAATATGCAAAACTCAGGCCAAAAACTTAAACTAGGTGGATTAGGTTTTCTTGCGGTAAATAATACCGGGGTTGCAGCGGAGCATTTCAAAATCCTGGTTCAAACTTGAAAGCGATTCGGAAGCACCAAGGAATAAATAACCGCGTGGATTTAATGATTGAGCAAATTGGCGGATAATTTTTGCCTTAACATCGGCAGAAAAATAAATAAGTACATTGCGGCAAAAAATAATGTCAAATTTACCCAGTAACGCATAACTATCAAGTAAGTTAAGATGACGAAAGTTAACGTTTTTACGCACGGGTTCTTTAATTCGCATCATACCCTTACCGCTATCATCAAAGAACTTAGTCCGCCGCTCAGGCGATAATCCGCGGGACAATGCCAAACCGTCGTATTCGGCGCGCTGGCAATGCTCCAGCATGGTGTTAGAGATGTCAGTACCTAATATATGAACACCTAAGCTAAAAGCGCTCGGCCGGGTTTGCTGATATTCCATAGCTGTCATAGCAATCGAGTATGGCTCTTGGCCACTTGAACTCGCGGCCGACCAAATTTTGACGGTACGGCACGTTTTTTCCAACTCGGGAAAAATTTGTTTTTTTAATAGTTCGTACGGATAGCTATCCCTAAACCACAAGGTTTCATTTGTTGTCATTGCATCAATAACAGCAGAGCGCAATTGCCTTTCAAATGGGCTGAGGGTTTTGCTCACCAGTTCAGACAAAGAGGCGACGTTAAAACGCTGCATCAAAGGCCCTAAACGACTTTTCACCAGATATTGTTTATTCTCACCTAATACTATGCCGCATTGCTGTTCAAGAAAATCCCGGAACAATACATATTCTTTGTCTAATAATTCTTTATTGGGCACGTGGTGTCCTTAACTATTAATCGGCATGCAGCCACTTTTGTACCGATTCGGCTAACTCATCCGGATTAAATTTAGCAATAAAATCATCAGCGCCAACTTTTGACACCATTTGCTGATTAAACACCCCACTTAACGAGGTATGTAATATAACATGTAAATGTTTGAGTCTGGGATCCAGCTTTATTTCTGCAGTAAGGGTGTAACCATCCATATCTGGCATTTCTATATCAGAAATTAATAATCCTACTTTTTCTGTGACTGATTCTTGACACTCTTTGGCAACCTGCTGCAAATAGGTTAAGGCTTCCCGTCCGTTGTTGACCACATGCATTTGCAGCCCCAATCCCTCTAACGCTCGCTTCACCTGATTTCGCGCTACTGCAGAATCATCTGCAATCAAAATTAATCTATCACCTAAATCAGCAGTAATACTTTTCGTGTCTAATGTTTTGGTGATCTTTGTTGGTGACGGAGAAATTTCCTCTAGAATTTTTTCTACATCCAGGATCTCAACCAACTCCTTGTCAATTTCCGTAACTGCAGTCAAATAACTTTGTTTGCCGCTGGTGCCTTTAGGCGGAGGCATAATAGAGCCCCAGGTGATATTAATAATACGTTCAACCGAATTGACTAAAAACCCCTGCACTGAACGGTTGTATTCAGCAATAATAATAAAACTGTCCTTGAGGTTTTCTATAGGCTTGCCGCCAGTTGCCAGACTTAAATCAATTACAGAAATCGTCTGCCCACGGATATGGGCAATACCGCGCACATATTTGTTGCGCTTAGGAATTGCAGTTAAAGGCGGACATTGCAAAACTTCACGGACTTTGAAAACATTAATACCATAGCGTTGGCGCCCAACCAGTTTAAACAGCAATAATTCCAGTCGGTTTTGCCCAACGAGCTGAGTCCGCTGATTAACTGCATCTAACACACCGGCCATCGACAACTCCTTTGTATCATGTTCAGGATCAAATTCTGCTTCTTTCGGATCAATTCTTGCTTTAAGAGCTTACTAACCAAGGATAGCAACGTTAGCGTCAACATTATGTCGTATGTTATAACCCCTTGCCACTAAAGCATAGCCGAAACCATATGAAAAAGTACGAAAATTTATTTAAACAGGCACTTACCGCATTTTGCATATTTTTTTGTGTCGCAGTAACTGCGCAGCAAACCCATTTTTCGCCCGCTGAGTTAACTACTGCAGCTGACATTTGGCTAAAACAACAATTGCCAACGGATACTGACTTGCAAATCGATATTAGCGCTTTGGACAACCGGATTGGCGATAAAACCTGTACCCAACCATTAGAATTCAGCCTGTCGCAAGCCATAACTCAGCGCCAAAATACCATACAGATCCGTTGTAACACTGAAGCCAGCTGGCAGCTTTATGTGCCAGTGCGTATTGATGAGATTGTTCAGGCCGTGGTGTTACAGCAAAATGTGGCTAATGGTAGTTTAATTACCGCCGATATGTTAACAATAGCGCAGCGCGAACGTCGGTTTATTCGTGGTAGCATCGTAACCGATACATCACAGGTAATAGGCGCAAGAAGCAAAAGAACACTGTCGATGGGACAAATTTTAACCTTGCAGGATCTTTGCCTTGTCTGTAAAGGAGATGTTGTTACAATATCAGTTAGCGACAGCGGTCTTAATGTAACGGCAACAGGTTTAGCACAGTCTGACGGTAGTTTAGGCGATACTATTAGCATACTAAACCAGCAATCAAAACGTACTATCAGTGCAGAAGTGATTGCAGTAAACTTAGTCAGGGTAAAATTTTAAATTATTTCTGTATTTTTACTAAAGTTTTACTTAATGAAGCCGTTAACCTGAACATAAGGAACTGTACAAAGGTGATGAGGTCTGAACATGGCTATTAATATCAATAACTTGCAAAATACAACGCAAGTAAAAAATGACAAAGTTGAACAACAACTTCAACGTCAGCAGGCAACTGTGCAACAAAATGCCAGCCAAGGTGCTAACCAGAAGCAGGATTCTGTTTCTATTACGCCGCAGGCACAGCAGTTTTCCAAGCTAACGGAAAACGCCAGTAACAGTAATGGTATTGACCAGGACAAGGTTGATAAAATTAAGCAGGCTATTTCCGAAGGCAAATACAAAATTAATGTTGAGCAACTGGCCAGGCGTATAGTGCATTTCGAGAGTGAGATATTCGGTAAAAAATGACCCTAGCCCCTGACGACATCACCTTATTATTTGACCAGCAGCAACAGCATCTGGATGAGTTGTTGTTGCTATTGCGGCAAGAACTTGCCGCATTAGCCAGCCGCGATATCACCACCTTAGAACAGCTTACAGTAACCAAAGCTAATGTGCTTGAGCAACTTCAGCTCAGTGATAATGCGTTAGCAAAACACCCTGAATTGAACACGGTTAAACAGCAAGAGTGGTTTAAGCAGCGCGTAGTTGCGTTAGATGAACAATTGGAACAATGTAAGCGTCACAATGATATTAATCAGCAAACTTTAGAACAAAGCCAGTTGACTATAGCGCGATTAAAAACTGAGCTGCTTTCCAGCAGAGGAAAATCCGGTCTCACCTATACCAGCAAAGGTAAACCAACCGTAGACAGTAAAGGCAAAGGGATAAAAGCCTGACAAGGTGCTTAGCAGGCTACTGTGCTCACTAATATACTGCTCACTAAATACTAATAATACCTTACACTTTTAATCGTTTGGCGTGGCGTAGTATTTTGATACAGCGAATAAACCTGAGCAAAATCCAGTTCTAACTCCGTAATATACACATCGTCAACCGCATAAGTTTTAACTACACGAGCCCCGCTTATCACCCCTCTAATCGAGGTTGATAATTTTTCGTCAGTTAGCACCATATGCTGCACCTGGGTTGTCGCGTCAATTTTTTGGCCATACACCATCTCGGTCATTTCTTTATAAGCATCGAGCTTAGACGCTTTCATCGCTTGCAACATCTTGTGCTTAGGATCATTACTAAGCTGGGCACTAATAGGCGCATAGCCCACAGCGCGCAACAAAGGAAACGATTCAGGCTTAACGTCCGTATATTCTACATGGCGGTCATAAAATGACGTGCAACCACTTAACAACACACTCACCAGAGTTAGACACGGTAGCATCTTCATCGAACACCTCATCATTGCATCCTGACTAATTCACATTTATAAATATTACAGCAAAATTCGCGCCAGCATTAAGGCATGTATTTTGCTTTATCATGTAATACATCATCATCTGGTATGGGTGCTATGAACAAATTTCTCATTTTAAACGCGGTTAGTTGCCTGTTATTCAGCGTCGCAGCTAATGCTGATTGGTATGAAGCAACCGGCCAAGCTTTAATAAAGCAAGGTGATATGGCTCAAGCGCGTCAAATGGCTGTCGACGATGCAGTAAAACGTGCTGCACTTGTGGCAGGTGCCAATATTAATAGTCGTCAGCAAGTTATTAACGGCGTACTGCAGCCGGAACATTTAGGTATAAGCAGCAACAGTGAAATTAAGCAGCTGCATTTGATGTCTGAAAGCCAAAGCGCAGACATGCTTACCGTTATCATCCGGGTAGATATTGAACCAGAAGTTACCCAGTGTCAGGGCAGCGCGTATCGTAAACCTGTGCTGCTCAGTCAAATTCAGCTACAAGCCCGTCAAGATGCTATTTATGGTCAACTTTTTGAATTAGGCACAGATGCAACAACACAGCTTGAGCGTCACCTACGCGACTACAGCCCTACTGTGCTAGTCAGCACTATGCAGCAAAGCGTAACACCAGAACAGTTGGTTTATCCCGACACAGACCGCTTATTTAGCCGTGGCAACCAGTATATGCTTATGGCGACCATTAACGACTTATCACTGGGTGAAACCACAAGCAGTTTCTGGCAGGCCGAAGAAAAACAACGCTTTTTCGCCCTTAACGTTAGTCTGTATGATTTGTTTGAACAAGCTATGGTGTATCAGCAAGAATATCGAACCAGTGCAAATTGGATATATAACAATAAAAGCGCGCCATTAACCCACAGTATGGCGTTCTGGCAGCTACCCTATGGCCAAAAAATTGATCAATTGCTAAAGGCAGTTGCAGAAGAAGTACAACTGCAACTGCAGTGCAAACCCTTGCTGAGCAGTATTAAACAAGTAGAGAACAACCAAATAAGATTAGAACTTGGCAAAATGCATGGCATACAGGCTGGCGACGAGTTAGTGTTATTTCAATTACAACGCCATCCAATTAGCGCCGGAGTAAAACGCGTTTTGCAAGATCCAGTTATATTAACCGTAACAGACCAAACGGATAACCATACCTGGGCAACAACAAATAACGCCAAATTAATACAGCATATTCAACAAGGCGATGTCGTAAGTGTACGAAAAAAAACCAGTTATTAATCACACTGGTTCCAAAGCCACTACGACTCTGCTAGACTTTCGCGCCATTGCCCCATAGTTAAATGGATATAACGGCCCCCTCCTAAGGGGCAGTTGCAGGTTCGATTCCTGCTGGGGCAGCCAAAATTGCACTTACTGACTGATATTATCGGAGTAAAGTGCACCAATAACAAAATGTGGGATTAATTGTTGGGCACTGCCAGCAATAACTTTAGTGCGAAAATCAATCACTCTGGCGTTTACCATTATCCCTTTTGGGGTGTGTATCATTGTGCCCGACAAGACGTAATCAATCATTTGTATTGAATCAAGCTTATTGTGGGCCCGGCTAAAGACAAAATCACCATTTGCGGTAACCTGAATGTCACGCGTGGTTTTAAACTCGACAACGGCAATACCAAACCGCTGCAGCTGATGCATAAAGCTTTCTGCAAGCTGATTTCCAACTACGTTCGTGCGATTAAGCTCAGATCCTAGCTCAACAAAGGAGGCTATAGCAACGCGAGACGTAATGGGGAAGTTGTGCAATGTATCGACTAACTGCATCGACATTTGCGCAGCATAATCGTCCAACTGTTTATTAGAGTTAAGATTGGTTAGCGTTGGCGAAGGTAGTGTCCAGCCAATCATTGTACTACCTTGCTGCTGAGGCATTGGCGAAACAGCATCACGGCTATGATGATCATGATGTTGCCGGCGAATTTCGCTACTACACTCCCCCACGCTGTTGCAATACGTATAGCCATTTTCAATACGATGATGGCTATAACAACCGGTGATAAGCAGAGCTGTAACACCGGTAAGCAGCATTCTTGATTTCATGTAATTCTCCAATAAACAACGTGACCTATCAGTTGGTTATCGGCAAATTACGTATAACTTTAACCTTTATCGTATTTATCCCTGCTTAAATTGCAGCTGCTGATCTGCTTCATGCTGCAAAATGGCTTGAACTACTGCTGCGGGAATGAACGTACGTGCCACAGATATAACCCGCTTATTGCTAATTTGTACTAAACGTACATTTACCAGCAGGCCCATTTTATGCTTTGTCATAGTACCCGTAACCACATATTTAATTGGCAATTCAGCACTGAGTTCGGTGAAGTCACGACTTAAAGCAAAATCGCCGCCTTCTGTGACACGCACGTAGTTGGTGACTTTAAAGTCTACTACTGGCGCACCAAACTTATGTAAATCGTAAATTAGCGCTTCGCTTAAATGATTACTTAGCACACTGCCATGCAGGAGATCACTGTCAACGAAAGATAAATCGGTTACGCCGATAAAGGCGCCGTCATCCAGGGCATGATTTAATGCCATTAATTCATGTACAAGGTTTCTTGAATACTCATTAATCGTAATCAACGGCTGTTGCCGTTGTATCATAGCTGGCGTAGCGCTTTGAAATGCCTGTTGATGGCTAATTCGCTCTTGCCGGGCCGAGGAGATACCATTCACGTTAACGCCATCAGGCCCCGTTGCCGGCCCTACACAGCCTGTTAGCATAAGCGTAAATAAACTCAACCTTATACTGTTGTTCATTTTTTCTCTCCGGTTACGCTATGGCGATATAGATGATTTCCGCGTTTCATCACTTGCTGGTCACTCCAAAATACATTAATTGGAATATAATCGGTAACAGCCGCAAGCACCTTATTACTTTGCACATCAATGAGTCTGGCATTAACCATTAAGCCATCCTCTTTAATTAAGTAGGTTCCGGTTAATACGGCATCAGCACTACTGTGTAGCTTTATTCCATCCAGGTTGCGGGTCAGCGCTTGTTCGTGATTGGGTAGCAACAGCACCTGTTTACGCAAGCGGAAATCGACGGCATTAACACCATGGTTAACCGCGTAAGTCAGCATACTCTCGGCTAATTGATTCGCCAGCTGAACTTCATCTGCATCTGTCTCATTAAGGCTTAGTTTTTCTATTGGCAAAAAGCTGGTTACCGCTACGATTGGCCCAAGCTTATTTGCAAAATCAACTTTAGGCATATTTTGCAATAAACCTGCTGCAAGCCGATCAGTATAGAATTCTAACGGGTAATCACTTAGTTCTGCTGTTACAGAACGCGGGTTTGATGCCAAAGGCGCCTGATTAGCACTACAAGCGCACAGCAATAAAGCGATGACAAAGGGCGTTAACAGTTGCATATGCACCTCAAATTTTGACCTGTTTTACTTAAGCAAAATACAGGCCAAAATTAAAGGCAAGCTTTTGACGTTAAATGGCCACCGGCGCTTTAATGTGAGGATGTGCTTGATAACCATGCAAGGTAAAATCGTCGATGGTAAACGCAAAAATATCTTTTACGTCAGGATTTAACTGCATTGTTGGCATAGGATAAGGCTCGCGGGCAAGCTGGGTATTTACCTGTTCAAGATGATTGAGATAAAGATGAGCATCACCAAAGGTATGCACAAAATCACCCGGTTGTAAGTCACATACCTGCGCCACCATCAACGTTAGCAAGGCATAGCTGGCAATGTTAAACGGTACACCAAGAAAAATGTCTGCACTGCGCTGATACAACTGACATGACAACTTGCCGTCATTAACATAAAACTGAAATAACGTATGGCAAGGCGGTAGTGCTTGCTTACCCAGTTGTGCGTTTTGTCTTGGAGATATTGACGTATCAGGTAGTACCGCCGGATTCCAGGCACTAACAATCAAGCGACGAGAATCGGGAGTACGCTTAATGTCATTGATAAGTTGGCTGATTTGATCGATTACTGTGCCATCTGCGGCTTGCCAACTGCGCCATTGCGCGCCATATACCGGGCCAAGCTCGCCCGACTCTGTTGCCCATTCATCCCAAATAGACACCCCATTATCTTTCAGATAACCAATATTGGTTTCACCTTTTAAAAACCACAGTAACTCGTGAATTATAGAACGCAAATGACATTTTTTTGTCGTTACAAGCGGAAAGCCCTGCTGCAAATTAAAACGCATTTGATAGCCAAACACGCTAATAGTGCCCGTACCAGTTCTATCGGTTTTCTTATGGCCATGCTCTAATACATGCCGCATCAGATCGAGATACTGCTTCATTCTTTTACTACCTGTTTAGGGGTTTTAGCGTTGTTAACATAGGCAAATGTAATTAAACCAATACCAATAATGATCATAGGTAATGACAACCATTGCCCCATCGACATACCTGCTGATAACACACCAAGATGTGCATCTGGCTCACGATAAAACTCAACAAAAAAGCGTGCGCTGCCGTATCCGGCAAGAAACAAACCGCCCAACGCCCCTACCGGCGGGCTAAAACGGCGGTAAAGCATAATCAGTAAAAACAACACAACACCTTCAAGCGCAAACTCATACAACTGCGAGGGATGCCGGGGCGAAGGCCCAGCGCCTGGGAATAATACAGCCCAGGGCACATCTGTAGTGCGACCCCAAAGCTCTGCATTAATAAAGTTGCCTAAGCGCCCTGCTGCCAAGCCAAGTGGAATAAGGGGAGCAACAAAATCGCCTAACTGCAGATACGCTTTATTATTTTTTCTGGCAAACCACGCCATTGCGGTTAATACCCCAAGTAAGCCGCCATGAAACGACATACCACCAGTCCATATTTTAAATAAATACAACGGGTCCGTTAAAAAGTGGTCAAACTGATAAAACAAAACATAGCCAATACGCCCACCAAGAACAACACCCAAAAATCCGATAAACAGCAAGTCGCTGACCTGTTGTTCTGTCCAACCTGAGTTAGGCTTACTTGCCGCTCTGTTAGCCAACCACCATGCCAGGCCAAAAGCAACCAGATACATTAAGCCATACCAGCGTAAACTGATTGGCCCTACAGAGAAAATAATCGGATCAATTTGCGGAAATGTAATATAACTTGCAGACATAACAACCCTTAACTCAAAATCATCTTCGCCGAGACCAACAGCATGAAAATGCCAAAAATTCGTTTAATTGTCAGCACAGGAAGGTGCTGTACTAGTTTAGCCCCCAAAGGCGCAGTAAATACCGATGTTGTAACAATGCCTAAAGCCGCGGGCATATAAATGTACCCAATAAATCCATCTGTTAATTGATAGTGCTGCCAACCAGCAACAACATAGCCAAGAGAGCCAAATATGGCAATGGCTATTCCACTGGCCGCTGCAACGCCAATGGCGCGGCGCATATCCAAAGAAAAATAGTTTAGCATTGGCACAAATAACGCACCGCCGCCAATGCCCAACAAACTGGCAACACCACCTAGCACGGCAGATATTGTCATGGTGGGTAATTTACCTGGCAATCGCAGCTTGCCCACTGCAGCGCGAGAACCAAGCATCCGAAGCGCTAGCAGCAACACCGCGCAACCAAAAATCATTTGCAATACGCCAGCATCGATATTGTGAGCCAAATAGCCAACAGCCCAAGCACCAACAGCGGCGCCTACCATAACTGTACTGGCAATTTTCCAGGGAACATTTTCCAAACGATGATGCGCAGCTACAGAGGAGGTTGCCGTAATAATAACTGACGCCAAAGAAGTGGCAATTGCAACAACAATCGCCTGATCTGCCGGTACAATACCAAAAGCTGGCAGTAGCATAACCAGTGCGGGTACAATAACCAAACCGCCACCAATACCCAACATACCAGC
Source organism: Rheinheimera baltica DSM 14885 (assembly GCF_000425345.1). Classification (GTDB taxonomy): domain Bacteria; phylum Pseudomonadota; class Gammaproteobacteria; order Enterobacterales; family Alteromonadaceae; genus Alishewanella; species Alishewanella baltica. The sequence continues at coordinate 7,689 of NZ_AUDG01000051.1, read as the reverse complement.
AAGAAACCCTACCAGAACCCCCAGCAATAACGTAATAGCAAAAATGCTTAACACAAAGATCCCGTCATACCAATAAGAAGTGCATTATACCAGAGACGACGACATCGCTGCATTGAGTTAAGCTCGCAGTTGGCTTAAAAGATGTTTTTGATCCAAAAAACGTTGCATGTGTTGTCTTACTTGCCGGGCCGATTGGCATGCCAGCACCTCAGGTAACAACAAGGCTAATTCAGACATTTCAACTCTACGCAGTAACCATTTTATTTTCGCCAGATTACTACTATTCATACTAAAGCTACTGTATCCCATCGCCGCCAGCAACAGCACACCCGAGGCTTCACCAGCTAGCTCGCCACACACACTTACTGGGAACTGCAAACCTTTGGCTTGCTGTGCTAATTGATATAACGCTCGCAGCACGGCAGGATGCATTGCATCATACAGGCCAGCCACGCGGGGATTATTGCGATCAACCGCCAATAAATATTGGGTAAGGTCGTTGGTACCTACTGAACAAAAGTCAACTTTCTGAGCTAATTCAGGTAGCTGATAAATAATAGAGGGGACTTCAATCATTACCCCAATTTTAGGCTTTGGCAATTCAATGCAAAGCTCATCACTGACTTCAAAACTAGCTTGCTTGATTAACCGGATTGACTCATCAACCTCGGCTAGATCTGAAATCATGGGCAATAAAATATGCAGGTTATTCAACGCCAGATTCGCTTTTAACATAGCGCGAATTTGAACTAAAAATATTTCCGGATGATCCAGTGTCAGGCGAATGCCGCGCCAACCTAAAAAAGGGTTTTCTTCAATGATACTAAAATAGGGTAATGCTTTATCGCCGCCAACATCTAAGGTACGCATGATGACAGGCTTATCGGGATAGCACTCCAGCACCTTTCGGTACAGTTCTATTTGCTCTTGCTCGGTAGGAAACCGGCTACGCATAATGAAAGGAAACTCTGTACGATACAGTCCCACACCGCCGGTATATTCGGGGTTGGTTGTTTCCAGCTCTATCGCCAGGCCAGAGTTCACCATCAAATTAAATGCACTTCCACACGCTGATTGTGACGGCTTAGCTATTTCAGCTAAATAGCGCGCGTTTAGCTCGGCATCTTCGCTAATTAATCGCTGGTACTCTTGGCATATCGCTTCAACCGGCGATAGTAATATATGCCCCTGATAACCATCAACAATTAACCGTTGTCCTTGCCAATGTAATAACGGTAGCTCATTAACCCCCATCACGGCAGGAATACCTAAAGCACGCGCCATTATCGCGGCATGCGAATTTACCGAGCCCTTTAACGAAACAATAGCAACTAACTGCTCTCTGGGAACTTCCGCCAACATGGTCGCGGTGACATTTTCTGCCACCAACACAACTTGCTGTGGCAATTTAATTTTACGTTGCTCGGTATCAAGAAGGTTGTTTAGTACCCGCTGGCCAAGATCACGAATATCCGTGCCCCGTTCACGCAAATACGCATCGTCCATATCATCAAACTGACGGGCAAACTTCTCAACTACCCGTTTAAGAGCACTTTTAGCACACCATCCTTGCGCTATTTGTTGCTCTATTTCGCGGCCTAAACTCGCAGCATCAAGTAGCTGGTGATACACATCGAAAATGGCTAATGCATCGGGTGGCAAATGCCCACTCATTCGCTCAGCCAAACGATTAAACTCTGCTTTTGTAATTTTTACGGCGCGATAAAAATGCGCTAACTCTTTTTCAGGATCATCGGCTCGCTTGAGCGAAATGGCATTAAAATCATTGGCAGGTTGTAATACATAGGCTTGGCCAATTGCAATGCCTGGTGAGCCAGGTAAACCTTTAAGTTGGCCTGTTTGAATTTGACTTGGGCTACTTTCACTGGCGGCTTGACGCATTTCTGCATTAGCCAAAACGGATGCAAGTTGTGCAGCCAGCGTAACCAGAAAGGACTCTTCATCTTCGTTAAACACCCGCTCTGCCGCTTGCTGAATAGTCAGCACACCTAAGACTTTACGATGGTGAATAATAGGGCAGCCTAAGAAGGCGGAAAAACGATCCTCGCTAACTTCAGGTGTAACTTTAAAGCGCGGGTGTAAATGGGCTTTAGCTAAATTAATGGGTTCTTCGCGTTGTCCAACCCAGCCAATCAAACCTTCGGAAAAACCAATAGCAATATTACCAATAGCATCTCGGTTAAGACCATCGGTTGCCATCAACATAAAATGCTGCTGTTCATAATTAGCAAGGTATACCGAACAACATTCGGTAACCAATGCTTGTTTTATGCTAGTCACTAAGCCAGCTAGCGCACTTTGAAGCACTGGCTCTTGTGCTACATCCTGAACAATTCGCCTTAACTGGCCTAACATAAGAGCCTCTTTTTCAGTCTAGCTAATTGTCTACCTGCTTTAATAATTCTTTTTCTTGCCTTCGCGGCGGATAAACGGCAAAGCGATAGGAGCAAATTCTTTCATGACTTTTCGATAAACTTCCCGCTTAAAGGCAACAACCTGCCGTACAGGATACCAATAACTAACCCAACGCCAGCTATCAAACTCTGGGTGAGTGGTTTTAAGTAAGTTTACATCTTCGTCAGCGCAGGTCAGACGCAGCAAAAACCATTTTTGCTTCTGGCCAATACACACCGGGTTACTGTCTTTGCGAATAAGTCGTTTCGGCAGTTTATACCTTAACCAATGCTTTGTTGTGGCGATTATTTCCACATCCGCAGCGGTAAGGCCAACCTCTTCATGTAACTCGCGAAACATAGCTTGTTCTGGCGTTTCGCCATCATCAATGCCACCCTGTGGATATTGCCAGGAATGCTGACCATATCGTTTTGCCCAAAACACCTGTCCCTGGTGGTTACAAATCACTATGCCGACATTGGCCCGAAAACCTTCGGCATCGATCACACAAACCTCTGGCGGATCTTAAAACAATATGTAAAAGATTCTTTCATAAAGTCGGGACTTGGGCAAACGGTATTTTCAGCACACCTTTTACAGACTTATCCACAACATTGCATATTAAGCACAGCACAATGTGCACTTTTTCACAGGATGTGTTGATAAAACTGTGCACAAGCACAATTAAAACACTGAATAAGTTAATCGGTTAGTGTTTAAGCACATCAAAAACATAAACAAAAACGATATAAATCATAAATTTATATTAAATTCAGCTTTGAAAAACTTATCATTGTGCTGTGCGTAAGTCAGTTTGCTGCGTTTTTAAGCAGCCAAAAGGTCCGAAAAATGCTAGCGTGTCGTTACAGCCATTTAATATGACTAATATGTTCACTTCTCCAGCATCATTGTCCGAATTAACAACGCGAAGTCAGGCTCTGGCAGGTTTGTCACTGGGACAAATTGCTACACAGCTTTCAATACCAGTGCCTGAAAATCTTAAAAAAGACAAAGGATGGGTTGGCCAATTACTTGAACAGGTACTTGGTGCGACGGCAGGTTCAAAAGCAGAACCTGATTTTCCACATCTGGCCGTAGAATTAAAAACCTTACCAATTGATCAATGCGGCAAACCTTTAGAAAGCACCTATGTTTGCGTCGCGCCCTTAACGGGTGTTGCAGGGCTGCAATGGCATGAGTCATGGGTATGTCGCAAATTGCAACATGTGTTATGGGTGCCGATTTTGGCTGAACGCCATATTCCATTAGCAGAGCGCATGATTGGCACACCGTTTTTATGGCAACCATCCGCTATACAGCAACAGGCATTGCAGCAAGACTGGGAAGAACTGATGGAAAAGATAACCCTAGGCGGCATTGCAGATATCAAAGGCGCTCAAGGTAAGCTACTACAACTTAGGCCCAAGGCGGCTAACAGTAAAGCAATGACTAATGCGATAGGTGCAAATGGCGAACCAATTCGCACCTTACCCAGAGGGTTTTATCTTAAAGCCAGCTTTACAGCGAGCTTATTAAAGCAACAGTTCAACCTGCTTTAGTGGCTATATTTTTCCACAATACGGTTATATCGACCGTCAGCGCGCAATTGTGCTAACCCGACATTAAACTGCTGTACCTGATCTTCTTGTACCGACGCCTTACTAAACATAACGAACACATCAGATTGACCTAAGCTAATGCTGTGCGGCTGAATGTATTTGTCTAAACCTTTACGACGTAAAATTGACGCACCAACAAAACTGTCCTCCAGCAAACCATCAATCTCTTCATCCAGTAAGCGCGCCATATTAAGCTCGCTAATAATGGCGCCGACAAACTGCGTACGTCGTGTTTCATCAGCATACAGCGCAGCAACTTCATCACCGTAATAATATTCGTTAACTACACCAACTTTGTGCCCTGCATCAACAAAAGCTTTTAAATCAGCGTATGCCGGATGCTCCGTATTTTTTCGCACATATAATTGAAAGCGTTCTTGACGGTAAGGTTCTGAGAAATACGCAAAGGACTCTCGCTCTTGCGTTTTTGACGCCCCCAGCACAAAGTCAACGTCACCGTTTTTTAATAATGAAAGTAATTCTACCCAGCTGCCCTGCACCACATTAAGATCACAGCCCATTGAAGACGTGATGGCCTCCACCAACTCAACATCAAGGCCTGCAGCTTTATTGCCTACCGACATATATTGATAGGGCTCCCATGCATCCATGCCAAAGGTTAACTCACAGTTTGTCTTTGCCACCGCATCGTCACCAGTAACAGATTGCGGTACGACTGTTTGAGCTTGTTCAGCAGGTTTACAACTTAGTAGAAACACGGATACTGCAATAATTAACATCATATAAAATCGCATCTTACACCTCGAGGCATTGCTTATATGATTCAAAGCTTAGTGTATAACTTAAAATTCTGCTGCTTAATTAAGCGGATAAAGCAACCAACCGCTGGTTAAATTACTGATAAAAATACGACATTTCCTGTAAAAGGCCCAAGTTAGGGCTAGCTTAACCTACCGGTGAAAACTGTCGTATGCTTAGTGTTAGGGCCTTAATACTACTGCTCAGCTGAGCTTGTCGACAGGCAAGGTACATTGGCCGACGAAGCCCTTCTGGTCCTAACGCGATAGAGCAGATTAACCCTTGCTGCTGGTAAGGCTGTGCCATCCAGGATGGCATCACAGCAATCCCCTGCCCTGCGGCAACCAGCTGTAAAATTTGACTGCCTTGTGCCACAGGTTTTACCTTACCTTTAAAATCAGTCTCAGCTAAAAAATGCCGAAATACATCCTGTCGAGCCACAGGTACGGGATAACTCAACAACGTTTCACTGATTAACTGAGCTGGCTTGATGTAAGTACAATTTGCTAGCGCATGATCAGGGCTCAACAGCAAACGCAACTCCATATCAAATAAATGATGAAAGCTCACTTGCTCCGTCATGCGAATATCTGTGGTTAGCACAACATCAAGCTGCTGATGCAATAACGCCTCTATAGCGTTATGTTCTATAAACGGGACGAACTCTACCGCAGGGAGATTAGGTTGGGCATTAAAATGCCGCACAGCAGGCAACAACCAGTGAAAGCAAGCATGGCATTCAACACATAATTGCAGTGCTTGGGTGTCGTCATTTCCAGCCTTAAGTTGCTCAGTTACCTCATCGACAGCAGGCAATACTTTGCGTGCTAATTTAAGCAATAATTCACCCGCATGAGAAAACTGTACCGGCTGTGTTTTGCGTTCAAACAACACTGAACCAACCCGGTGTTCCAGCTCTTTGAGCTGATGAGATAGTGCCGACTGTGTAACACACAACATGTTTGCCGCGGCTTGAACAGAGCCAGTGTCAAATAACGCTCGAACCGTGCGTAAATGTTTTATTTCTATCATGTTGAAGATTCTTCATTTGGTTGCGGAATTATTTTCATTTGCGTTACACAGCATAACGCTCGATCATGGACATGTAAACTTCTAGATGTCCACAAGAGGAGCGTAAAATGCAAACACATAACTTAGGATTTCCACGAATTGGTGCCAAACGTGAATTAAAACGGGCGCTGGAAGCCTATTGGCAAGGTGATATAAACCAACAACAACTGCTACAAACGGGTGCCGAGCTACGCCAAACGCATTGGCAATTGCAAAAAGAAGCCGGGGTCGACCTGATCCCCGTGGGTGATTTCGCCTGGTATGATCATATTTTAACAACGTCTTTGCTACTGGGTGTTGTGCCTGAACGCCACCAAAATGGCGTTAACAACATTGACCTTGATACCCAGTTTAGAATTGCTCGCGGACGCGCACCGAAAGGAAAACCGGCCGCAGCCAGTGACATGACAAAATGGTTTAACACGAACTATCACTATATCGTACCGGAGTTCACTAAAGACCAAGAGTTTACGCTTTGCGATAAATTTTGGTTCGAGCAAATAACAGAAGCCAAGCAAGCCGGTGTTAATGCAAAGCCGGTATTAATAGGACCACTTACCTTTTTGTATTTGGGTAAAACCACAGATGACAGCGATAAACTTACATTGTTGCCAAAACTTTTAAATGTATATCAGCGCATTCTGCAGCAACTTGAACGGCTCGATATCACTTGGTTGCAACTTGACGAACCTATACTGGCACTGGAACTGGATGATGAATGGTTACAGGCATTACTAAGCAGCTATCAGCAGCTGGACAAAGGTAGCGTAAAGCTACTGATAGCAACATACTTCGGTGATATAGGTCACTATTTACCTGCATTGTCTGCCCTACCGATTGACGGTATTCATGTAGATTTAATTGCCGAGCAAAGCGATCTGGCGGCACTGCATCAGGCGATACCTGCGCATTGGGTATTATCTGCCGGTGTTATTAATGGCCGTAATATCTGGCGTACCGACTTGCTTAGCGCTTTTCATACCCTCAAACCAGTGTATCAGGCGCGAGGCAATAACCTGTGGCTAGCGCCCAGTTGCTCGTTGTTGCACAGCCCGGTAGATCTGGATCTGGAAACCCGGCTGGATGACGAAATCCGCAGCTGGTTTGCATTTGCTAAACAAAAATGCCAGGAACTGGCGCTGTTGAAACAGGCGCTGTTAACAGATCAGCTAGATAAGATTGTCTGCTACAGCCAAAGCATTCAGGCTCGTCAAGCATCAAGCCGGGTACAAAATCCGGCGGTACAACAGGCTGTTGCAGCATTAAAACTACAAAGCACCGATCGTGCCCAGCCCTACCCTGTGCGTCAGCAGGCACAACAGCAACACTTTTCACTGCCATTGCTTCCCACCACCACCATTGGTTCATTTCCGCAAACAGCAGAGATCCGTCAAAGCCGCTTGGCAGTAAAGACCGGCAAAATTGACCAAGCCACCTATCAGGGGCAAATTGAACAACACATTCAACTTGCCATACTAGGGCCTGTTGATCTTTGCTGTTTATAATTCAGCCAACCCACATTGGCAGCCATAATAGACAGCAAGCCAAGGCAAGTGTACTTGCATAATTCCGGGCCAATTTATCATACCGGGTTGCTACTGAACGGTAATGTTTTAGCCTGGCAAACACGTTCTCTACTAAATGGCGATATTTGTACAGACACCAATCAATATCGCCATTTCCAATTTTTGAATTACGTTTACGCGGTATCGTTGGGACGCCATTTTTCGCTCGGATCTGCTCCCGTACTTTCTCACTGTCATAGCCCCGGTCTGCGATAACATGCTCGGCATCAGGCAGTTGTTCAAGTAACTCTATAGCTGCT
>NZ_AUDG01000050.1 GCF_000425345.1 Rheinheimera baltica DSM 14885 | reverse complement strand
ATCTCTTTAATCATGCCACGGCTTGATAACTCCGCTGACTCGTCACAGCCTCACTTTAACGGCTGCTTTGCATGGACTTCGGTGGCGTTACAAACCTCGTCAGTCAGATTGTGCTTATCGAAGCGATACCAACCTTCAGGGACACGTATCCCCTGTGGCCTAACTAATTCTCTGTGTACGCTTCACCTATCTTGTTCGTCAGTAAAAAAAATACTGGCTCCGCCATAGGCGCAACACTCGATACGGGTGGTCAGTTACACCTTACCCGACAGGGACTTACACCCTGCAAGATGCATCAAGCTTTGCTTGACGCACTAACGCCCGCCACACACGCGAGCAACTTGTTGCGAGTCGAGCGCCGAAGGCGCGTTGTGCTGGCGTTTGTTAACTTTTTATACCTTCACTAACTTTGAAACGCCAACGTAGTAAGCGATTGCAAGGTAGTTCAGGCCTGGAATAAGGCCTGTGACTGCGGCAATAGTAGTATTCCTTCCCTTGTCTTTGGCCAATAAGAAACATACAACTGAAATACCGATACTGATAATCCCGTAAATGAACAAAACTGGATGTATCGATCCATCTCTTAAAAAATCCATGTTTCAAAAGCTCCGCTCGTATTAGATGAAAGTTAACGCTTTGCTAATTGGCTGCCGCAGCGTAGCGTAGGCAGTCCAGTGGAAGCCACGCTTTTTGTGGCCGGAACGAAATTAAGCAACTTGTTATGTTTACTCAACTTTCCAGCGCAAAGTCACAAAAGAAGCGCTCAATGTAATGAATACAATGAAGCTACCAACCAAATAACTTTGGGCGTTATTGCTAAAACTAAAATTCTCATCAAGAAAGTTAAAACATATTTCAGCTGCTGTTGAGCCAATAACAGCACCAAACATTGTAAAAATATAAATCCTACGAGCAGTGATCTTTGATTTAGTAAATTTCAAGTACAAGATACCAACCAAAGCTATTGAGGCAAAAACAGCAAGAAACTGTGTCAGCAAAATTAATTTATTCACTTCACTTCCCTGTAAACATAACAGCTTAATAGTTTGCAAAGCCCCTTCTATAAAACGCGGGATATTGCCTTCTATCTTTAATAAATGACAGCAAAATATCTAATAAGCTCCTTTAAATCAACAGATTTTTAACGTTGTGATTATCTCTACTTGTAGAAAGCGGGGTGAAACCTTGCGATCTACTTGCTAACAATAAATTCACCCGCTACTGTATATTAATACAGCTTTCTTTATTTATGGGTGAAAGTTATGGCATCGCCATTTTTGCAATATATCGCTGAGTTTATGTATGCCCGCCGTTATGCCAAACGAACGGTTGATGCTTATGTGTACTGGATAAAGGCGTATATCTTGTTTCACAAAAAACAGCATCCGGCAAAGTTAACTGAGCAGGATGTCGAGCGCTTTTTAACTTATTTAACTAATCAGCGTAATGTGGCGCCGCGCACGCAGGCGTCGGCATTGAATGCCCTGAGCTTTTTGTATAAAGCGGTACTGCAAAAACCGCTGTCGTTAAACCTTAATTTTAATCGCTCGCAGCTTGCGCCTAAGCTGCCAGTGGTATTAACCCGCACCGAGATAACGACGCTGTTAAGGGTTATTGATCCGCGCTATAAACTGCTGGCTCAGCTGATGTATGGTAGTGGTTTACGGCTGATGGAAGCCGTTAGGTTGCGGGTGCATGCAATAGATTATGACTATTTGTCTGTTATGGTATGGCAAGGTAAAGGCAATAAAAACCGACGTACCACGCTGGCACCAGAATTAGTTACAACACTTAAGCAACAGAGCCAGTTTGTAATGCAATATTTTGAGGCCGATTTGGCTAACCCTGATTATGCCGGTGTCTGGTTACCTTATGCGTTAGCACGTAAATATCCCACAGCACCTAAAGAGCTGGGGTGGCAGTATTTATTTCCGTCCATGCAGCTAAGTGTCGATCCAGAGAGTAAGCTTCTGCGCCGCCACCATCTGGATGAGAGCTGTGTTAGGCGCGAAATTAAAATTGCTGCAAAAAAAGCGGGTATCACTAAAAACGTGACCTGCCATACGCTGCGTCATAGTTTTATAAAATGTGTCCATACATTTTCCCCGTCGGGCCATCCTGCGGATGTTCAAATTCATTCCAGATGAATTTGTGCTACTCACTTGCTGGAAGCCGGCGCCGATATCCGTACCGTGCAAGAGCAATTAGGCCATACTGACGTGCGTACCACACAAATATATACCCATGTACTAAACCGCGGTGCGGCAGGCGTAAAAAGCCCACTATCGCAGTTACTCTAAAAAGGGCGCAGCAGCGCCAAATGATTTTTGATAGAAAGTAATATTGGCCGCATTAACAAAAATGGTCAGGATACCGGCCTTTGTTAGCTATAACGTTGCCGTGTTGGCAAGCCAATGCAGAAGACGCTGGCAGCCATAGCCTGAAACAAAAAAGCCAGACACACAGTCTGGCTTTTTAGGTAAGTAAGAACTTACTTATCGTGCTGTACACGCATATGCGGGAAAAGGATTACGTCGCGAATTGAGGCGGCGTCGGCCAGTAGCATAACCAAACGGTCGATACCGATACCCTGCCCTGCGGTTGGCGGTAAGCCGTGCTCTAACGCAGTAACGAAGTCGTCATCGTAGAACATGGCTTCGTCGTCGCCGGCGTCTTTTTGTGCTACCTGCTCACGGAAACGCTCGGCCTGATCTTCGGCATCGTTTAACTCGCTAAAGCCGTTGCCCAGCTCGCGGCCGCCGATAAAGAATTCAAAGCGGTCGGTAATTTCCGGGTTATGGTCGTTACGGCGTGCCAATGGCGATACTTCTGCCGGGTATTCGGTAATAAAGGTTGGGTGGCGCAGCTTGGTTTCTACCAGCTCGTCAAACACTTCCATTAAAATGCGGCCGTTGCCATAGTTGTCTTTAACCTGAATACCCAGTGATTTTGCCAGCTCTGCTACCGCTTCACGCGTAGCCAGTTGCTCTTTGGTTACCGTTGGGTTGTAGTGCAAAATAGACTCGGTTACCGACATGCGCGCAAAAGGCTTGCCAAAGTCGAACACTTCACCCTGGTACGGCACTTCGGTGCTACCCAGTACATGCTCGGCTAAACCACGGAATAACTTTTCAGTTAAGTCCATCAGGTCGTTATAATCGGCATAGGCCCAGTAAAACTCCAGCATGGTAAATTCCGGGTTGTGGCGGGTAGACACGCCTTCGTTACGGAAGTTACGGTTAAGCTCGAACACTTTTTCAAAGCCGCCAACCACCAAACGCTTTAAATACAGCTCTGGCGCAATACGCAAAAACATCTGCATATCCAGTGCGTTGTGGTGGGTTTCAAACGGCCGTGCTGATGCGCCACCCGGAATGGCTTGCAGCATCGGCGTTTCAACTTCTAAGAAGCCTTCGTCGTTAAAGAAACGGCGAATATAGGCCACGGTTTTGCTGCGTACTAAAAAGGTATGGCGCGATTGCTCGTTAGAAATAAGGTCCAGATAACGCTGGCGGTAACGCGCTTCGTTATCGGTTAAGCCATGGAATTTATCTGGCAGTGGGCGCAGTGCTTTGGTTAATAAGCGAATATCGCTTAACCATACCGTTAACTCGCCAGTTTGCGTTTTAAATAAATGGCCGGTGGCGCCGATAATGTCGCCTAAATCCCACTTTTTAAACTGGTCGTTGTATACGCCTTCAGCCAGGCTGTCACGCGCAACATACAGCTGAATTTTACCGCCCATATCGGAAATAGTGGTAAAGCTGGCCTTGCCCATAATACGGCGGGTCATAATACGGCCGCCCAGGCTTACGGTGATTTTTTGCGCTTCCAGTTCTTCTTTAGTTAAGTGATCGTACTTAGCAATAACATCTGAAGATATGCTGTCACGGCGAAAGTCATTCGGAAACATAAAGCCATCTTCACGCAGTGCCGCCAGCTTTTGTTTTCGCTCAGCAATCAGTTTGTTTACGTCCTGAATTTCTTCTTGTGGTTGCTGTTGGTCAGACATAGTGCGTTTCCTGATTGAGGTCGAAGTTTTAGTTAAGTAACAATTACAGCCCGGCTTTTAAGCTGGCTTCAATAAATTTATCCAGATCACCGTCTAACACCGCCTGGGTGTTGCGGGTTTCGATACCGGTTCGTAAATCTTTAATGCGCGAGTCGTCCAATACATAAGAGCGAATTTGACTGCCCCAGCCGATATCTGACTTAGTATCTTCCAGCGCTTGCTTCTCGGCATTTTGCTTTTGCAGCTCAAACTCATAAAGCTTGGCGCGCAATTGCTTGTAGGCGTTGTCACGGTTTTTATGCTGCGAGCGGTCGTTCTGACACTGCACGACGATATTGGTCGGTAAGTGCGTAATACGCACGGCAGAGTCGGTACGGTTTACGTGCTGGCCACCAGCACCCGAGGCACGGTAAGTGTCGATACGTAAATCGGCCGGGTTGATATCAATTTCAATATCGTCGTCAATTTCTGGCGAGACAAACACCGAGGCAAACGAGGTGTGACGGCGGTTGCCGCTATCAAACGGGCTTTTACGCACTAAGCGGTGTACACCGGTTTCGGTGCGCAGCCAGCCGTAGGCATATTCGCCGCTAAATTTAATGGTACAGCCTTTAATACCGGCAACGTCGCCGTCGGTAACTTCGTAAAGTTCTGGCTTAAAGCCTTTATCTTCACCCCAACGTAGGTACATGCGCATTAAAATGCTGGCCCAGTCCTGTGCTTCGGTACCGCCGGAGCCAGACTGAATATCCAGGTAGCAATGGTTTTCGTCATTTTTGCCGGAGAACATGCGGCGAAACTCTAACAGGCTTAGCTGTTTGTCTAAGTCGGCCAGTTCCGCTTTGGCTTCTTCAAAGGTGTCTTCATCTTCCGCTTCAACCGCCAGCTCCAGCAAGCCATCAACGTCTTCCAGACCGCGGTCCAGCTTGTCGATAGTGCCAACAATTTGCTCCAGTGCAGAACGTTCTTTACCTAAAGCCTGCGCTTTGTCTGGCGTATTCCAAATAGCGGAATCTTCCAGTTCGCGCGAAACTTCTTCTAAGCGTTCTTTTTTGCCATCATAGTCAAAGATACCCCCGAAGCACGTTAGTGCGTTCAGTTAAATCTTTAATGCTGTTGTACACCGGATTGACTTCAAACATGCTGTTGTCTGTAACCTTGAAATATAAGACGAAAAATAGGCGGCGATTGTAGCAAATTTATCGCAGGACGTGCAGCCATCTATTACAGAAAAATAGCGAGTAATAGCCGGTGCTATTATTTGGCGCTGTTTTACAGCGCCAACATATGCCGTACGATTAACTGCAAGCTTTGTTTATCGCGGTATTCGTTAATATCCAGTTGATACGCCAACTGCACTTTTTGTATGTTTACATTAGGCCAGGCTTTGTTGTCGGCGTTAAACCAAATGGCATCAACCAGCTTACCGTCTGACGTTTGCAGCATCATTTTCAAATGCCGGTCAGCCAGCATTTTTTGGCTTATTAATGTAAACTCACCATCAAATACCGGTTCGGGGAACGCTTGCCCCCAAGGCCCGGCATTTTGCAGGAGCTGGGCAAAACCAATCTCAAAACACTTTGCTGGCAATTCTCCGTCGGTGTAGATCACCGCCGTTAGCTGCTCCGCTGTAAGATGTTTTTTCGCCGTTAAACTCAGCGCTACCTTAAAGGTATCCAGCCGCTCTGCGCTTATGGTTAACCCAGCCGCCATGGCATGGCCACCAAACTTTTTAATTAATCCTGGGTACTGAGTAGAAATTTCTTCCAGTAGATCACGAATATGTAAGCCGCTAATAGACCGGGCAGAGCCTTTTAGTTCACCCTCGTCGCCTTGAGCAAATACAATAGTTGGCCGGTGAAATTGCTCTTTAATACGCCCGGCTAAAATACCAATAACGCCCTGATGCCAGTCATGCCGGTACAGGCAGAGACACTCAGGTAATTCAGCACCGTCAAACGACAACTGACTTAAAAACGCTTGCGCTTCAACTTGCATACTTTGTTCTATGGCACGGCGCTCTACATTTAAGCTGTCTAGCTCAGCCGCATATTGGCGCGCTAAGCCTAAATCTTTTGCTAACAGGCAGCTTATGCCCAACGACATATCGTCCAACCGGCCTGCTGCATTTAAGCGTGGCGCTAAAGCAAAACCAAAATCGCTGGCGGTCAATTTTGCCGCGCTGCGATTAGCCACATCCATTAGCGCCTGAATACCTGGCCGACACTTGCCACTGCGAATACGCATTAGGCCCTGATGCACTAAAATGCGATTGTTAGTGTCCAGCGGCACCACATCGGCCACTGTGCCCAGCGCCACCAGATCTAGTAGCTCGGCTAAATTCGGCTCTGATATCTGTTGTTCAGAGAAATACTGTTGCTGACGTAACGCCGCTCGCAGGGCTAATAACACGTAAAAGGCTACACCAACCCCTGCCAGTGCCTTACTGGGAAAGCTACAGCCCGGTTGGTTAGGGTTTACTATCGCATCAGCGTCTGGCAATTCGTGCCCCGCTAAGTGGTGGTCAGTAACCAACACTTTTACCCCGGCGCTTTTGGCAAGGGCAACACCGTCAATAGCAGAAATACCGTTATCGACAGTAATAATCAGTTCAGCGCCTTGTGCCACGGCGAGCTCGGCCATTTCAGGCGTTAAGCCATAGCCATATTCAAACCGATTGGGTACCAGATATTCAATGTATTTAAAGCCCAACGCGGTTAATCCGCTTAGCAATACTGCCGTACTGGTGGCACCGTCGGCATCAAAGTCGCCCACAATAACAATGCGTTGCTGCTGCTTTAACGCCATAATAAGCAGCGCTACCGCAGTATCAATGCCTTTTAACTCAGTAAAAGGCAGCAAAGCGGCTGCGCCTCTATCGAGCTGCTCAAGCGAACTGATGCCGCGACTGGCGTAAAGTTGCTGCAATACAGGATGAAGTGCTGATAATGCAGTAAAAACGCCGGGCAAAGCCCGGCGTTGAATGGTACGACTGATTTCAGACATAACGCATTAAGAACCTGATTCTAATTGCGACAACAATTGTTTAGGCGGCTGGTAGCCAGGAATTAAACGGCCATTAGGCAATATAATTGCAGGTGTACCGCTGATACCAAACGATTGCCCCATCTCATACTGGCTTTTTACCGGGTTTTCACACATTGCTGCAGCCACTTTTTTACCCTCTTTAGCAGCATCCAGCGCGCCACGGCTGTCTTTTGTACACCAAATATTTTGCATTTGCAGATAGGTATCTGAACCTAAGCCACCACGCGGAAATGCCAAATAGCGCACGGTGATACCGATGTCGTTGTAGCCCTGCATGTCATTGTGCAGTTTGCGACAATAGCCACAAGACGGATCGGTAAATACGTTGACAACATATTTCTCGTCTTTCGCTTTATATTCGATAACGTCATTTTTGCTATCCGCTAACTGTTGCTGAATATAAGGCCGCATCTGTGAGTCATTCAACAACTCACGCTTACTCATATCCAGTATTTTGCCTTCAATAAAATACTGGCCATCTTGCGAGGCAAAAAATAACCCTCTGTTGGTAAATACTTGCACTATGCCATCAATAGGGGCGTCGGCTACGGCATTCACAGACAGGTTCAGCTGGCTAAATAGCTGATGCACTTTTTCATACTGTGCCCCGTCTGGTTTTTGCTGCGCCTGCGCTGAGGCGATTAATCCAAGACTACATAAGGCTATTACAAACTTCTTCATACTGTTTCCTGTTCAACGCTCATGGGCGCGGGTGATGTTGCTGATGCAGGCTTTGTAATCTTGCCTGCGCGACATGGGTATAAATTTGTGTTGTCGATAAATCGCTGTGACCCAGTAGCATTTGTACGACACGCAAATCTGCGCCATGGTTCAGTAAATGTGTGGCAAAAGCATGGCGCAATGTATGCGGTGACAGCTCTGCCTGAATGTGCGCTACTTTGGCATAAAATTTAATTCGGTGCCAGAACGTTTGCCGTGTCATTTGTTGCGCCCGACTACTGGGGAACACTACATCCAGTAATTGACCCGCTAATAAATCGCCTCGCCCTTCACGTAAATAGCGCGTTAACCAATGCGCAGCTTCTTCGCCCATTGGCACCAAACGCTCTTTGCTACCTTTACCTATTACTCTTACCAGACCGTGCTGCAGGTTAATCTGTTGCATCGACAAGCCAACTAATTCAGATACCCTTAAACCACTGGCATACAACAGTTCGAGCATAGCTTTATCACGAAACTGTATGGGGTCAGTAATGTCGGGGGCCATTAGCAGCGCCTCAACATCCTGCTCGGACAAGGTTTTGGGTAAACTGCGCCCCACCTTTGGGTTAAGTAGTTGATTTAACGGGTTCGCTACTACTTTACCGCTTTGATGCGCGTAAGCATAAAACTGGCGTAAACTACTTAACGCCCGGGATGTGCTGCGGGGGCTAAATTGCTGGTCTACGCGCAGCGCCAGGTAGCTGTTAACCAACACGCTGTCTACATTTAATAAATTGTACTGCCTTGATGCAATAAAACCGGCAAACTTTTTTAAGTCTGTACCATAGGCGCTAAGTGTATGCTCGCTTACACCTTTGTCCAACCAAAGCTGATCGAGAAACTGGCTGATAAGAGCAACATCTTCAGCCTGTGGCTGCGCTGCGTTTTCTGTCATGGCGGCCTACCTGATAAATTCAGGCTATATTACCGCACGCGGCTTACGCGGCAAAGCCAGCATTTAGTAAACAAGTCGATTCTGCTACACTAGCGCATCTTTGTTGCCCCACGTTGTTGCGAGACCAGCATGAAAATTGGTTTGTTTTATGGTTCAACCACCTGTTATACCGAAATGGTTGCGGAAAAAATTCAGGCATTAATTGGTGCTGATACCGTAGAGCTAAATAATATTAAGCAGGTTTCCCTAAGCCAGATGGCCCAGTACGACATTTTGATCCTGGGCTTATCAACCTGGGACTTTGGTGAAATTCAAGAAGACTGGGAAGCACATTGGGATGACATTAGCGGTGTTGACCTCAGCGGAAAAATTATCGCCATTTACGGTATGGGTGATCAACTGGGTTATGCCGAATGGTTTATTGATGCCGTTGGTATGCTGCACGACGCTATTGCGCCACAGCCTGCTGTGCGTATTGGTTATTGGCCAGCCGCAGGTTATGACTTTATTGCCTCTAAAGCCTTAACCGAGGATGGAGAATTGTTTTACGGCCTGGCCCTGGACGATGAAAACCAGTATGACTTAACCGACGCGCGGTTAAATGACTGGGTAAGCCAAATCCTGCAGGAAATTGCTGCAAAGCTATAATACCCGATGGTTAAAACTTCAGATAAAACGCCTTTAATAGCGCAATGTACTCTGCACTGTACTGCCCATTGTCTGCATGTATAGTTAACGTTGTGTTTTGTGTTGCCACCGCAGCCCTAACCAATACCAGTAATGTGCGAATTGCCACCTTACCCACTTTAGAATACACCTCGCAACGCTGTGAGACAGACCAGCCTTGTTGCTGTGATAATGCTACAAAAAATGCGCTGTAGTCTGCAGGCAAAATAACGACGAAACAGCCTTCGGTTTCCAGTAGCATAGCGGCTTTGTCTAGCAATGCTGAATAAGGCAAGCTATCAGTATGGCGCGCTAGTTTTCGCTTGGTATCTGCTGATGGTAGTGACTGATGAAAAAACGGCGGGTTAGACACAATTAAGCGGTAACGTTTATTGCTCTGATAGGTTAGAATGTCGCCCTTTATTAGCCGCACTGCCGCTGGCCAGGGGCTATTTGCCACGTTGTCTGCCGCTTGTTGGGCTGCGACGTCGTCCAACTCTATTGCATCAATAGGATTGGCGCCCGCGGTACGCTGCGCTAACATCAGACTTATCAAGCCAGAACCGGCACCGATATCCAGTATATCGTACCCTGGTGCTGGTAATGGCGCCCAGGCACCAAGTAATAAACCGTCAGTGCCGACTTTCATCGCACACTGATCATGGGCTATATAGAATTTTTTACATTGAAAACCGGCTGACATCAGCACCTCCGACCGCCAGTTTACGGCGAAGAAGGCGCACTGTCACCGGGCAGGCAATAATGCTGAGGACAAGATGACAACATTCGCAGATTTTCAACTGGACGACGACATTACCCGTGCCATTAGTGACCGTGGTTTTGACCAGCCAACGCTGATCCAGGAAATGGCGATCCCATTAGCACTGGACGGTAAAGATATTTTAGCCAGTGCACCTACCGGCACCGGTAAAACCCTGGCGTTTGTCTTGCCTGCTATTCAATATTTGCTCGATTTTGGCCGCAAAGATCCCGGGTTTGCCCGGGTGCTGGTGATGACACCCACCCGAGAACTGGCCTATCAGGTGTATGACGAATTTAAACATTTTACCCAGTACACCAGCTTAAATGTCGGTGTGATAACCGGCGGTATTAACTATGGCAGCCACAAAGATACCTTAGAAAAAAACAACGATATCCTTGTCGCAACACCGGGCCGGTTAACTGAATATTTAGATGAAGAAAGCTTTCAGGCCGATGAAGTAGAAGTGCTTATTCTCGATGAAGCCGACCGCATGTTGGATATGGGCTTTATTGGTGAAATGAATCGCATTGTGCTTGAAGCACGGCGTCGACGCCAAACCTTCTTATTTTCAGCCACACTTGAGGGCAATAACCTTGAGCGCTTTGCCAGCAATGCGCTAAAAGAGCCGGAACGATTGGAAGCCATCCCCTCTCGCAAAGAAAAAGCTAAAATACTGCAATGGGTGCATTTAGCCGACGATGCGCAGCATAAGCTGGCGTTGCTGATCCATTTACTGAAACAACCTGATGTAACCAAAGCCATTGTGTTTATTAAAACCCGCGAGCGCCTGGCTAGCTTAACCGGTCAGCTGGAAACCGCTGGTTTACGCTGTGGCTGGCTGCAAGGTGAAATGCCACAAGACAAACGGATGCAAGCCGTGGAGCGTTTTAGTTCTGGCCGGGTAAATATTTTGCTCGCTACTGATATTGCCGCTCGTGGTTTGGACATCGACGATATTAGCCATGTAATTAACTTTGACATGCCGCGTACCGCCGACGTTTACGTACACCGCATTGGCCGTACCGGCCGGGCCGGTAAAAAAGGCACCGCTATCTCATTAGTTGAAGCACATGACATGGCCATATTGTCCAAGGTTGAGCGCTACCACGAGCAAAAACTAAAACGCCGTATTGTCGATAGTCTGCGGCCAAATAATAAAGAAGCTAAAGTACCGGTGAAAAAGAAAAAGCCCACCAAAGCTGCGGCTAAAAAAGCAGCAAAGAAAACCAAAAAGTAACCTTGTCCAACGATAACCGCCGCCGGTAAAAATCGGGCGGTTATCGCATTTTCACCCACACCGGTTGGAATTAATTAGTAAAGCTGCTATTGATATGTTGAATAAATTATTTATCAACGATGGATAGTGCTATGGATAAACGTCAATTTATAAAAAGCTGCGCTTTGGCAGCCACCTTAGTCCCGCTGGTTAGTTGCGCCAATGTGATTGCAGCTCCTGCCGGACGCACTGAGTCACGGCTATTACCAGTAGCATTAAATCCGGGCGACACTGTTGCTTTGGTAAGCCCATCAAAAGCCACTGACCATAAAATTGACGTACAAATTGCAGAAGAAGTTATGGCCGCTCTGGGATTAAACGTGAAAACGGCCCCGCACTTAACGGCCCGCCGTGGCCATTTGGCAGGTACCGATGCAGAACGCGCTGGCGATATTAATGCCATGTTTGCCGACAAAGATGTCAAAGCCATTATTTGTCTGCGCGGAGGCTCAGGCGCCGCGCGCTTACTGCCGCTATTAGATTACGAGCTGATCCGCAACAATCCCAAAATTTTGCTCGGTTATTCTGACATTACCGCGTTGCATAATGCGATTCATGCGCAAACTGGCTTGGTAACGTTTCACGGGCCTAATGGTACCGGTAGCTGGAACAGTTTTAATGCCGACCAGTTCCGGCGGGTATTTTTCGAACGTGAACTAATGCAGTACCAAAATGTAATTGATGCCAAAGATGAACTGGCGCCAAGACAAAACCGCACCATAACCATTACCGGCGGTAAGGTGCAAGGTGAGCTAATTGGCGGCAATTTAACGGTGTTAACCGCCCTGGCAGGCTCACCCTATTTACCCGATTTTAGCGGCAAAATTTTATTTATTGAAGATGTTGAAGAAGCTCCCTATCGGGTAGATCGCATGTTAAGCACATTAAAACTGATGGGCGCATTGGATAAAATTGCGGGCTTTATCTTCGGTGAATGTACCGATTGTAGTCCAGGCGGCGGTTATGGCTGGCTTACCATGGATCAAATTTTTGACGACCATATTAAGCCGCTAAATATTCCTGCTTACCGGGGCGCTATGATTGGTCATATTAAACAGCAATTTATTGTGCCGGTAGGTGGCCGCGTAGAACTGGATGCCGATGCCGGAACTTTCCGGTTGCTGAAAAGCGTGTTTCAGAGTTAATGCTAACCAGTAGAGGATTCGGATTATTCTAAACCGACCGTTGCAGGCCAGGATGCTGACAAATTCGCCGGGAGCGAATTTGAACAGCTGTGCTGGTCCGCAGGATAAACTTCATGGATGAAGTTTATAATCGAGCCTACAGGGAAGTATTTACGGCGTGTCGGTGTGAGTAATGCGGATCCTCTTACTACTGAACGTCTAAGCTGGAAATCCCGCTATGCTCGCCACAGCAACTATGATGGGCAATCCTGCCCATCACCCTTCGGGCCAGCTAACGCTGTTCAAATTCTTTCCCTAAGAATTTGTCGTAAGCCATCCATGGCTTACTCAGACACTCTGTGGCTGCGCTATCGAGACACCAGCTTAGCGCGTTGCGCAGCGCCACCACTTCATCATGCCTGAGTGATTATCTCTCCCAGTAAGCCTCTTCCAGGCTGTCTTCCCGCTCGGGTAAGCCCTTGGATAAACGCGGTGCGTTTTGCACCAGAATTTCATAACTTACCCGGTTGGCATACTTACAAATTTGCGCGAACGAGGAATAGGCTAAATACGGCTGTTCGTGTTTACCTGATAACGGCTGTACTTGCTTATGAAAATGGTTTGCCGCCATATCATGCAATATTGCTGACAGCGCGCCATCACCGGCGCCGTTGGTGTTCATAATGCGCTCTGGCCCACCCAGATAAGGGTCGATATGCGAATACACTTTTAATGGCTCATCGCAGCAGTTTCGCAGCATAGGGCGACTAAATTCATATTGATTAAAATCTGCCAGGCTGGCCGACTTTATTGGATTGCTGCTTTCGCGTTTTACATTTTCATCCGTGTGGCCACACAGATATAACCCTTCCGGGCCTGCGGTGATAAGCACCATGTCGGTATGGTTTAAAATCGCTTCAGCCGCTTTAAGCGGATCCGTAAAGCCGGTTAACGCTTCTGCTTCAAGTTCATTCATCGCTAACACATTTACGTAGTCATTAATGGTTTTAAGAATTTGCTCTCGATTTTCTTCTACCAAGTGGCGGGTACCTAAACTCATCACCACCGGCACATTGTGTGCTTTGGCATCTTGCAGTGCTTTTAACATCGCCTGCTGAATAGGCTTATCCACTGCACGAAGTGGGTATGCACTAACAACAAAGGCTGCGGCACCAGCAATGATGTCGGTTGGAATATATTCCGGGCTTAGTTCGTCCATATCGCTGGGGTCAATAACAAAAGTACGCTCACCATCTGGCGTAATCATGGTAATACCACGGCCAATATCACCCGCAACGCCTTGCAGATGGTTCATGTCAACTTTGGAGCTAGTGTGGCAAACGTAGTGATACGCTGGGGAACCTAAGGCGATATTGGCTGACATCACACCTAACAGCACCGATTTATCATCCGCCAACACAGAATAATTATGAATAGTATTGCCGATAGTACCACCGGCAAAGTGATCAGAAATGGCCAGCTGCGCCACCAGTTCCTGATAGATTAAATTGGCTTTGCCATGCTCAACCAGGTTGGATAGCCCTTTGCGGATACTATACTTTTGCAGAAAATCATCACTTACGCTGGCCACAACATCGACAATAGTTTGATCCAAACCAACGATATAGGTATCCAGCTCGGGCCTTACTTCAAAACTTGGCAATTGAGGTTTAGGCTGGGATACCGGGAAATAATGTTTAATTTTACGCAGGCCGGGAAATTTCATCTGTCATACCAGGTTTAAGCCGCTACCGGCAAAGAGCGGCATTGTAACAAAAATTCGGACGGACGTAATGTTGAATCAATCAGCAGAGTCGGTTCTGCAGGCGCCTAGCCAGGAACTATTCTGTATTCTGGCGTAAAAACACCAGCTCATTGGCGGTCGACTGCTCAGCACTATAAGCATAACCTGCTAAATCAAAGGCTTTTAACTGCTCAGGCTTACTTAAACGCTGTTGAATAATATAACGCGCCATCAATCCCCGCGCTTTTTTAGCAAAAAAGCTAATGATTTTATACTGACCGTTTTTATAATCTTTAAATACTGGCGTTATAAGGCGCGCATTAAGCTGTTTTGTTTTGACTGCTTTAAAATACTCTTGCGAGGCTAAATTAACGACCACATCAGAGGCAATATTGCTAAGCTGTTCATTTAAACATGCGGTGATACGACCCTGCCAAAAAGCATACAAATCTTTGCCAGCCGGATTAGCCAGCTTAGTGCCCATCTCCAGTCGATATGGCTGCATTAAATCCAGCGGCCTAAGCACGCCATACAAACCACTTAAAATACGCAGATGCTGTTGGGAAAAGTGAATATCATCATCGGTTAAACTAGCTGCATCCAACCCCTGATAGACATCCCCGTTAAAAGCAAATAACGCGGCTTTTGCGTTCTGTTCAGTAAAGGGTAATTGCCACTGGGCAAACCGAGCCGCGTTTAACCCTGCTAGCTTGTCGCTAATATGCATCAGTGATGATAAATCAGCTGGTGTTAACAATTTGCACACTTCGGCCAATTGTTGAATTGGCTCTAGCATTTGCGGTTGGGTAAACGGCAGCGTTTTAGTCAATGGTTCAAAATCGAGATCTTTGGCAGGCGATACAAGCAGTAACATAAAAAATCCAACGTTAGCGAAGTAATTAATCGAGATAGGCGTCTGGTAATTGCGTTAACAATTGAGCCAGACGTTCCTGATGTGAAGCCGTTTTATGACTAAACTCCAATGCAGTCATGGCAAATTTGGCTAAGGATAGCAAAGGCTTGCTTACGGGCAACTGACTCAATGTTTGCAGCAAATTTAGCACGAGGGTTGCGTTACAAGGCATAAAAACAAAGGCCTTTCGCAGCATAGACAAGGACTGCTCAGCATCAACGGTCTGGTCTATTCCAGCCTGACTCCACTGACGGATCTGTGCTCGTCGTTGCTGTTCTTGCCGATATAGGTACTGCGCGGTTAAACGCTGACATTCACCAGTCAAATTAGCGGTTATTGGCACAAACTCCTTTAACTGCGCCATGTAGTTGTCGGCAGCCTTTATGTCTCCCAGTGCAAAAGCCAACCTTGCTCTGTCGTGTATTGCAGCGGGCTCTGTTGCAGCAGCTTCAGACTCAAGCAGAGAAAACTGTTGCCTCGCGTCGGCAATATTCCCCTGCAACAAGCTTATTCTGGCGCGCAGCACAGCAATTACGGGTTCAGCATGCTCCGTGGTTAATTTTTGCGGTAGCATAGCCAAAGCATCTGCTGATTTTTTCAAGAGTGCGCTAAAGTCGGCTGGCTTTGCGAGCAGCGCCTGCTCCAATTGCAACCTTGCAAACGCAAAATAATAGTCTGGCTGGTCGAAAGCAGAAAACCGATATTGCTGAATTAATTTTTGCCAATATTTGCTGCACGCATCAATTTTGTCATGTATCTGCAAGCTGCAAGCTGTGGCTAGGTGTGCTGAAATGTGGCTGTTTTGCATTCGCAGCAGCTCTGCCAACTGTTTTTCCGTTTGCTCGGCCTGCCCTTGGCGCAGGTAAAGGCATGCTAGCCATTCCAAAGCTTCTGGGCGAATATCATCTAAGTCTGATAATGTGATGAGTAAGGTTTCGGCGTCCTGGTATTCCCCTAGCTGCAACATCGTTACAGCCTGCCCTAACCTTGCCCAGCTGAAATCACGTTGTTGTGTCACTTGCTCATATAATTTACCCGCAGCGCTAAAATTACCTTCTGCCAGCAGTACTTCAGCCATTAACCTAAGTGCCTGCAAAGAAGATGAATTTACTGCGTTGATAATTTTATCCAGCGCTAATTTAGCCGCCTCGTAATCTTTACGCTGCAACGCTGAATACACTTTGAGAAGTTTGGCACGGCTGCTCCAGGCTTTCGTCAAACGTTTTTCCAATTCTACATAGGAAAAAGGCTTTAAGATAAATCCATCTGGCGAGCCATGCAGTACTCCAAGCACCGGCATTCGTCTTGGCTCAGCGCTAAACATCAGGAAACAGCAGTTAACGTGCATTAATCCCTGTTGACTGAGTTCGGCAAAAAACTGTGAAGCGTCCTTACCACTACCAAGATCAAAATCAGCCAGAATAAAATCAAAACTGTCTTTTTTAACCAATGGCATTGCCTGGGTTGCATCAGCAACCGCCGTAATATCTTCGAAACCTATTTGCTGCAACATACCTTTAATGGAAGCACGCACCGGTTCGCAGTCTTCGACTAACAACAGTCTCTTGCTTTTATAGAAGCTAGCTTGGGAGATCATTCAGTTCCTGTGCTAAGTTAATCCAACAACAAAATACGAAACCAGGTTCGGTAAAATCTGGCAATATAGTAACTTACTTTTACCCTACAACGCTATTATGCTTAAACGTCTTTGACACGCAATTAATGTAGTAATATTCCTACATTAATTGCTTATTAAATGCTGAATCACTAGAATGTGATCAAAAATACGGTAATAAAACTATATGAACGACTTACTTAGCCAACTTAAAGCCGTTACCACTGTTGTGGTAGATAGCGGCGATTTAACTGCCATTGAACAATTTCGTCCGGTGGATGCGACAACTAACCCTAGCCTATTGCTAAATGCCAGCCAGTTAGCGTTTGCCAAGCCAATGTTAACCGGTGCTGTTGATTACGCTAAACGAAACGCAACGGATTCAGCAGAGCAGTTAAGCCTGGCCTGTGACAAATTTGCGGTCGATGTTGGCACTGCTATTAGTAAACTGGTACCGGGACGCGTCTCAACAGAAGTCGATGCCCGCTTATCATTTGACACGGATGCTACAGTGGCAAAAGCCTTACAACTAGTTGCTTTGTATAAAGAAAATGGCATAGATACCGATCGCATTTTAATTAAAGTGGCCTCCACCTGGGAGGGTATTCAGGCAGCAAGGATCCTGGAGCAGCAAAACATCCAGTGTAACCTCACCCTACTGTTTCATATGGCACAAGCTCGGGCATGCGCTGAGGCCGGTGTGTACCTTATCTCGCCTTTTGTCGGTCGTATTTTAGATTGGTATAAAGCCAGTACAGGACAAGATTACACCGCAGAAACAGATCCGGGCGTAGTATCGGTGCGCGACATTTATCGTTTCTACAAACAACACGGCTTTAACACGGTTGTGATGGGCGCCAGCTTCCGAAACACCGGTGAAGTATTAGCGCTTGCCGGCTGTGACAGGTTAACCATTAGCCCGGCATTATTGGCTGAATTAAGCCAACAGCAAGGTAACTTGGCCGTGCATCTAAAAGATGATGGCGCAACAACACCAGCACCGGTGCCACTAACAGAAGCAGAGTTCCGCTGGGCATTAAATGAAGATGCCATGGCAACAGAAAAATTGGCTGAAGGCATTCGTAAATTTGCAATTGATCAGCGCAAACTGGAACACGTTATCCAGCAAGCACTTTAATCTTTATTTTATAAGGGAGTAGAGTATGTCTGTTTTACCATGGCCAGCGCTTAAAGCACTGGCATCGCAACAAGGCTCGTTACGTCAGGCATTTGCTGATGATCCATCACGGGCAGAGCGTTTTCAGGCCAAGGCCTTGGGTATGACGCTGGACTACTCTAAAAACCTCATAAACACAGACAGTTGGCAAGCACTGCAACAGTTGGCAGAACAAAGCCAGATTAAGCCAGTACTGAACGCAATGCTGGCAGGCGACAAAATTAATAACACAGAACAGCGTAGCGTCTGGCATATGATGCTGCGCAAAGCCGATGTTGACGGCCTTAAGCTAGATGGTGAAGACATCGGGGCTGCAATTTCCAATTGCCGCAGCAGAATGACAGCGCTGGTAAAACAGCTGCACCAGCAAGAATATCTTGGCTATACCGGCACCCCTATTACCGATGTAATTTGGGTTGGTATCGGCGGTTCATTGTTGGGGCCACAAATGGCGTTAGAAGCGCTAACGCCTTATCACTGCAGCCCGGTTAAACTGCACTTTGCCGGTAATATAGACGGCGCTGTCGTCTCAGATATCGTCAAAAAGCTAGACCCTGCCACTACACTGGTTTTTGTTGCATCAAAGTCTTTTGGCACCGAAGAAACCAAGCAAAATGCGCTAGCAATACGGCAATGGTTTAAAGACAGTGGTGCTGATAGTGCTGCCATCGCCCAACATTTTTGGGCGACGTCATCAAATGTGGCTGCCGCCGCAGAATTTGGGATTGTCGAGCAAAACATTCTCCCTATGTGGGACTGGGTTGGCGGACGATATTCATTGTGGTCTGCTATTGGTTTTCCGGTTGCGCTGATGATTGGTTCAGAGCATTTTAGCCAATTGCTCTGTGGCGCTGAAGCCATGGACCAACATTTTATCGAAACATCGTTTAGCCAAAACATACCGGTTATTTTAGCGCTGCTTGGCATTTGGTATATCAATGGCCATGATTGTCAGGCACAAGCACTATTACCCTACAGTCACTATCTGCGGTTATTACCATCCTATGTGCAGCAGCTTGATATGGAGTCAAACGGCAAAAGCGTTAATGTAAATGGCCATGCACTTACCGCAGCGACTGCACCGGTAATATGGGGTGATGCTGGCACTAATGGCCAGCATGCTTATCATCAATTATTGCATCAAAGCCGCTTAGCCGTCCCAGCCGATTTTATATTGCCACTTAAACCGGCTCATGTGCTTACTGATCATCATCAACGTTTGGCAGCACATTGTTTTGCGCAAACTCAGGCATTAATGCAAGGCAAAACACGGGAAGAGGCCACTGCTGAATGTCTGGCCGCAGGCATGTCTGCTGAAGAAGCCGCTGCGCTGGCACCACATAAAGTCTCGCCAGGCAATAAGCCCAGCAATACCCTACTGTTGCCAGAGTTATCGCCTTACTATCTTGGTGCATTAATTGCGATGTATGAGCATAAGGTGTTTTGTCAGGGCGTATTATGGGATCTCAACTCCTTTGACCAATGGGGCGTTGAACTGGGTAAGCAGCTGTCAGGCCCAATTTATCAAGCACTGGCGGGAGCACCAACAGATACGTTGGATAGCTCAACCCAACAATTAATAGCGGCTTTTCTCGCACAAAAATGATCAGGATATTGGCGTTGCTGTAATCGTATTGTCACTTAGTTGTTTTATTTTCACACAAAGTGTGATAAATAATTTGTTGAAAATAACAACAACAACTATCAGAGAGGCCACACGATGGAAAGCTTCGAAGACTTACTGAATATGTTGGAACGCCCTGCCGCCAAACCTCGTGCGGTAAAGCGTAAATGGCGCGAAATAGAACAGTTGAAAGAGCGGCAGCGACTGAAGAAGGAGCTAAACGACATCGACTGGACCATAGAACCAGAGTTGGCCGATATCGAATTGTAAAAACGCCCGCAGTTAGCTGCGGGCGTTTTGCTTTTTGGCCGAACTAGAGTTGCCAGTTAATCGGGGGCTTCCCCTGCTTAACCAGTAGCTCATTGGCCAGTTTAAAATGGCCACAACCCAGAAAGCCTCGATGCGCAGATAAAGGTGACGGATGCGGCGCTTCCAGCACAACATGCCGTTGCCTGTCGATAAACCGGCCTTTTTTCTGCGCGTGTGCGCCCCAAAGCAAAAATACAATGCCCTGACATTGATCGTTTATTTGCGCGACAACCTTATCGGTAAACTTCTCCCAACCTAAATGCCGGTGCGAGTTTGGCTTAGTTGCCTCTACTGTTAGCACCGTATTTAATAGCAACACACCTTGTTTCGCCCAGTCATCCAGACAACCATGCGCGGGGATCTGAAAGTCCGGATATTCTAACAACAACTCTTTGTACATATTTTGCAGTGAAGGAGGCACCCGCACACCATGGCGTACAGAAAACGCCAGACCATGCGCCTGATTAGGACCATGGTAAGGGTCTTGTCCCAAAATCACCACTTTCAACTTGTCCAGCTCGGTAAGTTTAAACGCGTTAAACACATCACTCTGTGGTGGATAAATTACTTGTCCGGCTAGTCTAGCCTGCTCAATATTAGCCAGGGTGTCAGTAAAGTAAGACTGTTGTTTTTCTTCACCGAGTAACTGTTGCCATGTCATTACACTTGCTCCAGCTTAAGCAGCTCCTGTTGCAACACATTAAAGTCGACCGGTATATCAATACTCAGTCCCTGCTCTGCCGCACAGCGTGCTAATACATCTGGCAACGCTATCGGTGTACCAAGAATATTTTCTACCTGCTCTTTAAACTTAGCCGGATGCGCAGTACCAAGAAAAATACCGTACTCCCCTGGCAATAGACTACGTTTTAGGGCTTTATACGCAACAGCAGCATGAGGCTCACTCAGATAACCTTGTTGCGACAGCTGACGTACACCTATAACGGTATCATCTTCATCGACCATCACCGCTTCAATATCGTCACGCGAAATAACGCCTTGTGCCAACAAGGCTTCCACTCTAGGCCAATTATTCGGTGCAGCTACATCCATAGCATTAGACAGTGTCGCAACGGTCGTTTTGGGTTGCCATTCGCCACTGCGCCAATAGCGCGGCACGGTGTCATTAGCATTTGTTGCGGCGACCATACGTTTTATCGGCAAGCCTAATGCTTTAGCAATTAAACCTGCGGTTAAATTACCAAAGTTACCACTAGGTACCGCGAAGACAACCTGATCACGTTGCGCAGCAGGCACTTGCGCCATAGCTTCAAAATAGTAACAAACCTGTGCAAGTAACCGACTAATATTGATTGAATTAGCGGAGTTTATACTCAGCTTGTCTACCAAAGCTTTGTGATCAAATACTTGCTTAACCAACGCCTGACACTGATCAAAATCGCCTGCCACTGCCAATGTTTTGATATTCTCACCCAAGGTGGTAAATAGCTTTTCCTGCAAAGGGCTGATTTTGCCTTTAGGAAACAAAATAACCACTTGTACGCCTGCTTGCTGGTAAAAAGCATGGGCAACAGCTGCGCCCGTATCACCAGAGGTTGCAGTGACAATGGTCGTTTTTTTACCCGCCTGTGCTTTGGCTAGAGCCTGCGCCATAAAGCGACCGCCAAAGTCTTTAAACGCTAATGTTGGACCGTGAAATAGCTCCAGGCAGCCTACATCGGCGGTAACTTCAACCAGCGGTGCCGGAAACGTAAAGGCGTTCGCAACCATGTTACTAATATCACTAGCGCTTAACTCATCACCAATTAGCGCTTGCAATATGACACTGCTGCGTTCAACTAAGGACATTGACAACAGACTGTCGATGTCTAGCTTAGGCCAGCTGGTGGGGAAAAACAGTCCTTGCTGCTGACCTAACCCCTGACGAACTGCTTGTAAAAAACTTACCTGCTCAGCAGGTACTTTGATATTGGTTAACTGCATGTCTTATTCCTACAGCGCCCTGGCGCCGGCTAATGACAAACGACAAATTTGTGTCGTCGCGTCCTGATTTTTCTCATAATGCCGTGATAAATATTCAGCCGCAAGTTGCGCTTGTTGCTCATCGCGACACAGGGCAAACAAGGTGGGACCTGCACCGGAAATCCCCAAATGTAAAATGCCCAGCTCTGTCAGTGCAGCACGCAACTGCGGTAATTCGGGTATTAAAGGTGCGCGGGCCGGTTCAGCAACAAGATCTTGCAAAGCCGCTACGGCGTCAGCTTCATCTTTTTCGTAGAGTGCGCTGACAAACCGAGCCAGCATTCCGGCAAAAGCAATACTGTGGCTCAGCGCTAATTGCTGCGGCAACACCGCACGTGCGGCTTTCGTTGACAGCACAGTCCCGGGATAACTAAGCACCACACGCCAATGGTCAAACCAGGGTAAGCCGCGGCAGATTTGTGCACTTTGCGGCAACATCAACTGCAAACCACCAAAGTAAGATGGCGCGACATTATCAAAATGTATGCTGCCGCTAACACCGCCTTCCGCTTCCGCCATAAGTTGCAACAACTCAGATTGCGTTAAAGGGTTACCAAAATAGTCATTAAAAGCGTAACAGGCCACTACAATGGAACAGGCACTGGAGCCCAGACCACTGCCTACAGGCAGATTTTTATGCAGACGCAACGACAAGCGCGGCAATGTGCGGCCAACCTTTTGTTCAAATGAATAGAAACAACTTAGCACCAGATTATCTGTATGATCGGCTGGTAGCTGATGAACATAACGGCCGACAATGTCTAACGTCATGTCAGCTTGCTCGGCGCAAATATCCAATACGTCACCAAACAACGCACCATCAACCGGTTCAAACGCAGCGCCAAGCAGGTCAAAGCCTACCGAAAAATTACCGGTTGATGCCGGCGCGTAATAACGCTTTAAAAACCGTTCGGAACTTACTTCTAAAGATATTTGCATTGTTATTACACCTGTTGCTGCCAGCTAAGCGTGCGCATAATGTCACTGAATACCCCAGCCGATGTTACTGCAGCACCTGCACCATAACCGCGCAATACAAATGGGATTGGCTGATAATAGCGCGTGTGGATGGCCAGGGCATTTTCACCGTCTTTCACTTTGGCCAGTGGATGATCTGCGGCGAGCGCTTTAATCGCCACTTTACACTTACCATCGACAATTTCGCCAATATAACGCAGCACCTTTCCTTCTGCTTTAGTTGCACTTATACGTTGTGAAAAGGCGGCATCTAATTGCGGTAATTTAGCCATAAAATCGCTGATACTAACGTCAGCAGCAAACCCGGCTGGTAACACCGATTCCACTTCTACATCGCTAAGTTCCAGCGTCATGCCGGCTTCACGTGCCAAAATCAGCAACTTGCGGGCAACATCCATCCCAGATAAATCGTCACGAGGATCTGGCTCGGTAAAACCCAGTGCTTTGGCTTTTTGTGTAACATCGGATAACGATACACCCGCTTCCAGTTCACCAAATATATAAGACAAAGAGCCAGATAAAATCCCTTCAAACGCCAGCAGTTCATCGCCAGCATTTAATAAGCCTTGTAACGTATCAATGACCGGCAACCCAGCACCCACTGTGGTTTCGTACAAGAAACGGCGGCGGTGCTGCTGCGCTAACAGACGTAACTTTTGGTAGTAGGCAAATGACGCGGTATTGGCCTTTTTGTTTGGCGTAACAACGTGGAAACCTGCCGCCAGGAAATCAGCATACTGCGACGCTACCTGCTCTGAGCTGGTACAATCCACTAACACAGGATTAGTAAGATGCTGTTGCTGCGCAAATTGATTTAACGTTGCCAGCGAGAACGCTTGAGAGCTACTGCTAAGTTGTTGTTGCCAATGTTGTAAGTCAATACCATCATTATTGAGCAGTACGACCTTACTATTGGCAATACCATATACGGTCACTTTAACCTGACGGCTGTGTAAAAACGCTTGTTGGCGCTGGATTTGGGCTAAAAGCTCACTACCTACCACGCCGCAACCAACCAAAAACACATCAATACTGGGAATGTGGCTAAAGAAATTCTCATGGCACACCTTAACTGCATTCTTGCAAGCGGTTTGCTCAATAACTGCGGAAATAGACCGCTCACTGCTATCTTGAGCAATAGCAACCACATTCACCCGCGCCTGAGCCAGTGAAGCAAAAAACTTTGCTGCAACGCCCCTATGCTGACGCATGCCATCGCCTACCAGGCTTACAATCGCCATATCTGACAATATGCTAAAAGGCCGCAGTAAGCCAGTTTGCAATTCCAGTTCAAATTCTTGTTGTAGTGCTTTTTTAGCGGCAGTTAAATGCAACTGCGGTACACAAAAACTAATACTAAATTCTGACGACGACTGCGTGATTAAGCTTACTGATATTTGCGAGCGAGCCATAGAAGCAAACACTCTGCTCGCCATGCCAACCACACCTTTTAAGCCAGGACCTGAGACAGTGATCAAACTAAGATGTTCCAGACTCGAAATACCTTTAACTAATGCATCACCTTCACCATTGTTATCAATACAGGTACCTGGCGCTGCAGGGTTAAGCGTATTTTTGATAAAGCAGGGGATATTGTAGCGGGCTAAAGGCCCAATAGTTTTGGGATGCAGTACTTTGGCACCAAAATACGACAACTCCATGGCTTCATCGTATGACAACTTATCGATTAACTTGGCATTTTTAACCTGGCGCGGATCAGCACTGTAAACCCCATCCACGTCAGTCCATATCTCACACGCCGAAGCGCGGATACTAGCGGCAACAATAGCGCCAGAATAATCAGAACCATTTCGTCCCAGCAAACAGGTTTCGCCCTGGGCATTACTTGAGACAAAACCCGCAATAACATATACCTGAGCACTTTGACCGGTAATAGCCTGGGATAGAGTTTGCTCTGATGCGGCTACATCTGCAGTCGCATTTAAGTAGTCGCCACTGCTTTTAACCAAGGTTACGGCATCTAGCGCGACAGTCTGTACCTGGTTAGCGTTTAACAAAGCCGTCATCAACGCGACACTAAACTGCTCTCCTAAACCAAGGATCTGTGCCTTAATATGATCCGGACAGTGACGCAGCAGTTGTACGCCCGTCAACTGTGCTTGCAATTGCGTCAATTGATGAGCAATGACCAAGCGCGCCTGATCCAGCTGGGCAGCAGGAAAGCATTGTGCCGCATCCTCTGTCAACTGTTGGTAACGTTGGTGTAACTGTTGCAATAACGGGCTAAAGTCCGAGCCCAGGTAAGCGATGTCAGTCAGCTCAACCAGCGTATTGGTGACGCCTTGTGGTGCAGATAGCACCAGGCAAATACGATCTATCGATGTCAGTTGCCGCACTATTTGTGCAACCTCAGCAAAACGCTGTACCGACGCTAACGACGACCCGCCAAATTTGAGCACCCTCATGTAAAACTCCTTGCGCATTAATTACTGTTATTGTCAGTTATCGCGACACTTGTTTATTCAGTAACAGCTCTGAAAGCAGAGCTAAAAAAAAGACCCGTGACAGTTGAGGTCACGGGTCTTTTTTAGACAACACACCGCCGACCCCCTACCCCGAACGGGTGGTGGTAATAATAATGGTGGTGAGTACAGTCGTTTTTATTTTCATTGTGTTCACTATGCACAGACTTATAGACGTCTGTCAATGACTAATTAACCGCGTAGGTTATTTTACCTTTTTAAGGTAGGTTTCAGGTTGTTGCTGCCAAGCTACTGCCTGATTTCGCCCTTGCCGTTTTGCGTTATACAACGCAATATCAGATTGTTGAATAAGTTCATCAATCGTTTGTCCGCTGAAGCTTGACACACCGATGCTTACTGTCGCGTTGATATAATGGCCATTAAATAGCATTTGATGCCCAGCAGCAGCACAGATACGATTAGCTACCAGTAAGGCACCAGCCATATCGGTTTCAGGCAAAATGACACCAAACTCCTCTCCGCCATAACGCCCGAGAACATCAGTATCGCGTAACAACGCCGCTATAATGCCTGATAACTCAATTAATACTGCATCACCGCCTTGATGGCCATATTGGTCATTTAACTGTTTAAATTTATCAAGATCAAATAGCAGTAATGACAAAGGATGCTGGTAACGCTTGGCACGCTGTATTTCCTGCCCCAGCTCATGTTGCCAGTGTCTTCGATTAAACACCCCGGTTAAGCCATCAGTTCGGTTTGCAAGTTCAAGCTGCGCCATGCTGTGTTGCAGTTGCTGCTGGTAGACATAGGCATCAGTCGCATCTTCAATCAGCAAACACACAAACTGCTCAGCACTATTCGGAGCTTTAAACGGCAACATGCTGCAGTTCTGAGCCATATGTTGGCTACCACTGCTAACCGGGCGCAAATGCGGTAATTTAATAATATATTGTCGTTGTTCCCAACTACTGAATGCTGGTGACTGTAATGCCAGTACGCCGTCAATCTTACGCTGCAGCCAAGCTTTTGGGGCATCAGCAAAAATGTCATATACCAAGCGCCCGCTGACATCAGAGAGCTGGATATCTGCACGTCTTGCAATAAATTGATTGAAATAGACTATGTTATGCGCAGCATCTAACACCAGAACTCCGGTATTAAGCTGTGTAAGTAGAGGTTGAACTAACCAATCAAGTTGCATCAAAAACTGGCCAGGAACTGATCCAATATAAGACGAAGCCGCATCATCGCCTCGCCCGGTATGAGTAAAATCATATCGCAATTGAAACTATAGTCGGTTAGCTGGTAACGAATATCAACCTGCAACGCCAATTGCCACTGCTCAGCCGTAGATGCCAGTTTATCGGCAAAATGTTGATCTCTGCTCGACAAAATACGTGGCGCAGCATACGAAAAACTGTTTTCGAGTTGTTCCGCCAAGCCGTTTAAAAAGGTCGTCGTTAGCACTGAGCTGATATCGGTCAGCATTTCGGCTTCAGAGCTATCGTCATTACTGTAGCCCAACAATTTTGCAATAACATCAACGTTTGCCAGTTGATACAACATGATCGTTTCACCACGCAAGCCTTGATCGCCAAAAAAACCTAAGCTTATCATCGTAACGCTTTGCTGCTCATAGCGACTGGCAAAGTGTTCTGGTAGTTGCTCAGTGTCGACCAGCCGTATCGCGGGCACTTGTAAATGGACAAATGTATTCAGGTAACGCGCCAGTTTATCACTCGCCAGCCCCATCGCTACGTTTATCAATTCTTGCAAGCAGTCGCGTTGCTCTTCCGTGAAACGTAATTCAGTCATATCAAACCATACTTATGCATAACATCCGCAAGCTTAGCAGCACTTGCTGGTTTCTGAATAAAAGCTAGAGCTCCCAGCTCCATCACCCGCTTTTGCATCTCGGGCTGAATATCGGCAGAAACAACAATCACCAAACAATCCATTGCTTCAGCTTTAATCGCTTCAAGAACACCAACGCCGTCAAGCTCTGGCATCGTTAAATCAAGAAACACGATACCAATTTCCTGCGAACGTAAAACAGCCAACGCTTCCAGGCCATTGGAAGCAGTAGTGATGCTTGCATCGAAGTCGGCTGGCAAAGATTTTTTAAGTTGATTACGTGCCAGTAAAGAGTCGTCACATATTAACGCGGTTAAAGCCATGAACTGCAGCCTGTATTATCATTGTGGGTATTGGCATATTCTGGTTAAAAAATATATACATTGCATCACTATAAAGCAATATCTGAGCTATAAATAGCTCAGATCTCTATGGACTATTTGCAAACTGCCGGTTATTCGTTATGGTAGTGATAGTATTAAAACAATCTACTCGCCACACAAGGTACCTCCATGCAGCATAAAAGCTTGTCCCGTAAGCTGTTAACCAAAGTATTGTCGGTGTATTTTATACTGACGTTCGTGGTAACGGTGGGCCAGATTGTCGCAGAGTACTTTAACACTAAAGATCATATCAATGGTGAATTGGAAACCTTACAACAAACCTTTTCTGGAAGTCTGACCCGCGCCATTTGGGAACTTAACACGCAACAAGCAATGATTATTGCTGATGGCTTATTAGCAATCCCAGCAATCGAAGGCATCATAGTTCGAGATGACAGTGGTGCAGTCATCACTCAATTGGGTCGTTATATTAATATTCAAGAACGCTTTAGCACTCAGCTGGTGCGTGAAGGCATTCGCTTAACTGAACAACAATCAGGTATATTTGGCTATACCTTTCCCCTTATTTTCGAATTTTCCGGCCGTGCAACCCAAGTTGGTGATGTGACGTTGTTTTCTAGCCGGGCTGTGGTTATTGATCGTATTAAAGTCGGCATTTACTTTCTGGTCGGTAATGCGATGCTAAAAACTACTTTTCTTATCATTTTGTTTTTAATGGCATTTCGAAAACAACTAACGCTACCGCTTACTGAACTGACACAACAAATAGAAGACTTGGAATTAGACCAGCTTGAGGGTGCAAAAGTTGAGATACAGCATGAAGAGACCTCAGAACTCAGCGTGATGGCGGACGCTTTTAACCGTTTAATTGGTCGGGTAGAAGATTATAAGAACCAACTAGAGTCTACGCAAAAGCAATTAATGTTATCCAATGAAAAGCTTGACCAGCAAAATTTGATGTTAGAACAGGAAGTCGCACGCAAAACTTCGGGTTTAAGTCAGGCTATGATGGATTTACAACAACAGAAGCAGGAACTGGAAGTAAAACAGCAAAGCTTGCGCGAAGAAATAGAGCGCCGTCGTCATACGGAAGATGCTTTGCGCGGCAAGCAAACCGAGTTAGAAAAAATTGTTGACGATCTTAAACAGGCACAAGATAGACTTGTACAGTCGGAAAAAATGGCGGCATTGGGTGGTCTCGTTGCCGGTATTACACATGAAGTGAATACACCTGTAGGTATTGGTGTTACCGCAACCAGCTTTTTAGCAGAAAAACTACAAGCTCTTGATGTAGCCTATAAAGATAAAACACTAACACCAAAAACACTGGAGCACTTTATTGAAGAAGCTTCGCAAGGCACTGAGTTATTGCAGTCGAACTTGGTCAGGGCTTCTGAACTGATTGCCAGCTTTAAACAAATTGCTGTCGATCAAACCAGTGAAGCTGTACGAACGATTAACCTCGCTGACTATCTGAATGAAGTTATCCGATCTTTGCAGCCAAACTTTAAAAAAACCCGCCATAACATTGAAGTAAATTGTCCGGACAATATTATGCTGAGCTGCCCCGCAGGGGCAATTTCTCAGATTTTCACCAATTTATTGATGAACTCGCTGATCCATGGTTTCGAAGACATGCAAGACGGGTTAGTACGTATCACCGTATTAGATGAAGGCGAGAATGTAGACATTAAATACAGTGATAACGGCAAAGGCTTACCTGCCGAGCAATTAGAGAAACTGTTTCACCCGTTTTTCACCACAAAACGAGATCAAGGCGGCAGCGGGCTTGGCACGCACATTACTTATAATTTAATTCGCCAGACACTAGGTGGTAGTGTTCAGGTTAGCAGCGAAGTGGGTAAAGGCTTGCACTACCACATTTGTTTTCCGAAAAATCTGAAAATATAACGCGGTAACACGTTATACTGCGGACCGGTTTTTTTGTATTGAGTAGATTATGTGGTTTAAAAACGTTCGGGTTTATAAGCTCAGTGCACCGTTAAGCACTGATATGGCAGTGTGGGAACAAGCGTTAACTGAATTCCGCTTTACACCGTTAAGTGCACAGGACGCCGTGAAATCAGGTTTCAGCTTCCCACTACATGCCAGTATTAAGCAGTATTGCCATGCTTGCCAACACATGCTGTTTTTTGCCGTAAAACGTCAGGAAAAGATCTTGCCTGCGGCGGTTATTAACGAAGAAATGCAGCCAAAACTAGAAGCTTTAGAACAAGAGAAAGGGCGTCCATTAAGCCGTAAAGAAAAACAAAGCCTAAAAGAAGAACTGCAACAAAGTCTATTACCCCGTGCGTTTAGCCGTTCTACCCTGACTCAGGGCTATTACGATGCTGAAAATCAATGGCTCGTCATTAATAGTGGCAGCGCAGGTAAGGCTGAAGATGTGTTAGCGTTGCTTCGCAAAGCATTAGGTTCGCTACCCGCATTGCCCTGGCTAGATAATCACAAGTTGAATGCTCATTTACAGTTGTGGTTACAAAATAAAGCTCTTCCACAAGGTTTTGTTCAGGGTTCAGATGCTGAGCTAAAAGCGCCAGACGAAGAAGGCGCCAAGGTAAAGTTCAGTAATCATTTACTCACCACCACTGAAGTACAAAGTCATCTGGAAGATAAGCTGGTCACTAGCATTAGTCTGGAGCAACACGAAGGGCTATCAGTGGCCATTACCGACGATGGTGCTATCAAGCGGATTAAGTTTCATGATTTGATTACAGCACAAAATGATGAACTGGGGTGGGATGACTTAACGGTAAGGTTAGACGCCGATTTGTTACTGATGGCATCAGCACTCAATAGTGCGCTACTAAGTATTAGCCAGCAACTTTCTGCTACTGACTAATCCCCAGCCTAATAAACAAGGATAGGTCGCGCGCAGCCGCGACTTAATCCTGTTGTTGGACAAGCCCGGTGTTTGAGTTTTCTGCTTATATAGTAGATATATCGATTGCAGCCTGAGTGGCTTTATTTGCGTTGGCTAGCGGCAGTAAATTGGGGGCGAGTTTAGCCATGATCGCCTGTTTTGCCAACAGCAATCTGTTTCTTCTGTTTTGTGTCGTTTAGCCGTTATTCACCTCCTGGTTCAGTGTTTTCACCACGGGTGGGGCGCATCCTGTGCCTTGGCGCATTCCTTTGCTTAGT
>NZ_AUDG01000049.1 GCF_000425345.1 Rheinheimera baltica DSM 14885 | reverse complement strand
AGAGCTTATCCGGCAGGAGCTATGGGGGGTGTTGCTCGCTTACAATTTAATTCGATACAAAATGGTATTGATGGCCAAGTCCCTTAAAAGTGTATTCCCAAACCAACTGAGCTTTAGAGATGCCTCATCGCACATCATCCACAAGCTCACTCTGATGCCAATTTATGCGCCGGGTAATGTGCCCGGATTCATCTTGGAAATAGAAAAAAATGCCAGTCAATTCAAGCTTGAAGGAAAGCGAGAACGCAGTTATCCAAGGACGCTAAAGGTATCGAAAAATCGCTACCCGGTGGCTAAAAGTAAAAATGCCGCTCACCTTAAGTGAACGGCATTAAGCTTAATGCTGGCTTTTTCGTTGAAAATTAAGCGAACGTTATACAGGATTACTGTATCGACTTAAGCTCTTTACTAAACGAGGTTGTACCGTTAGCAACATCAGCAATATCTTCACTACCTCTGCGCATATAGGTATTAACCGGAACTACATTTATAACGCGTTCTGAAGTAACGACAACGTCGAAAACCACCCAGCTATCAAGTTCACTATTGGTATCTTCATCCATTGTAGGACTAAAAATAAAGGTCTCTCCCTGAACACGTGCTTCTACTCGAGTTGGCGACTGAAACACTGTGCCACTGCCGGCATAATGATGAACAGCATAACGATAGCGCCCAGCTACTGGAAACTGCGGTACCGTTAAAACTTCTGGACCAAAGCTACTGACATCGTCACGGTCAAGATACATAGTGATATCGTTAACCATTTCTTGTTTTTTGCTAAAGTAAATTCTAAAACGGTCATCAACACTATTGGCTGTTCGTGGGCCTAAGAAATGCGTGTCTAAGTCGTTAGGGTTTTCACCCCAGGTAAGTGTTACTGTCATAGCGCCGGTACTTACAGCTAAGCAATTCTCCAAGTCATAATCTGTTGTACCAACATCAATAATACGTGTGTTGCTCTGACCATCAGCATCACGAACAGATAACAGCACCTGGCTGTTAGGCCGCACAGCAATATCAAACTCACCTTCACTGTTGGAATAAGTAACTGAACGCCCGATGTAATCTGTACCATCAGCAACAATTCTAACATTGGCCAGGCGTTCGGATGAATCGCTTTCAAAAACACAACCAATAATACGCACTGATTCAAACAATACATCGGCATTCCAAGTAGAGAAATGGCTAACGCTACCTAAGTAGTAAGGCCGGCTCATCTCATCAATTTGTAAGGTCGCTTCACCTTCTACATCCCAAATGCCCGTTTGCTGATTAAAATGCATCAGGGGAATGGTTGCAGGGGGTGTGTCAGCGCGCTCTGCTACTGGAATACGGATAGT
The DNA here is from genome assembly GCF_000425345.1 of Rheinheimera baltica DSM 14885. GTDB lineage: Bacteria > Pseudomonadota > Gammaproteobacteria > Enterobacterales > Alteromonadaceae > Alishewanella > Alishewanella baltica. The sequence continues at coordinate 30,733 of NZ_AUDG01000049.1, read as the reverse complement.
GGCATCAACACCTTGTGCTAATTGAAGGGCTTTTCCGCTTGCATCAGTAAATTGGGCATTGATTGCACCAAAAGACTCTATAGCTTGCACGTTACCTGTTTGAGGATTAGTCGCAAGATAGTAGCCTGGCATAATAGCCGGATCCGAAGAGGCGTCGACATTTGTTAGTGCAGCAGTGATACTGCCAGTTGCTGGCAGGCCTTCGCTGGTGACAAAGGCTGAAGCAGGTAGCGAAACCTGCATGGCGCTGTTTGTGTCAGAGATAACAGCCGCAGCTGAGGCATCAAAAGTTGTGACAACATCTGCTGCTAACAACGCTATGCTCATTGTAGTTTCTGCATTATTCTCACTGGTTCTGGCAACATCTGAACGACTGGCAAAGCCTGTACTTGCGGCCTGAACAACAATACGTTGCTGATAACCAACTGCACCAATAGTAAACCGCCCGGTTTGGTCCGTGGTTGTTTGCTGTAATAAACTAGAAATGTTGTTTGCGCTTATAACAAAAGCCGATACATCCGCATTACTAATAGGTAACCCTGTACCGTAAGATGTCACCCGGCCTGACAGGGCTCCGAAGGTTGAGCAGTTAAGCACCAGGTTGCTAATAGCAGTATCAACTGTGACCTCGGTGGGTGTAACACTGCAGCTGTGGCCAATGCTGTCAGCGACACTAAAGGTGATTGCGGTGCCGGCAGCAAAACTTTCGGTTAATACAAATGCACCTTGCTCATCAATGTTTAGGCTCGCTTCAGCTGAACCATTAACCTGATATTGTAACGTGACCGGCCTTAATAAACCTGTTGCTGTGCCACTAATATTAAAAGTAGGCAAGTTTTCACATGCAACGGTTACGTTTTCAATGTTGGTATTAGAAAAGGATAAAGTAGTAGCACTGGTAATAGCACAATTTTGATTGGTTGGCTGTTGCTTAATGGATAAGCTAACTTGATTACCACTTTTAAAATTGTTACCTAAGCTTATGCTGCCGTTTTGGCTTATTGAAATACGGGTATCATTAACACCGACTATAACGGTGCCATTTAACCCACTTACTGTACCACTTAACGCGTAAGATGGCGATTCAACTGGGGGCGTATCATCAGAACTGCCACAACCACTAAGCGCAAGAAATACGCTACTACAAATCAGAAGGTGTTTAACACTTGTCATTAAAATCTCCATATGCCGACATAACTGCAATACGTTATTGCAACGGAGCGTTTTAACGATTTATGCCTTTTGTTGTCAAATAAAAATAACAAATTAATTGGCAAAATATTAAGTGAAGTGACTTAAGGTTTATGGCAGTAACATTAATGAGCCTTCAAGCAACACAAACGCTAGTTAAATATTCTGTTGCGAGCCGTAGCATGCTAACCGCAGACTTGATTACGCCCGTTGTTTTTGGCTTTGTATAGCATGGTGTCGGCTAATTTCACTCCGGCATGAAACTGTTCAGCATTGTCACAAATAGCGACACCAAAACTGGCGCTGACCTTATAGCTTTTATCTTGTTGTACCATAGACTGCTGATAAAGTTGGGTGCGTATTTTCTCCGCAACACTTAGCGCGTCTTGATGAGTAATATGCGGTAGTATAAGTAAAAACTCTTCGCCGCCAACCCTACAGGCGAAATCTTGTTGGCGTAAATTACGACGGAATAATTGAGCGACGGCTTTGAGCACATCATCTCCGCCATCATGTCCAAACCGATCATTCAGTTTTTTAAAATGGTCAATGTCACACATGATAAATGCAAGCGGTAAAAACTCTGCTGGCTGCTGTTGGATATTAAGCAGTAATGCAGAGTCGATAAAGCGGCGGTTAGCCAGTTGCGTAAGTGAGTCTGTGTTAGCTTGCAACTCCTTGCTTTGTTGCAGTAAATCCATGGCTCTATGACTGCGCTCACGATAGTGATCGTTAATCCAGCAAACAATAATGACAATAACTAATGATGCAATAAACCGGCTAGATTCAGCCTCTTTATAGTGCGCCTGAATAAGATCTGGAAAAAACAGCATAATACAAAGAGTTATGAGTAATAAGGCATTGCAAAGTAATGCGTTACGAACACCTAGTAGGCCAAATAAAATAGCAGGAAACGGAAATACCCAGTATAAGGCCGTATTATTAAAGCCACCCTGATAAACCAAGCTAAGCACAAAACTACCGACAAGCATTGCTTCGATAATACAGGCTCGTTCCAGATTATGACTGACATGGAATACAAAAACATTCAGCAGAAATAAAGCGGCAGTAGTAAACAGAATAATAGGCAGCAATACTTGTTCCGCGCCCAAATTCTTAATGCCGTAAATAAACATTACTGCGCTGGTGATATAGCTTACAAATGCAAGGATATAATGCCTTCGGCGATCATCAATATGCTGAGCCTGTTTCTTGGCTGCTTTATAAGGCATTGATTTCAAGCGCGACACCCAGTTGTTATTGTTTTAGGCGATATTAGCACAAAAAAAAACCAATTCACCTACCTCTAAAACAACAACAACGGTAGGGTGTGCCTTAAGCTGAGTAAGCAAGTTGAATATATTTTGATCAATCTGTTGATTTCATTACTATTGCTCTAGTAATCGGTACAGCAACTGTTTTACTGCATCAGGTTCAAATGGCTTATCACACATTGCGTTGACGCCACTTTGTGCAATATTGGCTAAATGCGTATCATTGGCCTCGCTGGTTACCATAAGCACAGGGATATGCGATAAAGTACTGTGTTCACGTATAAATTCAGTGAGCTCCCGGCCATTCACTTCTGGCATGTTGTAGTCGGTAACAACCAAGTCAAACATTTGCTGCTGCAGTCGAGCTATGGCTTGTTTACCATCTTCCGCTTCAACAATATGTTGCATACCCAGATTGGTTAAAACCCTACGAATATGGTTTCTTGCGAGCTTGCTGTCGTCAACAACCAGCACACGCACGTCATGGACATCAAACAGGGTTAATTCAAGTTCGGCCGGACTAAGCAGGTCTATTGCGGTATTTAGTGCTTTACCTAACTGCATAGCGTCAAAGGGTTTGGGTAGAATAGCAATAGCGCCGGATTGCTTAAAAGTTTCGAGTTGCGACTTTCGACTTTCGCTCGATACCAGCATAAAGGGAATGTCGGCAGTGTTACTGTCGTTTTTAAGTTGCTTTAGCAACTGCTCTGCCGTGCCATCTGCAAAATGTAACGCACAGGCAATAGCATCGGGTTTATGCTGGGCGATAAGTATAGCGGCAGCTGCAAGGCTATCTGCTTCAGCTATTTGACTGACATTTTCTTCAGCCAGTTTTTTGCGAATAATTTTGCGCTGCACTTCAGATGGTTCTACCAGCAATATATGTAAATCGGCAGGGGATAGCTGCATAACGGCTCCGCAAAAGGATAAAAGGCGAATATTGCCACAAATATTAATTTTGTGGCATAGGGTGATTAGGTACAGTTAAGGCCTTTAACGCTTAGCAAAGGTACTCACTGTAGCGACTGCAAAGCGCAATAACAAAATCAACTTCTTCTAAGGTCCAGTGTTTAACAACATTAGTTTGTTCACAGCAAATAATACCAATCACCTTATCTTGCTGTTTGATGGGCACATCCATTAACGATCGGATATTTAGCGGCCGTAAAAAGTGTTCACACAGTTCTGCTGTCACCGGATCATTAAACGCATCGACCGCAAGTATAACTTTTTTAGAATCTAACGCTGCAAAGTAGCTTGGAAAGCTCCAGCGGTCGATCATCAGCGGTTCTTGCGTAATACCATTGGTTTTATCAAGCAACATTTGACAGCTCATTAAATCATCGTCTGCAAATAACCATAATCCAGCACGCTGGATTTGCAGCGTATCCAAACAACATTGCAGTGCAGCTTGAATAATATCTGGTTTACTTAGGTCAGGCTTATCTAACGTAGAGTGTAACTGTGCCAGCTGCTCAGTAAAACGGTTATGCATAAAGTTTTACTCTCTGATTTAATGTTCTGGTTTTCACTAAAATGCCGCTTTTGTCAAAGGAATGCAAGTGGACTTGATCATGCTTGCATGGGCATAAAATGAGTTTGATTTGCTTTGGTATCACACTAAAAATATTGAGGGGGTAATTGGTAAATTTAACGCCCTATAATGTAAATTTAATGTTTTTGCTTTTTTGCTTTTTTGGTTTAAACTTCTAACTGTGAAGTAAATAAATACTAAAGCAACTTAAGTTTGTACGTCGAAAAATGTGTTTTTTGTGGTAACAAATGAGGTTAGTTGTATGGCTAATAACGCAGCGCTCGATTCTGGTATGTCGGAATATCAACAGTGGTCTATCCGCCACTCTAATTCCTTGATAAATAGCTTATTTGAACATGTTGTCTTCGGCTATGTTCCGCAAGCTGAACCCGGTATAACAGTTGGCCCGGATGCATATAAATTAACAGACGAAGATCTGGCTCAATTCGATTAAGCGAGGGATAAATCATGGCCTTTAAGCTAAAACCTGATTTTGATTACGGTATGCAACATTGTTAGCTGCTGCTATTTCCTTACAACCGCTAATAACAGAGTCACCAGGAGCAGCTACGGTGGCTGAAATTTGGCTTGGAGGTACCACTACCGCTAAGTTGATAGAAGGTGCAGTGCTTGAAGCGGCATTTCACTGCGAGCATGGTTATTTGCTATTTGTCACCGATGATATTCCCTTTGAAGATACGCTGACTATTTACCTACTGAACCCTCAATTTAAGCTGTTGGACAGTGTCAATATTGGTACGGCGTATTCTACGGGTAACTTCCACCTAACTGTTGAACCCTCTGCACGTGAAGTGCAATTTAGTTTTATTGGCGGTTTTAACTGGCAGCTAACGCTATTGGCTGCAGCAGAGTTTTGTCTACCACTGTTCAATGAACCGGCTGGCGTGCGGCGCAAACCCAACTTCAAACGCTGGTTTAAGCTAAGCTGTTCGCATAACAGTGTTTGATCTTCAAACTGTCTCAATACCCCGACCTAATCATGATTAGATGTGAACTGAATGAGTTACTGATTTAACCACTTTCGAAATGCGGCAGTGCGGGTTTTGCTGGTAATAATGGGCGCCTTTTCACCGCTGAGTATCACAGCGACAGACTCTTTGTTGTAAGGCTCAACCTGCAAAATCGTGCTGATATGCACGATATCACTGCGGTTGAGCCGGAAGAATTCGCTGGGGTCGAGCTGACCTTCTATCTCGCCTAAGTGACTTTCTGTCAGGATATGAACGGTGTTGTGTTTATCTGTCGCCAACAGCACGCCATTGGCTGCGCGAATAAGGCCAATATCGGCTACCGGCAATATTGACAAGCTTTGCCCTTTACGTAATAAAAATCGCTTTTTATAGCGGGTCTCAGCCACCGGGCTGGCTTGTTGCAGCTTATGTTTGAGCTGGGCAAAATTTAACATGGCTTCGGCAAAGCGTGGGTAGGAGAATGGCTTAAGCAGATAATCTACCGCCTGATACTGAAACACCTGCATCCAGTACTGGTCGTAGGCGGTGGTAAAAAGTACCGGGCAAGGTAAATCCAATTGTTCTAGTGCGGTAAAAACCTGGCCGTCTGTCAGCTCTACATCAGAAAAGATCAGTTCTAATGAGGCCGCTTGTGTGTTGTTGCTGAAAAAGTCGACAACCTGGGCGACAGAGCTCAGCTGAGCAATTATGTGCACGTCGGGCTGATGCCGCAACAGGTAAGCTGCCAACTTTTCTGCCGCTAAGGGTTCATCTTCGATAATCAGTACTTTCATCGATAATCCTTGCCTGTACTTAGGTGTTAGATGCTGTGTTGCAGCGGCACCAGCACGGTAAAGCTGTCATTTTGTACGACTTCAATAGCTTTGCCATGCACTGCCTGGCAGCGCTCGGCTAAATTACGTAAACCAATACCGGTTCCGGGCTGAGCAAACGCTTTAGGCCGCAGTAAGTGGCGCACCATCAATTGTTGTTGCTGAAGTGCTATCTCAATGGTTAATGGCTGCTCGCTTGAGGCATCGTTATGCTTTACTGCATTTTCCAATAATAGCTGCAGACAGCAGGGCACCAGATAAAAGCTGGCTTGTTGCTGTGGGTCAATATTGATGCGCAGCTGGAAACTGGCCGGGAAGCGCTGCTCCAGCAACGCCATATAATGTTTTGCAAACGCCAGCTCGTCAGTTAACGGTACCAAGGTTTTGCTGCCTTGCTGCAACTGATAGCGGTAAATTTCGGCAAAATACTCGAGAAACTGCTCGGCCGACTCTGGGCTTTTATGAATAAGCACAGATAACACATTCAAGTTGTTGAATAAAAAGTGAGGGTCTAGTTGTTGCTGCAACAGTTGCAGCTTGTATTGCTGGCTATGTTGTTGTGCCTGCAGCAGTTCCACCTGTTGCTGTTGTTGACGTTTTAAAGCCTGCCACAGTAAGTCTGCTCCGGCTATTAAGCTGTGAACGAGCAGGTACATCAGGCCAACCCGCAGATAGTGCTGAACCAGCAAGGGTTGGCCGGTCGCTGCATCGATTAAAAGCTGTACCCCGGTCATCAGGCTAACAAAAATAAGTAAACTCAAACTAAAACTTTGGCTATAACGCTGTAGCAGTGTATCAGGCTGGCGTTTCGCCCAAAGCCAGGCATCCAGTTTACGACTTAACCACAGCGCAATAGCGGCCTGCAACGTAAGCCACAGCGGCGCATCGGCGTGAAATTGCAGGGTTTGCCCTGGCGCGGTTTGTAACAGTGCCAGGTATAGCATCAAGCAATAAGAAAACAGCAGTAACAGCAAAAAGGTTTTGAGCTGATTCATTATTTCACCTGCACCGCTTCAGGTAAGCGCATTAATTCACTGCCATCTTCGGCGTAAAACACCAGTTGCGGTTTACCATCGGTACCCACAGCCATTTCAATTCGCTTATTACCTTGTGGATCATTTAGTTGCAGCATCGCTTTTTTGTTTAATGTGCCATAAAAAGCCCGCCGGTTGCCATGAATATCTGGATGCAGCTGCTCAAGTTCTTTAATTTTGGTCGTTGCGGCACTGTCACCGGCTTCGGCCGCAAGCATCAACTGCATATATTCATTAATCGGGTACTGTGGCCGGTCTATCACATTTAGGCCGGTGATCAGCATGCCATCCTGCTCGATATGTTGTAGCGCCAGGCTTTGATCCTGATTGTAGCGGTCAAAGGACAAATGCAGGCCATGTTCAACTTTGCCGTTTTTCGCAAAACCACGGAATACAAAGCCGCCATTTTCTGAGCCCTCGTCATTGTAAAAAATCATGCCCGGGCGTGGACCCGGATCAAAAAACACTTTGCCTTCTTTAATGGCTTTAGGGGCATGCGCGGTATTGGCGATAACCATACGCGGATGACCGCTGGGCTCCATCACATTTATACGTTGCACATTAAGTTCGCGCACCGTGCTGCTGTCGCTGGGTAGCAGTTGGGTTTTTACTGTAAGTGCGGCAATGGCACCGATCAGAATCAGGTTTAAATGGGTTTGCGTAAAAAAATTCCTGGCTTGCTGCATGATATTTCCTTGGTATGAGTTGATGCAGCGAGTGTGGCGCAACGCTGTTGCCGCCAACAGCGTAAACGGTTAAACAGCAGAAAACGGCCAGTAAAGGGGGGATAAATTAAAATAAGCCTCTGGGCCTACAATATTTTCAATTAAGGCCAAACAAACAATTGTAACAACAGGTGTAATTGCGCTATTTCCAACATAGCTAGTTACATTTAAGGGCTTAATTGTAATACAGGCGATATACCGCAGGTCTTGAACGGCCTCAGTAGTTAAACGATAACGTTTTCTAGCGCTTATCATGCTCAGTTATAGCCTGATCAAATATATCGGTAACACTTTGCTCAGAATAGTTGCCGTTATAGGCGCTGGTTAGCCGCTGTTGCAGTAGAGTTTCCAACTGCTTCACAGAGTAGTTTTGCGGTTGCTCTTCCGCTTGCTGTGGTAGCACCTTGTCCAGAATAAAATCTTTAATGCTTTTGCCCTGCAATGCCGCCATCGCTTTTAAAAGCTGATGCTGCTCAGGTGTCACTTCAATGGATAGTCGGCTCACTGTGCGCTCCGGTGCTTATTGCTTAGACAGCAACAAGTATAAACGTGATGCACTAATGTGCAAATGTACATTTGTGTATGATAGGCAACCTAAGCGTGAATAAAACTATTGTCGTTACCTGTTTTATCTACTAAGTTAGAACCTTGCAGCCACCTCAGAGTGGTAAAGGATTACATAACAGGGAAGAGTGTATTGAAAAAGCTGTTACTTATCGCGCTGGTTGCCTTCGGTGCCTGGAATTACTACCAAAAACAAAACACTGCGCTAGTAGCAGAACCTGTTGCTATAAAAAGTATTGCCTGATTACACCGTACCAATTAATAAAGCTCGTGCTGTGGCCAATGCATCACAGTTCCGCTGTGACGGCCGGCAACACTGTAGTGAAATGAACTCTTATGAGGAAGCAGTATTCTTTCTAAGAAATTGCCCAGACACGAAAATGGATGGTGATGGGGACGGTGTACCGTGTGAAAGGCAGTTTAATCGCGTCTAAGATACCGCGCTAACCGCTAACCTTTTTAACCACATACCTATACGGCAATTCAGCGGTATCACTGTCCACTAACTCGTGATCCATAAAGCGGCAGAATGCCGGGATATCGCGGGTGGTGGCGGGGTCGTCGGCGATAATCAGTAAGGTTTCACCCACCTGCATTTTACGCATTTGCAGCCGCACCATCATTACCGGCTCGGGACAGCGCAGGCCTAAGGCATCCAGGGTGTGATCTGCGTTGCTAAAAATATCTTCCATTTGTACTCCGGTAAAATTGTACGTTACAGCTGCCACGAAGCAGGCATTTAGGGTAAAACACTGACAGCACAGACACAGATAACGAGCGCAGCGAATGCGACAGGCGAAGCTGCCGGAGCAGCAGCGCCCGGCGTAGCCGCGTCGCACAGTTGCAGGGCTGGATGCCCGTAAACCCGCTGTGGCGAGCATGGCAGTGTCTTAGCCGGTGCAGGGTTATCATCAGCAGCTTAGCGAAGCTTGTAACACCCGCTGTCCTCACCACAGCAACTCGGCTTTGCTGGCGCAAATCCTCAGACACTCTGTGGTTGCGGGATCGGGGTTGCAAGCTTCAGGGCTGCAGTTTGTCGCATCGTTTCAGCCAATAAATAAGGGCCGTAAAAACGGCCCTTATTCTATGCGATTGTGTTTGTTGCTGCCAGTGAATGCCCGCTCAAACTAGGGGCGTTCGAAAACAGTCGCAATACCCTGGCCTAGACCGATACACATGGTGGCCAGGCCAAACTTACCGCCTTTATCTTCCATTACGTTAATTAACGTAGTGGCGATACGTGAACCGGAGCAACCCAGTGGGTGGCCAAGGGCAATGGCGCCGCCATTCAGGTTTACTTTTTGATCGGCTACTTCTAACAAGCCTAAGTCTTTCATAACCGGTAATGCCTGTGCTGCAAAGGCTTCGTTAAGCTCTGCATAGTCCAGATCGTTAACGGTAATACCGGCCATTTTAAGCGCTTTTTTCGACGCCGGTACCGGGCCGTAACCCATAATAGATGGGTCACAACCTGCCACACCCATACCACGCACATAAGCACGAATAGGTAAGCCAAGTGCTTTCGCTTTGTCTTCGCTCATGACTAACATACCAGAAGCACCGTCTGATAACGCTGAAGAGGTACCCGCTGTAACTGTGCCGTTAGCCGGGTCGAATACCGGACGTAAAGCGCCTAAGGTTTCAACTGTGGTTTCCGGGCGAATAACTTCGTCGTAATCCATCAGCTTCAGTACGCCATCGGAGTCGTGGCCTTCAGTAGGGATGATTTCGTTTTTAAAACGACCTTCAACACTGGCTTCTTGGGCCAAACGATGTGAGCGGGCGCCAAATTCATCTTGCTGCTGGCGGCTGATGCCGTGCATTTTGCCGAGTAACTCTGCGGTTAGGCCCATCATGCCGGCTGCTTTGGCAATCGACGTAGATAAGCCCGGGTGGAAATCAACGCCGTGGTTCATTGGCACGTGGCCCATGTGCTCTACACCACCGATTAAATACACCTCGCCCATACCGGTTTGAATAGCGCGCACGGCGTCATGCAAAGCTTGCATGGATGAACCACAAAGCCGGTTTACGGTAACAGCCGGTACCGAGTGCGGAATACCCGCTAACAGCGAGGCATTACGCGCAATGTTAAAGCCTTGTTCCAGCGTTTGCTGCACACAGCCCCAAATAATGTCGTCGATATCGGCCGGGTTAAGTGCCGGGTTCCGTGCGACTAAGGATGCCATAATATGAGCGGATAACTGCTCGGCACGCACATTGCGATACATGCCATTCTTTGAGCGCCCCATTGGGGTACGAATACAATCTACAATAACTGCGTTTTTCATCATTCTGCTCCTGCGCTTAAACCGGGAAGAAACGCTGGCCAGCTTCGGCCATAGCGCGGGTTTTATCTGTTACCTGATAAATTTCGCCTAAATGGGCGTATTTATCGGCCAGAGCGACAAAGTTGGTTAAACCGATAGTGTCAGCATAGCGCAGTGGGCCGCCTCTAAACGGAGGGAAACCTAAACCGTAAATTAAGCCCATATCGGCTTCAGCAGCGCTGGCAACAATACCTTCTTCTAAGCAACGAATGGTTTCGTTAATCATGGGTACCATAACGCGGGCAATAATGTCATCGGCACTAAACTCTTGCTTGTCGCTGGCTATGCCTGCTAACAGGCTAACTGACGCAGGGTCGATATCTTTTTTCGGCTTACCTTTGGCATCTTTACTGTAAGCATAAAAACCAAGGCCGTTTTTCTGGCCGTAGCGGTCAGCTTTAAACATGGCTGCTACCGGGTCGTTATCCAGTTTTGCCATCCGTGTTGGGAAGCCATCGGCCATAACGTCGGTACAGTGATAAGCGGTATCTAAACCAACAACGTCTAGCAGATACGCCGGGCCCATAGGCCAGCCGAACTGTTTTTCCATCACTTTATCAACTTGGGCGAAATCGGCACCGTCTAATACCAGTTTGCTAAAACCGGCAAAGTAGGGGAACAGTACGCGGTTAACAAAGAAACCAGGACAGTCATTCACCACGATAGGCGATTTGCCCATTTTTGCGGCGTAGGCAACTACAGCTGCAACGGTTTCTTCACTGGTATCTTTACCACGAATAACCTCTACTAATGGCATGCGGTGTACTGGGTTGAAAAAGTGCATACCGCAGAAGTTTTGTGGACGGCTTAAGTTCGCTGCCAGTGAATCAATAGAAATGGTAGAGGTATTAGAGGTTAAAATAGCGTCCTCTGCAATTAAGCCTTCTACTTCTTTTAACACTGCGCCTTTAATTTTCGGGTTTTCAACAACGGCTTCAACCACGATGTCTGCCGATTTTACCGGTTCGTTGCTGAGGGTTGGTGTAATAGAGGCAATGACTTTTGCCATACCGATAGCGTCAAGTTTTTTACGCTCAACCTGCTTGCCCAACAGTTTAGTGGCTTCGCCCATACCCAATTCAAGAGCTTTGTCGGCTATGTCTTTCATCACCACTGGAACGCCTTTTAACGCCGACTGATAGGCGATACCGCCACCCATAATACCTGCGCCTAATACCGCCGCTTTTTTCACTGCTTTAGTGGCCGTTTTGGCGGCTTTTTTTGCTTTGCCTTTTATCAGCTGGTCATTTAAGAACAGGCCAATTTGGGCAGTGGCAGCATCGGTTTTCGCCAGTTTAGCAAAACCCGCATTTTCCAGTGCCATGGCGCCAGCACGGTCTAAACCAGCAGCGGCTTCAATGGTGGTTACGGCAACCATAGGGGCTGGGTAATGTTTACCTGCGTTCGCGAATACCATACCTTTAGCGGTAGAGAAACTCATGATGGCTTCGGTTTTGTTTAATTTAAGTGGCTGTAGTTTAACTGCACGTTTTTTACGCCAGTCAAGCTTTCCGGCAATTGCATCTTCAAGCATGCTAAGTGCAGCGGCTTCTAACTTCTCAGGCGCGACTACAGCATCAATTAAACCTACTTTCTGTGCTTGGTCAGCACTGTGGTCTTTACCGGTAGTGATCCACTCCATTGCATTGTCTGCGCCGATAATACGCGGTAAGCGCACGGTGCCACCAAAGCCTGGCATTAAGCCTAGTTTTACTTCTGGCAAGCCAATACGGGTAGTAGTATCGGCAACGCGATAATCACCAGTTAGTGACCACTCACACCCGCCACCCAATGCGAAGCCTTTGACAGCAACGATAGTTGGTACTGGCAAGTCTTCCGCCAAATCAAAAATATCTGATGCCTGTTTAATCCAAGGGATCAGTTCGCCTTCAGGGCGTAAAAACGTGGTTAAAAATTCGGTAATGTCAGCGCCAACAATAAAAGCGTCTTTTTCACTACAAAAAATAACGCCTTGCAAGGCTTTGTCAGCGTGCAGTTGCTCTAAAGCTGTCTTACAATCAGACAGTGTTTGCTGATCAAACTTATTAACTGAGCCCTTAGCATTAAAAGCAAAACGGGCAATACCAGGTTTCAGGTAGGCAACACTGATGTTGTCACTCTGGTAAATCATAACGGTGCTCCTTGGTCGCGTATGTTAGGGTTGTTCGCAACTGGTACGATGAGGTTTCTTTGTCAGTGTGTCGCGGTTTAGAAAAAAATTCAACCGTTATTTAAACGGGCGTTTGAATCTAACCGAGGTGATCAGCAGTAACTATAGGTGTTATTTCTTTTAGTTTAGAATTTTTGTCGGGGTTATCGTCGTGAAACGTATTGTTTTTATGCTGACGAACCTGCTTTTGGCGCCCTTGTCGGTGGCGTCAGTGTCTTCTGAGGCAGCGTTACGTAATGAGTTTTTACATGCAGAAAGTCAAATTGGCAGTTTAAAGTATGCGCAGGCGCAAAAGCTGTTAAAAAAATTCGATGGCTATGTATTGCAGCCGTACTTAGAACAAAAAAGGCTACAACATTTTTTAACGGCTGATGAGCAGATTGCAGATTTTCTCAAGCGATATCAAGGTACGCCAATGGACTGGCCATTGCGCAAAGCGTGGCTGTATGACTTGGCCAAACGTCAACAATCTGAGCGCTATTTAGCCAATTTTAAGCCTACATCAGACGCGGCTTTGCACTGCTACGCACTGAGGTTTGCACTGGCAAAAAAAGATGCTGTGCCTAGCCAAATATGGCCAGAAGTAGCGACATTGTGGGTTAGTGGCAAATCTCAACCAAAAGAATGTGACCCGCTATTTAGCGCATGGCGCAGTGCGGGGCAGCAAACACCCGAGCGGGTATGGCAACGTTTGGCATTAACTGCTGAAGAGGGCGATACCAGCCTTATTCCGTATTTAAAAAAATTATTGCCCACCGACCAGCAATATTTAGCAGATTTGTATTTAAAGACGCGCCGCAGTCCGGCATCTATTGCTGGCTCGACATTCTTCCCATTGAAAAAGCTGCAAGAGCGCGATATTGCAGCCTATGGTATGAAGCGCTTAATCTGGCGAGACCCGGATAAGGCGCTGAAGGTGTGGCAACGATTTAGTAATGACCCTTACTTTTCCAGTGCGCAACGGTTAGATGTGCAGCGCCAATTTGCTATTGCTTTGGCTAGTAAGGGCGATACCAGAGCCGGTGAATGGTTTAATGATTTGCCGGCAGAGTTAATTGATAGCGCTTTGGCTCATTGGCAGGTGAGCCATGCCCTGGCTGAGTTAGATTGGCCAAAAGTTCAAGCGATTATTCTACGTTTTCCTGCTGACTTAGCGAAAGACAATAGTTGGCAATATTGGTTGGCGCGCGCTTACGAAGAGCAAGGTAATAGCGAAAGCGCACAGCCTGTTTTTCAGCGACTGGCATTACAGCGGCATTTCTATGGCTTTATGGCCGCAGCCCGATTAGGGTTGCCGCCAAGTTTGGCGCATAGTCCGGTTAATGTGAGTGAACAAGAGCTTACCGATCTTAAATTACACCCTGCTGTGCAACGGGCGCAGGAATGGCTAGCGCTGGGACGTTTACTTGAGGCGCGTCGTGAGTGGAATCATCTACAAGACAGCTCCACTGAGCAGCAAAAGCTGGTGTCGGCGAAACTAGCTTATCAACTGCAATGGTATGAGCGGGCTATCTTCTCGCTGGCGGATGTGGGGTATTGGGATGATATTGAATTACGTTTCCCATTAGCCTACCAGGATGAAATTGCAAAATCGTCGGCGCGGGCGGAAATTGATTCCGGTTGGGCGATGGCGATTGCAAGGCGTGAGAGTTCTTTTATGGCCGATGCCAACTCGCCAGTGGGGGCGAGAGGGCTAATGCAGTTAATGCCCGCAACAGCAAGGCAAGTAGCGAAAAAGCCGATTCAACTGACGCAGCTGTATGAGCCTGGTATTAATATTGACTATGGCACCGACTATTTAAACTACCTGATGAAGCGTAACGATGGCAATTTACTCATGGCCACTGCGGCCTACAACGCAGGCTTTAGTCGAGTGAAACAATGGGTGCCAAGAGACTTCGCCTTGCCTGCAGATGTATGGATAGAGACTATTCCATACCGGGAGACACGGGAATACGTCAAGGCCGTTATGGCTTATTACCAAATTTATAATATTCGGCTAAATTCGCCGATAGACGTATTCAAACCCCTTACAACGATGCAGATTGGGGTCATAGTGGAATAATGTTATGATGCCCCGCATATTTTTCAGCCAACAGGTCAGACGCTTATGACAGCTTCTTATCAAAGCCTGTATCAGGCGCATGTTGCCGAATTACAATTACGTACCCGCCGTCTTTTGGAGCGGGAAAATTTGGATGCGTTGGTTATTCACTCCGGTCAGACACAGCGTAAGTTTTTAGATGATATGGATTATCCGTTTAAAGCTAATCCGCTGTTTAAAGCCTGGTTGCCGGTGGTGGATAATCCGCACTGCTGGCTTATTGTTGACGGCGTCAACAAACCCAAACTCATTTTTTACCGCCCGAAAGACTTCTGGCATAAAGTGCCAGACGAGCCTCATGATTTTTGGGCAGAGCATTTTGATATTCAGTTGTTAGACAAAGCGAATAAGGTTGAGACCTTGCTGCCTTATGACAAGGCACGTATGGCTTACCTGGGTGAATATTTGGAAGTGGCTCGTGCACTGGGCTTTAACGAAATAAACCCAGAACCTGTGCTAAATTCTATTCATTTTTACCGCGCGTATAAAACCCCTTACGAGCAGGCATGTCTGCGTATTGCAAACCAGATGGCTGTAACGGGGCACCAAGCGGCAAAGGCTGCATTTTATGCCGGCGGCTGCGAGTTTGATATTCAGCAAGCGTATTTAAATGCGGTTAGGCAAACAGAAAACGAAGTACCCTACGGCAATATTATTGCCTTGAATCAGAACTGCGCTATTTTGCATTACACAGCGCTAGAGCGTAAAACGCCAAAGCAACATCATTCATTTTTAATTGATGCTGGCGCAGAGTTTCATGGATATGCGGCAGACATTACCCGCACCTATAGTTTTCAACCGCAGGATGAATTTGGCAGCCTGATCAGTGCGGTAAACCGTGTAGAGCAACAGCTGGTGAGTGAATTAAAACCCGGATTAAAGTACGGTGATCTTCATATCCAGTGTCATCAGCATATTGCCGAAATTTTGCAGCAATTTGATTTTGTAAAGTTGTCTGCTGAGGCAATAGTGGAAAGTCAGATCACCCGTACATTTTTCCCGCACGGTTTAGGGCATCATTTAGGCTTACAGGTGCATGATGTCGGCGGTTTTATGGCGGATGAGCGCGGAACTCATGTTACGCCACCAGAGCAACATCCATACTTACGCTGTACCCGAACAATAGAAGCCAATATGGTGTTCACCATTGAACCTGGTCTGTATTTCATTGACAGCTTGCTGGCAGACTTAGCTGCCACCGAGTTTGATAAATACATTAACTGGAGCAAAGTTGATGCATTTAGGCAGTACGGTGGTATACGTATTGAAGACAACATTATTGTGCATCAGGGACATAATGAAAATATGACTCGTGATCTACACTTGGCTTAAGTAGTAAGGACGCCAATAAGGTATGCAATACCGCTCTATTATCCGGATTTTGGGCCTGCTGATTGTTATATTCAGTATTAGCATGGTGCCGCCGGCATTTGTCGCATACTGGTATAAAGATGGCGCTGGCGTCCCTTTTATTTTGTCATTTGTCTCTTGCGTGGTTATTGGTTTTCTAATTTGGTACCCCAACAGGCAATACAAAGCTGAATTAAAAGTACGCGATGGGTTTTTAATTGTCGTGCTGTTCTGGATAGTGCTGGGTGCGGTAGGGGCTATTCCTTTTATGTTAGCCAGTAATCCTCATCTTAGCTTGGCCAGTGCCATGTTTGAGGCCTTCTCTGGCTTAACCACCACTGGCGCAACGGTGTTGACGGGTATCGAGTTTTTACCTAAAGCGATATTGTATTATCGCCAGCAGCTGCAATGGCTTGGTGGCATGGGGATTATCGTATTGGCGGTGGCTATACTGCCGATGTTAGGTGTTGGTGGTATGCAGCTGTACCGGGCGGAAACGCCAGGCCCGGTGAAAGATAACAAAATGACGCCGCGTATCGCCGATACCGCAAAGCATTTATGGTACATCTATTTAGCGTTAACATTGGCCTGTACACTGGCATTTTTTCTGGCGGGTATGAGCTGGTTTGATGCTATTTGTCATGCGTTCTCTACTGTAGCCATTGGTGGTTTTTCCACTTACGATGCCAGTATTGGCCATTTTCAAAGCCCGTTAATTAACGGCATTTGTGTGTTGTTTTTGCTGCTTAGTGCGATTAACTTCCCTCTGCATTTTGCCGCGGTCAGAGGCAAAAGTGTGTCTACATATTTTCGAGACCCCGAATTTAAGGCATTTTTGGCGATACAGGCAGCATTGATATTTATTTGTTTTGCAGTATTACTGCATACCAATGTGTATAGCAGTACCGCAGAAGCATTAAACCATGCCAGTTTTCAGGCTGTATCTATTTCTACAACGGCAGGATTTGCCACAGATGGCTTTGCAGCCTGGCCGCTTTTTTTACCGATATTACTTATATTCTCCAGTTTTATTGGTGGGTGTGCTGGCTCAACAGGGGGTGGTTTAAAAGTAGTACGAGTGTTATTACTTTTCTTACAAGGTATTCGTGAGCTTAACCGGTTAATTCATCCCAGAGCGGTGTATTCTATAAAATTAGGTCGCCGACCCGTAGCTGATCGTATCGTTGAGGCGGTGTGGGGCTTTTTTGCCGCCTATGCATTGGTTTTTGTCGTCATCATGCTGTTGTTATTGCTTACCGGCTTAGACAATATTACCGCTTTTACCGCAACCGCAGCTTGCTTGAATAACCTGGGCCCAGGGCTGGGGGAAGTCGCCGCAAATTTCGGCTCTATACCTGACGCCAGCAAGTGGCTGTTAATTGTTGCTATGGTGTTTGGCCGCTTAGAGGTGTTTACCTTGCTGGTGTTGTTTACACCAGCATTTTGGAAAGATTAGATAAAAATTGCGCTAACCTGGAATAGCTTTTCCACTTCAACGATGTGTTTTTTATCAACCATAAATAGAATGATATGATCGTCTGTTTCAATCACCGTACTGTCGTGTGCAATAAGGACGTTTTCGCCACGAACAATTGCGCCAATCGTGGTGCCTGGTGGCAACTTAATACTGCCGATGGCTTTGCCTACTACTTTACTGGTACTGCTGTCGCCATGTGCAATAGCCTCTATGGCTTCTGCCGCGCCACGCCGTAACGAATACACATTAACAATATCACCACGACGAATGTGGGTTAGCAGTGCCGATATCGTGGCCTGTTGCGGTGATACCGCAATATCGACTTCGCCGCCTTGCAGTAAGTCTACATAGGCACCACGCTTGATCAGTACCATCGTCTTTTGCGCGCCCATGCGTTTAGCCAACATAGCGGACATAATGTTGGCTTCGTCGTCGTTTGTGACGGCAATAAATACATCAACTTGTTCGATATTCTCTTCTTCCAGAAGTTCTGGATCTGAAGCATCGCCCACATAAACCACGGTATTGTCTAAAGCACTGGATAGAAATTCAGCGCGTTCCTTGCCTCGTTCAATTAACTTAACGCTATGTGTTTTCTCCAACGCTCTAGCCAAGCCAAAACCCACATTACCACCACCTGCAATCATAATGCGGCGATAGCTGCGTTCCAATTTTTGCAGTTCACTCATTACGGAACGGATATGTTTAGTCGCTGCGACGAAAAACACCTCATCGTCGGCTTCAATAATGGTCGTGCCTAGCGGTTTAATGGCGTGGCCACGTCGATATATCGCGGCAACTCGGGTTTCAATATTTGGCATATGCTCTTTTAATGCAGACAAAGCATGCCCGACCAGTAAGCCGCCATAATAAGCTTTAACGGCAACCAGACTGACTTTACCACCGGCAAACTCTACAACCTGAAGCGCACCTGGGTAGTCTATTAAGCGCCGAATATAGTTCGTCACCAAAGCTTCTGGTGCAATGAAATGGTCAACGGGCATATCGTCTTTATGGAACAGCTGCTCACGATATTTGAGGTATTGGTTGGTGCGAATACGAGCAATTTTTAGCGGAGTATTAAATATACTGTAGGCTACCTGACAGGCAACAATGTTGACTTCGTCGCTGTTGGTTACCGCAACAATCATGTCAGCATCTTCTGCGCCAGCACTTTTTAAAATATCAGGATGTGCGCTATGACCGTGCACAACTTGCAAATCAAAGCGGTCTTGCAGAGCCCTTAATTTGTCGATATTAATATCGACAACGGTGATGTCGTTCTGCTCACCAACCAGGTTTTCTGCCAGGGTTGCCCCCACCTGACCTGCACCTAAAATAATAATTTTCATGCTGACTCGCTATTTTGGGCTGATGCTATTGAGGTCGGTTTTTAGTAACCGGGCATAGAAAAAACCATCCATATCTTGCTCTCCGGGTAAAAGCTGCCAACCGTAAGGCTGCTCTGCTAATTGCTGTGGCAAGATGTCGAGTTTGGCATCGTTGTTTTGTTGTAAAAAGTAACTGATTTGGTCGCTATTTTCCTGCGGAAGCACGCTACAGGTAGCATAAAGCAGTGTGCCGCCCGGTGCCAAAAGTGCCCAGCATTGTTGCAAAATGTGCTGTTGCAATGATGCCAAGGCGGCAATATCAGCTTTTTTTCGTAACCAACGAATATCTGGATGACGCCTAATAACGCCACTAGCCGAGCAGGGCACATCCAAAAGAATGCGATCAAATAGTTGGCCTTGCCACCAGCTGTCTGGCTCGCTGGCATCAGCGGCAATAACGTTTGCAGTCAAACCAAGCCGGTTTAGGTTCTCATGCACGCGAAGCAAGCGTTTGGGTTCTTTATCAACAGCAGTAACGTCTGCTTGTGGTGCGAGCTCCAGAATATGGCAGGTTTTCCCCCCCGGCGCGCAGCAAGCGTCTAAAACGCTTTGGCTACTATCGACCTGCAACAACGTCGCAGCATATTGTGCTGCGCCGTCTTGTACTGAAAACCAACCTGCATCATAGCCAGGCAAGGTGGTGACATCTTGCGCCTGCATTAGCTTTATGGCAGCGGGTAAATCGGCAATTGGTCGGCTGTATTCAATGCCGTCGCGGGTCAGTGCTGCCGCATAATCGGTAGGGTTGATTTTAGCTACGTTGACTCTTAACCAAAGCGGAGCTTTCTGCTGGTTCGCAGCTAATATTTGTTGCCACTGCTGCGGATATGCTTGCTGCAATTCAGTAATCAGCCAGCCTGGATGGTTAAATTGTACTGCAGCGGGGGCATTATCGAAGTCAAATAATGCAGGCTGGCGCTGAACGTTACGCAACACGCCATTAATCAGTTTGGTAAGGGATTGACCTTTTAACTCGCGTGCAGCGTCGACTGTTTCGCTAATGGCGGCATGGTCTGGAATACGCATGAATTTAAGCTGATAAATGCCGACGTAAAGCAAAAACTGTAAGGGTCTTAGCTGCTTAACCAAGGGTTTGCTCATCAATTGGTTGCAAACAGCTTCTAACTGAGGCAAAAAACGCATTACGCCAAAACAAATTTCTTGCAGTAGCGCTTTATCTAAAGGGTTGTCTAGCAATGCTTGCGCTTTTGGCAACACTTCTGACAAAGACATACCTTGATCGACTACGTCATAACAACTGCGTGCTGCTAAGGTGCGAATGTTATAGCTCATAATTCGGCGCCAAGCACCAAACCGGGAGATAGCCAGTCAGAGCGGCCATTTAAAAAGTCGGCAGCTGCCATCGCTTTTTTACCCGGTGGTTGCAATTGAGTAATGACTAATATGCTGTCGCTGCACGCAATGCGGATACCCTGTTTGTCTGCTGACAACACGGTTCCGGGTTTAGCCTGGTGTGTTGCAGTATCCACACTGGCTTGCCAAATTTTTACATTGCCTTGTGGCAGGGTAATGTAACTCACGGGCCATGGGTTAAACGCCCTTATCTCTCGTTCGAGCACATTAGCCGGTTTAGTAAAATCAACAGCGGCTTCGTCTTTGTTTAATTTTTCGGCGTAATTGGCCAGGTTTTCATCTTGTTTTTGTGCTTGTTGCTGTAATGACGGTAGGTTGTTTAGCGCTTCAAGCAAGGCTGACGGCCCAAGGTCGGCGAGCTTGTTGTACAAAGACGCACTAGTATCATTGGCTTCAATATTACAGCTGACCGTGCTTAACATTGCGCCGGTATCTAACCCTGCATCCATCTGCATGATGGTGACACCGGTTTGGGTATCACCGGCCCAAATGGCGCGCTGAATGGGTGCAGCACCACGCCAACGTGGCAGCAAAGACCCATGCACGTTAATACAACCAAAACGTGGCGTATCTAATACGAATTGCGGCAAAATTAAGCCGTAGGCTACTACTATCATCAGATCTGCATTCAGCGCTGCCAACTCAGTTTGAGCCCGAGCCTTTTTTAGCGACTTTGGTTGATAAACGTCTATAGCATGTTTTAACGCCAGTTGCTTTACCGCGCTAGGCTGTAGTTGTTGTCCACGGCCTGCAGGCCGGTCTGGCTGGCTATAAACAGCAATAACCTGATGTTCTGAGTTTAGTAGCGCTTGCAAGTGGCAAGCTGCAAAATCAGGCGTACCCGCGAAAATAATACGTAAAGGAGTGGTCACGGTATTTCCTGTTTACAGCGCATGACGCTGTGCCATTTTGGCTTCTTTTTCCAGTTTTTTACGAATGCGATCGCGTTTTAGCGGCGATAAGTAGTCGATAAAGAGTTTACCCAGTAGATGATCAAGCTCATGTTGTAAGCAAATTGCGAGTAAGCCATCAGCATTCAACTCAAAAGGATTACCGTTTTTATCCAATGCTTTTACGGTCACTTCTGCTGCGCGATCAACCATGGCATAATTCTGAGGTACAGATAAACAGCCTTCTTCATAGCTGGTTCCACCACTGCGGGCGGTAATTTCCGGATTGATAAACACCATAGGTTCGTTTCTGTCTTCGGAAATATCGATTACAACTACGCGCAGATGAACGTTCACTTGTGTTGCTGCCAATCCAATACCATTTTCGTCATACATGGTATCTAACATGTCTGCAACCAATTGTTTAATATCAGCAGTAACGGCATCAACCGGTTTAGCTACTGTGCGAAGTCTTTCGTCTGGAAAATGTAAAACTTGTAAAACTGACATAACACCTACAAAAATATGCTTTGTTTCAAAGGTTGTGGTATGTTTTAATTTTAGCCATTAATCCGCTGTATTAACAGCATAGTGTGTAATAATTACAACAAGAATTCGCTCAAGGATGCAGGCATGCTGAAAAAAATTGCAATAGTTGTCACTTTGGTAGTCATGAGTGGCTGTTTTAATGTGTTCGCCGATGTTTTAAAAATTCGCGACGACGCTCCTGCTAACTATGTTGTTAAGAAGGGCGATACGCTGTGGGATATTTCGGCTCTTTATCTTAATGAACCCTGGCTGTGGCCACAGTTGTGGCAAATGAACCCACAAATAGACAATCCACACCTAATCTATCCCGGGAATACGTTAACCCTGATCTATGACGCTGAAGGGCGGCCACGTTTAATAGTAAACGACAATGTGAAGCGTTTAACGCCGACTATTCGTAAAACGCTGAAAAGTGAAGATGCTGTTAGTACCTTACCTTTAAGTATGATTCGTCATTACTTAACGTTTGAGCAATCACTTACTGAAGAACGAATTGCTGGACTTCCTTATATTTTGGGTTCAAATGCGAATGTGAAAAATTCAGCAGCAGATCACATTATTTATGCTAAGGGTGTTTTGGAGGCGGGTGCATCGTATGGTGTCTATCGACAAGGTAAGCCCTACATCGACCCAGACACCCAAGAAGTGTTGGGTTATGAAACCAAGTTAGTTGCAACAGCGCGTGCATTTCGTAGCGGCAAAGACGCGACCGAAGACACACCTGTTGAAGCTGCGTCTTTAAATGTATTAAGCGTGAAACGCGAAATTAAACAAGGCGACCGGTTAATGCCGGCATTGGAAGGGCAGGCGTTGCCTGCGTTCTTTGTTATGCAAAGACCGGAGGTTGAAGTCGATGGTAGTCTTATCGAGTCAGCGTCTAACCTGCGTGAATTGACGAAGTGGGATGTGGTTGTGCTTAACCGTGGCAGCTTGAATGAGCTTAAAGCAGGGTACATGCTGGGTATTTATCGTAACTCTCCGACGGTAATTGATGGCAAAAACGGCCCTGTCTACGTTGAAGATGCCAGCAAGCTACAAAAAATATTTAAAAATTTCGGTGACAGCACGATTCAATTGCCACGGGAAAAAGTGGGTGAGTTGATGGTGTTCAAAGTGTCAGAGCGAACCAGCTTCGCCATCGTGACCAAAACTTCACGACCTATTCGTATTGGGGATAAGGTCGCAAATCTATAGGATATTTTGAAGGAGCCAGTTTGTATGGAGGATATCCGCAACTGGCTCGCTTTAGCCTCTGTTCATGGCCTGGATGGTCTGAAGTTTCAGCGTCTTAGCGAGCAAATTTCAGCAGCAGAGCTGGTAAAATTACCCGCTAGCACTTTACGCAATATCGGCTTTACCGAACGACAAGCGCACATTTTAGCTTACGAGGCCAATGCTAAGGCTGATTATGCAATACGTTGGCTGGAGCAAGCCGAGCATCACCATATTGTCACTTTTAATGATCCAATTTATCCCGCCTTACTTAAACAAACAAAACAGCCACCCCTGATACTTTTTGTAAAAGGCGATCCCCATGTGTTGGCGCAACAGCAGTTAGCGATGGTGGGTAGCCGGCAACCGACACCGACTGGTCGCAAAGTGGCATTTAATTTTGCCAGCGAATTAAGCCAACAAGGCTATGTTATTACCAGCGGTATGGCACGTGGTATCGACAGTGAAAGCCATAAGGGTGCATTACATGTTGGCGGTCTAACTATTGCCGTGTTAGGGCACGGTTTGGAGCAGGTGTATCCTGTTTCAAATAAAGCATTGGCTACTGCTATTTCCGAGCAAGGGGCGTTGGTGTCTGAGTATTTCCCGGACGTTCAAGCCAGAGCTGAGCTTTTTCCGCAGCGTAATAGAATAGTGGTGGGTTTGAGTATTGGCACCATAGTTGTTGAAGCGGGGTTGAAAAGTGGCACTTTGATTAGCGCGAATCTAGCCGCAGAGTACAGTCGTGATGTTTTTGCTGTACCAGGTTCGGTGTATAGCCCACAGTCAGCAGGTTGCCATAGCTTAATCCAGCAAGGGGCTAAATTAGTGACGTCTGTGGCCGATATATTGGAAGAGTGGAGCTTTTTCGGTAAGACTTGTCTAAAAATTGCACCAGAAGCTGAAAAAAGTATTGAAACAGACTTGTTTGCCCGACAGTTGTTGGCTAACGTAGGAGATGAAGTTACCGCAGTTGATCTGATTGCTGAGCGCGCCGGTGTTATTATCGCCGACGCAACAATAGCGCTGTTGCAGCTTGAATTAGCGGGTGAAGTGGCAGCAGTTCCTGGTGGCTACATAAGAGTGAGGAGTGCCTGAGTATGTTTGATATCCTCGTTTATCTGTTCGAAAACTATATTCACAATGAATCTGATATTTACGTTAATCATGCCGATCTGACCAAAGAGTTAAGCCGGGCAGGTTTTCATGACGACGATATCTTTAAGGCGTTAAAGTGGCTCGACAACTTATCTGCGCTGCAGGAAAGTCATGTTAAACCGTATTTATCTAAGGGCATTTCTAATGCCACTCGCATCTACAGTGCGCCAGAACTGGCAAAAATGGATGTTGAATGTCAGGGTTTTTTACTTTTTCTTGAGCAAGTTAATGTGTTGGATGCATTAACTAGAGAAATGGTAATTGACCGCGTGATGGAACTCGATAGCAACAGTATTAGCCTTGAAGATTTAAAGTGGGTAGTGTTGATGGTGTTATTTAATGTTCCTGGCCATGAAACTGCTTACGCCCAAATGGAAGATCTTATTTTTGATGAACCGGAAGGGCCGCTGCATTAAGCGGCTTAACCTTTTATGACCGCTGATTCCAATTTATTTAACCTGCCGTTACAGCAACAGCTATGTCCGCTATGCCAGCAACCTCTGGCAATGAAATCAGGTAAAAATGGTCCTTTTCTTGGTTGCAGTGCTTATCCGGCCTGCAACTATATTAAAGCTTTACATCAGCATGAAACCAGTATTGTAAAAGTACTGGAAAGTGAACCCTGCCCGCAGTGTGGCAATGCGCTTGCAGTAAAAAACGGTCGTTATGGCATGTTTATCGGTTGTACTGATTATCCGCATTGCAATTTTGTGGTGCACGAGCATAGTGAGCAGCCAGACATTGAGAGATTAGCTTGCCCAAAATGTAACAACGGCCAACTGACCGAGCGGGTAAATAAGTTTGGTAAACAGTTCTGGGGTTGCGATAAGTACCCTAAATGCAAGTTTTTACTGAACGATAAACCCGTTGCAGGCGTGTGCCTCAGCTGCGGTTTTGGGGTGCTAATTGAGAAAAAAAGTGGGCTATATTGTGCAGATAAAGGCTGTGCAGAGAAACAGCCGGCCGCTTGAGCTGCCGGCATAAGCGTTAGTTAAGCCGATTAGCCATCAGTTGTAATTCAGGGAATGCTGCTGGTGAAAGCAAGCTGATAAGCTGTTCGAAGCGGGCTTTTAATTCACTATTATTTGCGGCAGATAAATTGATATGGCCCATTTTTCGGCCTGGTCGCTTCGACTTTCCGTACCAGTGCAAGTGGACCCCAGAAATAGACAAAATAGCTTCTGGCACCTTGTCTTCACCTAATATGTTTACCATCAGGCTTGGACGAACTAATTCGCAATTGCCTAATGGCATATCACACACCGCGCGTAAATGTTGCTCGAACTGACAAACATCAACGCCTTGTTGTGTCCAGTGGCCTGAATTGTGCACCCGAGGTGCAATCTCATTGACTAATAGCTCACCGTCAACGTCAAAAAACTCTATTGCCAACACACCAACATAATTGAGCTTGTTGGCAACGGCGGTAAACATAGCTTGTGCTTGCTGCTGCAATTGTTCATTGCCTGGTACGGCTAATGAAACACTCAATACGCCATTAACATGGTGATTTTCTGTCAGCGGATAGACTTTCACTTCACCGTTTGCCCGGCGGGCACCAATTAAAGATACTTCACGTTGAAAGGGAATAAACTGTTCGGCAACGATACTTTGGTTTTCATCGGCCGCTAAAAAAGCGCTGATTTGCTGCCATACTTCTGCGGCGTCTTCAGCGCGCTTTAAGCGCCATTGCCCTTTACCATCATAACCGGCTAAGGCACTTTTAAACACCAGTGGTAAGCCCAATGTAGTGATAGCATGATTAAAGTCGGCTTCTACATTAACGATGTGGTAGGCGGCAGAGCGGACTCCTGCATCATCTAGCAACTGTTTTTCTAATCGCCTGTCACCACCCGCTTTAATGGCCGTTTCTCCGGGAAGGAATTTACCACTTTGTTGGCATTGGGCTAACACGGTAAGGGGGATATGTTCAAACTCGGCCGTGACAATATCGGCATCAGCGATAGCGTTAGCCAGGCCTTTGCCCAGATCTTGTTGTGTTAATGGATGTACGATGGCGTCTGTATTGACGTCGTAGGCACTAATGCTGATGTTTAACGGCGCGCCAGCAAGCGACATCATCCGCGCAAGTTGGCCTGAGCCAAGCACTAACACTTTCATAGTGTCACCTGTGATGGGTCAGGCTGGTTTAATACCATCTCGGTTTGTGCTTTACGAAAATCATCAATTTTAGCCATCAGCTCTGGAATATTTGTGGCTAAAATTTGCGCCGCCAGTAAGCCAGCGTTTGCAGCCCCAGCGTCACCAATGGCCAAAGTACCTACTGCCACGCCTTTTGGCATTTGTACTATGGATAGTAAAGAATCAATGCCTTTTAGTGCTTTAGACTGCACAGGTACTCCCAGTACCGGAAGGCTGGTGAAAGCAGCCGCCATACCAGGTAAATGGGCTGCACCACCGGCACCGGCAATTATCACTTTCAAGCCACGGCTAGCCGCACTGTTAGCATAATCTGCCAGCAACTGTGGGGTGCGGTGTGCGGAAACAACTTTGGTTTCATAGGCAATACCGAAATTATCCAGCATATCAGCGGCGTGTTTCATAGTAGGCCAGTCTGAAGTAGAACCCATGATGATGCCAACTTGCATTGTTGTTTCCTTCTGTACGTGATGAACTATTAACGTGAAGTCGCTATTATAGCCAGTTGCGCTTCTGAAGAAAATTTTAACTGTGTTTTTCGTTAAATTTGCCAAGGTAAACTAAGTCCATGACAAAACTTGAATCCGTTTTACAAGCATTAAATAATGGTGAAGTCATCGCTTACCCTACAGAAGCCGTGTATGGCCTAGGCTGCGATCCAGACCACGAAGCTGCGGTAATGGCATTATTGGCAATCAAACAGCGGCCGGTTGACAAGGGACTAATTTTAATTGCAGCCAATTATTCTCAGCTTTTGCCCTATGTGGATGACGACGCGATTCCTTCAGAGAAGCGGTACCAGATATTTTCAAGTTGGCCAGGCCATGTTAGCTGGGTACTGCCTGCAAGTAAAACGGCCCCTAAGTGGATAACTGGAAATTTTAACTCTGTTGCTGTGAGGGTAAGTGGGCATCCTGTAGTACAACAAATGTGTATTGCTTATGGCAAACCTGTTGTCTCAACCAGTGCTAATTTATCCGGGCAACCTGCTATAACCGACCGTATTGAGTTGGAGCAAAGAATGGCCGGTAAATTGTCTGCTATTATGCCTGGCGATTTGGGGGGGGCGACACAGCCTAGCCAAATCCGTAATGCCTTAACCGGCGATATTGTAAGGAGTTAATGTGACACAGAGTCAACCGCATGACCATTTAGCCACCGTTCAGCAGTTCTTGCAGCAATTGCAGGATGCTATTTGTAAAACACTGGAGCAGGCTGATGGCGCTGCGCAGTTTGTTGAGGATGCCTGGCAGCGACCTGAGGGCGGAGGCGGCAAGAGCCGCGTGTTAACGGCTGGCAAGGTATTCGAGCAAGCCGGTGTTAATTACTCACATGTATTTGGTGCCAATATGCCTGCGTCTGCAACGGCGCACCGGCCTGAACTTGCAGGTCGAAGCTTTAATGCTTGCGGTGTTTCTTTGGTCATTCACCCTAATAATCCATATGTGCCTACTACGCATGCAAATGTGCGGTTCTTTATCGCTGAAAAAGACGGTGAAACACCAGTATGGTGGTTTGGGGGCGGCTTTGACTTAACGCCGTATTATCCATTTGAAGAAGATGTTGTGCACTGGCACCAAACTGCGAAAACGGCAGTCGATCCTTTTGGCTCTGAGTATTATCCTGACTATAAGAAATGGTGCGACGAATACTTCTACCTGAAGCATCGCAACGAAACGCGTGGTGTCGGCGGATTATTTTTTGATGACCTAAATGCTCCGGGTTTTGAGCAAAGTTTTGCACTGATGCAGGCCGTGGGTGAAGCGTTTATTCCTGCTTACTTGCCGATAATAGAAAAGCGTAAGGCGACACCTTATGGCGACAAAGAACGTCAGTTTCAGCTTTATCGGCGCGGGCGCTATGTTGAGTTTAACCTGGTGTATGACCGTGGCACTTTATTTGGCTTACAAAGCGGCGGCAGAACAGAATCAATACTGATGTCGATGCCGCCGCTGGTTAGGTGGCAATATGGTTTTGAACCAGAGCAAGACAGCCCTGAAGCTATACTATACGAGCGTTATCTTAAACCACAGGATTGGTTAAAGTTGAATGATTAGCAATTAATCATATGGCTCGCCAGTTGACCGATAGACTGGCGAATGCCTTCCCGCAGTAACTTATCTTCTACTACCTCATCTAACGCCTTATTCATACATAGCATCCACTGATCCCGTAGCTGCTCGTTAACGGTAAATGGCATATGCCTGGCGCGTAGTCTCGGGTGTCCATATTTTTGTTCAAACAGTGCTGGCCCACCTAACCAGCCTGACAAGTATTCAAAAAACTTTTGCCGGATAGTATCCAGTGGCAGCGGATGAATAGCATACAGCTCTTTGGCTAGTGGGTCGCTTTGCATAATGTCATAAAAGCGATTCGCTAAACGTCTTACACAGTATTCGCCACCCATCATAATATAAGGAGTTTGCTCAGGAGTGGGATGTGGCTTGCTATTTACCGTCGTTTTATTAAAAATCATCTTTACTAACTTCTTTATGGACATTTGTTTTGGACCATTATGCTGTATTCGGTAATCCTATAGGGCAATCGAAATCACCTTTTATTCATTCTCAGTTTGCTATGCAATGCGAAGAGCGGCTGACTTACGAGGCTATGTTAGCACCACTAGATGGCTTTGCCGACAGTTGGCATCGCTTTGTTGGGTTGGGGGGTAAGGGGGCAAATGTCACAGTACCTTTTAAAGAGCAGGCTTTTCTGCTGGCTGACATACTTTCTGACAGGGCGCAGCAAGCGGGCGCGGTAAATACTCTTTATATAGATAAGTCCGGGAATTTATGTGGGGATAATACCGATGGTATAGGTTTAGTCGCGGATTTGAACCGGCTTGGTTTTCAGCTATTGGGGGCCACATTACTTCTACTCGGGGCAGGTGGTGCCAGTCGAGGCGTTATAGGTCCTTTACTTGATGCGGGTGTGTCAAAAATAGTATTGGCTAATCGCACTGAAAGCAAAGCTATTGCTATAGCAAATAGTTTTGATGCCAGAGTGCAAGCATGCAGTTTTGAGCAAATAGCTACATTGCAATATGCGTTAGTCATAAATGCAACGTCATCTGGCTTGAGTGGTGAACGCCCGCAAATCAGTGCGGTTCATATGCAACATTGCACACTTGCCTATGACATGCTGTATGGCCCTGAACCGACTCCTTTTTTACAATGGGCCCAAGCGCAAGGTGTATTACATATAGCCGATGGTTTGGGTATGTTATTGTCGCAAGCAGCAGAAGCGTTTTACATCTGGCGAGGCAAACGACCTAATATAGAACCAGTGATGGCCTTATTAAAAGCACAGCTCTTTAAATGAACCAACAGCTGATTTTTAATAGTGACTTTTACTATGATGTTGCTAAACAGGCTGTAGCATTTACTTGCCTGGTGTCAGGCTTAAGAGTGAACTGCTTTATTCGTTTGCCACAGAATGTATCTGCTGATGACTTTCTACAACAGGTAAAAGCTGATGCGTTTAACTGGGAAGATAGCGCCGAGCATGCTATTGCTAACGACGCTTATAATAGTGTTGGTGAAATCTGGCTTTAATCCTGTGCCAGATAGTCGTTTTTAAGCAGCACATAGTTAGCCGCTGATTCCTTAAGAAACGACTTTTCGTCTGCATTAAGAGGGCGAGCTTGTTTCACCGGGCTGCCAACATACAAATAACCACTTTGCAGATGTTTACCTGGTGGTACTAGACTGCCGGCACCAATAATAACGTCGTCTTCTACTATAACGTCATCCATAACAATGGCGCCCATACCAACTAGTATCCGATTTCCGAGCGTACAACCGTGCAGCATGACTTTATGACCGACAGTAACATCGTCACCGATAATAAGTGGTGAACCTTCAGGTTTACTTTTACTGGAACGAGATAAATGCAATATCGAACCATCTTGTATATTGGTTCTGTTGCCAATGCGAATAAAGTTCACATCGCCACGAGCAGCCACTAAAGGCCAGATACTGACATCATCACCTAATACTACATCACCTATCAGTACGCTCGAACTATCTATATATGTACCTTTTCCCAAAGCGGGGGAGATACCTTTATATGCTCTTATCATCATAATCTCCTTTAATGCTGAGTTATTATGCAGTAAATGTACTAAAAAAGCGCTTATCGTTGAAACTTTATGCGAACGATCTAAAAAGCTATGTTTTTATTAAATAACCCCTTGCACGAGTTTCAAAACGCCCTATAATGCGCGCCATGCCACGGGGTGCTGCAGTAAGGGTGCTTCGGGTGAGTTAAGATGGTTCGCAAAAATCTTTAAAAAAGACGCTTGACAGACTGGCTTAAATCACTAAAATGGCGCCCTCGCTTCACGGTGGTGTTTAACACGGTGAAACAGGAAAGAAAGTCAGGTGTGACGAATGTTTTTAAAAAAGAATAATCGTCACGCTTGACTTAAAAACTGGGAAGTG
>NZ_AUDG01000048.1 GCF_000425345.1 Rheinheimera baltica DSM 14885 | reverse complement strand
CAACAGACACGCAAACGGCGCATGTAAAACGAACCAACTAAGCAAAGGAATGCGCCAAGGCACAGGATGCGCCCCACCCGTGGTGAAAACACTGAACCAGGAGGTGAATAACGGCTAAACGACACAAAACAGAAGAAACAGATTGCTGTTGGCAAAACAGGCGATCATGGCTAAACTCGCCCCCAATTTACTGCCGCTAGCCAACGCAAATAAAGCCACTCAGGCTGCAATCGATATATCTACTATATAAGCAGAAAACTCAAACACCGGGCTTGTCCAACAACAGGATTAAGTCGCGGCTGCGCGCGACCTATCCTTGTTTATTATGTGACGATTGCAAAAGCAACCACCACAAAACAGATTAATAAAGCCCACGGGAATGGCGATGCCCACCAGCTTAAGTTTTTTGAACTCTCAGCTTTGGCACTCTGCCGCCAACGCTCTTTTGATTCTTCAGTTTGTTTATAGCGTTCTCTAAGCTGCGGTCCCGGAAAAATATACACTGCTATTCCAAAAAATATTGCGTACCAGCCAGCATCTGAGAATTTTGGCAAAAAGGCCAATAGCAATACCCCAACAATCAGTAATACGCTGCCGATGATGATGTCATTCTTAGTTGGTAGTTTCATCTTATCGAGTCACATAACGCTTATTAGGCCGGTCGGCCCGTGTTTAAATACGGGTTGACCCGTATTTGTAAATTTAATGTGCAATAGATTACTGGGCATTTATAAAAAACACAATGAGATGAGGACGTTTCGGGCTTAGTGCCGGCAGAAAATACGGGTCGACCCGCCTAATAAGGCAAATTTGACAATTCAAAAATAACTGTATACTTAAACAGTATAATTTTGGAGTGTTGCTATGTCGGAACGATCACCATTTTTGCAATACGTCGCTGAGGAGATGTATACCCGGCGCTATGCTAAGCGCACCGTTGAAACGTACCTACATTGGATAAAATTTTTTATTTTATTTCACAAAAAACAGCATCCTAAAGACTTACAAAATGAGCATGTGGAGCAGTTTTTAACCCATCTTGCCGTTAACCGAAATGTTGCCGTGCAAACCCAGGCGTTGGCGCTTAATGCATTAAGCTTTTTATATAAAGAAATTATCAAACAGCCGCTGACATTGAGCCTTAATTTTAATCAGGCGGCTAAACCGCGAAAGTTACCCGTGGTACTAACTAAGGCCGAGATTAAGCAGCTTTTAGCCTGTCTTGACCCGCACTATCTACTGTTATCGCAACTACTTTACGGCAGTGGCCTACGCCTAATGGAGGCCGTAAGGCTTAGAGTTAACGCTATCGATTTTGACTATTTATCGCTAATGGTTTGGCATGGCAAAGGTGGCAAGCATCGGCGGGTAACCCTGGCGCCGGAGTTAGTTGAGCCATTACGCCGGCAAATCCGTTTGGTTGACGCGTTTTATCAGCAAGACATGCAAACAACTGAATTTGCTGGTGTATGGTTGCCGTTTGCGTTGGCGCGCAAATACCCGGCAGCACCCAAAGAGTTGGGTTGGCAATACCTTTTTCCTTCAGTCCGCTTAAGTATCGACCCGCAGACTAATGTATGGCGCCGGCATCATGTTGACGAAACCTCATTACAAAAAGCGGTGCGTGTCGCCAGTAAAAAGGCTGCTATTGATAAGCAAGTTAGCTGCCACACTTTACGACATTCTTTTGCTACCCATTTACTTGAGGCGGGCATGGATATTCGCACCGTGCAAGAGCAGCTTGGCCATACTGACGTTAAAACCACACAAATTTACACCCATGTGCTGAAACAAGGCGGCAATGCGGTAAAAAGCCCGTTATCACACCTGGTTTAAACACCTATTGATGCTTTAACTAAACAGCCATTGACGGCCATTACCACTGACATACAATAGCGCCAATTTAGCCACTTCTTCTGTTTAAGGTAGCCGTATGAGCAATGAAACCGTGATGCCCGTGCTAACGTTGCGTCAACGTTGCCGGAAGTTTATTGAAAACAACACTGTACAGCGTATTTTGCTGGCATTGATTTTAATTAATGCCGTGATACTGGGTATGGAAACGATGCCTGAAGTCATGGCCTCAGCAGGGCAGTATTTGCTTGCGCTGGATAAGGCGATACTGGTGGTGTTTGTGGTGGAAATTGCTATCCGCTTATTCGTGCACCGGCTGGCGTTTTTTAAAGATGGTTGGAGTGTGTTTGATTTTATCGTGGTAGGTATCGCGTTAGTGCCGGCAAGTGGGCCTTTTGCGGTGCTGCGGGCGCTGCGAGTATTGCGGGTTTTGCGGGTGCTTACTTTTGTACCGTCAATGCGTAAAATTGTTGGTGCGCTTATCCAGTCTCTTAACGGCATGCTGTCTATTGCCATGGTGCTGGGCTTAATCTACTACGTGGCCGCGGTGATGGTAACCAAGCTATTTGGCCAGGAGTTTCCAGAGTGGTTTGGTAGCTTGTGGTTGTCGCTGTATACCTTATTCCAAATAATGACACTGGAAAGCTGGTCGATGGGGATTGCCCGGCCTGTTATGGCAGAGTTTCCTTATGCCTGGGCCTTTTTTGTGCCGTTTATTCTTATTGCTACCTTTACCATGCTGAATTTGTTTATTGCCGTTATTGTTAACGCGGTACAAAGCATGCACGATGAAGAGCATCAGGCAGAGCATGATGCCGATGCGGCCACGCAGCAGCAATTATTGACTCAAATGCAGCTTTTGCAGCAAGAGTTACAGCTGCTGCGGCAACAGATTAAAAAACCTACTGAAGAATAAAATCTTCCAGCGACTGGCCGGTAAGTTTACCAATTTGACGGAACATATAAATTATGGCGCCAAATAGCATTACCGTGCTGGGTAGCACGATTACCGGATAACTTAACCATGTCATGCGGCCCAGCTCTTCAGCATACGCTGTGGTGCCGGGCTGGCTTACTACAATGGCTTTGGCCAAAATATAATTAAGCGCAGAAGACATAAAAAATGACGCCGCGACGATATAACCTGCTTTTGCCATACGGTGTTCAAACTCTACCCGGTTGTCGTTACTGGCCAGGGTTTGGTAAAGCTTTTCAGTATCGAGCAATTCAGGGTTTATAAGCAGCTTTTTCACCAGCGGGTAGGGCGTATACTGGCTAACCAACACGATAATGCCAATGATTGCCGGGATCATCGCCTCTTTAATGGCGATATAGGCGGGGTCAAGCTGCAATAAGCTAATACCGCCAGTCAGCATCACGCTGATAATGCCTAACACCGAGAAAAAATTCACTTTGCCAGATTGCTTTAACTCCCACACACCAAACAACAGCGGAAACGCCAATGCCACGACTACAGCCCATACCGGGCCGAGCATATCGTCGCCACTTAACCGGCTTAACACCACTGCTGGAATAATTACATTAATAATCAGGTTGCTGAAAAAACCAGATTTCTTGGTTGTTATTTCTGTTGCCATTGTAGCGTCTGCCGAAGAATACGATGAGGCAGTATAGCAACTATTTATTTAGTGCATAACGGGAATTGCACGGGGATCGTTGTAATTTGGTCTTACCAATTTCGTTGCCGCTTTTGTAAACAATCAATGTTGAGTACCAGTTGATATCGCGCTAGGGTGGTGCAACACGAGGCGACAGAGGCAATAAATATGGACCATTACGCAGCATTAAGAGCCAACGTTGGCTTACTGGGCACCAAGCTGGGCGACACCATTCGCGGACAGTTAGGTGATGCATTGCTGGAGCGGGTTGAGCAAATTCGCTTGTTATCGAAAGCCGCACGTCAGGGCGAGGAGCTGCAAGCCGATAAACTGAAGCAGGTACTGCGCAGCCTGAGCGACGATGAGTTGCTGCCGGTGGCACGTGCCTTTGCGCAATTTTTAAATTTAGCTAACCTGGCGGAACAACACCATACAATTAGCCGTATTGGCCATGCCAGCATAGAAAAACCTGAGCCGCTGCAAGAGTTATTCAGTTTACTGCAGGATAAACAGCTGGACGGTGCCAACGTTGAAAAAGCCGTAGCTAGCTTATCAATAGAGCTGGTGTTAACGGCGCACCCGACTGAAGTATCACGGCGCACCTTAATTCATAAACTTACAGAAATTGCGGCCTGTTTAACCGAGCTGGAACAGGAGCTAACGGCTGTGCAGCAGCAAAAAGTTGAACTGCGCTTAAGTGAGCTGATTGCTCAAGCCTGGCATACTAACGAAATTCGTGAGCAACGACCCACGCCGGTAGATGAAGCGAAATCTGGCTTTGCAGTTATTGAGAGCTCGCTATGGCAAGCCATTCCCGACTTCTTACGTGAGCTGGATACCAAGCTTATTGCCAGTGTAGGTAAGGGCCTGGCACTGGATGCTGCACCCGTAAAGTTTTCTTCCTGGATGGGCGGTGACCGTGACGGCAACCCTTTTGTTACGTCTAAAGTCACCCGGCAGGTGTTATTACTCAGTCGCTGGAAAGCCGCTGACTTATTCGCGCAGGATTTAGATCTGCTCAGCAGTGAATTGTCGATGTATCAAGCCAATGCGGCATTAAAAGACGTTGCCGGTGACGTGAGTGAGCCCTACCGTCTGGTGCTAAACAAACTGCGTACTGGCTTGTTGCAAACCCGTGACTGGTTAACGGAAGCGTTAAAGCATGACCGGCTGCAGCGCCCACAAGATTTGGTCTGGCATAATTCCCAGCTGCTTGAGCCTCTGCTGTTGTGTTACCAATCGTTACTTGATTGCGGTATGCAGGTGATTGCCAATGGTAAATTACTCGATACCGTACGCCGGGCTTATGCCTTTGGTTTAACGCTGTTAAAGCTGGATATCAGGCAAGACGCAGGTCGTCATGCTCAGGTATTTAGCGAGCTGACGCAGCATTTAGGCTTGGGCGATTACGCCGCCTGGGATGAAAGCGCCCGCCAGGCATTTTTGTTAGCCGAATTAGCTAACCGCAGGCCGTTATTTCCGAAAAACTGGCAGCCGGGAGCTGACGTACAAGAAGTACTGGATACCTGCGAGATTGTGGCCCGTCATGGTAGTGAAGCACTTAGTACTTATGTAATTTCCATGGCAGGTAAGCCGTCTGATGTACTTGCTGTGCAGCTGTTATTAAAAGAAGCCGGTATTAGCTTTGCCATGCCGGTGGCGCCGTTGTTTGAAACCTTAAGTGATTTGCAAAATGCGCCAGATTGTATGCAGCGCTTGCTTAGCATTGACTGGTATCGCGGTTATATTAACGGCAAACAGGAAGTGATGATTGGCTACTCTGACTCCGCCAAAGACGCTGGTGTGTTTGCTGCTGCCTGGGCACAATACAGTGCGCAGGAAGCCTTAGTGGCTATTTGTCAGCAGGCTAAGGTGCAGTTAACCTTGTTCCACGGCCGTGGCGGCACCATTGGCCGTGGCGGCGGTCCGGCGCATGCCGCTATTTTATCGCAACCACCTGGCTCGTTAACCGGCGGCTTGCGGGTAACCGAGCAGGGCGAAATGATCCGCTTTAAATTTGGTTTACCTAAGTTAGCGGAGCGCAGCTTGGCGTTGTATGCCAGTGCGGTATTGGAAGGGTTATTACTGCCACCGCCGGTGCCCAAACAAAGCTGGCGCGATTTAATGCAGCAATTGGCCAGTGACTCGTGCGAGGCTTATCGTGCTGTGGTGCGGCATAACGCCGATTTTGTGCCTTATTTTCGCGCGGCAACGCCAGAGCAGGAGCTTGGTCAACTGCCATTGGGTAGCCGACCAGCAAAGCGCAACCCTACTGGTGGCGTAGAAAGTTTACGCGCTATTCCATGGATTTTCGCCTGGTCGCAAAATCGCCTGATGCTGCCCGCCTGGTTAGGTGCAGGTAATGCGCTCGCCAATGCCGCAGCGCAGGATAAAACGGCATTACTGGATGAAATGCAGCAGCAATGGCCGTTTTTTGCTACCCGTATGTCAATGCTGGAAATGGTATTTTTAAAAGCAGACACCGACATTGCCGCTTACTACGACAAGGTATTAGTACCGGATGAGTTGAAGCATTTAGGTGACAGCCTACGCGCGCAATTGGCGGCTGATAGGGCGTTATTGTTAAAGCTGATCCACAGCGATACGCTAATGTCGAAAGAGAGCTGGATCCGCGAGTCTATTATGTTACGCAACACCTATGTTGATCCGCTGCATATCTTGCAGGCAGAGCTGTTACACCGTGTGCGACACCAGCCAGAGCGGGTAAACCCAATGATAAGCCGTGCGCTAATGGTGACTATCGCGGGTATCGCAGCCGGTATGCGAAATTCTGGTTAAACAAAAGCGGCTTGGCTACTCGTTAGTAACAGATATAACCGGCATAATCTGTCGGTTATTAACTGCGGGATAGGACTTACTCACACCGGCACGCCGTAAATACGTCCCTGTAGGCTCGATTCGGCCATCCAGGCCTGCAACGGTCGGTTTAGAGTAAGGCCCATCCCTTTGCTACTCAGGATGTGAATTCAGTATGGGTGTATACGCGCTGTTGGCGTTGGTATCTGCGGTAGCGATGGCCAGCAGTGGCATTATTGCCCGCTTTAGTGGCCTTGCTGCGGCTGAGTTAACCTTTTACCGGCTGGCGGTGGGTGCGCTGTGTTTGCTGTTGTTTGTTGGCCTAAGTGGCCGGCTTGCGCTGCTAAAAGGCAAGCCCGACTGGCGTATGGCGCTAAACGGCGTGCTGCTGGCCAGTTTTATGCTGAGCTTTTTATCAGCCATTAGCTATATCAGCCTGGCCAACGCCATTATGTTGGTATATTTAGCGCCGCCGCTGTCGGCCTTTATCGCCCACTGGCTGCTGAACGAAACCCTCGATTTGACCGATGCCAGCCTGATTGTGCTGTCGTTTTTCGGCTTTGCCATGCTGCAGCAGTTTAAGTTCGATTTGGTACTGGACACTACGCAGCTGCCCGGCTTGTTGCTGGGGTTAATGTCGCTATGTGCTTACAGCAGCTTTCTACTGCTAAACCGCCGCTCGCTACCGGCGCATTCACAATTGCAGCGCACCTTTTATCAGCTGATTATAGGCGCTTGTTGTGTGCTGCCGTTTTTAACCGGCATGAACATGCCCACAACCGATGATGTGTTGTGGATAGCGCTGGCGGGTATCTTTCCCGGTTTTATTGCCATTTATTGCGCCATTATCGCGCTGCAGCATCTGCCCACCCGGGTGTATGCCACGCTGGCATATTTAGAGCCGGTTACGGTAATACTGGCCGGCTGGTGGCTGTTTAACGAAAGCCTGACCCCGCTGCAACTGGGCGGCGTGCTGCTGATTATCCTCACCGGCTTATTGCTGGCACGACGGCACAAAGCCGCACTACCGGAAATAGTGCGGCCGGCCAGCGTCCAGTTATAACTGCTGTCGAGCTGGCTGCTATAGTTAGCATATTGTTTAATAAAGCAAAACCGGAGAGCGGATGAAAGCCTTACTACTGGCATTGCTAGTGTGTTGCCTGCCCGATAACAGCATGGCCATGCCGGCGCAGGGAGAGAGCGACAGCCAAACAGCGGCGATACAGGTGATAAATGCACCACAGGACGAGGCCATTGCAGCGCGATTTCGGGCTATTTCGGCAGCGATAGCGGGTATGGAAACGGTTGAAGTTAGCGTGCAGGCCGGGGTGCTGACATTAAAGGGCGAGGTTAACACGGCACAGCTTAAAACTGCTGCGGCAGATATTGCTAACCGCCTGCAAGGCGTGGTGCATGTACAAAACCAGCTACAGGAGCCGGTGGCGCTGCGTTCGCGTTTAGCGCCGGCTGTCGACAAATTTGGCGAAATGCTGACGAATGCTGTGCAAATGCTGCCGTTGCTGCTGCTGGCGCTGCTTTCAATAGTGCTGTTCTGGCTGGCAGGCAGTTGGCTGTCACAACGTGGCGCCTTACTGCGTAGGCTGGGGCTGAGTGAGCTTGCCACAAACCTCGGTATGCGCTTTGTGCGCTTAATTATTACCAGTATTGGCATATTGATCGCGCTGGAGCTGCTGGATGCTACCGCGTTGGTCAGTGCCGTGCTGGGCGTGGCTGGGGTAATTGGTATTGCGCTGGGTTTTGCTTTTCGCAATATCGTCGAAAACTATCTTGCAGGCGTGTTACTCAGCACCCGCAACCCGTTTGCCATCGGCGATTTTATTCAGGTTGATTCCATGAGCGGCAGCGTGGTGCGCTTAACCTCACGTGATACGGTACTAATGACGTTGGATGGCAACCATTTGCGCATTCCCAACAGCCAGATTATTACTTCGCCCATGACCAATTTTAGCCGTAACCCGCTGCGCCGGTTTGAATTTAGCGTCGGCGTGTCGGTGGACCTGGATTTGGTGGTGGTGCGACAACTGGCTATTGCTACCTTGCAGCAGATGACCGGTATTTTAGCCGACCCCAGACCACGGGTGCTGGTGCAGGAACTGGGCGACAGCACCGTTACCGTGCGCGTGCTGGCCTGGGTTGATCAGCGTGATACTGACTTTTTGAAAGCCCGTAGCGAAGCCATCCGGCTGGTGAAAGCCGCCTTTGACAAGGCCGGAATTGAAATGCCAGAACCGATTTACCGTATTCATATGGCGGAAATGCCGGTGGCAGCGGACCACGCGGCGGCGACGCCTGCAGCCACAGCTCTAACAGCCATTGATGTGCCAGCCAGCGCAACATCAATAGCTACGGTGGATGTCAGTGCCGACACTACCATTGAGCAACAGGTTCAGGATGATTTACAGCACTCTGAAGAAGAAA
This sequence comes from Rheinheimera baltica DSM 14885, assembly GCF_000425345.1. GTDB lineage: Bacteria > Pseudomonadota > Gammaproteobacteria > Enterobacterales > Alteromonadaceae > Alishewanella > Alishewanella baltica. Next base: position 24,925 of record NZ_AUDG01000048.1, on the reverse strand, counting down.
ACCTGTTACCCGGTGGCAAAGCGGCAGCCAAGACGACTAAAAGTTAACTTCCCTGCTGGCGTGGCACAAAATCCAGTACCGTGGCATTAATGCAATATCGTGGCAAACCTCCGGGGCCGTCGTTAAACACATGGCCTAAATGAATGCCGGACACTTTGGCGCGAATTTCCGTGCGGCGCATGCCATAGCGGTTATCCGGCTTTTCAATGACCGCATCCGCTACTGGCTTGGTAAACGACAACCAACCGGTACCTGAATCAAAGCGGTCTTTAGTGTCAAACAATGCCGCACCACTCAGTTTGTCGATAAAAACGCCCTCGGGGGTGTTTTTAAATATCTCATACTGCTGGCAAAAGCGACCATCTGTGCCTTCGTCAAACGCCACATTAAAGGCTTCACTGTCACCGAGCTTAAACTTACCCAGCAGCAGGTAGAACTGCTCAGGAGCTAAGTAACCCTGACGGCCAAACACCTCTTTGCCGTTTTCAAGCAAAATAATGGTGGGTGTGGCCCAGGTTGCGGTTTTCAATGTTAAACCTTCAAGCTGGTTGGCATAACGAAAATGCAACGGGATATCACCGTTGTATTTACTGGCAACGTCGGCTTTAAATTTTTCGCAGTAGGGGCAGTAGCTTTCTGAGTCAATAACCAGAATGTGTTTGCCGTTTTTTAGCGCGTTATTGTCAACTTTAGCCAACTGAGTTTTTACCTCTGGCTCAAAGCGCACGCCGGTACTGTGGTCCGGGCAATAGCCATTTGGATTGTTGGCGATGTAGTCTTGATGATATTGTTCGGCCGGGAAAAATTGTTGCAGCGGCTTAATTTTGGTAGTGATTTCACCATAGCCCGCTTTGCTTAGCAGAGGTTGGTATTGCACCTTTACTTGCTGGGCAATATCAAACTGCTCCTGACTGTTAGTGAGAATAGTTGAGCGGTATTGAGTGCCAACGTCATTGCCCTGACGGTTTAACTGGGTTGGGTCATGCATTTCAAAGTAACGCTGTAGCACGGTGGTAAGGCTAATTTGCGCCGGATTAAAGCTAATTTGTACCACTTCGGCATGGTTGTTCGGGTTCATTTTGTTGGCGCGCTGCGTAATAGCACTATACGTTGGGGCAACACCATTGCCATCGGCGTAGCCCGATACCGCATTAATAACACCGGGCATGGCTTCAAAGCGCTTTTCCACACCCCAAAAACACCCCGCACCCACTACGATGGTTTCAGTGTGCACGGTTGCAGGCATGCTGCTATCGGCCTGTACTGAAAATTGAGCCAGTATAGCCACTAAAGCACTGGTTTTACTGAATGTACGGAATAATCTTAGAAGCGACATTTGAACCTCTGCCTGTCAATACGTGAACCGTTATACGTATTAGACAGGCAAAAGGTGCATTGGCTTTCAACGACAGAGTAGGAATTGAACCGGTTCTTACCCGTGTTTGTTAGTACTTTTCGGCAAAGTCTGCCACTGCCTGTAGCGTTTGTTCAACATCGCTGCTGCTAATATTTAAATGGCATACCCAACGTACGCGACGAATAGCGCCGTTAGCACTTTGATAATTGCTGGCGGTAAGTTGTACACCACGGTCGGCCAAATAAGGCAAAAGCTTATCTGCCAGCGCGATGCTGATGTCAGTAAACAGAATATTGGTTTGTACCGGTAACACCTGTAGCTGGCCCCTTAGCGCAGGCAGTTGCGTGACTAGCGCCGTTAAACCATCGCCTAAACGTTTACAGTTAGCATGATCCTCTGCCAGTCTGTCGATATTGTGCTCCAGCGCAAATAAACCGGCTGCCGCTAAGATACCTGTTTGGCGCATACCGCCGCCAAGCATTTTGCGTACACGTTTGGCGCGGTTAATAAAGTCGGTCGAGCCCAGCAACAAAGAGCCAACCGGGCAACCCAAGCCTTTTGATAAACACAAACTCACCGAGTCATAGCCGCTACACAGTTCGCGCGCCATATGTTGCGGTGTTAAGCCGTGTTGCGATGCCAGCGCAACGGCAGCGTTCATTAGCCGGGCGCCATCTATATGGCAGGCTAAACGCTTCTCTTGCGCCAGCGCTGCCACATCACGCATGTAACTCAGTGGCAGCACTTTACCGCCAACGGTGTTTTCAATAACAATTAAGCGAGTGCGGGCAAAGTGTGGGTCATCAGGTTTTATCGCTGCGGCAATATCACTAAGTAGCAGGGTGCCATCGGCTAGTAGTTCAAGTGGCTGTGGTTGAATGGACCCCAACACCGCCATGCCGCCGGCTTCCCACTTGTAGGTGTGCCACTGCTGGCCAACAATGGCTTCGTCACCGCGCTGGCAATGGCTCATCATGGCAATTAAATTGGTTTGGGTGCCACTGGGTGCAAACAAGGCGGCATCAAAACCCAGCATGTTAGCAGCATGTTGTTGTAGCGCTAACGTGGTGGGGTCGTCGTTAAACACGTCGTCGCCTAATGGCGCGTTAAACATGCGTTCTTTCATTGCCAATGAAGGCTGGGTAACGGTGTCGCTGCGAAAATCAGCCATCAAGGTGTCCTTTATCACATTGCATTGCCAGTAAGTTATTTGCCGTTAAAGCCCAAACGTAAAATACGGCTAGGCGCGATAACATACCGATGAATAGCCAAAGTTAGCAACAGTGTTGCGATAACTACCAAGCTGTAGCCCACCACCGGCGGTAATCCTGTCTGCATTATGCTTAGCCCTAATGCAATGACAATAAAGTGATGAAACAAGTACACCGTGTACGATGCTTCGGATAAAAAGCGCCAGTGTGCACTGCTATGTGTTACCAGGCGATTAAACACCGTGAAGCACAGCGCAATACTGAGCCAGCAAAGCAAAGTGTTAGAGTAAATGGCTAACACTTGCCCAACTACCCCCGTTAGGCTGGCGCTGAAATAATGCAGCGCAATAAGCGTAATCAATGCAGGCGTGCCATAACGTAGCCTTACATTGCTAAACTGTGTCAGCCACTTCGGGCTGCTATATAGCATCAAGCCAAACAGAAAAAACTGTAAGTTGTACAGTAACTCATATATGCCCATGACGCCGAACCAGGCATGATACATGGGTAAGCCCAGTTTATTCAGCACAATCATAGCCAGTGGATACAATGGCAGTAAGCTAATCAACACTAGTAACGGTAATGTACTAATGGTTTTAGCACTCAGGCGCTGAAGCTCTTGTCGCGCTCTTGGCAGGCGATAGCCTAAATACAACAGAAACACAAAAACCAATAAATCCAGCAAAAACCAAAGATGTTGTACCCAGCCGCCATGTAGCAAGTAGGGTATAACCGCTTCGGGTAGCCAGCCAAATTGCTGTAGTAAGAACGCCTGCATTACATTCAGCGTTACCGCGCTAACCAGCAACGGCACCAGTAACTTTTTTAAACGCGACTGCATAAATGGCTCAGAGCCGTAACGCTGTATTAGCATGGCGCAGAAAAACCCTGATACAACAAAAAAGGCCGGCATACGAAATACCCGGATTACTTCAATCAGGTAGTAAAAGAACGGCTGGCTTTGTGGTTCATGAAGAAGCCATTTATGGCTGGGGTTATACAGGTGTGCACTGTGTAAAATGATGCCCAGCATCATTAACACCGCTCTCATCGCATCAAGATAGTCGATTCGGTTACTGCTGTGTTGCATGCTATTGTTACTCCCTGTAACAATTTGCACGGGCCAAATAAGGATAGGCCTTTCGCAAATAAGCTTGATGATAAAAAAGGGCAGTATAAACTGCCCTGAATACTATACGAACAAGTGTTGCAAATAAGTGTTTAGTAAAAACTTATCTTAAAGTCGACACCAAAGGTGCGTGGCTCGTTTACAAAGCCGGTAAGGTTACTGAAGTCGATGGCACCTTTTAGGTTATCTGCATCAGTAATATTGCGGCCAAACACGCCTACTTCGTAGTTATTATCGTAGTTGATATAGGCTACGCGTAAACCAGCTTCATAGTTGTTATTGGATTTAAACTCAGCAGACTCGTACAAAAACAGGTTGGTTTTACCCTGTAATTGATAATCGCCGTACACATAGACTTCGCCACTTTCTATTGGGAAGTCATAGCGTGCGTTTAAGGTTAGAATGGTTTCTGGTGCTTGCGGAAATGGGTTGCCATCGATTAATGCCAGATCTTGCGCATTGCGAGGGTCCAGTACGGTACACATGCCTGAACCACATGGCGCTACGGTTAAAGTATCGTCCTGTAATTCTGTGTTGTTGTAACTAAAACCACCACCAACACTCAGGTTAGGCAATACCCGGTAGTCGAAGTCGAATTCGAAGCCGTAGCCAACACCTTTATTAGCGTTAATCAGCTGGTTACCTTGTGTTTCGCCACCAATTGCTGATAACTGAATATCGTCAATCACGTAGTAAAACAGGGCGCCGTTTAAGCGCAGTGTATTGTCAAGCAAGTCAGATTTAGCACCAATTTCATAAGACATAATGGTTTCTGAGTCAGCCACTGACGGTGGCGCTTCAAAGGCCACATCACGACCTTGTATAGATTGCGCGCGGAAGCCATCAGCAACGCGGGCAAATAAGCTGGTTTTGTCGGTTAAGCGGTAATTGGCGCTTAATTCCCAGCTGATATTGTCATCCGTAACTTTAATAGGGTCATAATCTTGAATTTGTGCAAAGCCAATAACCAAGGCAAAACCATCGACGTTTTGCTGGCCTACAGAGAAGGTTTTTTCGTCGTCGGTGTAGCGTACGCCCGCAGTCACATCCAGTTTGTCGTTCACTTTGTACGAGGATTGACCAAACAATGCCCAGCTGGTATTACCATGGAAAACTTCGGTAGCACCAAAGAAGCCATCAATACTGTTTACACCAAAGGAAGAGTCAAAGTAAAAACCACCAACTTGCCAGCTCAGTGGCCCGTCAGTGTCGCTGGCTAAACGAATTTCTTGCGTGCGTTGCTCTAAATCACGCAGTTGATCTTCCGTTACCGCATTGCCTACGGTGGCGTCTCCAGCTTGATCTGGGTTACCGCCGTCGATATCGCCGATACCACCGCCGTCTGCCATTTCAATGGCGGTAATGCTGGTTAAAGTCATGCCTTCGAGCTGGAAATCAAGTTTTAACGACGAACCCCAGGCATCATAGCTTTGTCTGTTGCGCCCTGGAGCATCATAGGCCACGGTGTCGCGGTCATAGTTGCCGTTAAGGTCGTTGCTGCCTGGCGACAAAATGTTTTTACGGAACATACTGGATGTACCGTCGTAGTTGCGGGTGTGCACATTAAATAAGGCATCTACTGCATTGCCTTCATATAAAAACTGCAGCCGGCCAGCACGTTCGTTGTAACCGCCCATCACATCACTTTCGTTGGTAAAGCTGTTGTCTATCCAGTTACTGCGGTGCTGCGATAATAAAGAGATACGCGCTGATAACTCATCCGTTAACCCGCCACCTACTGCGCCTTCAAGGTTAAACATGCCCAAGGTGCCAGCAGTTGATTTGACGTAAGCATCATACTCTTGGCGGGGCTTTACGCTGTCAAACTTGATAATACCAGCCGTGGTGTTGCGGCCGAATAACGTACCTTGTGGGCCACGGATGACTTCAACCTGCTGTACGTCAAATAATGGCGTGCTTTTTAAAATCACGTTTTCCATTACCACTTCATCCATAATAATGGATACCGGTTGTGACGCGGCTAAGTCAAAGTCGGTGTTGCCTAAACCACGAATATAAAAACGCGGCGCAGCACGGCCATTAGAGGTTTCTGCATACAAGCCTGGTACCTTAATGGCTAATGCTGTGATGTCATCGCCTGACGAAAAAATGGCATCAAATTTCTCACCTGATAAGGTGGCAATTGAAATTGGCACTTCCTGAATACTTTGGCTGCGCTTTTGCGCAGTAACAGTAATGGTTTCCAGTTCCTGCTGTTTAGCGTTTTGATCTTTGTCACTTTCCTGTGCCATTAGCACCGGAGAAAGACCAACAGCGGCACTAAACAGGGCGGCATTCACAGCCACTGACAACACAGACTTGGTAAATAGCGTCATTAAGGTGAACCTTTAGTTGGTGGTTTAAAATAATTAAATTTAGGTGTTCTGTAACGAAATAATGACTGGAGTGACCACAGTACTTCGCCCAGATAAACCAAGCTAATATAGCAGTTTGTCGCTCAAATTGCTCAATTTAGCGTTAATTAACGTATATTTTATCAACGCGGTGAGCCAAAGTTGTGTAGGCTCGTAGCTGAGATAACTGCAATAAAAGAGAGTGTCATGCGATTCATCGTTTTTGCCCTGCTATGTAGCTGGTTTAGTGTTGCGGCCTTGGCGTCGAGCTCGGGCTGGCAAACAGCAAAGCATCTACAAGCAGAGCTGGTAAGTGAATTTCAGCAAGTGCGCGCTGGACAAAAGGGGCAGCTGGCGCTGCACTTTATTCCAGACGCACACTGGCACACTTATTGGCAAAACCCCGGCGACTCCGGGTTACCTACCCGGCTAACCTGGCAGTTGCCAGAGGGGGTCAGCGTCGGCGATATACAATGGCCTACACCGCAGGCAATTTCGGTACCGCCATTGGTAAATTATGGTTTTGAGGGCAGCACTATTTTGCTGTCAGAATTACGAATTCCTGCTGATTACACGGCCGAAACTATTGATATTCAGTTGCAGGCAGATTGGTTAGTCTGTGAAGAAATATGCATTCCTGCCGAAGCGCAATTTAGCCTTAGCCTGCCAGTGGCGAGCGAGGCGATTGCTGCCGCTGATTATCAGGCATTGTTTACCCAGGCACAGCAACAATTACCACAACCGCTCAATGTTAATGGTCGGTTTGATACCTCTGGTGGTGCCTTTTCTGCGGTGATCGACTGGCAACCCAGTACCCAAATTACCGGTTTCTTTGTTGCCGCTTCGGAATTGGTTGACCATGCCGGCGCTCAGCTTATTAGCCAGCAAGGTGACCAGCTTTTGCTGCAACAGCCACTTAATACCTACTACTCTGGCGTAGCAGCTCAAATTGAACTGGTGCTGGTAAATGATACTGCAGCCTACAGTGTGTTACTTACGCAAAGTGGACCTGAGACAACTGAAATTATCATTACAGGAGGGCAGCAAACTGACACTGGGTTGTGGCTAATTTTATTGATGGCTGCCACAGGTGGTTTGATACTGAACCTGATGCCCTGTGTATTTCCGGTGTTATCACTTAAGGCATTAAGCATTGCCGCAAATAGCCAGCAGCATCAGCAGCAAAAACGTGATGCGTTATTTTATAGCGCAGGTGTGGTGGTTAGCTTTGTCACCCTGGCGATAGTGCTAATTGCACTGCGTAGCGCTGGCGCCGCTGTAGGGTGGGGCTTTCAGCTGCAAAGCCCGTATATAGTGGCATTGCTGGTGTACTTACTGTTTGCACTGGGGCTAAGTTTATCCGGTGTTGTGCAATTTGGTTTAGGGTTAATGAATGCTGGTAGCTCACTGGTTACTGCACAAGGTGGAAAGGGCGCATTCTTTACCGGTGTGCTGGCCGTTGTTGTAGCCAGCCCCTGCACAGCGCCTTTTATGGGCTCGGCGCTGGGTTATGCGGTAACTCAAAGTGCATTTGGCGCAGTATTAGTGTTTGCTGCGTTGGGTGTGGGTATGGCGTTACCGTTTTTGTTATTAGCCTTCGTGCCCGGTTTTGCTAAACGGCTGCCCAAGCCCGGCGCCTGGATGGATACGGTGAAACAGTGGCTGGCCTACCCACTTTATTTAAGTGCAGTGTGGTTGTTGTGGGTTTATGGCCGGCAAAGCGGCGTGGATGCGCAGTCGCTGTTACTGATTGGTGTGGTGTGTATTGCCGCGGCGTGTTGGCTGTGGGGCCGAACGCAACTGGCGCTGGCAGGCAAAGTAACGGCTTCAGTGGCGCTGCTGTTAGTGTTAGCCGCACTGACTATACCGGCTTTTGCGCCAGCTAAAATGCCACAGCAAGATGCAGCTGGTGCGGAGCATTGGCAGCCATGGTCAGGTGACACGCTTAAACAACTGCGCGCCGAGGGTAAGCCTGTACTGGTGAATATGACAGCAGACTGGTGCATTACGTGTTTGGTAAACGAGCGCGTGGCATTGAATACTGAAAGTAGCAAAGCCGCGCTGGCACTGTACGATGTAACCTATTTAAAAGGCGACTGGACACTGCGTGACGCTGCCATTACAGAATATCTGCGCCTGTATCAGCGTGATGGTGTGCCATTATATGTGTTGTATTGGCCGGGGCAGCCACCAGAAGTGCTGCCACAAATTTTAACACCCGACACCTTAGCGCAAACTTTACAGCGGGTAAGTCGGTAACCCTAACGGCCTGGCAGGCCATGTTAAACAGGAGTAATACTATGAAATTACGTCAACTGGTCCTGGCTGCAGCAGCGGCATGTTTTTCTTTAGGTGTAGCGGCAGCGCCACAGATAGGTGCACCCGCCCCGGACTTTACCGTGGTAGATTCCAAGGGCAACAGCCATAGTTTAAAAAATTTTGCGGGGAAAAATGTGGTGCTGGAATGGACCAACCATGACTGCCCGTTTGTTGTAAAGCACTACAGCGGCAACATGCAGGCATTGCAAGCGGATATGACTGCACGCGACGTGGTGTGGTTAAGTGTCATTTCTTCAGCACCGGGCAAGCAGGGCCATGTTAGTGGTGCTAAAGCGGACGAGCTAACCGCTAGCCGAAATGCGGCGCCTACGGCAGTTGTATTTGACGAAACGGGTGTGGTAGGTAAAGCCTATGATGCTAAAACCACGCCACATATGTACGTGATCGACAAAGCCGGTGTGTTGCAATACATGGGCGGTATCGACAGTATTCCCTCGGCTAAGGTAGACGATATTGCTAAGGCCACCCCATTATTTGCTAACGCAGCAAACGCTGTGCTGGTCGGAAATACACCTGATCCGGCCATTACAAAGCCGTACGGTTGTAGTGTGAAGTACTAGGTTTTAACACTACTAAAACATAACCGGTACAGCGGTGCTAAAGAGCGTACTGCTGTACCGGACGTTACTTCTTTAAAGCCAGTGTCGTTGTTCGGCCCTCCTATCTATATTACCCTGTAAAAAACTTAGTACTGGTTCCTAATGTAATTACTTTAGAGCCTTATTGTTCAGCATGACATAAGTGGATTGTCATGCTCATTCATTGGAAGCTAAAAATTGCAGTTAATTAATGTAATTGGCGTGTTATGTGTCTTTGTTTTGTTGCTTTTGGCCAGTTTTTTGTTGAGCGTCAATACACACAACAAACTGGCGAATCGTCTTTTTGCGTTATTCCTAACCCTCACAGCCCTTAACCTGAGTGGTTGGTTTATATGGTTACTTTTGCCGGGTACCTATGCGTTAGAACTGTTCCGAATGTCATTCTCATTTCTTGAAATGCCCGTGTTCTATTTGTATGTATTGGCAATTTGTTATAAAAACTTCAGGTTAAAGCTTAGCCATTTGCTGCATGGCATTCCTTTTTTGGTCGTTAATTTTTTAGCCGTTTTTGAACTTAGTCAGCCTGGCTGGTTGTCGCTGGCCAGCAGTATGCAATGGTTAGGTTATATCCTTTTAGTCGCTTTTACCTTGCGAAGATTTAAGCGTATTTATCGACAGAACTATACTGAGCACAGCAATCAAAGCTACCGTTGGCTGGGGCAACTGACCGTTGTTTTTGTTATTGCGGGTTCATTAGCTACTGTCAAAGAAGTGATTTCTTTTACCGCATACAACCAGTTATTTCAGGGGCTTCAGTTGGCCGTAGGAGTATCGGCTTTATCCGTGATCACATGGTTTGTGTTAAAGGCGCTATCGTCTCCAGAATTATTTCGCGGTATAGATGGCGAGTTGCAGCTAGTTGAAACCTTAGTAAAACAGCAAAAGGGAACTATTGCCAGCAAGTTAAAGACGCCTATTGACGATGACTCCCCAGAAACTAAGCGGGTTAAAGAGTATATGCAAAAAGAAGCGCCTTATTTAGACCCGTCCCTTACGTTACAAACACTGGCGGCACAAATGCAGGTTCCATCTAAAGAACTGTCAATCTTGATCAACCATAAAATGGGCCAACACTTTTTTGATTTTATTAATCGCTATAGAATTGATGCAGCCGCCAAATTGCTTCAAGACTCCACAAAACAAAAACTCACTGTGCTGGAAATTTTGTATCAGGTTGGTTTTAATTCAAAATCCTCTTTTAATACTGCCTTTAAAAACCATACAGGCTTTACTCCTACCCAATATCGTAAAAATCATTTAAGCAAAAAAAACCATTAAAACCATGTGGTTGCTAAAAGTCGAACCAAATGTTTCATGCTAATTGGTTCGACTTTTTTTAGTCGGTCGAGTCATTCAAACATTAAGACTAAATTGTGATTAGATTTAATATATGGGGGCTTTCTAGCATGATGTTCTACCACATCCGTTGTATCACACTGTTAATTTGTAGCTGTTTAACCCTAAATGTATTCGCCGCTCAATCTGAGTACCGGTTACTAACTGAACTTCAGGCAGTAACTGCACAAAAAAATGCAGCAGAAAAAGTAGATCAATATTTAGCAAGATGGGCGAGTACTACCTTACCTGGGTTAGCCGTTGCTGTAGTAAAAGATGGTGAGTTGGTCTACAGCAAAGGAGTTGGACTGGCAAACCTTGAATACGGCATTCCGATTACGCCTGACACGGTATTTGAAGTCGCTTCAATTTCTAAACAATTTACCGCCTTCTCAATTTTGTTATTAGCAGATGAGGGGAAATTATCAATTGATGACGAAGTAACTAAATACCTGCCTGAGCTGTCTGATCTTGGCCATAAAATCACCTTAAGACACTTATTACATCATACTAGTGGTTTGCGTCAGCAAGGAGTGATGCTTGAATTAGCCGGGTGGCAAAGTGATGACATTGCAACCCAAGCACAGGCATTAAAACTGCTTAGCATGCAAAAAAATTTAAATTTCACACCGGGTGAGATGTTTGAATACAGTAATTCAGGTTACTTTTTATTAGCTGAAATTGTGAGTCGCGTTTCAGGACAATCTTTTGCAGAGTTCACACAAAATCGCATTTTTAAACCGCTGGGAATGACCAACAGTGCTTTTCCAGCTAACTATCGCGCAGTGATTAAAAACAAAGCCTATTCCTACCGGCGCACTACTAATGGTTTTGCTAAAAGTGTATTGCTGTCAGATATGGTCGGTTCAACAGGTTTAACCACTACGGTTAAAGATTTAGCCAAATGGGCAGTCAACTTTGAACAGCCAAAAGTGGGTAACCTTGCTGTTATTCAACAAATGAAAACACCGAATGTATTTAATAATGGCGAGACCATAAATTATGCGTTCGGGCAGGTAATAGATAAACATCGTGGCATTGAAGCAATGGGTCATGGTGGCACAATAGCGGGCTATAGAACATTTTTGCTAAGAATGCCCAGTGAAAAACTATCAGTCGTGGTGCTGGCTAATATGCCTTATCTCAATCCACTGAATATCGCCTACGACATTGCTGATTTTTATTTGTCAGCGTTACCCCAGAAACGGCTGAGCACCTCAGCATTGTCAACTGAGACATTAGCAAGTTATACCGGTGATTTTGAATTATTAGGCGGGCTTATTTACAGCATTAACCAAGATGGCACACAGCTTTATTTACAGATAATGGGGGGAGCCAAGCAGCCCTTAACCCATTTGGCTGACAATGAATTCAGTTTTGGCGATGAAGGGCGTAAATTAAGATTTGGTGCAGTTAACACTAAAAACGTAGAGAAAATTACCCTTGTTGAAGGCATTTATGGTGGCCAGACCTTGGTTGGGGAGCGGGTAGCAATTCCCTCGATTAATGCTGAATCTGTCAATTTGACTGAATTTACAGGACGCTATTACAGCCAGGAGTTAGATACCACTTATGAACTGGTGCTGGAAGACAATCAACTTAAAGCCAAAAACTTGCGAAGTGAAGTGTATTTGACGCCATTCGATACCAATACTTTTTCTGGAAATACCGGCTTCTTTCTTCGGGCAAAATTTATTCGTAATAATGTATCCCAAGTAGCGGCACTAGAGGTATCTGGAACGCTTATCAATAAGCTTAAATTTGAAAAAGTAAATTAACAGGGAATACGATTCTAGGTTAACCACCGCCAGCGAGATGGCGGTGTTACATTCGTACGATGAATGAGCGGCGTTTTGTTCTGTTGGTGGTCGCTGATAATTGGAAATAAATTTGGCAAAACATAACGCTACCTACAACCATTTGGCGTGATAATGCACATTGGAATTAGGAAAACACATAATGAGTGCAGTTAAAAAATTACTTTCTTTTATAATTTTACTTACGTCTTTTTTGCTTTTGCTTTCATGTGGAGGTAGCGATAATAGTGGCGACGATCTATCTCTTGCTCAACAAAGGATGGCCCAAGCCTATTTGTCTGAAATTATTACAATTATGCGTAACAATGCCCTAACTCGGAATGAAGTGAATTGGAGCAATCTTGAATCTGAGGTTAGTCAATTGGCTGCAAATGTTGGTGCAATTAAAGATACTTATCCTGCGATTACGCGTGCACTAGAATTGATAAACACAAATCATTCTTTTCTAAATTCCCCTTCAGGGGCATTGATAACTTATCCGTCAACAATCAGATGTGAGCAAAATCTGGCTTTAGACACTCCTGAAGAACCCGGAATAGGTTATGTAAGAGTAGATGCTGTTATGTCTCGAGACGCGGCTGAAGCCAAGCAAATAGCGACAACAATACAGCAAGAAATAGCTAAACAAGACAGTCAAGGTGTAACGGCATGGATTGTTGATCTTCGAAACAATCAAGGCGGCAATATGTGGCCAATGATAGCGGGACTCGGGCCTTTATTCGAAGGTACTACACTGGGCTATTTTATCGATGCTGACGAAAATTCGACCTGGTGGGGTTACAACAATGGGTCTTCGCTCTTAGGTGGTAGCCCTGTCGTTACTGTAGATCAACCTTATAGCCTAATTACGCCCTTACCAAAAATTGCCGTGTTGACTAGTAAAAGAACGGCAAGCTCGGGTGAAGCCACCGTAATTGCTTTTAAAAAGCAATTCAACGTGCAATTTTTTGGAACTGATAGCTGTGGGTTATCTACTGCAAATACCAATTTTACGCTGAGTGACAATAGCGCTTTGTTTCTTACAACAGCAGTTATCGCTGATCGTGAACAACAAAAATATGGTGTGCGCATCCCCGTGGATGAGGCGACATCAAGTGAGCATACGCTAGCCAGTGCAATTGCTTGGCTACAAAACTAAGACAAAACATACATTTTGCATGTTTTTTATAGGCGATACCTAACTAGAATTGAAAAGACATGCTTTTTTATGACCAACAATAAAGCATTTTTTTGTCATCAAACCAAGATTTTAATAACAGCGATCAACAGAGAAATATTTAATTAAAGTGCGCTATTGAGCTCGACAAACATATAACTCAACAGGAATAAATGCTTATGACGAAAAGCGTCCTACTTACAATCTCGTTTTTATTGTCTCTGTCTCTGAAAGCTGAAGAGTTATCTTTGCCAATTGCAGAAATAAATACCCAGATTCTTCGCTATGTTGAAGAATATAATGCCCCTGGGTTATCTGTTGCGGTTGTATATAAAAATGAGGTCATTTTCGCGAAGGGTTATGGTTGGAGGGACCCTGAAAATAAACTTCCGGTGGATACTGAGACAGTTTTTCATATCGGCTCTATTACAAAAGCTTTTACTGGAGCGTTAATAGGACAATTGGCCAGTGAAGATAAATTAGAACTATCTGCCAGACCATCAGTTTATATCCCTACCTTGAAATTTTTTAATACGGAAATGGATCAACGTATTACCCTTGGTGATTTACTCAGCCATAGAAGTGGCATTGGTGACCATGGTTTATCACTTGTTCTTTTTCCGGAGCCAAGCAAGTCAGAAATGATAAAAAGATTGCCTTACCTAAAGCCTCAAGGTGAAATAGGCAATAGTTTTATTTATAGCAATATTGGCTATACGTTAGCCGGCGCGATTGTCGAAACTGTGACTGACAGAACGTGGGAAGAGCAGATAAAACAAAAATTATTTATTCCATTAGACATGACTCAGTCATCAACCAGTGTTGCTGAAATGAAACAGACCAATAATTATGCTTATGGCTATGCAAAATTGGGCGAACACATGGTTAAAGTACCGTTCGAAAATTACTACTCATATAGTTCAGCTGGCGCAATAAAGAGCTCAGCAATTGATCTATCAAAATGGATGAAAGTTTGGTTAAACGAAGGAAAGTACAATCAAAAACAAGTTGTTCCAGCAGGATACATTAAACAAGCAACAAGACTACAAAATATAAAATCAGACCCTTACACAGAGGATGCCTTTCTGCAAGGCGAAGGGTATGGATGGCGATTAGGAGTCGCCGATGGTCACTTCAGAGTACGTCATGGCGGCAATACCAATGGTTTTTCATCTGTAATTAATATGCACCCTTTTGAACAGCTCGGCATAGCGGTTCTTAGTAATCAAGGAAACTCTGTTTTGCCCTATATTGTTTCAGATCTTATTTCACGCAAAATATTGAATTTACCCGAGTCAGATTACCCAATAGTGGTTAGCGAAATGTACCGCCCCCAAAATACGGAACAACGTTTTAATGCCGAAGCGATGCCTACTTTAGAACTTCAAAGATATGTAGGGAAATACCATGCAAATGGTTATGGATTTATCGATGTAAGATTGAAAAATGGCACATTAATCGCTAAGTTTCCAACGTTTGAATTTACGCTTTCTCACCTAAATCATGACAGCTTTTATCTTCAAGGAATGCCAGATTTTAGAGAAGATTTTAATCCAGAGTTTACCGTGATGTTTAGGTTAGATATCTCGGGGCAAATTGATGGTTTGAATTTCCACACTCAGGCTGGCCCGGTTTTGTTTCGAAAAGACCGCCTGCAGTGAAATGTGTCTAGATAAAGTATTATCATTAACGAAACTGTGGTCTTTAGTATTGATGTGGGAAAATATTGAGAGGGTGTTCAATATTCTATGCCAGCTTTTGCCAGATGTAGCGTTCAGTTAATATTGTCTCTACTAAGCGGCCTCGGTTTGTTATGACACCCAGTGTATAGTCCGCCAGGCAAATTATTCACTTTGCAGGGCGGTTATAGGGTCAAGCTGCGAGGCTTTAATCGCCGGATACACGCCAAAAGCGATACCGATGAGCGCGCAAATACTAAACGACAACACTATCGCCAGCAGTGACCAGCTTACTGCCCAGTCAGAATAAAAGGCGATAAGTTCTGACAGTAAAATACCAAACACTATGCCTAACAAGCCGCCAAGAATCGCAATGGCAAAGCTCTCTGCGACAAATTGCAGTTTTATATCACGTTGGGTGGCACCAATGGCGCGTAACAGGCCAATTTCTTTCGTTCGCTCCAATACCGTGGCCAGCATGATATTCATAATGCCAATGCCGCCAACTAACAAAGAGATTCCCGCTACACAAGACATGACGATATTGAAAATTTGCTGGGTTTGCTTTTGTTGCGCCAATAACGCTGCAGGCACAATAATATTGTAATCGTCGATGTCGTTATGGCGCTGTTTTAACAGGTAATCCAGGGCGCGGGCACTTAAAGCGTTATTGGCGTCCTCATCAAGCTGCAACCGGAACGAGGTAAGCTCGGCACTTAGCGGCTCGGCTTTAAAACGCGTTTGTGCGGTGTTAAGTGGCATAAACAATTGGCTTTGTTCGCCGCCCAATTTTATGCCCTGAAACTCATTGCTACCGGCATACGGTTCGGCCAGTACACCCACAACCTGTAGCCAGACATGGTTTACTTTTACCGCTTTTCCTAACGCGTCGCCTCTGGGGAAAAGGCTTTGCGCAACGCGGGCGCCCAAAATAGCCACTTGGGCGGCATAACGGTTTTCTTGTTCGGTAAAGTTACGTCCGCTGGCAAAGGTAAGTTTGCTTAATGCCATATAGCTTGGCGACACGCCAATGGCGATGCCATCACTTTTTCCCTGATGGCTGTAGATGTTGTGTGTATCTACTTTGCGCTCAGCGCTAAATGCTGTGACTCCCGGAATAGTAGCAACGGCTGTATCGATATCGCTCTGACTTAGTCCGAGTGAATGTTTACGTTGTTCTTGCAGCGTTTTTTCATCAAAACTACGGGCTTCTACTATCAGATTGCGAAGCCCCATGGTTTCAATAGTTTTTAGCGCTTCGCGTTCAGCCCCTTCACCTATGTTAAGCATGGCAATGACGGCACCAACGCCGAATATCATGCCCAGCAGGGTTAAAAAGGTACGCAGTTTATGCTGTGCTAATTCGGCCAATGTATCCGTTATTAATGAACTTATTTTCATCGCCTCAACGCTCCGGATTAATCAGGGCTATTTGATCACCCGCTTGCAAACCACGGCTGATTTGGGCGTGGCTCAGGCTCTTTTTACCGATTTCGATGGGTTGCCTTATAAAGCGTGTACCATCATGTTTGTAGACATAGAGCTGTTGCTGATCACTGAAAATAGCTTGTAACGGGATCATCAGTACATTATCTGTTTCATCGACCCAAAGCTCAGCACGTACTTTATTACCCGGCATAAAACGGGGGTCTTGCCGGGTTGGCGCAACAACCACTTCAATAAATTTTCGCGGGTCACGTCGCTCGCGAGACTGGGCAACTGCCGCTACAGATACGACTTCACCTGTCAGGTTGTCGTCCGGCCAGGCTGTTAATGCAAAGGTTACTTTTTGGCCCGCGGCCAAGCCTATGGCTTCCTGCTCAATAACCTGTAGTTTTATATGTTGCAGGCTTAGATCCGGAATGCTGCCAATGCGAGCGCCAGGAAACACCATGCCGCCCACTTCCGGCTTTTCGCCACGCCAATTAGCTTCGAACAACAAAATACCTTGGTGTGGTGAACGGATTTCCAGCGCAGCCAAGCCACTTTCAGCCTGTTGCAATAAGCTTTGCTGTTGGTTACGTTGCAGTTGCAGCAACTCCAGCTCACCGTTACTACGCTGGGAAAAACTTTGCTCTTGCCAGCCTAAATAGTCGCGTTTGTCACCCAAGTACTCTTTGTTCTGCATTGAGTCGAGAATTTCTAACCGCGAGCGAATTTGCACATCGTCAATACTGAAACGATCAGCGAAAGAAAACTCATGGCCGTTCAAAGTTTGGTCAAGGCCAATTGCGGTTTGTTCGTTTTGTTGTTCAGCCAGTTTTTGTTGTTCATCAGCGACGACGGCTCCCAAACCGGAGCTGGCTTTTACCTTGGATCGAAGCAGTTGGGTGGCATCAAATGTTACGACCACATCGCCAGGTTGCACTTCAGAATACTCTTTGGCGAGTGACGCAATAAAGCGGGGGCCCTGCACTGTTTTTGGGGCATTGATACTGACAGAATTAACGGCAAACAATTCGCCGTCGGCATTTATTTTATGCACTAGGGTATCTTCAACTACCGGATACACGGGCACTTGCAGTTGAGGTTCACTGCAGCCAGCAAGGGCAATGGCGCAAAATGCACTTAGCCAGTAAGCGTTATTATGGCGCATCTGCACCTCCCGCAGGGGCTGCCAATTGAATATTAAGCCTTGCTGTCATGCCTGGACGCATGGTGTCGGTATCTACTGAGTCCAAACTCACTCTTGCATCTACTACACGGCGTAAATTATCACGGGACTTGTCCCTTACCGCATTACCCAGGCTTTGCAGTACACCAAGAAAACGCTTTTCCGGGTAGGCATCCAATGTAATTTCAACCTGCAACCCCGGATGTATTTGTTTTAAATCGATTTCGTCTATTTCTGCTTTAATATATAAGCTGTCCAGCTGGCTAACTTCGGCCACTGGTTGACCAAACTGCACGGTATCACCGGTGGAAAACTTTTCACCATCAAAGTTTTGGCTGTAAACCATCACGCCAGCAAAGGGGGCCTTTACCTGCATACTGTCAATGCTGCGCTTTAAATCATCCACTTCAGCCTGTAACCGGCTTACTTTGGCCAATAACATTTGTTCTTCCGCTTTGCGCTGCTGTTGATGGCTGGCCAGACGGGCTTCAGCCAACTGCTTTTGATTGTTAGCGATGGTGAAGTCAATTTGCGCTTTACGCCGGTCATTGGCAGAGCGTGATTGGTCGACAATCTCGGCTTTGCGTTTGTCGCGGTCGAATTCCATATTACGCTCTGCCAGCGCAAGCTTTAATTCTTCAAAACGTTGTTCGTCGCTGCGTAAGCGGTTTGCCAGTTCTTGCCCGGCACTTTGCAGTTCAATACTTTTGTTTTTTAGTTCATCTATCTGGGTTTGTGCATCAAACGCCACAACCAGATCATTTTCTTTCAGCAGGCTACTTTCGGGCGCCAGTTGTTTAATATTGTATTGCCACAAATGTTTTACGCTAGGTGGTGAGGCTTTAAAAGCGTTGGCTGCGGTAAGCTCGCCGGTGGCGCGCACCTGACGATTAACCGTTTCTACCACAGCTTGCTGTTCTGGTTGGCAAGCACTAAGCGCCACTAGCATAAGCAGGCTCAGGCTGCAGGTAATGAAATGGCGTGTCATGGTTGTGTTACCTCTATCAGTAAGCCCATGCCAAGCATTGGTTGTGAAACCGGAAAGCGTTCCGACATGAAAACAGCCTTGTAATACAGCGCATTGCCCCAGCTTTGACGCTTTTCACCCTGGCGCGCAACCTCGCTCAAGGTAATAGGAAATGGCGATTGTGGCGCTATGTCAAATCGAGCAGTAAATACATGCTGCTGTAACCTGGGTATATCAGTTTCATGCACCCAGGCTTCAATATACAGGCTGTCGGAACGATTAAGCTCGGCAATATTCCAACCTGGCTGCGCAGTAATACCGGCATAAATTTTAGTGCCATACCACGGGTGTGTACCATAACTGATAGTGCCATCTTGGGTGGCGATTACGCTCATTTGCCCCAGTTGCACGTCGGCGTCTTGCAGTTCCGCCTGCGATTGTTCCAGTTGCAGTTGTTGTTTGGATAAGGCTGACTTTGCTGTAATACGTGCTACCGCAAGTTGTTCTGCTGCTTTGGCTGATTCTGTGCGCGCCCGTTTAAGCTCTAATTGATATTGTTCGTAATCATACGCACTTAAGTTTGCCAGCGGTACTGACGCGTCGATACCGGCTTTTTCCAGTAGTAGCTGACGGCGTTCTAGTTCATATTCCGCTTCCATAACCTTTTGCTTGTGTTCACTTTTTAACTGATTTAGCCGTTCTTCATGGTTAATAATGGCGCTTTTAAGCTGTTCGATTTGCGTTTTTATATTGCCAGCATCAAACACGGCTATGAGATCGCCGTGCTTTACCGGTTCATCTTCCGGATGCAGCCACTGCACCTGTACGCGCCAGGTATCACTCATGGGCGATACGACGGTTTGCTTATCTGCTGACTGCAAAGTACCCGTTAACAATAACGGCATCGGTTGTTCTGTTGCGCTGCTGAGCAATAGTAAGCTCAAAAATGTGGCTAACATCCACTGTCCTGTAAAATTTGGCCGTCGCGCATACGGATAACCCGGTTAGCATAGGCGGCGATTTCATCTTCGTGCGTTACCATAACAATGGTATTGCCTTTGCTGTGTAAGTCGCAAAGCAACTGCATAATTTCTTTCGACGTTTTACTGTCAAGGTTGCCGGTAGGTTCATCGGCAAATATCACTTTAGGCCGGTTGATTAGTGCCCGGGCAATAGCAACGCGCTGCCGTTGTCCGCCTGACATTTCGTGCGGTTTATGGCTTGTTCTATGGCCCAGCCCAACTTGCTCCAATAGCGTATTAGCTCGTGCTAGCGCCTCTGCCGGGTCGATGTCGGTATAGCGAAGGGGTAAGGCGACGTTTTGCGCTGCAGTTAAGCGGGGCAGTAAATGAAATGATTGAAAAATAAAACCAATATGGCGATTTCGCATAGCCGACAGGCTGATGTCGTCTAACTGACCGATAAGTTGATTGTCGAGCTGATAACTGCCGCTACTAGGGGTGTCCAGACAGCCAAGAATGTTCATCAGTGTGGACTTGCCAGAGCCCGAGCTACCCATGACAGCTACAAATTCATTTTCGGCAATTTGTAAGCTTACATTGCGCAAGGCGTGCACAGCATTTTCGCCCTGCCCAAAAACGCGGCTTAACTCCTTAGCTGCGATCATTACAACGTCCTTTAATTAGCGATAATCGCAGCATGCCACAATGTTGCTGATTCTGGAACGTGGGCCGGCGACAGGCATTGTACTAAAATGTAACAAGCTGTTTCGGCCTCAGTTTATCGCTGCTTATTTACTGATAGCGCACCAGAGCGATGACTTGCTCGATATTCGCCAGGCTGGCGCGCTGCAAAATAAGTTCACGCCCCAGCTTTAAGGCTTTGCGCTCACTTTGTCCGCGTAGGGTGCTGTCACTTATTTGCTCCAGATCGGCCACATGCGCTAAGCCAACGGTGCGGCGGATTAGCTCGCAACCGGCATACCCCAGCGTATCGGCAAAGACTTGCTGCATAAAACGCTGTTGGTACAGGCTATTTTGCAAGCTGGGTTCGCGGCATTCATTACTCATAAGCTGTTGAAAATTTATGGTAAATTCTTGCCAGAGTGTTTGAATTTGCTCGAGTAAATAAGCCTGATGTTGCTGACGGCTGTCGGCATCTGCAGTTAAGCCAAAATGGCCAAGATAATTCAGTAACAGGTTGCCTAGCAAGCTACCAACATCAAAGCCTATTGGGCCATAGAAGCCAAATTCAGCGTCAATCAGTTTGCAGTTTTCATCGTTAATAAAAATGCTACCGCTGTGCACGTCACCGTGCAGTAACGCTTGCGGTTTAGACATAAAGTCGGCTTTTAATTGCGCTACGTCGGCCTGAAGCGCTTCGTCATGCCATAGCTGTTGCGCATCGCTGCGAATTTCAGCATGCACATTGTTGCGTTCATGGTTACAGTAGGGATCGGTGAAAAACAAATCTTCGGTGATCAAGCATAACTCAGGGTTTAAAAAACGGCCCACTTGCTGCTTCTTATTCGGCCCGGTTAAAGCAAAATCACTGGTGTAATACAGGGTATGAGCTAAGTACACGGCTAGCTGAGTGGCCAAATGTGGAAACTGTTTACCAGCAATAAGCTCGGCCCGTAAGATTCGATAGTCGGCTAAATCTTCCATTAAAATAGCGGCTTGCACGGGGTCATAGTGCAGCACTTTAACCGTGTGCTCGGGACACAATTTACGATGCTTAATTAATACTTCAGCTTCAATACGGGCACGGTCTATGGTTAGCGGCCAGCTTTCACCGACACAACGCGCATACGGCAGGGCTTGTTTTACAATAAGGCTGGTGCCTTTGTCATTGCTGACACGAAATACCAAATTCAAATTACCGTCGCCAAATTCTACACAATGCAATTTGCTGTGATCGCCAAACAAGGTGCTGTGCTCATCAGCAAAGCGTTTAGCATCTTCCGTGGTAAAGGTGCGGTAGTCGGCCATTGTATAGTCCTGTACTTGTGTTGAATATTGACGGACTGCATAATCGCAAACCTGATAGACGTCTGCAACGCTAAACAGGAATAAGCGATGAAAAACTTAACGGCATTGAGTGTTAAAACGGTACAGGGTGAACTCTATGTAATGGATCAAACCTTGTTGCCACAGCAGCAAGTTTGGCAAAGCTGCAAAACCGTGCCGCAAATGGTTAGCATGATTAAAGCGCTGCAGTTGCGTGGCGCTCCGGCTATTGGCATCGGTGCCTGTTTACTGTTGGCATATCGTGCCAGTGTTGGCGACACTCGCGAGCAACTGTTACTAGACGCTGAAGTGTTGCGTGCAGCGCGGCCTACGGCCGTTAACCTGATGAATAACCTTGACAGCATGATAGCGGCCCTTAAACAATCCGACTTTACCGGTGCTGCCATTGCTTGCGCTGAGCAGCTGTTTGCCGAAGATGTTGAACTGTGCCAGCGCATGGCTGAGCATGGCGCAGCGTTGGTGCAAGAGGGGGAGCAGTTGCTAACACACTGTAATACCGGAGGCCTGGCCACGGCTGGTGTCGGTACGGCACTGGGCGTAATTAATCTGGCACATCAGCAGGGTAAGAATATCCGCCTATGGGTAGATGAAACCCGGCCCTTGCTGCAAGGCGGTAGACTTACGGCATGGGAATGTCAGCAGTTGGGTATTCCGTATCAGCTTATTTGCGACAATATGGCTGCTATGCTAATGGCGCGCGGCCAGGTAGACCGCATTTTTGTCGGTTCTGACCGCATAGCCGCCAATGGCGATTTCGCCAATAAAGTAGGCACCTATTCACTGGCCGTACTTGCGCATTACCACAAGGTGCCGTTTTACGTAGTTGCGCCACATACCACCGTTGATCTAGCTTGTGCTGACGGCAGCGCAATACCGATAGAGCAGCGCCATGCTGACGAAATACGCGGAGTTAGCGGTGCTTTTGGTAAAACAATATGGGCACCCGAGCAGGCACCGGTATTTAACCCGGCGTTTGATGTTACGCCCGCAGCTCTGGTAACCGGTTGGGTATTCGATACAGGTGTGTACTCGCAAGCGGATATCGCCAAAGGCGTGCTACAGCAGTTTGCAGGATAGCTGAGAAGTGTTGCTGGTGCTAGTGCCGGTGAATTGCCAAACCGGCTGCTTAAATATCAGGCAGTCGGTTTGGCCAGAATAAATTTTAACCTTTCCCTAAATCGCTAACTTATTGAATTTTCTACCCTCCCCACTGTTAATGAATTGAAACAACTATATTCATATAATAAAAAAGAATATAACAAATTATTGTGTATTTAATTTATGCCATTAAGATGTGCGCCCATTACAAAGTTTGCAGTATTGTAAGCAAAATTACGTATCGGGGTTGCAGTGTCAGAGCAGGGATTGTTTCGTGCTAATGCGGTTAAGCAGCAAAGCGCTCGCCTTGACGGTGAAGTTATTATTGCACAGCCAATAAGTACCAGTTTACTTACCCTAATATTGTTGGGGGTGGTGGTGGCTATTGTTATCTACCTTAGCGTTAGCTCATTTAACCGCAAAGAAACCGTGGTTGGTTATTTAAAACCCGACATGGGTTTGGCTAAGGTAATGTCATCCCGTGCCGGTGTGGTGCAGCAGCTGTATGTTGATGATGGCCAACACGTGCAAGCTGGCGACAGGCTGGCGCTTGTCGCGATACCTGAGCATTTATCGGCGGGCGATAGCCTTACCGGCACCTTATTGCAGGGTTTGCTGCAACAAACTGCGCTGATAAACCTGCGTAAACAGCAGCTAAACAGCCAGTTTAACCAGCAGGAAGCCGAGTATAACGCCCGGCTTACATTAAGCCGCAACCTGCTGGATGACATTAACGCCCAGCAGCAGCTATTACAGCAGCGCCTGCAATTAAACCAGCAGCGGTATCAGAATTTTAAAATGCTTAGCCAGCGCGGCGCTATATCAACTAATGAGCTGCAACAACAGCACGAGCTGGTACTGAATATTCAGCAGCAACTGGCCGAACTAAATGCCAGTGAGCAAAACCAAAAAGCCCAAATAGCGCAATTAGATGGGCTATTACAGCGCTTACCCACTGAGCAGCAACAGCAACAAGCGCTGTTAGATAGCGATATATCACGGCTTAAACAGCAACAAACTGAGCTAAATGCCCGCGGCGAACTGCTAATCACCGCGCCTATTAGCGGGAGGGTAACCAACCTAGTGGCGGAAATTGGCAACAATGTGCAACCTGGCATGCCACTGTTAACCCTGATGCCGGATAACGCCCAGCTGCAGGCGGTGCTGCTGGTGCCTACCCGCGCTTACGGCTTTGTGCAGCCCGGACAGCGCACCCGTTTACGTTTTGACGCCTTTCCGTACCAGCGTTTTGGTTTATATGAAGGGCAAGTAATAAAAACGGCGCAGGCTATCGTGCTTCCGAATGAAGTCGATATGCCTGTCGCCGTGCAGGAGCCAGTATACCGGGTACAGGTAGCCCTGGATTCGCAACAAATCCGCGCTTATGGCAACACAGTCCCGCTGCAATCGGGCATGCTGTTAAGCGCAGATATCGTGCTGGAACAACGTAGCCTGCTAGCTTGGTTGTTCGAGCCGGTTTTAAGCCTGAAAGGGCGGTTGTAGCTCTGAAACAGAGCAAACCTTTAAACTTAAAAACGTCTCAAGGAGAGATAGTATGCAAGAGTTAACATTTGAGCAAGTTGGTAGTGTTACCGGCGGTAATGGTGAGACTCGTACAGAGCGTGTTGGACGAGTAGGTGGCGGTGCAAGTCTCGCTTGGGAGGCTGCGGGCCTAGTTAGAGACGGTGTTAATTATGTAAGAGACAATCATGAACGTTGGCAAAGGGAACATATGGATTGGGCTTTGGAACGGTATAGAGAACTTGAAGAGCGCGGTGATGCGAGGCTAAGAGCACCTTGGGAGCAGGGCGAGATTACGAGTGGTCATTTAATCACCACACCCATCCCAGCTTCCAGCACCGCATCAAGATAAGCCACATTCATCAATGCCTGACGCTGCTTTCTTCTGATACTCATTTTCCGCTTCTCAGCCCGTAACATATTCAAACTAAAGTGCCGCATCGTGGCAAGATTGGTGGCAGCATTACCACGGTATATCTGGCAAGCATCCTCGCCTAAGCTCACATCCAGCACCCAGTGTAACTGGTTTTCAATACCCCAATGCTCTCGCACTGCACGGGATAGCCGCTCGGCGCCAAGCGCGGCTGAGCTGATAAAATAACGTTGCTCTAACACCGCACGCTTGTGCTTTTCCACCCGGTAAGTCGTTGCCATGCCTAAGGTTGTCAGCGCTGGCCAGGTGGCTTTGAGTTTTTCCGGCAATTCGCTGGCCGGACAGACCTGGAATTCACGGTACTCCAGACGCCCACGGTTCTTTT
>NZ_AUDG01000047.1 GCF_000425345.1 Rheinheimera baltica DSM 14885 | reverse complement strand
ATAACATGCTCGGCATCAGGCAGTTGTTCAAGTAACTCTATAGCTGCTTTGCTGTCGTGAACTTCACCGCCTGTCACGATAAAATCTACTGGCAAGCCGCAACTATCCACTGCCATATGGATTTTCGTCGTGTTACCACCACGACTTTTCCCTATCGCTTCTTTATCTTTTGAGCGAGCCCCTGTCGCATGCTGATGCGCTTTGACGATGCTGCCGTCTATAAATTCCCATTCTAAATCAGCCAATTGCCTTAACTCGGCGAATAGCTGCATCAGAATGCCTTTTTTAGACCACAAGTTAAAACGCCGGTAGATGGCGCTCCAATCTCCAAAAGTTTCTGGCACATCGCGCCATGGGCAACCGACCCGCATCCGGTACAAAATGCCTTCGAAAGTATTTCTGTGTTCCGGTTTGTCATAAATGCGGCCTGTTTTAAGCATCAATCTGATTAGCTTTGACCAGCACTCGTCTGTTAACATTGTCCTTGGCATGATGGGTTGTCATGGTTAGTTTTTGGCGAAAGTAATTGTACCAGCCCATCATGCTGTCTAATAATCCATCTCGAAAGATCAACAAGCCCTAGCAAAAATTAACAAAGAAGCGCCATTGGAAAAAGTGTGTTTACTTGGTTGCGGTGTAACCACTGGTATGGGCGCAGTGATGAATACTGCCAAGGTAAAAGAGGGCGACACCGTTGCCGTGTTTGGTTTGGGTGGCATTGGTTTATCGGCAATCATTGGTGCAGTCATGGCCAAAGCCAGCCGTATTATTGCTATCGATATCAACGAAGATAAGTTTGATATCGCGAAAAAACTCGGTGCAACTGATGTAATTAACCCGAAAAAATTCGACAAGCCTATTCAGGACGTTATTGTTGAAATGACCGATGGCGGCGTGGATTTCTCCTTTGAATGTATCGGTAACGTTAATGTGATGCGCTCGGCACTGGAATGCTGCCACAAAGGCTGGGGTGAGTCGGTGATTATTGGTGTTGCAGGCGCAGGCCAGGAAATATCTACCCGGCCATTTCAGCTGGTTACTGGTCGGGTGTGGCGCGGCACTGCGTTTGGTGGCGTAAAAGGCCGTAGCGAACTGCCTGATTACGTAAACCGCTATTTAAACGGCGAGTTTGAGCTGGACACCTTTATTACGCACACTATGCCGTTGGAACGTATCAATGAAGCCTTTGATTTGATGCATGAAGGTAAGTCTATTCGCACGGTAATTCACTTTTAATATCAAGCGAATGTAATTGATGGGCGGATTAGAACCCCGTTTTGGTCGCCACAGAGTGTCTGAGCCCTGCCGTAGGCAGTAGGGCGAGTTGCTGTGGCGAGCCAAGGCGGGTGTTGTAATCTGTCCTTGTTGAACACTATGGGCAGACTATGACAATTTCAGCATTAACCAAAGTGAGTGAGCAGCTTTGCTTTGGTGGCAGGCAAATTCGTTTCACTCATACATCCACTGTACTGAGCTGCGATATGCAGTTCTCGGTGTTTTTACCGCCACAGGCCGAACATGGCAAAGTACCCGCGCTTTATTGGTTATCGGGTTTAACTTGTACCGACGAAAATTTTTCCAGTAAAGCCGGTGCTCAGCGTATTGCCGCAGAGCTTGGTATAGCGCTGATTATGCCGGATACCAGCCCGCGCGGTGATGGGGTTCCCGATGATCCAGACGGCGCGTATGATTTTGGCTTAGGTGCGGGCTTTTATGTAAATGCCACAGCGGCACCGTACGCCACGCATTATCATATGTATGACTACATAGTAACCGAGTTACCGCAATTGCTAGAGCAGCATTTACCGCTGTCTGATAAACGCGCTATTACCGGCCACTCAATGGGCGGCCATGGTGCCTTAGTGATTGGCCTGCGCAACAGCGAACGTTATCGTAGCATTTCGGCATTTTCACCTATTTGCAACCCGGTTGCTTGCCCTTGGGGAATTAAAGCTTTTAGTGGCTATTTAGGTGATGATAAAAGCCAATGGCAGCAATATGACGCATCAGTATTGTTAGCTGTAGCGCAAGATCCGCAGCCATTATTGGTTGACCAGGGCACGGCAGACAGCTTTTATCCTGAGCAATTGCGCACCGACAATTTAATTGCTGCGGCGAAGCAAAGCGCTGTGCCGGCTGAGATCCGCCTGCAGGCGGGTTATGACCACAGCTATTATTTTATCGCCAGCTTTATTGAGCAGCATCTGAGGTTTCATGCACGGTATTTGTTTGATTAAACCTGATCTGAAAAGCGGCTGGAACCCCGTTTCGGTCGCCACAGAGTGTCTGAGCCCTGCCGTAGGCAGTAGGGCGAGTTGCTGTGACGAGCCGGGGCGGGTGTTGCAGCCAGTTTTCTGAGCTTAAATAATCAGCTTCATTATTCCACTACAGCGTCAAAAGCTGGTTTTATACCGTCAGATGCTGGCATACTTGGTTGCATAAGCCTGCCTAAAGGAGAACTGCATGAGCTACGATAGCAACAATATTTTTGCCAAAATTCTGCGCGATGAAATTCCCAGTTTCAAAGTGTATGAAGACGACTACACATTGGCTTTTATGGACATTATGCCGCAGGCCGAAGGCCATACGTTGGTGATCCCCAAGTTTGAAGCAGAAACTTTGCTGGATATCCCGGCGGACGAGCTAACCCACACCATGACAACAGTACAAAAAGTGATGTCAGCACTTAAATCGACATTGGGGGTCGATGGCGTCGTATTGATGCAGTTAAACGGCAGTGCTGCCGGACAAACCGTGCCGCATCTGCATTTTCATTTAATCCCTGAGCATCTGTCAAAATTGAACCGGCATGGAGCGCAGATGGGAGATATGGACAAAATTAAAGCACTGGCTGACAAAATTCGTGCTGCGCTTTAATATGCCTGCAGCACTTATCAAAACAGAAGTTGCCATAGTATTTTCACTTGAGCTTAAACGGCTTTGTGTCTAAGGTAGCCGCTTTAAAAATGTCTGTGTGATATAAAGGTTAATAGTTATGCGATTGGGTGTTCCAGCAGTATTTTTTGCTTCCATGATGTTAGGATGCAGTGCAGTTTCTGAGCCTGATTCAGGGTTAACGTTAACCTTAATCCATATTAACGACACACACTCTCAATTTGATGCCAGCCCCGCCAGTGTAAAAGATGCTAAAGGACAACCGCTATACACCTTCATAGGCGGTCACCCCCGCTTATTGACTCAGGCACAAAGTTTACGCCAGCAGGCTAACGCAGAGCAGATCCCATCATTGTTTTTACACGGTGGTGATGCTTTTAAAGGCAGTGCCTATTTTGAGCTGTTTGAGCAAAAAATAAACATAGATGTGTTAAATCGGATGAATATCGATGCCATGGCGCTGGGCAACCATGAGTTTGATATTGGCCTGAACAAGCTGGCTGACTTTGTTGATAAGATAAACTTCCCTGTGCTGGCCGCCAATGTTAATACGGCCGCAGAGCCGTTGTTGGCCAATAGCCAAAACCTGAAGCCTTACAGCTTATTTGTGCTTGATAACAACCAACTGCAGCGCGTAGCCAGTGTTGACACTGCAGCAGGGCGTGAGCTGGTGGCGGTATTTGGTTTGGCGCTTGAGGATATGCGCGCCATAGCACCCGATACCGGTGCGCTGGTGTTTTATAACGAAATACAAAGTGCACAGCAAACAGTAGATGTGTTAACTGCGCTGGGCGTGAAACATATTATTGCACTAACACATTTGGGGCATCAGCGCGACTTAGCGCTTGCCAGCGCCGTAAATGGTATTGACGCCATTGTCGGAGGCCATAGCCACAGTTTACTGGGCGATTTCCGGCATTGGTATTTGGGCAATCAGCGGCCTTACGCCGAAATGGTGATAAACCCCGATGGCAACAACCAAACGTGCGTAGTACAAGCAGGGCAGTTTGCACAAGCGGTAGGTAAAGCCATGTTAACGTTTAACCGCAATGGCCAACTACAAGCTTGTATTGGCGAGAATACCTTGCTGGCCAGTAAAGACTATTTTAATTCGCCGCGACGCGATGAATCCAGTCGCATTTTACCTGAGGTTCAAGCTGAAACTGAGCGCTATATTGCCGGTTTGCCTCGCACCGCCATTGTTAGTGAAGATAAAGCATTGCGCGATGTGTTGGACTCAACGTATTTACCTGCAGTACAGCAAGCATACGGCAGTGCAGTTAGCGTAACGCCGCGCAGTGTTAATCATGTGCGTTTACCGGGTACGGCTGGTAGCGATCGCCATGGTTCAGCGTTAGCAGGCTATATTGCAGACGCGATGGTGTACTGGCTAAATCAGCCGCAGCTGCAGGCAAAAACACAGCGTACAGTTGATTTTGCGCTCATTGGCGCGGGTAATATCAGAGCACCACTTGCTGCCGGCACGGTATATGAAGGCAACGTGCGTTTGGAGGTACTGCCGTTTAATACCCCTTTAAGCATAATGAGTATCAGTGGCGCTGAATTAGCGGCGTTATTAACCGATACCATTAGCGCAACACTGGTACCGGGAGCCCATGCCGGTAAATTTCCGTATAGCGGCAAACTACGCTATACCGCCAAGCCAATAGCGCAAGGTAAGGCGCAGTTATCACAGTTGCAGCTGTGGCGAGAGAACCAATGGCAGGATATTCAGCCAGAGCAAGTTTATACACTGGCCACAACGCAATATCTGGCAGACGGTAATGATGGCTGGCAGGTATTACAGCAGGCCAAGCAGCAAACTAGTGACCGGCTGGATGTGATTTTACAGGATAAGCAACCCCACGTTTATGCAGTTAAACGCGTGATGGCATTACAAGATAGTAGCGGTGCAGTATCATATAAAGCACAGTATCAGGCTGTACCAGCCTTACCCTGTAAAACATCAGGTAGTGATTGCAAAGCAGCGGCTCAGGCGTTTATTGAGTACCTGCAAGCCAACCCGGAGCTATGGCAGACACCGCGCGAGCCAACGGTAACGCTGTTACACTAACTCAGCGCTTAAATTTGGTTTCCAGAATAACCGACGAATTGGTCCGCTCTACGCCATCCAGGTTACCAATATCATCCAGGATATGGCTTAGTTGCTCGGTGCTTTGTGCCTGTACTATGGCAATAAGGTCGTATTCGCCGCTAATGGCATAAAGTGCTGATACTTGTGAAATGTGTTTCAGTTCGGCGTTAGTTTTTGCTGTTAGTTTTTGCCGCACTTTGATGCTGACATGAGCCGACACCAGTGAAGCGATATAGTCGTCGCCGTAATCTACTGAATAGCCTTTAATCACCCCGCTTTGTTCCAGGCGTGCAATACGGGTTTGCACCGTCGAGCGTGATAAGTCCAGTATCCGGGCTAAGTCAGAAATACTGGCACGGGCATTATGTTTAAGTACGGCTAATAACTTCTCATCTTCCTTGCTTATCATTTTGCTAATCCGTCACGTTAAATTGCTAAGTTAATCTTAAAAATTGCTGAAAATGATACTGCAATATGGCGAGTATTCGCAATATAATAGTGTCACTTTCGCGGTGCTTGTCACTTTAAATCTATATAAAGACAAGTTAGCACAGCAACGACAATGAGGTAGTTTATGCAGGTAACAAGAAGCTTATTTGATGACGTGATGGTTCCTAACTATGCACCATCAAAAATTATTCCGGTAAAAGGTGAAGGCTCACGTGTTTGGGACCAAAATAACAATGAGTTTATCGACTTTGCCGGTGGTATTGCGGTTAATTGTTTAGGCCATTGTCACCCGGCATTAGTTACTGCATTAAAAGATCAAGCTGACAAACTGTGGCATTTATCTAATGTTATGACTAACGAACCGGCATTGTTGTTGGCAAAAGCCTTAGTTGATTCAACCTTTGCTGAAAAGGTGTACTTTGCCAACTCTGGCGCTGAAGCCAACGAAGCGGCATTAAAACTGGCGCGCCGCTTTGCTAAAGACAAATACGGTGAGCAGAAAAACCAAATTATCGCCTTTAAACAAGGCTTCCATGGCCGCACATTCTTCACCGTTACGGTTGGTGGCCAGCCAGCCTATTCTGATGGTTTTGGCCCTAAGCCTGACGCTATCGTGCACGCTGAATTTAATAACCTTGACAGCGTTAAGGCCCTTATAAATAGCAATACCTGTGCGGTAATGGTTGAACCGGTGCAAGGCGAGGGTGGTGTAATGCCAGCCACAGCTGAATTTATTCAAGGCGTGCGTGAGCTGTGTGATGCAAACAATGCACTGCTTATTTTTGATGAAGTACAAACCGGTGTGGGTCGTACAGGCGAGCTTTATGCTTATATGGGCTATCGTGTAACGCCAGATATTCTGACCACAGCCAAAGCGCTGGGCGGTGGTTTCCCTATTGGCGCTATGTTAACTACCACTGAGATTGCCAAGCATTTAGTTGTGGGTACCCATGGTTCTACCTACGGCGGTAACCCGCTGGCTTGTGCTGTGGCGTTGGCAGCAGTAAATACCGTGAATACCCCGGCCGTGTTGGATGGCGTAAAGGCTAAAGCGCAACTGTTTAAAGACGGCTTAACTACACTAAACGAAAAATACCATGTGTTTAGCGAAATTCGTGGTTCAGGCTTATTAATTGGTGCTGTATTAAACAGCGACTATGCCGGAAAAGCGCGTGACATTATGTTAGCCGCCGCCGATCAGGGTTTGATGGCCTTAGTAGCGGGTACCAGCGTAGTGCGTTTTGCGCCGTCACTGGTTATTCCTGATGCTGATATCATCGAAGGTTTAGCCCGTTTTGAACAAGCTGTTGCTAATGTGGTGCAGGGCTAAGCCATGTTAGTTATCCGACCTATTACAGCGGCAGATTTTGCGGCGCTAAAAAACATCGCTATCGAGTCTGGCGCAGGTTTTACCTCGTTGCCGGTAAACGATGCGCGCTTGAAGCAAAAAATTGACCATGCCGAGCACAGCTTTGCCGCTCAGGTTGATGGCCCTGGCGATCAGGGCTATTTGTTTGTGCTGGAAGATACTCAAACCGGTGAAATTGTAGGCACTACCGGTATTGAGGCTGCAGTGGGTACCAGCACACCGCTATATCACTTTCAGCAAAATACGGTTATTCACCACAGCGCTGAGCTTAATGTGTTTAATCAGCTACGTACCCTTACACTGTGTAACGATTACACCGGTGCTTCAGAAATTTGCACGTTATTTTTACGCGAGAGCTATCGGCGTAACCATGCTGGCCGGTTTTTATCCAAGGTACGCTTTTTGTTTATGGCTGAATACCCAGAGCGCTTTAGCGACCGCGTCATTGCCGAGATGCGTGGTGCGGCAGACAGCGATGGCCAGCCGCCATTTTGGCATTGGCTGCAAAAGCTGTTTTTAACCATCGATTTTCCTACCGCTGATCACTTGATTGGTGTGGGGAAAAAGGCCTTTATTGCTGAGCTGATGCCACGACATCCCATTTATGTTGGTCTGCTGCCTCAATGTGCTCAGGACGTAATAGGTCAGGTGCATCAGAACACTAAGCCTGCACTAAAAATGCTGGAAAACGAAGGGTTTAATCATCGTGGTTATATTGATTTATTCGATGCCGGCCCAACGGTTGAAGCGCGTTTAAGCCAGATTAAATCGGTAGCGGCCAGCAAAAAAGTTGCAGTTAAAATTGCCGATGTGCAAGGGGAGCAAACCTTAGCTGTAGCCAACACAGCACTTCAAGGTTTTCGTGCTAGCTTCTCAAAAAGCGCAAAGTTTGATGCAGATCAGCAGCTATTGCTGCTAAGTGCGGAATTTGCCGATACACTGCGCCTGCATGATGGCGATATGGCAAGATTTATAGTGTTAGACAAGGCTTAAGGGCCAGATAAGTAATAACCGGTAAATGTTAAGGCGGATAAAATATGCATACTGATGTAAAAGTGTTGTTTGCCAACCTGTGGCAAGACTATGTAGCGGTGACACCTTCTGCCAAACAAGTTCACCAGTTACTGGGCAGCTCGCAGCAGCAAGACGTTGTTAATGATCACATAGCGTTGCGTACGTTTAACCTGGAAAAGGTTGGACTGGAAAAACTGGCAGCGCATTTTAAAGCGTTGGGTTATGAAGAATGTGGTGAATATCATTTTGAGGCGAAAAAATTGTACGCCAAACATTATGAGCACCCTGATCGTAATCAGCCCAAAGTATTTATTTCTGAATTGTTGTTAGATAAATGCTCTGCCTATCTGCGTGACACCATTACCGA
This sequence comes from Rheinheimera baltica DSM 14885, assembly GCF_000425345.1. GTDB lineage: Bacteria > Pseudomonadota > Gammaproteobacteria > Enterobacterales > Alteromonadaceae > Alishewanella > Alishewanella baltica. The sequence continues at coordinate 25,904 of NZ_AUDG01000047.1, read as the reverse complement.
ACTGGTAGCGCAAATTCCAGAAGAGGCCGTTACTGCTGATAACTTTCTATACAGCGGCACGCATTGGCAGGTAAGCCAGGCTACGTATGAAAAACTACTGGAAGAAAGTGAATATGCCGCCTGGTTAGCTGCCTGGGGTTATCGCGCGAATCACTTTACGGTAAGTGTAAATGAGCTGCAAAACTTCAGCAGCCTGCAACAGGTAAATAATGCGCTTAAAGACGCTGGCTTTTTGTTAAATACGTCAGGCGGCGAAATAAAAGGCACGCCAGAGGTGTATTTAGAGCAGTCGTCAACTTTGGCAGACTTACACCCGGTACAATTTAGTGATGGCATGGCAACCATTCCAAGTTGTTTTTATGAGTTTGCTACCCGTTATCCTATGACTAATGGGTTGTTATATACCGGTTTTGTGGCGGCTTCAGCTGACAAAATCTTTGAAAGTACCAACGCGCGTTAAACTGTCGCGTTTTTAAAAAAGCCAGCGTCTTGCTGGCTTTTTGCGTATTTGCGCCACTTGCCGCATACTTGCTACAGCGCTATAGTCAATTTATGTATTAATAGAAAGGCGGCTTAATGCCCGTGTCAAAATTGGTCCGCGTATTCTTTACTCTGCAGATTTTGATGAATGCTTGGCACGTTAATGCGCAACAATATGTCGTACAACATGCATCTTGCCAACTTAGTGTGCGGGTTGAGTCAGAACAACAAAGTATTGCAGCGGGCTCACACAATAACAGCCAATTATCACAGCACTCTTATCAGCTACTTAGCGCATTGTTGGCAACACTGCCATGTCAAATGAACACGGTAGCATTACCGGCAGGGCGTGCGATTAAAATGCTAGAAGAGGGTTCTCTTGCGGTTATGATAGCCATGTCTGAAACTCCTGAACGCGCACAATATAGTTATTTTGTCGGACCACATCATATTGAACGGATGGTTGCAGTGGGGCGGCGGGATTTAGAGCATAGAGTAACCGACCTGTTTCAGCTGCTAAGCATGCGCGGGCTAATATCGGTTACTGAGGGCGCTTATTATGGCCCGCAGTGGCAACAACTTCTGCAGCAAGATGCGTTAATTGATCAACGGATATTCTATGCATCGGGTAATCAACAAAAACTGGCTATGTTGGCATCAGACCGGGTCATCGCCTCACTTGAAGATGAGGTTATAGTAGATGAGCTTTTACGCCAGGGCGATATGGCCAGTCGCTATGTGAAGTTGTTTGTACTGCACGAAAATCCGGTTTATTTTGCGTTTAGCCGCAACGCTATTTCTAAAGATATTTATCAGCAGTTGCAGCTAAATTGGCAACACATGCTCGACAGTGGTGAAGTAGACAAGATCAGGCAAAACCTTTAACCTGTTTAGTCATAAAGTGAACCAAAAGTGTTTACTACACGTTAATCAGTGTTAATTTTGCAAAGGATGTGTCTGCTTGTGAAGTCAGTTATCCCCTTGTTTTTACTAATGCTTGCAGCCCCTATTAATGCAGCAGACACTGAACTCAAAAAAATTAGCCTACCACATCCCCCAAACGGTGACATATTGCTGCTGCCTGAGCGAAAGCAGTTACTGGTATCCGGCTACAGTCAATTTTCCCGCTGGCTAAGTCAGGTTAATTTAACCGATTACAGCAGCCGTTTATTACCTGTACCAGAGACGGCGCAATTTTTTTCTAAGGCATTATTAGCAGGAGAAAGCCAATCACAACTGATATTTCTAGGCTTAAAAGGGATTAGCCGCTTGTCAGAAGATGCCAGTCATGCTCAGTTATTGGTTGCTTCTGAATCCATCTACCGCGTGCTGGACAAAAACCGGCTGCGAAGTGCCGACTTTGTTGTTGAACTGGGTTCCGGCTTAAGTGATTTTCTTGTCTCAGACTTTCAGCAGACCCATTTGTATCGGCAACAACAGGATGGCAGTTTTAAACATTATGCCTTGCAGATCCCCGCTTTGGTACAAAGCTGGAGAGATAGCCCAGATTACACACCACGAAAACATTATATTGTTGATGTTAATCAGGACTCCCGAAGTGATCTGGTCTTTGTCTCGCAAGGTAAATTTCAGCTTTTCCTGCAACAGCCAGATGGCAGCTTTTCTACAGAACCACTACAAATGAGTTGGCCTGTGTCCTTGTCCACAGAGGAAGAGGCTGACCAGCGAAATGATGCGGGACGCAGCTACAATGGTCAAAATATTGATACTTTGCGTGATATTACCGATATCGACGGCGATGGCATACCGGATTTGGTAATTAACCGCGAGCAACTGGCCGATGCATTGGAACGTAACAATAGTTTTCGTATTCATTTCGGTGTTAAATCTGGAACTGGCCTGATTTTTAACGCAGAGCCAGATACGTTTATTACCACAGAGACATCGCCAATAGATGTCGTCATCGATGATATCAATAATGATGGCCGCAAAGATTTTTATATTCCCAGCACAGATTTTGGCTTAGGTACCATTATCCGTGTGCTGCTGCGGGGCAGTGCTAATTTAGATATTGATTTTTACTTGCTGAATGCACAGCGGCAGTACCCAGAAAAAGCCGATTTTCGTCAGCAAGCTACCATCGATGTCAGTATTAGTAATTTTCGCTATGATATGCCGCTATTTTTAGTCGCAGACACCCAAGGTAGCGGCCAGAAGTCATTACTGGTAGGTGATGGCGGGGATGAGCTGCGCATATACCAGCATGAAGATAAGCGGTTATTTAGCAGGCGCAGTGAACGCATTAAACTAAACCTGCCAAGGGATGCGCGTAAAGCGCGGCTGTTTGATTTAACCGGTAATGGTAAAGACGATCTGGTGTTACCGTTTGACAGCTTGGAAGACGAACAGCAGCGAAACCAATTATTGTTGCTACTTAATCCGTAAATACGTTTTTTTAAACGATATTCCTGGTTGAGATTTAGCTAACAAGACAATGTGAAATGTTGGCTACATAATGACATGTAGTTGTTGTTATTATGTTTACAGTACCGGTTTTAACTGCTAGCTTAATCGCAACAATATTTTATTGAAGGCGATTTCATGTGAGATTTTTCAAGGGTTTACCAACATTGCTGGCGCTGTCTGTTGGCCTGATTTTACTTCAAAGTGCGCCTGTTAGCGCAGCCGGGACACAAGCACAAAGTTTACCCAAAGCATTACAGAATATCCCCATATCGGCTATTAGCCGGTTTGACCTTGGTGAGCAAAAAGGCGGGCACGGGCAATATAGTGCTGATAATTCGCTACTAGTAACAACGCTGGACAAGAGTGTAATGCAACTTAGCCTGCCGCAGGCGGGTGGCAAGCTCGATGTTAAAATTAAGCATAGTATCAGGCACGACAACGGTGATGTCACCGTATCCGGGGTGGTGCAGCTTAATGGTAAGCCACATAAGGTTATACTGACACAAGGTAAAACCGGCGCTATAGGTGAAATTGTCGGTGTATCAGGCCATAGCATGGTATTGCAGAAAGGAAATCAGGTCTATCTGGTTAACTTGAGCCAGGCCGGCCTGGCAGCGCCATCTTATGAAAATGATGTGGTGATGCCTGAGCTACATTTTGCCGCGACCACATCAAAGCAATCCCATCCTGCAACGACGCAGTATGATGCACAAAGCAGCTTTACCATTGTCGACATTATGATGCTGTATGCCAGTGAAGTGTTAGAGCAATACCCTGACGGGCTGGCCGATACGCTAATGAATCTGTTGGTTGCGAAGGCAAATCAGTCTTTTGTTGACAGTGGTATCGACGTACAGTTGCGCTTGGTACACAGTCAGTTTGTAAACTATAACCAGCCGTCAAATTTTACTGCGCTGGATGATTTACGATTTGCCCTGGATGGTAATAACGCCACGCAACCGGATAGCAGCTTGAATAATGTCGCCGCTTTGCGTGAGCAATACGGCGCCGACATTGTGTCAATGATTAGGCTACATGAGTTAAATGAGCGAGGCGTGTGCGGTGTGGCTTATTTTCCGCAATCTGTGCCCGATGTTCTTATTAATATCAGTAACGTAGGTATTAGTGGTGGCTCAAATTGTTTAGACACCTTTACGCATGAAATTGGCCATAATTTTGGTGCAGGTCATCAATATAGAAACGGTGAAAGTGTCGGGGCATTACCTGCTGCCGGTGCTTTGATTGTAACGGGTAAATTTAATACAGTTATGAGTTCAATTGGTACTGGCGATATTAACCGTAACTATGGATTACCCCGGTTTTCAAACCCGAGATTAAATTGTGCAGCCATCGCATGCGGTGATATTGAGCAAGCAGACAATGCGTCAGCAGTAAACTTTTTTGCTGCAACCAATGCAGGATTACGTGCTGCAGTATCCAACGCTGTGGTTAATATCCCGCCACCAAGCGATCCGGATACTGATGGCGATGGTGTTACAGACTTATATGACGCATACCCCTTTGATGTAACAGAGACCGATGATTCGGACAACGATGGTGTTGGTGATAATGCCGACGTGTTTCCAAATGATGCCTCAGAATGGGCCGACTTCGACAACGACGGTATTGGCAATAATGCTGATCCGGACGATGACAATGACGGTGTGCCAGATGTGTCAGACGATCTTCCATTTGATGCAACGGCTTCAACAGACTCTGATGGCGATGGTGTTGGAGACAATAGTGATCAGCTACCGTTTAATGTTCAGGATGCGGCTGACACAGACGGTGATGGTGTAGGCAATCGTTTCGATTATGATAACGACAATGACGGCGTGGACGATTTTGACCGCCGTGCTGATGGTATGCAGCAACTTATTGTTGTCAATGCGGGTAGTGGTAGTATTCAGTTGTTTAGTTTACCTGAAGGCGGCTTTGAAGATACGTTGTATCAGGCACCTGCTGGGGGCATAACGTTCCGTTCCGATCTGGTTGATCTAGGTGCGGGGCAGTTAGCTTTTGTCCAGTTTAGTGATGTGCTTAGGCTTAACCGGCATACCAAAGAAGTTGATACTTTAATACCGCGGTTTGAGCTAAGTAGTAATTTTGCTGCTCACTTGGTAAAAACCGGTGACACACAAGCGCAAAGCCGACTGTACGTATCAAATGGTTTGGCACCGTCGTATATCAATGTATTTCAGTTTGGTAACAGCGCTACGTCTTCTGTTCAACTGCTATCTAACAACACCAATATTTATCGTGATACCTTGGCATTAACGGACAGTCATAACCTGTTAGTTCAGCGCGATACTAACCAGCTACTACGTTACTCAGTGACCACGACTAACAATCAATCAACGGTTTGGGCGCAGGGTGTTGGTTTAGATAAGCCTGAGCATTTGGCAAAAATGGCGGATGGTAGTATTTTGGTGACAAATGCAGGTAGTCGAAATGTCACGCGTTTTAGTGCAACTGGCCAGTATAGCGGGGAATTTATCAGTGCAGGTAGCGGTGGCCTCGGTATGCCGGGTTGTATCGCAGTGGATAACGCCGGTGATGTTTATCTGTGCAGTTCAGACACCAACCAGATATTGAAATACAGCGGTAGCAATGGTGCGCCGATAGGCGTGGTTGCCTCAGCTGAAAGTGCCGGTGTAAATAATCCGGTGTCAATTGCCATTGTGGGTGCGTTGTTAGATTTGGCACCATTTGATGCGTCTAATGATACCGATGGTGACGGTGTGGGAAATAAGCAAGATGCATTCCCTCTGGACGCGACGCGCTCTGCGCCAGAAGTGCAACCCGAACCGACAGAGCCTGAAGGCGGTGGAGGCAGCCTGTTTTATCTGTTACCGGCTTTGATGTTATTAGCCTGGCGTCGGATCAGAGTGGTTAACTAACAGAGACAAAAGCTGCAATGCATTACACTGCGGCTAGCTGATAAAAAGCCCATCATCCGATGGGCCTTTTTATCATAGGTTGTTTATCGTGGCTCAAACTCAAAAGGTGCGCGTTTGCGCTCACGCAGACCGATTTCGTTTAAGGTATTGGCATCAAATAAACGGCCGTTCACCATGGTATGGCTAACGCGGTCACTCAAACGGATATCTTCAAGCGGATTACCATCGATAACGATTAAATCAGCCAGTTTACCAGCCTCCAGGGAACCTAACTGATGATCCATGCCAAACGTTTTGGCTGGATTAATGGTGGCGGTTTTCAACGCTTCCAGCGGGCTCATCCCACCCTGAGCAAACATCCACATCTCCCAATGGGCGCCTAAACCTTCGCGTTGGCCATGTGCACCAATATTGGCGACTACACCAATATCGCTTAGTTCTTTAGCCGTTTTTACTACGGCGAAATGGTTGTAGTGGTTATCAGGTGCTTTGGGGCGGCGCATGCTACGAGGGGCCAGCTCATACATTGGTACATAAGTGCGTAGTTTCGGATGTTTCCATACTTCGGTTTTGTCGTACCAGTAGTTCTCGCCCCAAATACCCCCATAGGCCACCACGAGTGTTGGCGTGTAGGCTGTTTTGCTGGCTTGCCAAAGTTGTTTTACATCGTCGTACACCTTAGCAGCAGGCAGAGCATGCTCAATTGTCGTATGGCCATCAACAATCATAGTAAGGTTATGCTGCATTAACGAGCCGCCTTCCGGCACCACCATCATATTAAGCTCGCGTGCGGCCTGTATTACCTGTTGCCGCTGGTTGCGTCTTGGCTGGTTATAACTTTTAACACTAAAGGCGCCGGCTTTTTGTAAACGCTCTAAATGAAACTTAGCGTCGTCAAGACTATCAATGTGCGATGTGTACCCTGCACCTTCAGCGCCATATAAAATAGTGCCGGTTGAGAAAATACGTGGCCCAACAATACGCCCGGTCTGCTGCATTTCACTGGCAGCAAACACTTCGCGGGTGTCATTTGACGGGTCGTGAATCGCAGTAACACCAAAGGCTAACGAGGCATAATTTTGCCAATTTTGTTGAGGTGTAATTTGATTGGTACCCTGACTGCCGTGGGCATGAGCGTCAAATAAGCCAGGCATTATCGTTTTACCGCTAATATCAAACACCTTAGCGTTAGTTGGCACTTTAACGTTTTCACGCGTACCAACGGCCTTAATTTTATTGTTTTCAACCAGCACTACGCCATCTTGTATCACCTCGTCGCCATTCATGGTAATCACCTGACCACCAACAAAAGCCACGGTGCCACGCGGTATGTCAGCCGGTACCGTAATACCAAGATTGATACCATTTTTGGCAGCGAAATCAGTTTGCTCACTAAAATCGAACAGGCCTTCAATGCTGGCATGGTAAAGTTCAGGGCCAAGGCTCCAATACAGGTTTCTGCTATTGCCGCTCCAGCTAATAAATTCCCCGGCACGCACTGAGAGTTGTTTCACTGGAAATTGTTTATCGTTACCGCTGATATCTATTGCACTGCCGCGCTCAGTAAATGGCGTAACGAATACTTTAAACCGGTCGGCAAAGGCCAGGTATTTACCGTCGGGAGAGAGGATAAACTCGGTGCCAAATTTTGCCGTGTATAGTGTCTGTTGTGTCTGTTTGTTAAGGTCGATACGGATAAGACTGGGCATTTTGTCATAATCCATGGCATACACCGCGTCATTGTCTGCGCCAAACATGGGGTTACGCCCATTGGCGCTAATAAGCTCGGGAGTACCACCTTTGCTGCTGATTTTGTACAAACCAGTTTTGAGTGACCACTGCTTTGGTAACAGGCTGCCTGCGCCTGTTTTACGATAGATCACTGTTTTGCCGTCCGGGCTAAATACAGGCTCAACGTATTTACCAGGTTCATCAGTTAACTTGGTAATACGGCCATTACGCAGGTTTAACGTGTTTACCGCGCCTTGCTTATTGTCATTCCAACTGACATAAACCAGTTGCTTGCCGTCACGGGAAAATTGCGGATAAAACTAAAATCAGTGCTTTGTTTGGTCAAACGCTTGGGTTTAGGATCGTTGACATCGGTAATATAGAGATGGCCAAGTGCGGTAAATACCGCTTGCTCACCGTCTGGCGATACTTTTACAAAGCGCAGCATTTTTGTCTCAACCTGCTCTTTGTCAATATCTTGTTTTACGCGCACGGCCGTCTGAATTTGCTTACTGGTTTGTACATTAAACGCGATGGTTTTAACGGCTTTGTCAGCTACGTTTAGCTGTTTAATGTCGCCACCGGCCCAGAACAACAGTGATGCGTTATCTGGCGTCCAACTAAGGGTGGGGTAAACACCATGAATCGCCCAGGTTTCTTGCATATCCCGGTCTAAGCCGTCATACAATTTTATATGTTCGCCGCTGGTTAAATCATATAAAAAAAGCGTACTTTGAAAATCTACCCGGCGAATATATGCCAAATACTTACCGTCAGGTGAGGGCGTTGGACGAATAGCGCCTCCGGCACCTTCTAACACGACATCCCATTCGCCAGTTGCTCGTTCGAAGCGTTTAATTTTATAGATGCCGCTTTCAGAGTCTTTACTGTAGTGAAAGGTTTTACCTGGCGTATCGTCTTGTGAAAAATATATGTATTTACCGTCGGGAGAAAATGCTGGCTCACCTAAATCTTTTTGATCATTTGGCCGGCCTGTTAACATAATGCCACTGCCACCGGTTTTGTGGTACTGCCAAATTTCACCAGCACCTAGTGATCGGCTGGCAGTAAAGTGCTTACGGGCGACAATAAATTCACCATCTGGGCTCCACGCTGGGCTGTTGAGCAAGCGAAACGTTTCATTGGTAATAGCGCGAGGCGAAGAGCCATCGGCATTCATCAGCCAAATATTGTCACCGCCACCTTCATCACTGGTATAAGCAATATATTTACCATCAGGGCTAAAAACGGGCTGCATCTGCCAACCAATATCTGCCGTCAGTAAAGTTGCATCGCCGCCCGAAATGGGCATAGTGTAAATATCGCCTAGTAAATCAAATGCTATGGTTTTACCATCCGGGCTGACATTAATGTTCATCCAGCTGCCTTGGGATACCTTAATGTTGACTGTTTCAAATTGTCCTTGTGGCGCATTAACATCCCAGGTTGCGGCTGGTTCAGTTTCTGCCTGTAGCACAAAACTGCTAACAGCCAGTGCAAGTAAAGAAGGAGTGAAGCGTTTCATAGGGCGGTTCCTGTATAGTCTTAAGCTATTTATTATCATCGTTAGTATGCTGCTTTTGCAGAGTGACACAAACTGACAATAGAGTTAAGTCATTCAGATGGCGCTTGCGGTAGAATTCTCCCCAGAGCCGATAAATTTAGGAGTGTGGTCTTTGATTGAATCACCATGTGTCGCCTGTTGCCGTTTAAACAGTGAAAAAGTGTGTGTTGGCTGTTATCGCCATATTAGTGAAATAGTGGATTGGAATAGACGGACAGATGAAGAAAATTCCGCTATATTACAAAAGGTTGCTATAAGAATGCATGAAGCCACCAGCCAGAATTTCCCTGACACGGAAACCCGTCCCATTACTCAGGCAGAATGGTTGGCGGCTAAAAAGCTGTTGAGATCGGGTTAGGGGGGTAATGCAAGCGGTAGTGTGCTAGCTATTAATAGCGCAGCCTTGGCGCAAACGACACCTTGCTGTGTTCAAAGCGAGAATTGGTAAATGATCTACATTAATATCAATAGTATCTACATGCGCTAAAATATTGAAATTGAATATAAATGGATAGGGTTTATGCTTGAAGCTGTCTGGATTGGTTTTGCATTCTCATTAGGTTTGGCGGTTCGGGCTATCGGCTTACCCCCGTTAGTGGGTTACTTATTGGCAGGTTTTGTTATATCCGCGACGGCGTCAGAATTTAATTTGCCGCCAGAGGGGCCGTCAATTATTCATCATGTCGCGCATTTAGGCGTGCTGTTATTGCTGTTTACTGTTGGTTTAAAACTCAATGTCCGCAGCCTGGGTAAACCCGAGGTGCTAGGTGGCAGTATGCTGCACTTTGCACTGTCTATTCTGCTAACTCTGCCGGCAGTTCTGTTAATTTTTGATGTAAGCTGGTATCAGGCATTGATGCTTGCTGTAGCGCTGGCATTTTCCAGCACCGTGCTTGCGGCTAAAGTGTTGGAAGGGAAGCGAGAGATCCGCGCTTTTCATGGCCGGGTGGCCATCGGCATTTTGATTATGCAGGATTTACTGGCGCTGTTGGTCATGAGTCTGGCAAATGGCACTATACCTTCACCTTGGGCGCTAATGGTCTTTGCGTTACCGTTACTGCGGCCCGTGTTGTATAAATTACTTGATGCCAGTGGTCATGAAGATTTACTTATCTTGTTTGGTTTGTTGCTGGCGCTGGTTATTGGTGGTCAGGGTTTTGAGTTAGTAGGGTTAAGTTCTGAGCTGGGTGCCTTGGTGTTTGGCGCTATGTTAGCCAAGCACGCCAGAGCGGGTGAATTGTCTAAATCTTTGTGGAGCATAAAAGAGTTTTTCCTGGTTGGTTTTTTTCTGCAAATTGGCATTGATGGTTTGCCCGATGCCAATGCCTGGTTATTTGCCGGTGTAATGTCGTTATTACTGCCGGTTAAAGCCATGTTATTTTTCCTGCTGTTAATTATGTTTAAACTGCGTGCGCGAAGTGCATTTTTAACCAGTATCAGCCTGACAAACTATAGTGAGTTTGGCCTGATTGTAGCCAGTGTAGTGTTACCTGAGTGGTTAATTCCATTAGCATTAACGGTGGCAATATCGTTTGTCATTTCTGCGCCGCTAAATCGCTTAGCGCATCCGCTTTATGATCGCCTGTGTAACCGGCTGCTGAAATTTGAGCGCAATATTCATCACCCGGATGAGCAACCTGTATCACTGGGTGATGCTGAGGTGTTAATAATGGGGATGGGGCGCACGGGCAGTGCCGCCTATAATTATTTGCAAGGCAGCCGAAAAATTATTGCTATGGATTCGGATCCCGCCAAGGTATTGCAACACCAGCATAAGGGTATCAATATTTTTTATGCTGATGCTGAAGATCAGGTATTTTGGCAAGATTTACATTTTGGTGCCGTTGAGGCTGTGATTTTAAGCATGAATGATGTTGAAGCCAAAGTTATTGCAGCAAGAAAGTTACGTAATGCCGGTTTCAAAGGATTTATAGTATCGCATAGTATGCATGATGACGAAGCGCGCGATATTATTGGTGCTGGTGCAGATCAAACGTATTTAACGATGTCAGAAGCAGGTGTGGGTATTGCTGAACACGTTAAACAGCATTGTTTTACGGCAAAGGTTTAACACAGCAGAAAAAACAAGGCGCCTTATAGGCGCCTTGTTTATTTAATCATTTGCTAGCTTAACTTGCGCTGCGCTCTTGGATGGCCGCGATGATTGGAGATGAACCAAAGCCATTGCTGTTTGCCCATTCGATATCGCCTGATGCCGCAACCTGGCTACCTGGTAACTGGCTGATAATGAAGTTTGCTGCATCAGCGGCGTTGTGTTTAATGGCGTGGCGAACTAACGGTAAACCGTCACATACGATACCATCGTATACATTACGTAAACGTAAACGGTTGTCAGTCAAGGTTTTACGCAAGTTGTTTTTGCTATCGGCAGCCACGTATGAACAAATTGATATTGCCAATTGATCATTCGCTTTTACAGGCGCGCTAATGAATGCGGTTGCAGCAATAACAGTGGCTAAAATAAGTAATTTGGCTTTCATAGTCGTGCTCCGAAATAAGTTATTTCACAATCATAAGTGTCACAGATTTACTATCTGAGGTGTTCATCACGAAAGGACATACAGCATGTCGAGCAGATAAATAACATCGCACTTGCGATGGCAGCCCAGCTATCGTAGATGCCAATTTATTGGCAACCCTTAGACCTGAAGCTTTGCGTGTACACCCTTTCGGATGACTTGCCTTTCGAGTGGGGCATTTTAATTAACGCTTTTTTTTTATGCAAGCTTAATTTTGAGTAAAGTGAAAACTTTATTAAATTTAGCTATTTAGACCTGTTAGCTGGTTGAACGCAGCATATTGTCACTGTGCGCCAAGCAGACATCTGCAGCCAGCTTTACCGCATTTAGGATCACGTCGATACTAATGCTGGCTGTGCCTGGCTGCAGGCAGGCCTGTTGCGGCAACAATGGAAATTGCAGTAAGCCGCCATGCAGGCTGATATTCTGATGTTTAATATAATGCATTAAACCATAGAACAAATGATTAGCGACAAAGGTCCCTGCATTGTAAGACAGTTGAACAGGCAGATTATTGCTGCGTAGTTTATCGGTAATAGCATTAACCGGCAGATTACTGAAATAAGCCGCCGGGCCATGTTGCGCGGTGAGAGTATCGCGTGGTTGTTGATTAATATTGTCGTTTTGTTTGGCGTCATTGATATTTAATGCAACCTTCTCAACACGAATATCTACCTGGCTACTGCACTGGCTTAACAACATTAAATGGCTGGGTTTGTGCTGATTAATAAGCTGCTCAAGCACGGTAAGACTGTCTTTAAACGCGCAGGGTAGCCGTTCTACCTGCAGCTGACACTCTGCATCAGCCTGATAATCTGTCAGACAGCGTAGCTGATGATAAAGCGCGATAGGGCTATCTGGCCCCACACTATCAACAACAGCAATCAGTACGTTACGCATTTAATTGCACTCCTTTACTTGTCAATGCTATGCATACTATAGCACTTAGCATTTAGCACTTAACGGTTAAAGTTCTAGCGCGATAAGCGCTTTGCAGGCTCTTTGCCAGCGCTGATACAGTGCTTGTGCGCTATCTGCGGGCAAAACCGGCTGAAATTGCTCGCCACTTTGCCAGATTCGGTTTATATCGGTGAGGTTATTAACATATCCCAGTTGAAGTGCCGCCAGAAAAGCCGCGCCCAACGCTGTTGTATCAGTAGTATGGCAGCGGGTTATCGGCGTTTGGCTCAAATCTGCCAGCGCTTGCAAGTACCAGCGGTTTGCGGTCATACCGCCATCTACACGCAGGCTGTCAACCCGAACACCGTCCTTTAACATGGCACTGAGTAAATCCCGACTCTGGTATGCCACACTACAAAGTGCTGCTGTAGCAAGCTCGGCCCGGCCAGTATCGCGGGTCATACCAAATAACGCGGCGTTAATTTCAGGCCGCCAGTACGGGGTGCCAAGGCCGGTAAAGGCGGGGATTAGTAGTTCAGTTTGCTGGTAGCTACTTTGCTGAGCCAGCGCTTCAGTGTCACTGGCCTGTTGGATAATACCGAGTTTATCCCGCAGCCACTGCACAGTCGCGCCGGCCATAAAAATACTGCCCTCCAGCGCGTATGTGCTTTGACCTTCTAGCCGCCAGGCTAAAGTGCTTAGCAATTTATGCTGGCTGAGCATTACTGTGGCGCCGGTATTCACTACGGCAAAGCAGCCTGTGCCATAGGTGCTTTTGCTCATACCGGGGGAGATACAAGCCTGACCTAACAGGGCCGCTTGCTGATCGCCAATCATACTCAGAATGGGAATGTTAGCGCCAAGAATATGCAGGTCTGTAATGCCAAAATGTGCAGCATTATCCATGACTTGGGGCAATATAGCGGCCGGAATATCAAACAGTTGTAACAGCTCATCGTCCCAGCGTTGACTGTTGATATTAAACAGCAGAGTACGACTGGCATTGCTGGCGTCTGTGGCATGCACCTTACCACCGGTCAGTTGCCATAACAGATAACAATCAACCGTGCCAAAGCACAGTTCACCTGCCTCGGCCAGTGCCCGGGCGCCGGGTATATTATCTAATAGCCAGCCAAGTTTAGTGGCAGAAAAATACGGATCGGCCAACAGCCCGGTTGTTTGCTGCAGTATCGGCTCACAGCCGGTGTCTTTTAATTGCTGACACTGCTTAGCGGTGCGTCTGTCTTGCCAGACAATAGCCGGATACAGCGTTTTACCGCTTGCTTTGTGCCACAGCAACGTGGTTTCGCGCTGGTTAGTTATGCCAATAGCGGCAATATCGGTGGGTTTAAGCGCGAGTTGTTGCAGCGCCTGCTTAATGCAACCCAGTACACTTTGCCAGATATGATGCGGGTTTTGTTCAACCCAACCTGGCTCGGGGTAGCTTAGTGGCAGCTCTTGCTGCGCGGTGGTAAGGGCTTGCAACGCCGAATTATAAATAATGGCGCGGCTGGAGGTGGTCCCTTGATCAATCGCAAGAATATATTTCGACATGGCGCAAGCTTTTAGCGTTATGCTTAAGTAATTGTGCAGCCTAGCAGTAAATGCGCAGGCTGCCTACGGCAAACCGCAGGAGAAAATGATGATAGTGACATTTAAATCCAAAGCAAGTGGCGATCTAATTTACTTTAAAGACGCCGCTTTGCGCTTATTGCAGCTGATGGGCCGCGATAACAAAGTTCCTTCGGCGCTTTACGCTGAGGATGTATCTGCAGCATTGACGGCATTGCAACAGGGGCTGGCCGCAATTGCCGAAGCTGAGCGCGTTAAGGCAGAACAAACTAAAGCAGAACAGGGCTGGGATGAACCGGCTGATAACGAGCAAAACAGCAAAGCGCACATTAGCTTAAATACCCGCGCGCTGCCACTACTGGAGATGTTGCAAAAAGCGCATAAAAAACAGTGTCCGGTATCCTGGGAATAACCTGTACCCTGGAAATAACCTGTACCCTGGAAATAACCTGAACTCTGGTAGTCGTGCTAAGTAGTCTGGCGCGGCTGATGCTTAGGCAATAACAAGGTAACTTCCAGGCCACCTGCGTAATTACGCAGGCTAATATGGCCGCCATGGGCTTCAATAATGTCACGGCATAAGGTTAGCCCTATACCTGAGCCGCCACTTTTACTGGTGTAGAAGGGAACCAATGCGTGTTGCAGGGTTTCATCGCTCATACCACCGCCACCGTCCTGAACTACCAACAATAACGTGTCAGGTTGTTCAACCAGTTTTAATGTGATTTGCGCTGCAGCAGAGCCGGACTCATGGGCATTTTTCAACAGATTTAATAGCAATTGTGTTAGTTGTTGAACATCTGCCAGCCAGTCTGTGGCAGGCAAGTCATCGACTAACTCAAACTCGTATTGATCCTGCAGCTGGTTAATCAGTCTGGGCCAATTCACTACACCGGGTTGAGGCGGTGGTAGCTTGGCAAACTGAATATAGGCTTGAACAAACTGGTTCAGGTGCAGGCAACGTTCGCTTATTGTGTCAAATAGCTGGCTTAGTTGCGCATGCTGTTGCTGCTGTGCCAGTTGGCCGCCAGAAAATGCCAGTGATGACAGCGGGGCTAAGGTATTGTTCAGCTCATGACCAATAACCCGCAGCAGTTTTTTCCAGGCGCTAAGCTCTTCACGCTGAATTTCACGGGTTAGCGGTTTTAACAGATATAAATGGTGCTGTTTCTGATTCAACGTAAACTGGCTTATTGCCAAGTGCCATATACTGTTGTCCGCCAGATGCAGCAAACCGGGTTGCAAACTGGCAACAGCCTTAACCAGTGCTGGCACCGGGGCAATAAGGTCTTCCAGTTTATGGCCATTGAGTGCTTTACCCATATTGAGAAGCTGCCGCGCGGCAGGGTTACTCATTAGCACAGTGTTATTGGCATCGGTTAGTAGCATCGCCGTTGGGCTGCTTTGTAATACGGTATCCAGCAATAACTCACGCTGGTAAAGCGTGGCCCGCTCACTGCTAAGTTGAGCCGACATATTCGCTAAGCTGGTGGCAAGCTCAGACAACTGATGTATCTTCGTTTGGTTTGCATTGGTGTTAAAACTACCATCCTGCAGGTTTTGCGCGTGCAGGTTAAGCGCGGCAATTTCTTGCAGCAAGGGCTTCATTGCATAATGTTGCAGTATTGCCAGCACTATGCCCGTACTGCATATCGCTGCGGTTATCAGGCTGTTGGCACCAAAGGCACTAAACTGCACAGCTAGTGCAATTAAGGTGAGTAATAAACAAAGCAAATTGAGCGAACTTGCGCTGTCTGGTCGTCGCCAAAAGTGCGATGCTAAAGAAGGTGAGTGTTTAGGGCGCATCAATGCCGTAAAACTCCATTCGTCTATACAATGCCTGACGACTGATACCAAGCTGTTTAGCGGCCCGTGATACTACGCCACCTGCTTGTAGCAAGGCTTGCTGCAATTGTTCGCAGTCAATATCATCCAGCGCTCTTTTTGCCGCTGTTGTTACTTCGGCCAGCCCCAAATCCTGGCTGTGTATTTCATTACCGTTGGTTAACAACAAGGCACGCTGACAGACATTTTGCAGCTCGCGAACATTACCAGGCCAACTATAACGTCGTAGCAGTTGCTCTGCTGCTGGGCTTAACGTCTTTTTGCCAGCAAGAAAATACCGTGCCAGTGGCAATATATCGTCTGGCCGCTGCGCCAGTGCTGGCAGTTCAAGCTGTACAACATTGATACGGTAGTATAAATCCTGGCGAAAGGTGCCAGAGGCAATTGCAGCTGTTAAGTCACTGTTGGTGGCACTTATCAGCCGTACATCCACCTTGCGGGTAACACTGGAGCCCAGCCGTTCAAACTCACCGGTTTGCAGAACCCGCAATAATTTGGCCTGCCCAGCCAATGATAAGGTGCCAATTTCATCTAAAAACAGGGTGCCGCCATCAGCCGCTTCAAAGCGTCCAATGCGGTTTTTTTGCGCGCCACTATAAGCACCGGCTTCGGCACCAAATAGCTCCGCCTCCATCAAATCAGCGGGTAAGGCACCCATGTTTACTTTTATAAACGCGTTATTTCTACGCGGTGAATTGGCATGTAGTACGTTGGCAATGCCTTCTTTACCGGCGCCATTGGGGCCGGTTATCAATACGGCTGCGTTTGCGGGCGCCAATTGCAAAGCCATTTGTAGTAACTGTTGCATTTGCTCGCTGGCAAACACCAAACCACACAAATTTTTATCAGCAAAGACGGCGCTGCGTGCTTGCTCGGTGCGTTGTTGCTGTGCGGTTAGCTGCTTTAATTTTAATGCATTGGCCACGGTAAGCAGCAGACGTGCGTCATCCCAGGGCTTTGCAATGTAATCGGTTGCACCGGCTTTAACCAGTTCAACCACCATTTCCAGCTGTGTCCAAGCGGTCATTAGTACCACCGGAATTGCGGGGTATTGCTTGCGTAACTGATAAAACAGGGTTTGCCCTTGTGCCCCTTGCATTTGTCCAGCGCTGAAGTTCATATCCTGCAAGATAAGGTCTATATCGTGATCTGCAAGGCATTGCCAGGCTTGCTCGGGCGAGGTAGCGAAAAGTACCTGGTAACCCTGCAATCCAAACAGCGTTTGCAGGGCATGACAGATTGGCTGATTGTCATCAATAACCAATAATTTCAGCATAGTTTATAAGGCTTTAGTGGCAGTGGCCGGTGATACCCGGGTAGCAATGGTCGCAGGATACCATGTTGCTACAGTGACACAAAGTAGCAACACAGTTATCGCAACTAGTGGCAAATATCCACTTAAAGCCGGTATCGATATAACTTGTGCCAGTGCATGATTCAGTAGTAGTGCTAAAAATACCCCCAATACCGATCCTAACGCCGTGCATAGCCAGTTCTCGGTTAGCAGCTCTATAAAGATGATTTTTTTACTGGCCCCTAACGCGCGTTTAATGCCAATTTCTTGTTGCCGTTTAAGGGCGTGAAAATGCGTGCTGCTATAACTTGATACCATTGTTACCAGCAGCATTAATCCGCTTAACAGCGCCAGCAACGTGGCAAGACCATATTCGTTCCGGTACAGGCGTTGATGTTGCTCAGCCAGCGTGCGGATATTGTAGATTTCAATATTGGGTTCCACATTACGTAATGCACTATCCAGTTGTTGTCTGACGGCTGTTGTATGTTGTGGCTGGCTTCGCAATAAAATACTGTAGCCCCAATCTACGCCGTAGGGCGGAGCGACCTGCATATTGTTGTACATCACATGGCTGCCACTGCGCTGGCCATAAAAGTCACTTATAACCGCCGCAACCCGGCCGCGGCTAACCTGTTGACCGGGGGCAGAGGCAGAGCCAAACAGTTTCTGCGCCAGACTTTGGGTTAACACCACATCCGGTGTGCCTGGTGCATCGAGTGACACCGAATGTTGTGGCAGCTCACCTTGTAATACCTGGCTACCAAGGACTTTAAAAAAGTCTTTCGATACAAAGTACATTGGTACAGATGGCACATTCGTGCGCTCTTGTTGTTCAACAACGAAGATATTACCGTTGTTGCCGCCTTGCGCAATAGGAGACTGGTTAGAATACGCTGCAGCGATAACACCAGGAATGGCCTGAACGGCATCAAGCTGGCGGTTTAGTAAGTCTTCCAAAGCCGGATATACCCGCAATGACGCTGTGGTGGGTTTAAGTTGTACCAACAAAATGTTATCCAAATCCAGCCCGGTTGGTTGGCTAAGCTGCTGATGCGTTTGTTGAGCCAGCAGAATACTGTTTAGCAGCAATGCGAGCGTCATCGCCAACTGCAACAGAAGCAGACCTGTGACCACTTTACGGCTGAATAGCACTTTACAAAGCATATAAAATGACATGCTAATTATTCCTTAAGTTGCTGATTTAATGTGCCAAATGATGCACGAAGAGAGGGATATAAGGTAACCAGATAGCTACAGACAAAGGCGATTACCAGTAAGCTGAGCAGTAACGGCAGATCCCAGTTTGAAAATAAGCTGTTGGCTGGCAATAGCTGGTTCATCAGTTTAATACCAGCAAACCCGGTAATAAGGGCGCCAATAATAGTAAATATTGCCATCAGCAGCACATCAGCCAGCATCTGCAATTGCAACTGGCTGCGGCTGGCGCCCAGCGCCCGGCGTAAACTGAACTCGTATTGATTACTTAAATAACGGTTTAACGATAAGTGACTGGCGTTAAACAAACAGACCAATAAAAATAGCAGTGTTACCAGAGCAAAAGCTTTAATGTCGCTACTTTCACCACCAAAGTAGCTGACAATATTACGCATTGCGACTAACTGGTTATTGGGTGCAGAGGGGTGACGGCCAGCGGCTTTTTCATCCTGCACCAGGTTAGCCATAAATTGCCAATACCGCTGTTGTTGTGCTGGCGTATCTAATTGCACCCAGTATTGTAATTGATGCAGTGCGCCGGTGCGGCCTTGGGTACTCAGCTGGCGGTAGTCTGTATCATCAAACGTTTGTGATTGAGTGTTCGACAAATAATTCATGTCGTAGCCTGTTTCCAAAGGCAGATAAATGTCGTCTGTATCGCTTAAATGATTCTGGTTATTCGCATCATATAACCGCGGTAGCATTTGCCAGGTATCCAGCACGGCTGCAACGGTAACGTTGCGATCATCCAGCAGCAGTTTTTCGCCAATAACGTTGGTACGACCAAACAATTTCTCAGCGCTGGATTTGGTTAAAATTACCTCATGGCGGGCGCTATTGTCTGGCCAGATACTGCCATGTAATACCGGCACATCAAAGAGGCTGAAAAAGTCACGCTGGGTAATACGGATACTTACCGGTAAGGGCGCTTGTTCGGTACTTTGGCGCAAATAGCCATCGGCACTGTACATGGCTGCAGCCTGGGTAGGAATGTCTGTCTGGCTGAGCTTTTCAACATTGTTGTAACTTAATACCGAGGGCGTTTTGCAATCGGTACTGCATTCGTACGGCACCAGATTTAACATTGGAAAAAACAACTTATCGCTTTTATGCGGCAGCGGATCGCGGTTTAGCTGGTAATAAAACGTCGCATTGGCAAAAAAAACACCCAACCCCACACTTAAAATAAAGATGGTTAATGCATAGGGCAGCGGGGCTCGTTTAATGCCTTTAAAACTGACTTTAAGATAATAGATAAACTGTTCCATACGATACCCCTTATGCGCTTTGAGCACTGAGCGGCTCATACAAGGTGCTATCGTGCAGCTGGCCGTCAATAATTTGGATGTTGCGCCCGGCGCGGCGTGCTTGATCCGGGTCGTGCGTTACCATCAAAATGGTGCAACCTTGCTGATTAATTTGCTCCAGCAGCTCCATAACCTGACGTGCCATTAACGAGTCCAGATTGCCGGTAGGTTCATCGGCCAGCAAGATGCGGGGTTTACCGGCAATGGCTCTGGCAATAGCAACACGCTGCTGCTGACCACCAGAAAGCTGGCTTGGAAAATAGTGGCGTCTCGCATGTAAGCCGACTAATTCCAATGCGTGCTCAATGCGTTGTTTGCGCTCTGCTGGCTTCAAGCCGCGATAGCGCAGTGGTAGCTCGATATTGTCAAAAATGCTGTAATCTTTAATTAGGTTAAAGCCCTGAAATATGAAACCAATTTTCTCATTTCTGAGCTTGGATAGCGCGGAATCTGACAAACCATTTATCGATTTACCGTCCAGCAGGTAGTCACCACTATCAAAGCTCTCTAAGGTGCCTAAAATATTTAGTAATGTTGATTTGCCAGAACCTGAGGGGCCGGTTAGTGCGGCAAATTCACCTTCTTCAACCTGTAAATTCACTTCGCGCAGGGCGTGGGTTTCGATAAGTTCCGTGCGGAAAATTTTGCTTAAGTTAGTTAGCGTTATCATTGGTTAATCCTTGGTTTATATTAAATGGGTTAGTTTAGGTTTACCCGCTCTACATCTTTAAAATCACTGAGGTTGGAGATCACCCATTGCTCGCCTTCAGTAGCGCCGCTAAGTATTTCTACCCACTGTACTGAAAGCGCGCCTAATTCGATGTTTTTGCGCTGTGCCTGATTGTCTATCACCTGATAAGCCATGCGACCGCCACCGGAGCTGACGAAGTCACCGCGGGCAATTTTCAATACATTGCTTTTATGTTCCATAATCACTCTGGCTGTCAGGCGTTGGCTTTGGCGCAGTGCGGTACTGTCTGCGTTGCTAAAGCGCACCCTGGCGGTTACCTGATTGTTGCGCACCTCTGCTGCTATGGTGCTAATTGTGCCGCTGAGTTGCTGATTGCCAATGGTTATTTCAACTTGCTGCCCTGTCGCTAAATCCCGGGCATAAGATTCTGGCACTGCCAATTCGGCTTCGTACTGGCTTAAGTCTATGACGGTTAACAATGCCTGCCCTGGCAACACATGGCTTTGCTGTTCGCTTAGCCAGTTGCCCAGTTGTCCGGTAACGGGGGCGGTAATATTCAAGGCTGCGACTTTGCGTTCTAATTCGTTTACCACCAATTGCTGGCGATGAATGTCCTGCTGGCGAGAGCTTTGCTCAAATGTAAGTTTGTCTTTGGCCAGTTCAACCTTGCGTTTTGCATGGTCAAACTCCAGCTCGGCTTTCATTAAATTATCGCCGGCAATGTCAAAATCTAACTGGCGGATCACGCCAAGATCAATTGACTGTTTGGCGCGTTGTAGCTCTCGTCTGGCCGCAATTAAATTTACATGCGCGCTATTCATCACTTGTTCCATGTCCAGCTGTTGCTCGCGCGCAGATAATGCCGAACGCTCAGCATTTGAGTGCATTGCCGCAAGTACCGCCTGTTGTTGCTGCAAATCATTTTCAAGCGCCGGGCTGCTAATGGTAGCCAGCAAGTCACCTAGTGTTACGGCTTCACCGGGTTGCTTAAATAATTGCACTTGCCCGGTTTGCTGGCTGTACAGGGTAGGGGCGTTAGCGGCAACGATGCGTCCCTGCACCGCAATATCACGCACCAGGTCACCTCGCTGCACGGTGGCAAATTGCATTTGGTTACGGGGCAGCACTAAGCTGGCTGACTCACCAATAGAGTGAAAAAATGCCATAGCCAATAAGGTTATTGTGATGACTATGCCTGCGGCAGGTAACATGCGGCGCATCCCACTTTTAGTGGGCTGCTGTAAAACGGTATCCTGCTGTTCGGTGCCTTGGATCATAATACGTTGTCCTGATAAACGTGTTGTGAAACGATTGCGTTATACATAGCAGCTTTAATGCCAACTTTTAACGTGTTGATATTTAAAGGTATTAATGATTATTGTGTGATTATGCCGTGTCCGCGGACACTTTTTGTGTCCGGCAGTTTCACTCGGACAATGAGTGGTGTGTTAAAGGCGAGAACTAACATTGAAAGCGATACTAATAAAAACTGTGCTGTACCGGCGCAACGCCTGCTATTTTTATTGCTACCGCCAACTCTTTGCAGGGCATTAGCATATGGCACAACTACTGGACGTCATTATTGGCAGTTTTCTTGGCAGCAGTGTAGTAACTGCATTATTGGGCGTATTTTTTCTACGCCGCAATAAGACTATTGAAAAGCAAATTGAAACCCAGTTTAGTCAGGGCTTAAAAGTGTTTGAGTCTACCCGAAGCTGGAAAGAACAGGCACTTGGCGAGTTGTTTGGCCCAATGCAAATGCAGCTGGAGCGCACCAAGCGTGCTTTTGAACGCTGGGACAATAAAAACCTGCATTTAGAAGCCGAGGTTATTCAAAAGGGCAATATTGCCATTCGCGATTTATTACTGGGCAAAGGCCATTTAATCCCTGCGCAGTTAATGGCGCACGCCGTTAGCCTGATAGAGCACTACGACGCCTGGATAGAAGCGTACAACCGCATTCGCAGCGATACTAATCTAACCGCTCAAACCGATTTCGTTTTTGCCGGCCCGGCAGGTTATCCATTTCCGGTAAAAGCAGAGCAGGCGTTTAAAGACGAATTCAAAGCATTACAGCAAACATTGTATGGTGTTTAAGCCCTGTTAGTAGGTAACCAATGTTAACCCTATGCCTTAACTAACAAGGGTTGTGCTATGTTGCCTTTTACAGCAGCTGTGTACGATGCTTTTTACAGTAGCTGTGATAGCGGGCTTTTAACGCCCGCCGCGCCCCGGTTTAGTACATGAGTGTATATTTGCGTAGTGCGCACATCGGCATGGCCCAATTGCTCTTGCACGGTACGGATATCGGCACCGGACTCCAGCAAGTGAGTAGCGAAACTATGGCGCAGCGTATGGCAGGTAACATTTTTAGAGATTCCCGCTTTTTTCGCAGCAATTTTAATTTCGCGCCTGACACAGCTCTCATCAAGATGGTGGCGGCGCAGGAGCTTACTATCTGGATCGACACTTAGTTGCATTGATGGAAATAAATACTGCCACCCCAGCTCTTTAGGTGCTGTGGGATATTTACGTGCGAACGCATAAGGTAACCAGACACCGATATAATCAGGGTTAGCCAAATCGGCCTCAAAATATTGCATTACAAACTGGCTTTGTTGCTTAAGTGTTGTAACTAATTCTTGTGCCAGCGTGGTACGTCGGTTTTTATTGCCTTTACCTTGCCATACCATAACGGACAAATAGTCATAATCTATTGCATGCACCCGCAACCTAACGGCCTCCATCAGCCGCAAGCCACTGCCGTACATCAACTGAGCCAGCAGTTTATAGCGCGGATCAATAACCCTTAACAGCGCCGTTATCTCGGTGCGGGTTAATACCACTGGCAGCTTAGGCGCAAGCTGCGAGCGATTAAAGCTAAGGTTTAACGACAAGGGTTTTTGCAGTACTGCTTTATACAGAAAACTCAGGGCGTTCAAAGCCGACGCCTGAGTGCGCGGCGCCACATTACGCTGGTTAGTTAAATAAGTTAAAAAGCGCTCGACATCTTGCTCAGTTAGCTGTGCTGGATGCTGTTTTTTGTGAAACAAGATATACGCCTTTATCCAGTACACATAAGCTTCAACCGTTCGTTTGGCATAACGGCGGGCATACATAAACTCAGCGATATATTGCAAAAATGGCGATGCCATAACTTTCACCCATAAATAAAGAAAGCTGTATTAATATACAGTAGCGGGTGAATTTATTGTTAGCAAGTAGATCGCAAGGTTTCACCCCGCTTTCTACAAGTAGAGATAATCACAACGTTAAAAATCTGTTGATTTAAAGGAGCTTATTAGATATTTTGCTGTCATTTATTAAAGATAGAAGGCAATATCCCGCGTTTTATAGAAGGGGCTTTGCAAACTATTAAGCTGTTATGCAGTCTTAACTAACGAACCTTGAGTGAATAATGGGCACTATTGAAATATTCGTAATGGTGGGGTACTTAATTGTATACATGTATTTGGGATTTAATTTACTGATGATGATACTTGAAAAGAGAGTGAAGTTTTCATTAGTAGAAATCAGTAGGGCAATTGAGCAATTGCTAAGCAAAGATCTCAACCCTAAAGAATATGTCCAAGCTCGTATATATTTCTGGGGCACGTTTTTGATGCTGGCTATGGGCATGATTTTATTAAGTTTGGCTTAGTGCATAACAAGCGCCATCAAAACGCCGCTGCGCGGCTCGACTCGCAACAAGTTGCTCGCGTTTGTGGCGGGCGTTAGTTGCTAAAGTCGGCGAGAATCATATGCATAGCAATAGACTTTTAAAGACTAGAGTTTACGTTTTGATAATTGCAGCTTTTATTGTTTTCTTTAGCGCTGCGCGTGTACTAAAGCCGTATGAAAGCCAAATTAAAGAACACTCAGACTTGTGGGTTCTATTCGGTATTTTCGTTCTGGCGTTGGTTTCTTTGTTTATCGAATATGTTGTCTATTTTATTTTTTTACGAAGAAGGAAAGTCTTTTGACTTGTTCGGCAACTAACAAACCGCGTCATTTCGGGCCTTCGGCCCTTGCGACGCTCACAAGTTCGCGCGCATGCGCGGGGCGTTATGTAACTCAAGGAAGATCTGCGTGAAATTTGTGATGATTTACGGCCCATCGGGCATTGGAAAAGAAAGTGTGGCACGCGAACTGGCAAAGAAAAATGGTTGGCATTTATTCCCACAGCATCTGGCTTTCGATATAGCCTGCGCCGTTGTCGGTTTCGGGAATAATGGTTTTGAGAAATACCAGCGAAAAATTTGTCTGGACGCATTCGAGGCACTTATTGAAAAGAACGTCTCCGGGATTGTTTTTACATTTTGTTATGTATACCCAGCCAGCAATTACTTTATAGATGGTCTGTTTGAATTACTTAGAAAATACGAATTAGAAGGCGATTTTGTTCGGCTATCCTGCGATTTTGATGAGCATGTTCGCAGAGTGACCAATGAAAGTCGGAAAAATACAAACAAAATCCAGTCCCAAGAATATCTAGAAAATTATTTAAGCAGGTTTGATTTTTCAGTGGATATTGCCGGAGTTGAAACTTTCCACCTCAACACTACTGAATTAAGCATACAAGAGTCGGCGATTGAAATTGAAAAGCACATCGTCACATAACAAACAAATTTTATCGCCAGCAAACAGCGCTGGCTGCGACGCCAACCGCGTGCGCGGTCGTCGCGCTAAATTTGGGCGTTATAAGCCATAGGCAAGTATGAGTGTAAACAGGGAACAACTCGCGAAAGTTCGGATGCCGTTTAGAGTGCTGGCAGGGTTTATTTTATTGCTTTCCCTGTTTGCTATTCTAGTAACTGTATTTTTTGCAATTACAGAACCATATGATCATATTATTTGGGCTTTAAGTGCAGTAGTTTTAACTATGGCGTATGTATCGGCACATGTAGCTATTACTGGTTATGCCCCTAAATTCTTATTGTTTGCGCACGGTGCCAAAAATGGCTTATAACAAATTGCTTAATTTCGTTCCGGCCACAAACAACGTGGCCTCCACTGGACTGCCTACGCTGCGCTGCGGCAGCCAATTAGCAAAGCGTTAGCAGGTATTCGGGTTTTAACGGTTTTGCTGCGTGTTTTTGTTCCGGTATTGCTCGCGTTTGGTTTTCTTGGCGGCAGCGCCAAAAGTTAAAGTTCGCCAGTTTGTGAGTTTGCCGCAAACGGTGGTGGCGGTAGCGTTGTTCTTCTTGGCTTCGCTTAACAGTTTTATAGGTTCCGGTTGGCTCGCTGTGTCGCAGTTAACGGGTTTAGTTTTTAATTAAAAGCAGCCGTGCCGTTGTTTGGGTTTGCCAGTGCGGCAAGCCGCGAAAGTTTGGTTTGGGCTGCTAATAAACAAGGATAGGTCGCGCGCAGCCGCGACTTAATCCTGTTGTTGGACAAGCCCGGTGTTTGAGTTTTCTGCTTATATAGTAGATATA
>NZ_AUDG01000046.1 GCF_000425345.1 Rheinheimera baltica DSM 14885 | reverse complement strand
ATCAGCGATTTACTGGACGTGATTGAAGATCGCTACGAGCAACGCAGCACAATCATCGTCAGTCAATTACCGGTCTCAGAGTGGTATGGCCTAATGGATAACCCGACCGTTGCAGATGCGCTGTTAGACAGGGTGATCCACAACGCTCATCGGCTGGAATTAACAGGTGAGTCACAACGTAAAAAAACACTGGTTCAGGGTGAGGAAGTCGGGTAAAAAGAGAGGATAAACGAAGGTCAGATCATGCTGGCCGGATCACACCGAAATGCCTGGCCGGATGAAACCGGAACAGGTGGCCGGACAAACCGAAATACGCAAACAGAAAAATTGTAAAGAAATATACACTTACCTGTGTTGTTATAGTGAGAATTTCGAGCATTTACACTGATCCTGGACAAGTGTGTTAACCTGAAGCTCACTATTTAAGCTGTGGGAGTGTTTATGGAAGCAAATCATGTGGAGATCCGCCATCTAACTCAGCAAGATATGACTGAGCTGCGTGAAGCGTCAGAGCAAGTTTATCCATCAGGGCCCTTGCTTGCCTGGACTGAAGATGTGGTTGATACGTTACTAACAAAATTTCCAGAAGGGCAGATTTGTGTCTGTGTTGATGGCAAGGTGGTTGGTTGTGCGTTTTCACTTATCATTGATTACAGCAAATTTAGTGATGAACATACTTACGAGCAAATTGTCACTGGTTTCTCGTTTAGTTCGCACGATCCTAATGGGGATGTTTTGTACGGTATCGAGGTGTTTATTCACCCGGAATATCGCGGTTTACGTTTGGCCAGACGTTTGTACGATGCAAGAAAAGAGTTGTGCGAAAATCTGAATTTGCGCGCCATTATGGCTGGAGGGCGCATGCCAAACTTTGGCCAGTTTGCCGACAAGGTTAGTGCCAAACAATATATCGAAAAAGTAAAAGGCAAAGAAATTTATGATCCGGTATTAAGTTTTCAGCTGGCTAACGGTTTTCATGTGCGTAAGTTATTAAAAGGCTACCTTCGCGGCGATGTTGAATCGCAGGAATATGCCACGTTGCTGGAATGGGCTAATATCTATTACACCAAGTCCGTTAAGTTAATTAATGCGCCTAAAGCAGAAATAAGACTGGGTTTAGTACAGTGGCAAATGCGCAACATGAAAGACATAAACCAGCTGTTTGAGCAAATGGAGTTTTTCGTCGATGCCGTGTCAGATTATAAAAGTGACTTTATCCTGTTTCCCGAGTTGTTTGCTGCGCCATTAATGGAACATTACAACCACTTAAGTGTAACGCAAAGTATTCGTGAATTAGCCAAATATACTGAAATTATCCGTGACAAATTTATTGATTTTGCTATCGCATACAACATCAACATTATCACCGGTAGTATGCCTTACTTGGTTAATGGCAAGCTGTTTAACAGCGGTTTTTTATGTCGCCGTGACGGCAGTTGGGAGCAATACGATAAAGTACATGTTACGCCCGCAGAGAAGCGTAATTGGGCAATGACAGGCGGCAATCAGGTTAAAGTATTTGATACGGATTGCGGCAAAGTGGGCATTATGATTTGCTATGACGTTGAGTTTCCTGAGTACGCCAGGCTACTGGCTGATCAAGGCATGAATATCCTATTTGTACCTTTTTTAACCGACACGCAAAACGGATACACACGCGTGAGACATTGTGCCATGGCCCGTGCGATAGAAAACGAATGTTATGTGGCTATAGCCGGTGCTGTCGGTAACTTAGCGCGGGTTAATAATATGGATATTCAATACGCGCAGTCTGCACTTTTTACCCCGTCAGACTTTTCATTTCCTACTACTGGTATTAAAGCTGAAGCGACTCCGAACTCCGAAATGCTGTTAATTGTTGATGTAAATATTGACCTGTTAAAAGAGCTGCATAGTCATGGCAGTGTGCATACGCTACGTGATAGACGGCATGACGTATATCAGCTGTCGCTAGTTAACTCAGACAAACATTAGTAACACTATTTGCCAAATTAACTCAGTGGGAAGGTAACACATACCGTTGTGCCTTTGCCCACATCAGACTGCACATGGATGTCGCAGTTATGCTGTTTTAGTATTTGTAATACGATCGACATACCAACGCCTGTTCCAGTGCCAACCGGTTTGGTCGTGTAAAAGGCGTCATACATTCTGGTTAGTGTTTCCTCCGACATACCACAACCGTTGTCCGAAACTGATAGCGCAATGTGGTTAGACTGATGCGTCAATAGCACATTAATTTCTGATGCTTTCTCAGGCATAGCCTCGCATGCTTGTATCGAATTAACCAAGATGTTGATTAACACCTGATTTAATTCCCCTGAGTTAAAAGAGATGGTCGGTACGCTATCAAGTTGATGCGTTAACATAACGTTTTTTAGTTTTGGACCTAATAATTTTAATGCCAGCTCTACCGCATCTTTTAATTGTAAAGTTGACACGACTTCAGCATCTGTTCTGGCGAAAAATAGTAGGTTTCTGACAATGTCTTTAATTCGGCAAAAACCTTGATTAGTGTCAGATACAAGCTCAGGGAAATCTTCCAATATCATTGTAAGTGTATTGTTATCGATGTTTTTCGCAGAACGGGAGGTTAATGCACTTAATAAGTTTTCGGTATAACTGGTCAGGGTATTAACATTGCTCATGACAAAAGCGAGTGGATTATTAATTTCATGTGCCACACCTGCTGCCAGGGTACCCAAAGTGGCAAGTTTTTCCTGATGAATAATGGATTGCTGTTGTAGTTTAATTTGGTGGATTTTTTGTTCAAGTAATTGATTTTTTTCATATAACTGCCTAGTGCTATCTTCAAGCAACTGCTCAATTTCTTGTTTGGCTTTTTTTTCACGTAAGTAGGCAATGTAATAAGGGTTTGATGCATCAGTCATGTTGTAACTCTATCGCTAAAATACAGTGATCTGCGCCATTGTGCATGCAAACAGTATGCACAATGGCGATATTCTGGCGCAAAATGCTGCGCCGCACCAAAAAGTAAGCCTTCAGCACAAAAGCACATTTTTCGTGGCGAGCGATAAGTTACTTCTATTTGCTCCGGTGAAATAATGCGGCTAATAATCGTTGGCAAGGCTGGCTCATGATAAAGCTTATTTACTTCTACATGAATAACATCATGAATACCCATTACTAAAGAGGTGAAATCTTCAAATCGTTTTATCACACCGACATGTCGACTAGCTAAACCGTTAAATAAGTAATGCCCAAATGCTTTTACAACGTCCTGTAGTGGCATGTTAAGCATTAGTGCCACATCGTTTGTAATCGCCATTAATTCTGTTTCAGCGTAACTTTTGGCAGAGATGTAGACTCTTTCTGGTGGAGCATGTTTTTTTAATAAGTCATTCCAAACAGCCATGCCACATTGTTCTACAATCATATCTTCAAGCACATTGAAAATAATACCTTTCATATCACCTCTTTTATTGCTTTGTGTAAGTTAACAGAAATGGCGCTGGCTTTGTCTCATTTGTCTCTTTGTGAGTATGGCAATGAATTAATACTAAAACCAGCTTTTGTGAAGAAATATCGAGATATTTTTGACTTTGGTTGCAGTAGTTACCATACTGCCTATAAGACAAATAAGACAGGCTGGAGAATGTAATGCCAATACCAGTAACAATTGCAGATGATTCTATGATGTCACGAAAAGCTGTGCGACGGGCACTGCCCGCAGATTGGGATATCGAGATAACAGAAGCGACCAACGGCAAACAAGCATTAGCGGCAGTTGAGGCGGGGAAGGCTGAAGTGCTTTTTTTAGATTTGACCATGCCAGAACTAGATGGTTTTGGGGTGCTACGCTACTTGCATGAGCATCATGCCAAAACCATTGTTATCGTAATTAGTGCCGATATACAACCAGAAGCTAAAAAGTTGGTTGATTCACTTGGCGCATTCCGTTTTTTGCACAAGCCACTTAACCCTGAGCAGTTATCGCAGGTTTTATTTGATGTGGGGCTAATATGAACAATGCTTTAGGCGATGAGCAGCGCGATGCGTTGCAGGAGCTGATGAATATTTCAATGGGTCAAGCGGCCAACTCGTTGGCAAGGCTTATTGAGGCGAAAATTACACTCTCTATTCCAAAAATATCTTCAGTAACACCGAGTGAATTTGTTGCAATGTTAAGCTCAGAAGGGATGTGGCACACCAGGCAGTCATTTTTAGGCTCGGTTAAAGGGGAAGTGGTTTCTTTGCAATCTCGCCTCGGTTGCGAAGCTATTGCAGAGTTAATGGAGTATCAGTTGCCCTTATCAGATACCACACGTGAAGAATTACTGCTTGAATTGTCAAATATTCTGGCAGGTGCCTGCTTAAGTGGCTTTGCTGAACAACTCGCACTAACGGCTAAGCTTAGTATGCCAACGGTGTTTGACCCTGAAAAGCTGTCACCTGACCATTACCGTTGGGCTAACACCTTGTCCATGGAGGTCGAGTTTAAAATTGAGTCCAGCCAGTTTGATTCAAAAATTGTTATTTGTTTAGAAGAGGATTCTATATCAACGCTATTAAACCGTTTGAATAGTTTGCTGGAGTAAAGATGACGACACAAAGCGTGTTAGAAAATCTGACAGCAAAATTGCCATTAGGTGTTTGTGTGTTAAATGACCAAATGGAGGTGTTGTACTGGAACGACTTTTTTGCTGACAGGTTAAATATAAGCAGTGATGACGTTAAAGGTCAGAATTTATTAACACTGTTTCCAAATGAAGCAAAGTATCTGAAAAAGAAGATTAATAGTGTATTTGTGCTAAACAACGCCAGTTTTTCTTATTGGGAGCATCGTCCTCATGTTTTTTTGTTCAGTAGCAGCCGTCCAATAACGGGGGAAGAAACGTTAATGTATCAAAACATTGAGTTTTTACCGTTAGATGTTACAGACAATAAGGTAAAAACAGTTTGTATGATTGTGCAGGACGTGACAGAGCTAGCGAGTTATTACCAAGGACAAAAAGAACTGTCTGAGCAGTTGTCTCAAGAGCATAACGCGTTACAAGAATTGAACCGAAAGCTGGAAGAGGCTCAAAATCAGCTGTTACAAGCCGACAAAATGGCAGCTATTGGACAGTTGGCTGCAGGGGTGGCACATGAAATAAATAACCCAATCGGCTTTATTAATTCCAACTTACAAAGCTTAGAAGACTATGCGGTAAAGTTACTTAAACTGGTTAATTTCTACGAAAAAGTGGTTCATAAAACGCAAAACAAAACATTTATTGCTTTACAAAAAGATATGCAGGAGCGTATGAAATATCAGTTTATTCGTGAAGATATGCCAGAGTTGGTTGCTGAATCTATTGACGGTATTAATAGGGTATCAGAGATTGTTAAAAGTCTGAAAGCGTTTTCTCACGTCGATAGCAGTGAGTGGCAATATGCTGATATTGTTGAGGGTATCGAAAGTACGTTAAAGATTGCTAACAACGAACTTAAATACAATGTTGAAATTCATCGTGAATATCAACAGCAATTACCTAAGTTGTTTTGTCAGCCGATGCAGTTGAATCAAGTGTTTTTAAACCTTATCGTCAATGGGGCTCAGGCAATTGTTGATAAAGGCCATATTTATATTACGGTGTCTGCTACTGACAATGACTATCAAGTGGCAATAAAAGATACCGGCTGTGGTATCAGTAAGTCAGCAATGCATAAAATCTTTGAACCGTTTTACACCACTAAGCCTGTTGGGCAGGGCACGGGGTTAGGGTTGTCGTTATCGTACAGCATTGTGCAAAAACATAAAGGTAACCTAGTCGTTACCTCTAAACCTAACGTTGGTACTACCTTCACGGTTATTTTACCAATACTTACTCCCGAACAGTTATTACCTGAGGCATCGGCACCGGCTTAACCACCAGCGGCAATTGATTTATTAAGCGCCATAATAAAGGTGTCACATACTTGTTCTATGGTAAAACCCGTTTTTAAATCACGTTGTGCGTCGTTTGCAGCGTTACTTATTTCTGTAAGGCCAAAACAGGCACTAGTGCCTTTAACTTTGTGAAGCAGTCTGATTATGCCATCTTGGTCTGCCGCTTTAACAAGCGACGATATTTCGCCGGGCAAATTCTGCAAACTGTTTAAATAGGCTTGCTGCAAGTCTTCGTCTTCGTCAACCGAATGCTCAATCTTGTTAGCAATACTGTTAGCCGCTGGCATGCCAATTTCCTTATGAGTTAATAACTTCGCTATTACTTCGAGCAACTGAGATTTCGCGATAGGTTTTGTTAGCGTTGCAGTAAAAGGTGTGCTCTTACCTTCTACTGGTTCATCTTCAAAGACATCGGCGCTTAAAGAGATAATAGGCACATTAATGCCCTGCTTTCTAAGCTTAACTGCTGCACTATAGCCATCCATTACATGCATTTGCTGATCCATAATAATAATATCCGGTTTTTGTGAAACAGCGGCCTCTATTGCTTGTTGTCCATTTTCAGCGAACAACAATTCCATGTTGGATTGTTTAACATAGGATGCTAACAGTAAACGAATATCCGCCACATCATCTACAATAAGCAGCTTTCCTGAGAGCGTATTCTGGCTAATTTCTACTGGGGGTAATGTAGCTTCTGCGATACTGAGGTCTCTTGATGATATTGCGGTGCTGTTAAAGGTAAGAATAAAAGTCGTCCCTTTGCCTATTTGACTTGTTAGTGAAAGGGTAATATTCATCGCATCAGCGAGCTTCTTGCTAATATACAACCCGAGCCCTGTACCACCATATTGTCGGCTTGTGCTGGAGTCAGCTTGCGTAAAAGCATCGAAAAGCTGCAGTTGCTGCTGCTCACTGATACCGATACCCTCATCTATTACTTTTATAGCGAGGGTATCATCGTATTTTTCGGCTTTCAGTGTAATAGTGCCATGGGCAGTAAACTTAATAGCGTTACTGAGTAAATTTAGTAGTATTTGCTGCAGGCGAAATGGATCTGCCATGACTGTTAGTTGGCGCGCTTGACTAAGATCACAATTAAAAGTGAGACGTTTTTGTTGTGCCAGTTGCAAAGTGCTATCAATGACATTGTTTAAAAAGGGCGTGATTTCTATGGGTTCGAATGACATAGTCATCTTGCCTTCATCAATTTTTGCTGTGTCGAGGATATCGTTGATAACATTTTGCAAATGCAACGTGTTTTGGTTTATCCGCAACAGCGTGTGATGAATATCTCCGTGTGTTTCGGCAAGGAGCTCCTCTGTAAAGCCTTTGATAATAGTAATAGGTGTGCGTATTTCGTGGCTCATATTGGCTAAGAATCGCGTTTTAATTGCGGCAAGTTGTTTTGCTTTATCTCGCTCTTGCTCTAGTTGTTGTGTTCTCTCTTTAACTCTGTGCTCCAATTCATTGTTTAGCAACTTAACCTCTGCCATCGAGTTGATCATCGCTTGCCTGGAGGCAATAACACGTTTTTGCATTCCGTTTAGGCTGTCTGACAACATTTCAAACTCGAGTGCTGTTTGATTAAAGGTTAAAGCAGGCGTTTCGGGGGTTTCAGACTGCCATTGGTGCGCATGTTGAGCAATTTTCTCAAGTGTGTCAGTGTAGTTATGAATAAATCGGCCAGCCAAAACTCTGATATATTGTAGTAATAACAGTGCACAAAGCATGGCGATAACTAAATAAATAAAATATCTGATGGCAAAAGGTGTTGTCTCTAAGTAGTAATGCGCTGACCATTTCACCCCATTTAGAGGTTTTCGTATCACGACATAACGCGAATCAGCGGTGAACCGCATAGAGGTTATGGGTGTTAAAAACAGGGTTTTAAACCATGACGCCTGCTCTGGTGGAAGCAAAGGACGCTCAGTCCAGACATTGCCCAGCTGGCCTAGTGTATCGCTACCCCATATTTTTTTATTTTCACTGTCAAGCAATATGCGGTTTGTTGCCATATTTTTTGACGGCATTAAGCTATTGGTCAGTGTTGCTAGATCTACCGATATTTCTACTACGCCGTCAAATGCTGTATTTTTATAAAGTGGAGCACTGACTGCAAATAACAGATCCTTACCTAAGGTTCTGCCTTGAAATGTTTCACTAACATAACTTTGCATCAGTGCTTTCGGTTGAATAAAATAGCTACGGTCTGCAACCGACGAATGTTGAATGCCAGTATCCGGTAAGTCAGCTTTATAAAATAAGGTAATGTTGCCTTCTGCGTCGGTCAAAAGCGCTGATATAAATTCGGGCTGCTGCTCTGTTAAATTCTGCAGTATATGTTTAGTAATATTATCTCGTCCCAAACTAGCAACAAATTCAGCTTGGCTAAGATATCTTACGAGTTGGCGCTGAATATTGTTAATAAAAACGTCTTGTTTACGGTCTATATATTGCAATTGTGATGACAGGTGCATATCAATTGCGCCTTGTAAAATAAACGCAATTAAAATGGTACCAGGAACTGCGCTGTATAAACCAATTCGGTGTGTTAGTTGCAGCTTTAAGCTTTGGTGTTGTTGTTTTGCTGGAGAAATCGCAATAGCATCAAGCATTGAGGTTGTTTTGATACAGAGTGCAAACACACAGCAGTTTAATAGCGCTGTACAGATTATCATCAAAGCAGAATCAATTAATAATCCATAATCAAACGCAAGATACAGCACAGTAATACCAATAGTGTAAATAAAAAGCAGCCGCCATAGCGTGTGTTTCGTGTTGGGTTTTACACTCATAAAGCATAACAACTGCAAAATGCTGTTAAGCCAAACAATATCGCTATTAAGTGGTAGACAAACAATTAAAAGGCTCAAGGAGGACCAGATAAACCCCAGGCGAAGTAATATAATTAGAAATGCAATATTGCCGATTAAAAAGGGAACAACAATCGGGAGGTTCACTGCCATAGAATTTGCAATAAAGCCCAGCAGTGAGGTTGTGATAAAAAACCACATGCGTCTTGACGAGAATGGCAAAGAGCAATTTAGCCTTTCAAGAAACGTTTGTATTATTGTTGTTGGATAACGCATTTAGTATGCACACGTTATTATTGCATGTAATCGTTTCATCAGTTTTCCTCCGGAAGTGGCTGAGCGATAACAATAGGCTCAACTTGAATCAAAAGTTGCTCTTGGTGTTTGGCTTGGTAACGTACCAGGTTATTTAGCGAGCTTTGACTAACAGTATGTCCTTTGGGTAGCAACAGCATGTGTTTCCGATTGTATAAATTGTGTGTTAGCCGCATACCTACAGTAATTTGTTCTACAGAAAGTCCTTCTTCAATTCTATTGTCGTTAACAATCCCATTGTTTGATATTAGTTTGCCAAGTGCGGCTATGACGGTTGGGTCATAGACGCTACCTTGTTGCATTTGTAATACTGCGTAGGCCTCTTGTCTGGTATGACGTTTTGCGTTGAGTTGTTGATAAATGGCCAACCAAAAGTCTCTTGCAACAGCGAGAATGCGTGATCCAATAGGAATGTCTTCCGCAACTTTTTGCATCGGCTCTCCTGTGCCATTAAAACGCTCATATTGGTTAGAAATAATTTCGCTTACACCATTAAGGTGAACAGCGGGTGCCAACATGTCTTCAGCTAATTGTGGGTGTTGTAAAAAAAGCCGTCTATCTTGGCTGTCTAATTTATAAAAGGGGGTATTGATACAATGTGCTGGCAATCCAAGTTTGCCTAAATCGCAGTAAAGCCCGGCTTTGCCGATAAATTCTCTATCTACCGAGTTTAAACTCATAATGCTGGCGAGATTAGCACTGGTTTCACTTACATTTTGTGCAAACTTACCGCTTAACGCTGGATTGATACTAATGATGTTGTAAAGCACTTCTAACGTCGCTTTTTGTTCATTTTCTCGCGTTACAGCAAGTTGTTTAAATTGATGCAATGTTTTTTTCAACTGTGCAGTACGTTGATGCACCATCTCTTCAAGGCCATGGTTTAATTCCTTAAGTTGTTTGTTCTGTGCTGCGACCTTTGCAGTGAGGCGTTTATTTGCTGTCACTAAGCGAAACATCTCTAACCCATCTTCTACCTGTGAAAGTAGTTCAGCGTTATCCCAGGGTTTTTGAATATAGCGGTGAATTTTCCCAACATTAATTGCGCTTACGGTTGATGCTAAATCGGAATAGCCGGTCATTAAAATGCGGTAGGCATCGGGTTGCAGTATCGCTGCTTGTGCTAAAAACTCTGCGCCAGTCATATTGGGCATGCGCATGTCAGAAATAATTAAATTAACTTTCTCTTTTTGCATAAATTCAATAGCTTGCTGGCCGCTTGATGCTTGCAGAAATTTGACATTTTTAGACATAAATAAGCGTTGCAACGACTTCAATATACTCGTTTCATCATCGACACATAAAATTACTGGCAGCAAAGTTGTCTCTGATTGGCTCATAAGATCCTCAAATACTCAAATGTCTCATTTGTCTCTTTGTTAAAGTTATGCTATAACTGTTCAATGATCAAGTTTTATTATGGAATATAGTTAATGAAGACATTGCGGCCAGGAGAAATTGCACAGTATTGCGATGTGCATCAGCGGACGGTGAGTCGTTGGATTGCCCAAGGGCAGTTAAAAGGACATAAGTTGCCAGGAAGAGGAAATTACCGGGTATTGCTGAACGATTTTATTCTATTTCTGCAACAACAAAATATGCCCATTTCCGATGACTTTATCAAAGCCAACCGTGAGGAAGCAGACCAAGAAATAAGCACCAAACGAATATTAATTATTGATGACGAACCTGAAATTAGAAACGCAATCAAACGTGTTTTGCTGCCTTGTGGCCACGATATAATTTTTACTGCTGATGGATTTCAGGCCGGCGTTAAAATTCTGTCAACCAAGCCAGATTTAGTCACACTGGATTTATCTATGCCCGGACTTGATGGCTACGAGGTGCTACAGTTTATCCGCCAGCAACCTGAAACCACAAATATAAAAATTGTGGTGATTTCGGGCTTGTCAGACGTTGGCCTTACTAAAGCACTGAGTTTGGGGGCCGACGTGGCATTGTCTAAGCCGTTCGATAACACCCACTTACGTGATGTTGTCAATAAACTATTAACTTAAGTGGTATTGATATGCCAAATAAACTCTTAATAGTTGATGATGAGCCTGCCATTTTGCGGTCATTAGCTCGCGTGTTTGCCCGGGAAGGGTACAATGTTTTTACGGCAGAGAGTGGCAATGCTGCGCTTGCAATTATGCAATTGGAAGCCTGCCAGGTGGTGATTTCAGATTTCAGGATGCCGATAATGGATGGCGCCGCGCTGTTAGCTGAAATTAAGATATTATACCCAGCTAGCCTTTGCATCGTGCTCAGTGGATTCGCTGATTTTAATGCGGTACTGGCCTTACTTAATTCAGGTTCTGCATTTCGTTTCTTACAAAAACCGTGGGATGAAACCACCTTGCTCGTTGAGGTCGCTGAGGCTTTTCGAACTTATGATGAAACACGCGACGAAAAAATAATCACGCAGCTAATGGCCAGCAGTGCCGATGGTTTAGTTGAGGTATTTGCTGGGGGGCAATTGGGGCGGGTAAATGGTATCGCAAAGAACTTACTTAAATTAAATGATGTAAACCATTCAACCTTTGTTGAGCTTTTTTCACCAGTCTCAGACGACGGGGTGGCTCATCTTCTTGACAGCCCAACAGGGCATGCAGTTTTAAAGACTGTTGCTGGTAGAGAAATTGAAGCCTTTGTCAAAATTGTGTACGAACATTCGAGGGTGTTGCAAGTGCTGTTGGTTGATGATGCTGAACCGGTATTTTCAAGCCATCTAAATTTACCTGCTGTTTTGGATCAAAAATCAATTCTGCGCTCTGCTGATGTCCACCTCCAAGCTGGAACGCCGTTTGCTATGGTAGCGATACAGCTTAAAAACTATGGGTTTTGGTCTGAGATGGTAGGGTTCTCGGAAGCGGAAGCTTTATTTGAGGACATTTCAGCCGTTTTGCTAAAACAAGCCAGCAAAATTTCAGCATTAATGGGGTATTTGGCGAACGAGCAATTTGTTTTGCTGCTGGACAATATTTCCGCTGAGCTGGATGTGCATGCAAAACTTGCTGCGTTAATAGAGCCATTTGGTCCGCTAAATTATACTAAAAGTGCTGTCCGGGTGGAATTCGTTATAACGTATTGTATGGCACCTGAAGATGGTCAATCAGGTCGTCAACTTTTAAATAACGTATTAATTTCAAACAGATTGCACGCAAATGGGCAGGCTAACTTTTTTATGCGTTATGACGCCTCGATGATTGAACGTAAAAGAAGCCAGTTGCTTATAAGTGAAGCCTTGTTTTACGCCATTGATAATGAGCAGCTTTTTTTGCATTACCAACCAAAATTTGATCTTAAACAGCGAAAAATATGCAGTTGTGAAGTGTTATTACGTTGGCAGCATCCCTCTTTGGGTTTTGTATCTCCTGCGGTTTTTATTCCAATAGCTGAACAAGAGGGGCAAATTGTTGAGTTGGGTTATTGGGTGCTTCAGCGTGCTTGTATGGCCATTTCGAATTGGAGCAAGCAAGGGGTTCAACTGGATAAAGTTGCGATTAACATATCCGGCAAACAATTGGCGCAAGACGATTTTATTCCTCGTGTGGAGACATTATTAGCCGGGTTTGATATTGATACCTCGCTGCTTGAGTTTGAATTGACGGAAACGTGGTTAATTGAAAATCTTGAGCAGAGCATTGAAAAACTTAGCAGGTTAAAAAAAGCCGGAGTCAGTATTGCTATAGATGATTTTGGTACTGGCTATTCATCATTGTCATATCTATCCAAACTACCAATTGATGTTATTAAGATTGACCGGTCTTTAATTATTGACATTGCTCAAAATCTCAATACGCAAAGTATGGTTGCCAACATAACACGTATGGCGCACGACATGAGCATGCAGGTCGTTGTCGAAGGGGTTGAGACGTTGGAGCAACTTAAAATGTTGGAGCAACTTAACTGCGATGTTATTCAAGGTTTTTTGATTGCCAAGCCGCAATCTGAGCAAAGCTTTATAAATTTTGTTGGTATTGCAGGGGCTGGGCTTGCTTCTCTGATGGGAGACCAATAACTATGCTAAATATTTTGTTTATTGACGATGACAGCTTTATGCTCAAGGCGCTACAGCGCACGGCGCGTCGGTTAAAGCCTGATTGTCAGTTTTTTCTCTGTGAGCAAGCAACATTTTGGCAGTCAGCGCTACCCGAAGGCGTTGTGCCTGATGCAGTATTTTGTGATTTTTTAATGCCACAAAAAAATGGTGATAAAATTCTCGAAGAAATTGAGATCGTTTATCCTTCTACAGTGCGAATCCTTTTAACCGGTGACACAGCTGAAGATGTTGTTAGTCGGACGACTGAGGTTGCGCATTTTGTTTTGAGTAAGCCGTTTTCTGAAGATGATCTAAATCATGTGTTTAATTGTTTAGAACGATTAAATGCACTTAACTTTAGTCCGGAACTAAGGGAGAAATTAGGTCGAGCTCAGTATTTTTTTGCATTGCCTGAATCTGTCAGCAAGCTAAGATCGTTATTTTCACAGACCGATGTTGATGTCTCTGACGTTGCAGAACTTATTAGCCATGAAACCTTGATTGCGGCAAAGCTAATTCAGTTAGCAAACTCGGCATTTTTAGGCTATGCGCGACAAACAGCTTCGCTTGTTGAGGCAATAAAGCGTTTAGGTTTACGACTTACTGAAGCAATTATTGTTGCTATGTCGATAGAGCAACTAGCGTCTTCTAAAGTGCCAGCAGCTTCGCATAAACGATTTAGTGCCTGGGCGTTTAGTTATGCTAATGCCTGTCGGCAAAACAGTAAATTGCTTGGTTTTAATATGGAAATGCAAGATTTCATCTCTGTGGCAGCACTGTTTACTGGGGTAGGGCATTTAACATTGGCAGCAGAAAAAGCCAGTTATAGCCCACAACCGATTAATTTGGATGAAGGGCTTAGGGTCGATGATGCCACGTTAGTGACAGCATATTTATTGACTTTGTGGGGGTTTTCGGCCGAGTTATGCCAACTCGTCTTACTTCAAGATAAACCCGATTTTACAGTGACAGGCCTTGATATTAAAACGCTTTGTTTGGTTATGTTTGTGGTTAAATTTAAACTGTCGGGTCAATTAAATACGGAGAATGAACAAAGATTACAAGCTCAGATTAACGACCCTTCAATTAAAAAATGGTTAACTCACACTCTTTAGCTTCACTCTTCTGTACAGATGCGCTGCATTGGCAAAACAACAGATGGTAAGCGTTGTAGTGTTGAGTTAACACTGTAATATCATAGACTAGCGGTCGCGGCTGCTAGAAAAACGGTTAATAATAGAGCGGACATGGGCAACGGTTCCAGCCAGTTGTTTACTTGCATCAAGTGCTGAATTTGCTGAGGTATGCGTGGCAGAGGTGCTATCGGCAATTTCGACAATTTGTTGATTAATATGTTCCGCAACCGTGCCTTGTTGCTCAACTGCGGCAGACATTTGCTCTGTCAGGCTGGTTATAGTGCGCACAGAGTCCCGAATATTAGCCAGTGCATCACGGGTATGTTCCACTGTTGTCACACCATGTTTCGCAGCTTGTTCACCTTTTTCTGATACGCCTACTGCACTCATAGCACGTGCTGTGAGTACCTCAACAATTTTATGTATTTTGTCGGTTGATTCCCGCGTTTTCGACGCTAATGAACGGACTTCGTCGGCAACAACACTAAAACCACGGCCTTGTTCTCCGGCTCTGGCCGCTTCTATAGCCGCATTAAGTGCCAGCAAGTTTGTTTGATCTGCAATGGTTGAAATCAGATTGGCGGCTTGACCAATTTCGCTAGTCGACTCTGCCAGTTCCCGCACAGTATTAGCAATACTGGCCACTGAATCGCTTAATGCATCAATCGCGGTTTTGGCGTC
This sequence comes from Rheinheimera baltica DSM 14885, assembly GCF_000425345.1. Classification (GTDB taxonomy): domain Bacteria; phylum Pseudomonadota; class Gammaproteobacteria; order Enterobacterales; family Alteromonadaceae; genus Alishewanella; species Alishewanella baltica. Next base: position 19,848 of record NZ_AUDG01000046.1, on the reverse strand, counting down.
ATTAGCCAGTGTAGCACCTTCGGTTACACTGCTAAGTGCGTCCCGTGCGCTGCCCGCATTGGTTTGTACATTGCCCGCTACTTCTTGAATAGCCGCCGACATCTGTGTGATAGCTGACGCAATTTGCTGCGTTGCATGGCTTTGCTGGGCTACAGCTGCCGACGTTGATTCAGATTCCATTTGTGTATTTTTCACAATAGTGTCAAGCACCGCTGCGGCATCTGCAATTCGGGTTAAAGCGGTTCGATTTCTGGCAATTTCACAAGCAAGCGCCAATTTAGCTTGTGCTTTAGCGCCAGCGTTACCAAAATAGGTCTCTGCTACAACACTATTGGTATAAGATTCTGGGCTAATGGTGAAGATATCGCTGAACTGTTGTTGTTGGGTATAAGCTAACCAAAGCGCCGAAAGTGCTGTGGTACTTAATGCAATAATGCCAGCGGTGGTATCATACAAAGTAAAAAAAACCGCAGAGGCGATAATACCCGGTACAAGTACCGATGACACAGATTGCAGGCCATGCGCTGTTCGACTGATTATTGATAAGTTAGACTTGCCGTCGCGGATACGCGCATAGGCTTTTTCAGCGCGGTCTTTTTCTTCTGCACTGGCGCAGACACGAACTGACTCAAATCCTACAACGCTTTTACCTTCAAACACGGGGGTTACAAAAGCGCTAACCCAATAGTGATCTCCATCTTTACGTCGGTTTTTTACCAATCCCATCCAAACACGGCCGGCTGAAATGGTCTGCCACATTTCTTTAAATACTGCCGCTGGCATATCGGGGTGGCGAATCATATTGTGCGGCTTGCCAATCAGCTCATCTTTATTGAAGCCACTGACATCAATAAAAGCCTGATTGCAGTAAGTGATATTGCCCTTTGCATCGGTCCCGGAAATCAACCGTGCTGTTGCTGCAAAGCTGTATTCTCTGTTAGTGACAGGTTGGTTGTTTCTCATAAGTGTCCTGTATAAGTCGAAAAATATATTAAAAACATACTTTTATAAAAAGTAGTATAGCTGATTAAATTAAGGCTGCTATTGAACTTTCGTCAAGTTAACCGTCTTTTAGGGTGAGTATTAGCAGGCAACACTTAAAGCGTCAGCGTCGAACTAAACGCGGCTTTATTAACCTGAAAGTTGTTTTGGTACTGCGACAGATCAAAGTTGAACCAATCCAACCAAACTACAATGCAACAACTTTCGTTCATTCAGGTTACTTTGTTATGCAATGCGATCCCGCGCTAATCCGTAAATACAATATTAATGGCCCACGCTACACCTCGTACCCAACCGCATTAGCAATGCAGCATAATTTCGACCCGTGCCATGTACAGCGGGCTATTGCATTGTGCTCAGATGACCTGAGCCTTTATTTGCACATCCCATTTTGCCAGCAACTTTGTTATTACTGCGGCTGCAATAAAATCGTTACTCGTCACCAGCATAAAGCCGATATCTATTTACAAGCACTCGAGCAAGAGATGCTTTGTTATGCCGCGCGTATTGCAGGTAAGCATATTAAACAGGTGCATTTAGGTGGTGGTACGCCAACCTTTCTAACTGAGCTGCAATTAACCCGGCTTATTGTGTTGATCCATAAACATTTTACCCTCAACGCCGATGCTGAATTAAGCATAGAAATAGATCCCCGTAGCTGCAGTGATGACAAGCTGCGCTTTTTGCACAAATTAGGTTTTAACCGAGTGAGTTTTGGTGTGCAGGACTTGGATGAAAAAGTGCAAATTGCGATAAACCGGGTGCAAGATACCGATTTAATACGCCGGCAAATGTTACTGTGTCGTGAAATTGGTTTTGCATCAGTTAATTTGGATTTAATCTATGGCTTACCGTTTCAGCACCCTGATAGCTTTGCCCAAACACTGGATACTATTATTCAGTTGAACCCTGATCGCATTTCACTCTTTAGTTATGCCCATCTGCCTGAGCGCTTTGCGGCACAACGAAAAATCCCTGATGCCAGTTTGCCGGATGCGGAAACTAAGCTGCAGTTGCAAACTATGGGTATTGAGGCTTTTGGCAAAGCGGGATATCAGTTTATTGGTATGGACCACTTCGCAAAGCCTGACGATGCCTTAGCAAAAGCACAGCAAAATGGCACGTTACAGCGTAATTTCCAAGGGTACACAACGGCAGGCCAAGATACGCTAATCGGGCTTGGTGTCTCAAGTATTAGCCAGGTAAGTGGTGTACTGTGGCAAAATGTTAAAACCTTACCAGAGTATTACCAGATGGTAGCGCAACTGCAGTTACCAATCGAGCGTGGTTTTTGTTTGAATGATGACGATAAAATTCGGGCAGCGTTGATTAGTCAGCTGATTTGTCACTTTAAACTTGATACGTCAGCATTTTGCCAGCAGTGGAGTATTACCGCCTTTTGGCACTATTTTGCCGATGCATTAACCCTATTGCAGCCGTTTATGGAGGATGGATTGGTCGAGATATACGCAGAGCGGATAAAGGTCACAGGTAGCGGCCGGCTTTGGGTTCGTAGTATTTGTGCTTGCTTTGATGCGTACTTAAACCAAGGCCAGCAACGATACTCTAAAGTCGTATAATTTTAGCTGCGCAGGTGTCTGCAATGCTGAGCCGGTACAGCACATCTAGCGCATCGCTACTGGCCGCAAAGGCGCTGCTAAGCCGAGCTGTACCGGTTCGGAGGTGGTGTTCGGCTTGTTGGCGCAGTGAGGAGCTTAATGGTGGAGGTGTTGTTTGGTCAGTCATGCAAGTCTGTGCTAACAAAAAGTCGTACTGCAGTATAGGCTTAATCGTCGGCACAGGACACTGAAATTGCCTGTGGCTGCGTCTGATAAAACGTCACCGCAATCATTTTGCCGTTATTGCTGGTTACTGCCATTTGCCAGCCTTGATGCTCACAAAGCCGTTTAACAATAGATAATCCAAAACCAACGCCAGTAATTTAGCGCTAGGAAGCGTAGTTCTAGCTGGAATGTCGTTGTAAATTCCACCATTTTAAGTAACAATGCGAATAATTTGTATTTCCATGTTGGAGCGATGTGCATGATGTCACTTTGGGACACTGCCGGTGGCCAGACGGTAACGGTTACAACGCTGGATGCAGGCTTGGATCAGGCTGTTAGCAGCAGGCTACGTGAAATGGGGCTGGATAATGGTTTGCCTGTATTGTGTTTGCGCCGAGGCCCTTTCAATGGGGCATTGGTGGTTGCAATAGCCGATTGTGTGTATTCGCTAGAGCAAAAAGTTGCCAGTAAAATTCGGGTTAAACCCCTGTAGTAGCTACTGTTTAGTCAGTAATGATGTGCCGGCGTTTACACCGGTAAGCCTTGTCATTTCGCAGGTTTTTTATGAAGCGTATTATATTGGTCGGAAAACCCAACTCCGGCAAAAGTTTGTTGTTTAATCAGTTAACAGGCTTACGCCAAAAAGTGGCTAATTTCCCTGGGGTTACGGTAGAACTTAAATCAGGCCGGTTTGACCAATATCAGTTAGTCGATTTCCCCGGTGCATATTCAATGAGTACGCTCACGCGTGATGAAGATATCGCGGTAGAAAAAATCAATCAGGCATTATTGGATCAGGACACGTCGCTGATTATTTGTAACCTTGACGCCACCCGGCTGCAAAGTAGCCTGATGTTTGGCATGCAAATGCAAGCATTAGCGCATCAGTATGGTAAGGCACTGGTATTTGCCCTGAATATGATTGATGAGGTTACGCGCTTTGGTCATCAAATAGACGTAGCGGGGCTAAGTCGTGATTTAGGTGCACCGGTATTTGCATTGTCAGCCAAGACATTAGATGGCATAGCCGAATTTAAAACGGCAGTAATACAATTGGCCGCTGAGGCTGATAGCAGCAATTTAAACACTGTCGCGCTTCCACCGTTGGATTACAGCGTGCAGGTAAAGCAAAGCCGCTTGCTGGCAACGCAATATGGTATGCCGTCTTCTGTTGTGTTGAAAAAGCAAAATGCTATTGATGCTTTTATGCTAAATAATGTCAGCGGAGGCATCGCATTCTTATTAGTGATGTTTTTGTTATTTCAAAGTATTTTTACTTTTGCTACACCGCTGATGGATGCCGTAGAAAATGCTATTGGTGTCAGCGCAAGCTTTATTACCGATTTAACCGGCCCGGGTATGCTGGCTGATTTTCTTAATGATGCCTTGTTTGGTGGTTTGGGATCCTTTTTAGTATTTGTGCCACAAATAATGGTGTTAACGTTAATTATCGGCGTGTTGGAAGACAGTGGTTATCTTGCGCGGGCGGCGTTAATTTGCCATCGGCCGCTTAGCTATTTTGGCTTGTCCGGCCGCAGTTTTATTCCGTATTTATCAGCACATGCCTGTGCTATTCCGGCTATTTTAGCGGCGCGTACTATTGAATCACCCCGAAAGCGCCTTATTACTATGTTAACTGTGCCGCTAATGTCATGCTCAGCGCGTTTACCGGTATATGCATTGCTGGTAGCGGTGTTAATCCCTGATACCCGTTATTTGGGCGGCATCGTTAACTTGCAGGGCGTAGCCTTCTTTGGCTTGTATCTGTTTGGTATCGTTACGGCATTGCTTGTTAGCCTGTTGCTGTCTCGCTCGGCAGTGACGGATAATGAAAAATCCGATATGCCCTTTATTCTTGAGCTGCCAAGTTATCGGTTTCCCCACTGGAAACCGCTAATACACCGCGTACTTAGCAGTGCCAAACAGTTTATTTATCGCGCTGGCCCGGTTATTTTTGCGGTATCGCTTGGGATCTGGCTGCTAGGGTATTTCCCTACCTCCGCCGGCGGTTTAGAAGACTCTTATCTTGGTGTCATTGGCCAGTGGATTGAGCCTATATTCGAACCACTGGGGCTAGACTGGCGCTATGGCGTAGCTATTTTAATGTCGTTTTTAGCGCGTGAAGTGTTTGTTGGCGCACTGGGCACCTTATTTGGTATTGATGGTGCTGATGAAAATATTGCCGGGCTGGCTGCCAATATTCAGGCTGATGGGCTCACTTTTGGCGCAGGTATGGGTATTTTGCTGTTTTATGTGGTGGCGCTGCAATGTGTTGCGACCGTTGCCACGTTAAAAGCGGAAACCGGCAGTGCCCGATTGGTTGGTGCATTGGTATTTGGCTATGGCATGCTGGCATACCTGCTTGCCATGCTTTGTGCACAGTTTTTATAATATCAAACAACGACATATGGGGCATTAAATACCCCATATGTCGTTGTCAAAGCCTCTAGCGTAGACGCGAAAATGCAGGTGGTCTGCGCGTGCTTGGTAAGGACTTTCCTTAACCGAGTATTGTCTCACCTGGCCAATATGAGTGTATTGATCAGACTATTATTTAGTTTGAATGAGCGTTTTAAGCCCTTGCTTGCCGGTTTCATTATTGGTTACCTGCTCCAGCCTTAAAATAGTCAGGCCGGAATAATGGCTATTTTGCAAGGCCTGTTGCATGTTGTCCCAGCCACTGACATGCTCGACCCCTGCCGAGAGGGCGTTTTCACCTTTTATTGTTACCTGTTGTCGCTTGGCTTCTTCACCCAGCCAGCGAACCAGAGTTTTTGCCATTGAATAGCTAGGGGGCATTGGGCTATCTTGCATTTCTAGTGCGGTAAAATGCAAAATGACTTGGCGTTGTTTATGGCCAGGTTGGCTAGATCCGGCTTGTTTGGAATTAAGCTGTTTGGCAACGGCTACCATGTGGATATAGCCGTATCCATTGCCTTCATGGTAAGGCCAATCGCTGTGCAGTAAACCCGCGGCCAACTCTGCACTGCGGGCGCTGTAGTCATCAATGGCCATTTTCCAGTGTATACCCGGAATTTTATAGCCCAGTGGAACCGCATTAAAAGTGTCAGCTAGCGCCGCGTCTGCCGCTTCCAGCATACGGTTACCATGTGCTATCAGTGACAAATGATACCAATCGATAAAATCTTTGCCATATTGCGAGTGTCGATGTTGGCCGCTGTTAATAAACTGATTACCGTCTAAAGGTGGAATAACCTCTTTAAAATCAGTGTGCTGCGTATTCCATGACGCATTAAGTTTAACTATGTCACCGTATTTGCTTTGCATAGCCTGGCGAAAGTCTTGTACGGCAAGAGTTGAATATGCCTGAAAGCTGCCGCGAGTTGGATAAGCAGATTTACCGTCATCATGGCTGTTGTACGAAGGGTAGCGCAATTCCCCAGCCGGGCCCATAGAGATATTAATCTCAGCTAAGCGGTTAGATAAATGCTGAAAGTGTTGGCTGAACGCCTGTATAAATTCACTATACTGTTGAATAACAACATGATCTGCCCATAAGGACACGGTTTCGGCGGAATAATTGCCATATTCGCTTTTGTACTGCAAGTCGGTTTGTGTGATGCCTTTGTTGATGTAGTGTTGCCAAATCCAACCTGGAAGGGGGATGTTGCAATTATCCCCTACATTTCCACCACATTGATGAAAAGACATAATCGGGACGATGTTTAAACCCGCTGCACTGATGTCGGCAAAGATGTCATCATAATAGCGCCAATCAAATACCTGATCGGCCTCTGCCTCTACCATGCCCCACCAAACGTCAACTGAAACACCACCCACGCCAAGGCGTTTGGCTTCAGCCAGCTGCAGCCGAAATGACGGCCTGTCCTCTACTAGTAGGGGGGCCATCACATGAATGCTGACGTTGGCTTGTGCACTGCTGCAAAACAACATAATTAACAACGTTTGGAAAAAATTCATCACAAGCTAAAGTAAACAATTGATGCGTTACTTTACGTTATATAGCGGCGGGACTCTTGTTCAAATGCGACGTATTATTGGCGGCGATGACGCTGGCGAAAACGCGCCACGCTATGCTCAAATTGCAGCTGTTTGATGGCCTAACCAGCCAGTGGCGCCAGTTTAGTCTGAATAAAGATAGCGGTTGCAGTGTTTGTAGCACCGGCTAAGGCTTTTCACCTACGGTGAAACTTGCGTTAGAATCGAATATGAACAAACAACGGAAACAAACACAAACAGATGTCTGAGCTTATGCAGCAACAACCCGTACAACAAAAAATCGGCAATATCGCGCTGTTGGTAGCCGATTACGACGACGCTATCGCGTTTTATACCAGCAAGCTGCCGTGGGCAACCAAAGCGGCGGCAGGGTATTCTTGTTTTTGCATACCAACGATTTTTGGCGCGACTATCACGCCATGCAGGCCAAAGGCGTTAAGTTTAACGAACAGCCCAGAGAAGAAAGCTACGGCACTGTGGCAGTGTTTGAGGATTTATACGGCAATAAGTGGGATTTGCTGCAATTGCATCCGAATTAGATCCGTATCTGGCAGAGGAGAGTACATGACAGCGCATCAGCAGCAAATGCAGGGTTTTGCCAAATATAATCGTGAGTTTAACGCCCGATTATATAAGCTGGCGGCCACTTTAACTGAAGACGAGCGCAAAAAAGATCTCGGCGCGTTCTTTGGCTCTGTGCACGCAACGCTAAATCATATTTTGCTGGCCGACCGCATCTGGCTGGGCCGCTTTGCTACTGCCTTTCCCACTATGGCAGCATTACAGCGTGCCGATTTAGTGCAGCAGTTTAGTTCGCTGCGTGATGAGCTGTATGCCAATTTTACCGAGCTTAGCGAGCAACGAGTGGCGACCGATGATGTCATTACCCGCTTTACTGATGAGTTAACCGCCGCACAGCTGGCCGGCACTATGCGCTACAGCAATTCCCAGGGCCAGCAGCGCCAGCACCCTACCTGGGTAGCCGTAGCTCATATGTTTAACCACCAAACCCATCACCGCGGCCAGCTTAGCACGCTATTGCACCAGCTCGGCCATGATGTTGGCGTGACGGATTTTGTTGCTTATGTAACATAAATGACTGCAAACATAATTATGTTGTGGTTGAAATTATCACGCCAATACTGAATTAACACTTCGCCGGGAATCATACGTGGGTTCATTATTTCAATTAGTTTTCGCAGCACTAGGCTACGTTTTTCTGGCGACTATTGCAGGCTTTGTGCTGCTGTTGCTAGCTAAAGTGCTGAGCTTTTTTTTCAGCAAAAGTAAGGTCTCGGTTGAGTCTTTTTTTTGGTTTCCAATTAAGCTGGGTCCATATTTTCTATTGGCAATCTTTGCGAATATTATAATTTGTGAGCTGGTTAGGGATGTCGATCCGCCGCTAACAGATTACTGGTCACTGCCTGTGAATAAAAAACTGACTCTGGGAGCGATAGATGTAACCGATAAGTGGTATTTGTGGCCAGGTAGAGAGGGTGGTGAGGCAATAGTCAGTGACATTGTGTTGGTAGGCATAAGTGATAAGGCGGTCTACGGTGCTACAGAGTCGGGTAGATATTTCATCTACCCGCTAAACGCCGGGCAGAAATTGAATAACCTTTCTGAAGATGAATTTGAGTCAAAAATCATTAAGATAGAAGGTGCAGTCCCTGCACTGCAGCACCCGGCGCATTACTATTACGACAAGCGCGATGTTGGCGATTTAATTACTTTACTGCTAATGCTGATTTATCCGCTGTGTCGATTTTATATGCTGTGTAAGGGTTTCCGTGACAGGTTGATGCAGCCAGTTTGAAGCTGCACTTTATAGAGCGCGGAGTTGTTGCCAGAGGCCTAGGAGGGCAAAGCTGCTTTATAATTGTCGGACTTATGTTGCGCTATTGCTGCACATGCTGATGTTGGCTATGCTGGTGCTATTTTCAGCATCTGGCCTATATCAATGAAAACTATCCTATTTTTACTGGCGCTGTGTCTTGTTGCCTGCAGCAGTACAACGGACTCTGTGTTACTTGCTGAGGCCGGGCCTGTTAATGTTGAAAAAATTAAAGTGCTGAATATAGGCAGCTTTCACTTTGGCGCTACCAGTGATGCTAACAGCGTTGATTTTGATGAACATAGCCAGGCTAATCAGCAAGCTGTTAAAGACATCGCAAAGTTGCTTGCCCAATTTAAACCCACCATCGTTTGCCTGGAGTTTCTACCTGAAGATATGGCCCGCATAAATCAGGCCTATCAGGCGTTTTTAGCCAACCCTGTGCGCTTAGATACCCGCTATGGTGAGCTAAGTATGCTGGGCTTTGATATCGCCAGATTAAGTGGCGTAGATAAGGTGTACGGCATCGATCACCATCTGGGCTATAACTACAGCTTGGGAGACTTTATCGAAAACAGCCCCGAGCTGGAAAATTCGGTTGACCGGCAAACCTATCTGCAATTAACCCATCAGCCTTTTTTGCATTACCCCAAATTAGCTGAACGTAATCAGCGCTTTGACCAGCTGTCGTTGCTGGAACAGTTACAATTAACCAATCACCCGCTGATGTTGGATTACATGCTCAATACCAATGCTGATAAGCTGTTTTACGTTGGCATTGATGATGGCTTTGAAGGTGCAGAACAAGCAGCACAGTTTTATCTGCGCAATATGAAAATTTATACCAATTTAAACCGCATTCCGATGACGAAACATGATCGGGTACTGATTTTAATGGGATCTGCCCATACCGCGATGCTTAGAGAGTTTATTCGCCGCAGTCCCAAATTCGACATGGTCAATACGCTGGATTATTTAACAGCAAAGTAGAAAAAAAATGGGGGCAGAGACAATTAAAGATGAGCTATGTTAAATATATGTATTTCGAGCCATTAACTAGCAAACCAACAGCAGGTATCAGGTAATTAGCTATGAAACCAGAAATGTCCGGCGGCTTGGTGCACGAATTACCAGGTGATTTGGCTAAGGCACTAGTTGAAAAAGAACTGGTTAGCAGTTGGGAAGCCTTGTCAGCAATTGGCCGAAATGAATTTATTTGTTGGATTGAAGATGCTAAACAACAGAAGACCAGAATAAAACGCATAGTTCGGGCGACCGAGGATCTTCTGGAAGGCAAAAAGCGACCTTGCTGCTGGGTAGGGTGTATACATCGTACCGACAAGCAGCCTGGTAAATGGCAACAGCAAGTTTTGATAGATAAAAAGAAAAAGTAGCTTCGATATTAATCACGCTGATAGTCGGCGTGCATAAACTGGTGCCAGCTACCGTTTTTTTTCACCCAGTCGGTGACAGACCTGCCATCCATTTTAGTTGCCTCATATCTGGTTCACCTCGATGGGTAGGTAGACATCCGTGCGCCACTCTGCAACAGGTGTGCTTTCCGGATCATCAATATAATGCGCAAACAGCGGGGCGTTGCGCAGTTCTATGCCAGCTTCCAGTGCCATGGCGTAAAGCCAGTCAATCGTATCCAGCAATGCGTCATAATCGCCGACATGGCGCGCGCTCAGGCAAGTGCCCGAGGGTAACTCTGCCCAATGCGTCCCCGGCGGCGCTGCGCCTGCTGTCTGCGCTACAGAGAAAGCGCAGTCGAAGCGAAAGTCTTCGGGCGCCGTGGTGCGCGGATCATCCGGCCATAAACCATGAATGCCGCGCACGTCTTCTGGCGGCATACACTGAGTGACTAACTCGAACAGACGGCCATAACCATTGAATAGGCTTTCATAGGCGCCGGTATTGCGTGTCGCCAGGATTTTCAGTGGCTGCAGCTCAACTATTGTTACCTCAATGCCTGGTACGTCGTCGTCCTGCGCTCGCAGGCCATGCGTAATGCGGGCAACAAATGCGGCCATCTTAGCAGGGTCGGCCCTTAGCTCGCTGGCACTGGCCCCGGCGAAGGCTTTTAGTGAACGCGCAAAGGATTGGCCACTGGCATAGCCGGCGGCCTCTGCAACTTCAACTACCGGTGCACGCTCGTTCTGCAGCGCAACCAGCGCGCGGCCCATTTGCACACGCCGCAGGCTTTCGAACACCGTCTCCCCGGTCATCACCCGCCATACCCGATGAAAATGAAACGGTGAAATTGCCGCCACGGCGGCCAACTCGTCCAGTGTCGGTTGGGCCTGCGCGCCCAACGACTCAATATAGGCCAGCACTTTCTCCACCCGCGTGGCATAGCGTTCAACCTGAATCACCCGTATCTGCTGCATAATTTTCTCCATTGCTGCTCTAAGTACGATAACACCATATACGAACTTAGGGCCAACCCGCGTACCCGATCTTGCTAAGTTGCTGTGGTGGTGGCGCGCTTTGCCAGAGATTTTGGTTACGGCCGGGACAATGGCTTTTAGGTTAACTCAACTAAATCTTTTACAGCGTTAAAGCATGGTTCAACCTTAGACTGCACTTATCGGATTGGGATTATTAGGGGCAGGCTAAATTCAAACTACATCTTCGCTTTTCGCTCTTAGCAGACATTACTTAGCCACCGGTATTTCTTTCCAATTTGTGGTGTAAGTCGGCGAAAGCAGTTCATGTTTCATCACCCATTGTTGGGTGGTGTCTTGGCTGGTAACCCCCTTTTCTGTAATTCAAGATTGTTATTTATGCGGGTTTATATGTAATTTAAATGTTTATTTGAGTGGTTTATTGGGTTAAATTTGGTCTTGCCAAATTGTTGGCTAAATCTACTAATTGGTAAGGGAAGACTTTCGATGACTGAAATACTTAAAGATATTTTAATCTCTGCAGGAGATATTGATCGCTACTTTGAACAATCTCCCGTAAATTTATGGCGGGCTAAGAGAACGACGGATAAGGGTTCTTTATTTGGTCTGGTCGAAGAAGACAAAGTGTTATCCAACGGCCAATTAAGGCCTGCAGATATAACTATTTCAGAAAAAGACGGGGTGAAGTGGGTTTCATGCCGGCCATCGCCAAGAGGAATAAGTACTTTTGACAAGCCAAATACATTTAAAGGAAACTCTTGGGAATATTACAAAATTCCCGAAGGTACAACGTTGCCATCCGGTCTTGCAATAGTGAAAGACAAGTTTAACTCCCGTATCTCCGCTACACACTATACGATAGCGCCGGCATACGATATGCCACTATCACTTTTTAGAAGCTTGCTTAATGATCTGGCCACTAACGTGGTGAGGGAAGCGATATGAAATTGGAAATATCCGAACAGTATCTGATGCTGTTAACGTCAGCGCTCAATGACGCTATTAAGTACAACGAAAAGTTTCTGCAAAGCGAAACGATTCGTGATGTGTCTGACTACGAGGAGCATCTGTTGTGCTTGGAAAATTGTCAGGCGTGGCTTGAAGAGGAATACAAAAAGATTGCCAATGACAATCCTCAAATGCTGCCTTATGAGAAAGTCGTGAGATGAGCAGGTTGTTTTGTTGGCTGGCAAAGCGCAAGTAGTGCGCCTTAGTAATTATTGGGGGCAGGCTAAATTCAAACTACAGCTTCGCTATTTGCTCTTAGTAGGCCTCACTTGACCAGCGGTAATTCTTTCCAATTTGTGGTGTAAGCCGGCGAGAGCAGTTCACGTTTCATGCCCCATTGCTGGGTTGTGCCCTGGCTGGCAAACCACAGCGTTTTGCCATGTTTGCTGTTGAGGGTATCCATTAGTTGCATCAGCTTTTGGTCAGATTCTTTTTGTACAATCGGCTCGTCGAAAAGGCCGGGTTGGTGAACCCCCGGGTCGTAAAAGTCGGCTAGCATGACACCTGCCTTAGCGTAGCGGTAGCCGTTAAGCCACAGACTATCAAGTAGCCGCATGGCGCTGGCTAAAAACACCCGGGTGTCGCTGCTGGGGCTTTCCAGCTCACAGCTTTTACTGGCGGAGTAGGGCGCGTCTTTGTCGCTAAATGGGCTGGTGCGCAAAAATACCGTCAGGTATTTTGCCTGTTGTTGCTCCTGGCGCAGCTTTTTGCAGGCCCGGCTAATGTATTCGCTAATGGCCTCACGCATCTGCTGTTTGTCGCTAATACGTTCACCAAAGGCGCGGCTGCTGATAATTTGCTTTTTGGTTGGTGCGACATCTTCCAGTGCAATACATGACTCACCATTAAGTTCGCGCACGGTGCGCTCAACCACCACAGAAAAGTGCTGCCGAATGTAATCAGGGGCCGCATCAGCCAACTGCAGTGCGGTGGTAATACCCAGTTGCTCTAAACGTTTTGTCAGCTTGCCGCCAATGCCCCACACTTCGTTTACCGGCAGCAGGGCCAGTAACTTGCGCTGGCGCTCTTTGCCGGTTAAATCGACCACGCCCCCGGTTTTAGCCCAGGTTTTGGCGGCATGGTTGGCCAGTTTTGCCAGGGTTTTACTTGGCGCTATGCCAACACAAACCGTGATGCCGATATCTTTTTGCACGGTGCGCCTAACGTGCTGGCCAAATTCAGTTAGCCCTTCGCAATAAGCCAGGCCGGTTAAATCTAAAAAGGCTTCATCAATTGAATACACCTCTACCCGTGGTGCCAGGTTTTCCAGCGTGCTCATTACCCGCTGCGACATATCGGCATACAGCGCATAGTTGGATGAAAAGGCCACTATCTGATGCTGTTGCAATAAATCACGCACCTGAAACACCGGCAGGCCCATTTTAATGCCAAGCTTTTTAGCCTCTTTCGAGCGGGCAATAATGCAACCGTCGTTGTTGGATAACACCACAACCGGTTTATCGGCTAAATCGGGCCGGAACAGCTTTTCACAGCTGGCATAAAAGTTATTGCAATCTACCAGGGCAAATACAGATGGGCTCATTTGCGTTTCATTTGCCGGATCACATTAGTTACCACACCAAAAACATTCAGCTCTTCACCATTACATGGGCGTATCGGTTGGTAGGCCGCGTTGCGTGGCAGCAACATCAGTGAAGGGCGGGTACACAGCTCTTTTACGGTAAACTCACCATTAACGGCGGCCACCACGATATCGCCATGCTCGGCGTCAATAGCGCGGTCTACCACTAATACATCGTTATCGTAAATACCGGCGTCAATCATCGAGTCGCCCTCTACCCGGACAAAAAACGTCGCGTTAGGGTGGCGGATACATAGCTCGTTTAAATCCAGCGTACGCTCGACATAATCCTGCGCCGGTGAGGGGAAGCCGGCCTTAATCTTGCTGGCAAATAACGGTATAGCGAGTTTGGCGCTATGGTGCGCATCCCCCAGAAATAGGACAGTCATACAAAACCTCTATATATGTATATTTGTACAGTATATATCAGATTAAGACGATGCCAAGCTGCAATCACTAAAGTTGGATTATTAAGGGCAGAACAAAACTAAACCGCATCTTCACTTTTCGCCAGATCCTCGCTTTTACCTGGGATGTTACGCTGTCAAACAACACGACGATAATTGCGGTACCGCATCGTAACGATAACGGTAATGCATCGGGCGCTGCGTATATTGTTGATTTGAAACGTTAAACATTGCCGCCGCACGTTTTTAACTTGCGCTGCTAGCGTGTTATCAAGCTTATATTCTAAGTTTGGCTTTAGCGACTGCGGCCCGTTTGGCCAGTATAAACCAAAGCCGACCCTTACGTACTAAACGGCCTGGTAACCCGCTGGCAGGTTAAGCCTGGCATACGGTAGCAGGCAACAGCGCGGCTAATCCGGTAAAGCCATAACACAAGATTTTGAGCCTGCAGTTAGTCGTGTTTAGCTCGAGGGTTAGAACTTCCGATAAGTGCCAATTGCGGAAATTCACTGAGATTCGGTTAAATCGTCGCTTTTCACTGAAAGCGGACATTTCTCACAATAACTGAACTGGGGGCTCTCGAAAATTTCGAGACAGCACGGATTACTAAAAGCTAACAATCCGTACACTATTCATTGCGGGCTTCAAGTGAACATCAATTTTTAGGCTATAACGATACGGCTAGAATGAGTAGGCCGCTCAAATAAGAATGTAGTCACTTACTCGGGGCGATATGAAAATCTGACCACAAAACTAGCGCCTTTCAGGTTTTGGCAGGTGACAACTTTCACTTCTCCACCAAGCCATTGGGTAATGCGTTCGACCAATGCCAGGCCTAGGCCGAATCCTGGTTTATTGCCTTCGATTTTTTCGGCTAGTCTGACAAAAGGTTGAAACACTTTGTCCGCGTCTGTGGCAGAAATGCCTGTCCCATCGTCATTGATACAAAGTGTGACGTGGCCGGTTGAACCGGACAGTGTCACTTGCACTTTCTCCCGACAGTGCTTTAAAGCGTTAGTGAGCAGATTGCTCAGCATTAAACTGACATGATGCTCATCTCCCCAAATCCAGTATTGATCTGGCCCGACTATCAGTTCCAGGCGCTGATCATTGGCTTTGGCCATTTGTTGCAGTACCAACGGCTTTAAATCTATCCTTGATTTCGCCGTGCTATCGAGCGAATGTTGCAGACGGGCAAAATTAAGCAACGCGTTGATCAAGGACTCCATATCATCGAGGTTTTGATTGACCCGAACTTCGTATTGGGTTCTTAACTTTGGATCTGTAGTTTCGCAAAGCGTATCCAGCCCCATTCTCACTCTGGCAAGCGGTGTGCGTAATTCATGCGATAACCCCGCGGCCAGCAACTTATTGTCTTGAATCGAGCGTCCAAGCCGTTCTGTCATCTGGTTGAATGCCTGCTCAATTTCTTTGAGATACCAAAAGGAGCCAACGGTTAAGCGGATATCTAACTTGCCGTCGCCAAAAGCAATAGCTGCATTGCGCAGCTTAGCCAGACGGATTAAAAACGGTGCCAAAAAGATCAGCAACAGACCAAGCAAAATGCTGTAAAAGCTAGCCGTCAGTAGCCAGGGATTATCCGCGGCGCCTGTTCCTGACTCGTGGGCTCGGGTCACCAGTAAAACCGTTTGCGCGTCGATCAGCGCATATGCGGTAAGCCCATCCTTTGATTCAAGAAATACCGCTTTATCAACATAAATTTGTGCAATGAATGCCTGAGGTAACGGGTAGTCTTTTAATGGCTGCAGTTCATATTGCACAGCCGAAGGTTGCGAGGCCAATGCAAACCATGTCGATAGTTGCGCTGGAGCAATACCAGATTGGATGGCACTTTTAATCAGCTCAACCTGGCTCAGCAAATGTTGCTGCTCTTGACTGAGCCTGTGTTCGTTTTGTTGTTGCGCTAGGCCATCGAATAGTTGCCCCAGCGCGATACTGCCAACAATCACCACCAACAGCAGGGCAAGCACAAAGCGCCACATTATTGCCAGACCTCTGTTGCTAACAAATATCCTTTGCCCCATATGGTCTTAATTTTGAACGGGTTGCTGGCGTCGTCATGCAGTTTTTTCCGCAGCCGGGAAATTCGCAAATCAATGGTGCGGTCAAAACCATCATATTCAAAACCCCGCAAACGCTGGGTCAGAGACTCGCGACTAACAATTTCACCGGCTTGTTCAGCCAGCAGCCACAGCACATCAAATTCATTGCTCGAGAGGTTGACCGCTTCTCCCTTTAAGTTAACGCTACGAGAAGATTTACAAATCTCCAACATGCCTAAACTCAACGTATTTTGCCCGACAGGTTGCGAATGTCCTGGGCTGGTTCGTCTTAACAATGCTTTTATCCGTGTCTCAAGCACACGCCCACGGACAGGTTTCGTTAGATAGTCGTCAGCACCCATTTCCAATCCGAGAATTTCATCGATTTCTTCATCACGAGCCGTAAGCATAATAATAGGAACAGCTGATCGCCGACGTAACTGTTTGCATACCTCAAGACCATCCATTGATGGCAACATACCATCAAGGATGATGAGATCCGGTAAAGCAAAATTGAACGCATCTAATGCTTGCTGGCCATCATGGTAAATGCTTACCTGATAGTTTTTCGCTAACAGGTAATCTGAAATCCACTCGGCCAGCTCTTTATCGTCTTCTACCAATGCAATTCTGATCATGCCTAAGCTCAAAACATGCGCCAGCGCATCGCTTTACTGTTGTTTTTCTTGTACATCCAAGCATACCTTATCGTTTGACTATGCAATACCTGCCTTTCCGATGTTTGCAACGTTATCACTAAATCCTGTTGCATCGCGAAATCTTGCTGCCATTGCCCTTGTTGCACGCTATGCCAACAGTGTAATTTTTGTGCATTGGCGAACAAGCAATAGTTTTGCAGCGTTGCCTGTTGCCAGGACAGCTGTAAATTCAGGTAGCAGATATCGCCCTGTTTTAACGTGGTGCATTGTTTTGGTGTCACAGTAAAACCCGCTACCGGGCTTTGTTCAGCCGCCACGCCGGAGTGATTCATTAAAGCCAGTGCAATGACCAGGCCTGATAATATGCTTATCTTCATTGGTCACCCTTAAAAAACATAACTAATTGATAAACTGAATGTTCTGCCGTTCTCGCTGCGCTTTTCATCGCCCTGCAGAATAGACTGTGAATAAGGGCTATCGATGATGCTATCGGCATAGCGTGTCATGCTAAAGTTACCCTCAACCAGCCAATTTTCATTAAGCGGCTTTTTAAATCCTGCTTTATAAATTAAGTTAACGCCCCCTTTTGCATCATACGCTGGCACGCCTGCTTGGTTATCGGGTATACCATAGTAGAAATCTAACATGGCAGCGTTTCGATACTGCGCCCCTACCGAGCTGTAAAGGTGCCAGTTGTTAATATTCCAACTTTTACCGAGCCAGGCCGCACCGTACAGCCCATTGCTGTAGTCCATCTTGTTGCTGTTGGTACCATACATCAACATTGTATCAAGCCCGGCAATCGTACCTATGGCCCTTAGCCCCCAATAGGGGCTGGCATCTTTTTTAAAGCTGCTTTGCGCACCTGTGTAGTTTAAGCCACCATGTGCCATCGACAGTAAAACATCAAACTCCCAATTTCCGGTAGTGCCCAGGTTGTAACCCACGGCAAATTGGTTGTCGAACTTGTCCGATCTACCAGGATATTCAATAAATAAACCATTGTTAAAATAATATGCGCCCTTTAACTCAGGCCGTACTTTGAAGTCTACAGACCGATACAACCCCTGACTATTTTGAACAACAATACCGGCTGAAAAAAAGCCGCCGCCATCGCGTTTCTGCTGGAGAAAATCATACCAGGATGTGTCGGATGTTTGCTCATTCGCCAAACTCACTGCGCTACATAGTAAAAGAGGTGTTAGGTAATAGTGTTTCATTTTGCAATTTCTTCTGGTTGTTAGTGTGCGTCTAGCTTATCGAGGCCGTACAAGTTTAGCCGTATCAGGATATAGAAAAATGTATCAATCTGTATCATTAAAACCAAAATTAATCATAGATCTATGAATGGGATACAGGTTGATACAAGCTGACACAGCCGCTTAGAAGCTGATACAACCCGCGATGGTACTACCCGCTAAGGTGAGTGCTTCTTCATCAACACGGGTCATCAACATGAAAGTGAACAATCTTCTGTCTGGCATGATTATTGGCAGTTTAGCGCTGGCAGTTGCCGGCTGTGGTTCAGAGCATAAAACCAACAATAACCTAGTAAAACCTTTTGATTATCAGGCTCTACTCAATACAGCAGCCGAAGGTGAAATACCAGGTGTGGTGCTGTATATAGAGTCACCGCAACTTTATTTTTACGGTGCGGCAGGAATTGCTGATCTCAATGATAAAACACCGATGCTAATAGATGCCCGGATCCCAAATGGCAGTGCTGGCAAAAAACTGACGGCCTTGCTGGCTGCGATGCTGGTGGAGCAGCAAAAGCTCAATTTGGACCAAAGCATTACCAATTACCTGCCTGCTGAAATTACGAACAGAGTTGCCAACGCTTCAAGTATGACCACTAGGCAAATGCTGCAGCACACAGCTGGTTTATTTGATTACTTAAACGATTCCAATGGTGCATTTTATGACGCAGTTATTGCAGAACCAGAGAGCATAAAAACCGATGCATTCGCCCTGCAATTTGCCTTGGATCAGAAAGCCAAATTTGCACCCGCCCAAGGCTGGAGTTATTCAAATACCGGATATATTTTAACGGGACTGGTCTTGGATCAGGTGCTCGGTACACACCACTCTCAAGCCATGCGCATGCAAATTTTCGAGCCTTGGGGCTTGTCTAGTCTGAGTTACGGTGGGCTGGAAAAAAGTTACGGTCCCATCGTGCCAGGTTACTTTCACTCGGGAAATGATGTATTGGACACGCGGCAATATTATCAAAACATCGGTGTTGCCGATGCACCTGTAGTCGGCAACGCCAAAGATATGGCTAACATACTGAAATTTATTGTTGAGGGTAAACAATTCAGCCACAGCATCCATCAGTTATTGATGAGCGAAACAAGCTTTGTCAGTACCGGTCTTGGTACTCTGTCATACAGCTATGGTTTATTTAAAGAAACCATTAATGGCAAACAGGTGATCCATCATGGTGGCCGGGAGCTGGGTTATGCAACTTACAACTTCTACATCCCGGACACAAAAACGACTGTGGCGATGTTGTTCAATTGCAACGGTTATAAAGCCTGCGATGACGCGCATGACGCTTTGTATCAAAAAGTGATCGGTGAACTCACCAAATAACATCAAATGGACGGGGATAAAGAGCGGTAGACAGACCATTGCCTCTATTTATGCTAGCGTAAGACACATTGAATTTGGCAACCTAGTAAAAGGTTGTATGAAATGCTTGGTTCAAAAAACGAATGTCTGCAAATAAGGCAATGCAGAGATTCGTTTTTTCGTGAGAACCAGATCTGAGCGTCCGCTTTTCGCTCAGGCTGTGTGAAAACTGCTGATCACCTTTTGGTCTAAGCAATAGATTTATATGATCAATTGTTCTTGATAAAGCAGTACAGTTAGCTGTCGCTTTACTAAAATTAATAGCATACGAATTAGAACAAAGTGTGCTGATATGACCCACCATATTAAAGGCCAAGGTAGACATCAAGTAACCTTGCTCCCTGAGGCGCTTGATGACTTCGTTACTGAAGATAACCCTGTCCGAGTGGTCGATATCTTTGTTGATGGATTACAGCTTGACTCACTTGGCTTTGAAAGAGTTAGCGCAAAACAAACAGGGCGGCCAGGTTATCACCCGGCTACCAT
>NZ_AUDG01000045.1 GCF_000425345.1 Rheinheimera baltica DSM 14885 | reverse complement strand
TGTGGTGTTACGGTAAAGGTAGTAGTGCTGCCTTGCGCCACACTGCGTGACGTTGGCGATATACTACCGCCCGTGCCCGCTGTGGCAGCAACGGCATGGGTAATAAGACTAAAGCTTGCGCTAACCGAACAGGCAGCAGTAATTGGGCCTATGTTATAGGTATTGCCAGTTAATTTGCCGTTACAGCCCGTAGCACTGACAATTTTATAGCCCGCATTTGGCGTTACGGTGAAGGTAGTAGCGCTACCCTGATTTACACTGCGAGACGTCGGTGAAATACTACCACCTGCGCCGGCACTGGTTGAAACGGTATGAGTAATAGGCCTAAAGCTGGCACTAACCGTACAGGCTGCAGCAATAACGCCAGTAGTATAAGTTGAACCAGATAAAGTCCCGGCACAACCGGTGACGCTGTTAATTACATGCCCGGTTTGTGGCGTTACGGTAAAGGTAGTGCTGCTGCCTTGATTTACACTACGAGACGTCGGTGAAATGCTGCCGCCTGCCCCTGCGCTGGCTGAAACGATATGTGTAATAGGCCTAAAGCTGGCACTAACTGTACAAGCCGCAGCAATGGCGCCAGTAGTATAGGTTGAACCAGACAACGTCCCGGCACAACCGGTAACGCTGTTAATTATATGTCCGGTTTGTGGTGTTACAGTAAAGGTAGTGCTGCTGCCTTGCGCCACACTGCGTGACGTTGGCGATATACTGCCGCCCGTACCCGCTGTAGCCGACACTGTGTAGGTTTTCGGGTTTACTTCCCTGGTTGCAGTCAAGTATTCCGACGTACTCGTTGGATATCTTTTGCCAGCTAAATCAATACAATAATATCTGGTCGTAACTATTGAAGGGGTATTGAATGTTGTAGGCCCTGCTTTACCGCTACTTGGGCGATCTGTGGAGACAGGGTCAGCGTAAAGAGTTATACATTTTTGTACGTTTTTAACATCCCAATAAAACGAAGTGCTTTCACCTGCAATGATGGGATTCGGCGACCATTCAAACCTAGCTACAGATGGCGCGGGGACTTTAGTAAAACTTGCTGAAGATTAAACACTCGCGTTATACCCAGTTCTATATGCTTTAGCTCTTACTGTAGCACTAGCTGTTAGCTGAAAAGGTCCGGTATAAATAGGCGATGTCTCACTAACACTAGTATTATTAGTGGTATATCGAATTGTTTGTCCAGAAGACCCAGCTGAAATACTGACTTGTGTAGTTCCAACGAAATTTCCGCCGTTAGGGGATATGGACGGAGCCGCTGTAAGAATGTTTATGGTAGCTGTGCCCTCTTCACTGGGTAAAAAACCTTGTCTATAGGTACGTGCCCGTATAAGCGTGTTTTTTGTTATTAACAATGGAGCGGAATAAATGGCTGAACTTGACGTTACTGCAGTATTATTTAAAGTGTAACGAATAGTAGCTCCAGGCGTTCTGGAGGTAACCGTAACACTTTTCGATGTTAAATAATTCCCCCCGGGAGGACTAAAAACCGGTTCAGCAGCCGTTGGAATGTCGTCAATTGGAAAGTCTCGATCCTGAGCAGTTAGCGATAGCGGCAGAAAAAAACAACAAAAAAACAACACGCTTGCAAATTTCATAGCGACGACTTTAAGTTTCATGGCAACTGCTTTAAGAAAAAAGGATAAATGCTAACATAGAAAAAACAAAAATCAATAAAGTGATTAATTTAAAGTTTTTGTTAATGCTACCTTTGTTAAGTATCGTTGGTTCTAACATCTGCACTTAGAGCTAATTCGCCCTTAAGGTCAGGCCTCATACGATGACTTGGGTCATAAACACCTTTGCTTTACAGGCCAAAGATGCCTAACTCAGCGCACTATGTTAGTATGCGCTAATAATATTGAAGCCCCGTTAACCAAGAGATTGTGCCATGGCTCGCCGCACCAAAGCCGAAGCAGAAAGCACCCGTACTGCTATTTTAGATGCTGCTGAAGTGTTGTTTTTTCAACATGGCGTGTCGCGCACAACGCTGGAAAAAATTGCCGTGGCGGCCAACGTCACCCGTGGTGCCATTTACTGGCATTTTCAGAATAAAGCAGATTTATTTAATGCCATGCTAGAACGGGTGCGTTTGCCTTTTCAGCACTTGCTAGACGCGGTTGACAGTGATCCCTCTGCCGATCCGTTTACCCAGGTACGGGATTTAATGGTAAACGGTCTGAGTTTAATTGCCTCAAGTGAACAACACCAACGGGTACTTACCATTGTGTTTCATCGCTGCGAATACATCGATGAATTAAACCCCGCAGTACACAAACAAGATGAATTAGATGAGCAAGCCGTAGCCGTAATGCAACGCGCCTTTGAGCGTGCGGCAGTAGCAGGTACTTTGCGTGATGGCGTGTCGCCCCGGCTTGCCGCAATGTCGCTGCATATGTACGTCGGCGGTATTATTAGCCACTTTTTACTTAAACCACAGCAGTGCGATTTAAGCCAACATACCCCGGCACTTATTGACACTTTTCTACTGGGTTTAAAAAAGTAAACGGCCATTACCCCGCGCCATTTCCTGTATTTTTCGCTATACCAAACAAACGATTGCAACATAAAAAAGCCGGCTGCTTCGCGTGGGACTTGGCAGCCGGCAACAGGAACGCCTTTTGGCCGCATTACTGCGGCTGTATTGTCTGACTTAAGGTGCGCTTGTGTTATTGGCTTTAGCCTTACGGGAAAACAGCTGCATAATTACCAAGTAAAACACCGGCACTAAAAACACCGCCAGCACGGTAGCGGAGATCATACCGCCCAGCACACCGGTGCCTATGGCATTACGGCTGGCAGAGCCTGCGCCCGAGCTAATCACTAATGGCAGTACGCCAAGCGAAAATGCCATTGATGTCATAATAATGGGCCGTAAACGCAAGCGCACGGCTTCTAATATCGCCGCCGTTAGCGCTTTGCCTTGCTCTTGCAGTTCGCGGGCAAACTCAACAATTAAGATGGCATTTTTCGACGCCAAACCCATTGTGGTTAGCAACCCAACCTGAAAGTACACATCGTTGCCCATGCCGCTTAAATACGCTGCGCTAAGTGCGCCAATAATACCCAGCGGTATTACTAAAATAACGGCAAAGGGTACACTCCAGCTTTCATACAGCGCCGCCAAACACAGAAAAACCACTAATATAGACAAGGCATACAGCGCCGGCGCTTGCGAGCCAGACAGTTTTTCCTGATAAGACGTTGCCGTCCACTCAAAACCAATACCTGCGGGTAACTGACCTATCAGCCGTTCCATGCTGGCCATGGCATCACCCGAACTGGTGCCTGGGGCAGGCTCGCCCTGAATTTCCATCGCCGACACCCCGTTGTAGCGCTCTAATCGCTGTGGGCCATACACCCAATGGCTGCTGGCAATGGCAGCAAAGCTCACCATTTCGCCGCTGCTATTACGCACCTGCCAACGATTAATGTCTTCTGGTGTCATGCGAAACTCTGGTTCGGCCTGCACAAACACCTTTTTTACCCGGCCACGGTCAACAAAATCGTTTACATAGGTAGATCCCCAGCCAATAGATAAGGTTTGGTTGATGTCGGTTAACGACACCCCCAGCGCTTGTGCTTTTAGCTGATCGACTTCAATTTGTAGCTGTGGCGCGTCTTCCATGCCGTTAGGACGCACTCCCACTAAACCCGGCTCTGCTGCGGCCATACCCAATAACTGATTACGTGCGTTTAGCAGCGCGGTATGGCCAAGCCCGCCTCTATCCTGCAAGAACAAAGAAAACCCTGTTGCGCGCCCCAGCTCCATAATAGGCGGCAAGTTAAAAGCAAAGATTTGCGCCTCTTTTACAGTACCAAAAAAGCCCCAGGCTCTGCCAATAACGGCCTGTACGCTGTCTGCCGGGCCTCGTTCGCTCCAATCTTTTAACCGCACAAATGCCAGGCCCATATTCTGGCCACGGCCCGCAAAGCTAAAACCCGATACCGTAAACACCGACTGCACCGCAGCTTCAGTTGCATAATGTGCTGCCACTTTATCCATCACCGCCTCGGTACGCTCCTGGCTGGCACCGGTAGGCAATTGAATCATGCTTAAAAATACGCCTTGATCTTCTTCGGGTAAAAACGAGGTGGGTAGCCGGACAAACATTACCGCCATGACCACTACTATGGCTAAGTACACCAACATTGAACGCTTCGGCCGTGCCAACATACCTGCCACGCCACGTTGATAATTACGGTTAGTGTTGTCAAAACCACGGTTAAACCAGCCAAAAAAACCGCCCTTAGCCTGGTGATCAGCGGTTATCGGTTTTAGCATAGTGGCACATAACGCCGGGGTAAAAATAAGTGCCACCAATACCGACAGCGCCATAGCCGTAACAATGGTAATAGAGAACTGCTGATAAATAGCACCGGTAGCGCCACCGAAAAAGGCCATTGGCACAAACACGGCGGACAACACCAAACCAATGCCCACTAATGCTCCGGTAATTTGGCCCATAGATTTCCGTGTAGCCTCAACCGGGCCTAACCCTTCTTCGCTCATTACCCGTTCAACGTTTTCTACCACCACGATGGCATCATCTACCAACAAGCCAATAGCCAGTACCATACCAAACATGGTGAGTGTGTTAATGGTAAAGCCAAACACCGACATAACACCAAAGGTACCCAGCAACACCACCGGTACGGCTAACGTGGGAATAAGGGTGGCGCGGAAGTTTTGCAAAAACAGATACATCACCAGAAACACCAAGATAATGGCTTCTATCAGGGTTTGTACTACCGAACTTATCGACACCTCAACAAAGGGCGTGGTGTCATAGGGGATAACAGTGCTTAAGCCTTGCGGAAAATACGGTTCTAGTTCTGCTAATTTGGCTTTTACCGCCGCCGCGGTATCCAATGCATTGGCCCCCGTGGCTAGCTCTATGGCCAAACCGGTCGCCATTTTGCCGTTATAACGGGCAATAACCGAGTAGTCCTCACCGCCTAATTCAATACGTGCCACGTCGCTTAGCTTCACCATGGCACCGTCAGCACTGACTTTAAGTAAAATCTGGCCAAACTCTTCAGCCGTCGTTAAACGCGTTTGCGCTAGTATCGCCGCATTAAATTGCTGCCCGGGTAACGCTGGCGCACCACCCAACTGCCCTGCCGTTACCTGATTATTCTGCACACGAATGGCTGCCGTTACATCGGCAGGCGTAAGTTTATACTGGTTTAGTTTGTCAGCGTCTAACCATACCCGCATCGCATACTGGCTACCAAATACCTGCACATTACCCACACCTGTGGTGCGGCTAAGCGGGTCTTTTACGTTGGCAACAACAAAGTCGGCAATGTCATCCCGCGCCAGGCTGCCGTCTTCAGAAATAAAACCGACCACCATCAGGAAACCACCGCTGGATTTAGCTACCCGCACACCATTTTGCTGCACTTCTTGTGGCAATAACGGCAAGGCTTGTTGCAGTTTATTTTGTACTTGCACCTGGGCAATATCGGCATCGGTGCCGGTTTCAAACGTTAAGGTCAGGCTTACATTGCCGGATGAGTCGGTATTTGCCGACATATACATCAGGTTATCCAGGCCATTCATCGCCTGCTCTATTACCTGAGTAACCGCATCTTCAGCGGTTTGCGCAGAGGCACCACGGTAGCTAGCACTAATACTAATGGCCGGTGGCGCTATACGCGGGTACTGCTCTATAGGTAATTGCTTAATTGACAATAAGCCTGCCAACATAATGACTAATGCAATTACCCAGGCAAAAATTGGCCGGTTAATAAAGAAATTTGCCATCGAATACTCCTACTTACTGCGTAGCAGTATGGTTGTCATTGCCCACATCATCGCCTTTAGCTGTCTTGGCTGATGAGTTAACCACGGTAACCTGAGCCCCAGGCCTTACTTTTTGTAAGCCCGACACAATAACCTGCTCTTTGGCGTTTAAGCCCGACAATACCTGCCAGTGCTGGCCAACAGCACGGCCAACCTCAATACTGCGCGCCTCTACAATGTTGTTGTCATTGACTATCATTACCGACGCTTCGCCTTTTGGTGTGCGGCTAACAGCTACTTGCGGCACAAGCAGCGCATTGTTGTCCATACCATGCTGTAATCTGGCCCGCACAAACATGCCTGGCAGTAAATTGGCATTGTCGTTGGGGAATACCGCGCGCAATGTCACCATGCTGGTGCTGGGGTCAACGTGTACTTCAGAAAACTGTAAGCTCCCCTGCTGCGCATAGGTAGAGCCGTCATCTAACAATAGCTCGACACTCACCGTGTCTTTAGCCTCACCTGGTAACTGCTTTTTCAATTTTAATAACGCTGAACTCGACTGGGCTAAATCGACATAGATAGGATTAAGCTGGCGAATAGTCGCCAATACCTGCGCCTGATTCGCCGTTAATAGCGCCCCTTCTGTTACCTCAGAGCGCCCAATTTGCCCGGCGATAGGCGCTTTGATATTGGTATAATTCAGATTAATTTGAGCGCTTTGCAAAGCAGCTTCGCTGCTGGCAACGGCCGCGTCAGCTTGCATTAATGCCGCTTGAGCATCATCGTAATCTTGCTGGCTTACCGCTTTGCTGCCAAGCAAACCTTTAAAACGCTCGACTTTTAACCTGGCGTTATGCGCCAACGCCTTACTGCTGGCAAGGTTGGCTTTTGCATTCGCATAGGCGGCTTCATAAGGCGCGGCATCTATTTTGTACAACACCTGACCAGCTGCAACCTGCTGCCCTTCAGTAAACAGCCGCTGCTGTAAAATACCATTTACCTGCGGTCGAATTTGCGCCTGACGAAAATCTGTAGTGCGCCCCGGCAACTCTGTGGTTATTGCCAATGAGGTTTTGGCCAATACAACCACTTCAACCTCAGGAACCCTTGCTCCCGCGCCAGCCCCTGTCGATTGCGGCTCACTGCACGCCAGCAACAATAGCGCCATGGCAGATGCGGCAACCAGCTTCATTTTTTCACGCATAAAAACTCCTGTGAGATCCCACCACAACGCAATGCTTTTTTAACATAGGCAGAATAGACCAACAATATACATACATGGCTGTATGTAATCAATCTAGGCGTTGTCCTGCTGCGACCAATGACATAAAAAAACTGACTAATGGAGCATAGCGTCTGACACGGCGTTACACACGGTAACGGTTAAAAACATCGAAATTTGTCACGCTACCTTACGTTTTTATGCCAGCGTTCTTCAGCGCCAGCTGATCTATACTGTTGTTTTAGTTGAAAGGTTAACCAGTAAGGTTGTGATATGAGCACCACAGAACGCTTAGATGACAGCAACTGCAAACTTACCGCAGGCTGCAGTGCAGTAGCACTTATTATTGAACCACGGGAAAAAGATTTGGGCGGCTTTTCTGTGCGCCGCACCCTGCCCACGCAGCAACAAAAAATGGTAGGGCCATGGATTTTTTTCGATCACATGGGGCCGGCTGAATTTGCCGCCGGTGACGGCATTAAAGTTAGACCGCATCCGCATATTAACCTGGCAACTGTCACGTATTTATTTGAAGGTGAAATACTGCACCGTGACTCGCTGGGCAGCTATCAAGCCATTAAACCGGGCGACATAAACCTGATGGTCGCCGGCAGTGGCATTGTGCATTCAGAACGTGAACGGCCAGAAGTAACGGCAAGTGCACATAGATTACACGGCTTACAGCTATGGCTGGCCCTGCCAGAAGCCGACGAAGAAATTGATCCCGCGTTTTATCACTACCCTTCTGCCGACATTCCAGCAAGCCATATTAATGGCGTGGCAGTGCGAGTACTGATGGGTAGTGCTTATGGCTTTACCTCACCGGTTAAAACCTATGCGCAAACACTGTATGTTGAAGCTTTTTTGCAAGCTGGCCAGCGCCTGACATTACCCGACTGCGCCGAGCGTGCAGTCTACGTCGCCAGTGGCGCATTGCAGCTACAAGATACCGCCGTGCCCGAACATACGATGGTAGTACTGCATCAGGCAGCCGACGTAGTAATTAAAGCCACAGCAGACAGCCGCATTGCAATAATTGGTGGTGAAAGCATGAGCAAACGCTATATAGAGTGGAATTTTATCTCCAGCCGCAAAGAGCGCATCGAGCAAGCTAAACAACAATGGCAAGCCGGTGAGTTTGCCAGGGTGGTGGGTGATGAAGAAGAATTTATTCCCTATCCAACCAGCAACACCTAGCCATACAACACGATAATATTGGCCACAAAAAAACCGCGTTACGTTAAGCAACTTAACTCAGCATGCTTAACGCTAACAGCGGTTTTTTCTGGTGCAAGCTACAGCAGTAGCTATTGCATGTTACTTACGTTGGCGTAAACGACGGCTTGCCATTAAACCAAACAACCCTGCGCCAAATAAGGCCACAGAGGCAGGTGCAGGCACTGACGCTATTGTTGGCACACCCACAACCTGCACGTTATCAATAAAGTTACCCAAGGTACCTGAATTTAACGCAGTAAAACGTAAAATAGAGGTACTGTCAGTGGCAATAAAGTTGCTGGTAAAAAAGCTCCAACCACGTACGCTGTCGTTATTGAACGACTCATTTAAACCCGCAACTGACACCGCAAAGCGCTCATTGTTGTAGGTACGGGCACGGTAATAAAAGCTCAGCTGGTATTGCTGACCAATTTCGGTAGCAAACATTTGAAATATTGACCAAAGGCCGTTGTTGGTGCCAGCCGCATTTAACTCAATAAAATGGTTACCACTTTGCGCCAAAACGCCATTCATGGCATTCCAAACTTCAATATTACTGCCATTCCAGCCCGCAACCTGGCTACTGGCAAACCAGTTCCAGCTGCCAGCTCTGACGCTATTTGATTCAAAGTCGCCATTCACAATAAGCGAAGCATGGCCGCTAAAGCTGGCCATTAAAAGTGCAGCTGAACATAAAGCATTACGAGCGAATGAAAACAACATTTTGAACCCTCAATAGCCGACACGCTTAACTTAGCATGCCCAAAAAGAGTGTCATCATACCAGTTAATCTGTTAACAATTCAATATATCAACCTGCTTATATTTTCGCCATAAGCCACAACAGCTGGCGGCTTTTAGCTAATGCTTATTGCAATACCTGTAACCTATTGATGCATCTACAGCAAATAGGGCTGCAGTAATTCACGCACATTAACCCGGGCCTTTAACCGTGCTGCCAACAAATACAAGCCGCCAATTTTGCGATGTAAAAATAGGGCATCCGCGGGTGGCGAATGCCAATACTGCTGCTGTGTGCTAAGGGCTGTACCGGCGTCACGCAGGCGTATTGCTAAATCTGTTGCGCCAAAGTCAAAAACAGCATCTTTCATTAGCGGTTCACAGGCAATAGCAACCAATTGCAACACAGCCTGTTTTTGCTCTGGCACGATATGTTGGCTAAAAAAACCAATATCACTAAGCGCCTGCGCCATGCCGTCATTATTATTTACCAACGCCGCAGTAAACAGCGCACGATAGCCCTGACTAAACTGCGTGCTGTAATGGCGGCAAGCACCAAAATCCAACAGCACCAACTGCGCCGTGTCAGTATTGTATAAATAATTGGCGAAGTTAGGATCGGTTTGTACCAGCGCAAATTCGAACAGCTCGCGAAACAGCAACGCAAATAGTAACCGCATTACGCGGTCGCGCACGGCCTGGCTTTGTGTGGTTAACGACTCAATAGGCACGCCGTCAACATAACTCATTACCAGAATGTTTGACGTGCTTAACGCCGTAACAGGCTCAGGCAGTAAAAAATCGGCAGACTGGCCCAACAACTGGCGATACTCTGACAGATAGGCGGCTTCCTGCAGATAATCAGCCTCGGCCTTTAATTGCAATTTCGCTTCCGCCAGCAAGCTGTGGTAATCCACCTCCGCTGGAATAATACCGCTAATACGCAGCAGGGTTGCCACGTTATCAACATCACTGTCAATGCTGTGCTTTATGCCGGGATACTGCACTTTAACCGCCAAGCGCTTACCGTTGTCATGATACGCCTGATGCACCTGGCCAATAGAAGCCGCGGCCAATGGCATAAAACTAAAATCAGCAAAATGCTGCTGCCAGTTTGGCCCCCACTCATCTTGCAGCACTTTAGCTAATTGTTTAGCTGGCATAGGGTTAGCACTGGCGCGTAGGCGTGAAAGAATATCCGCCAGCGCGGGCGGTAACATATCACCCGCATCCATGGACAATAACTGCCCTACTTTCATCGCGGCGCCGCGTAAATGGGCTAATTGATCGGCCACCCGCCGCACATTCGCCGGCGTTAGTAACATATCTGTTTTGGCTGGCACCTTACCTTGCGCCAGCTGCCTGGCGCCTTCTGCCAACATGCCTCCGGCTACCCGGCCGGCAAGCGAGGCCAAACTGCCAAAACGGGAGAAACGGTTAGCCGGTACTTTTGAGCTATTAGACGCCATATAATGTAATACCCTTGCCTACAACAGTGAGACTATACGGCCTGGGCAGCACTGCAGTTTATTCATGCTTTCGTTATTTATGGCATTATTCGTGTTGCGTTGTACCCGCACACTGGGCCTGGCGTTGCTGCATACCCTTTAGCAACAAGGTGCTGGCAAGTAGCAACCACAACAGGGCATAAACCTGGCTAGCAAAGGGCAACAACCACACTGCTGTTACTGCCAATAGCACATTTTTAACTGCTTCCAGCCAGACATAATGGCGACTCTGCTCTTGGTAGCACCCCAGACAAAACAAACAAAAAATAATAATGCCACTGCCGGTAAAAATACCTACCGTACTTAAACTGGCAGAGGTAAGTAAAAAATATAACGCAATAGCGACAAGCGTAAGGTGCTGAAAAAACGCATAGGCCTTTTGCCGCCCGGTTAATGGCGTATCAAACTTCACCTGCTGATACGGGTCTTTAGCTTTACTAGGGAAACGCAGACGCGCATCAACAGGGCGCCAACCGGTAGGCCTAAACCAAATACCCAGTTTGTCTTGCCAGCGCCGGGTACAGCAGGCATCTCGCGTTAACGACCAATACATTTCAATATTGGCCCACAACGGGTTCCAACTGGCTAACGGCTTAGTAACACCAAAAATAACCGGCTCTTCGCGCAATTCCGCCTGAAAGGTACCAAACAGCCTATCCCAAATAATAAACACGCCACCGTGGTTCTTATTAATGTATATGGGGTTTTGCGCATGGTGCACCCTATGGTTACTCGGGGTAACAAATAGCGCCTCATACCAGCGTGGCATGCGGTCAATATGGCGGGTATGCACCCAAAACTGATAAATAAGATTAAGCGATGCTACTGTTAGCAGCACATAAGGCTCAATACCAATTAACGCAAGCGGCAAATAAAACACAAAGGCAAAAAAGCTCCCACTGGTTTGCCTAAGCGCAGTAGTCAAGTTGTATTCTTCACTTTGATGATGCACCAAATGCGACGCCCACAGTACATTGATTTCATGGCTCATGCGGTGATACCAGTAGTAGCAAAAATCGTAAGCCACAAAAGCAAACAGCCACATCCAGGGCGAATCGACACCTAAACTTAGCGGTGCCAGATACTGAAACACCAACAGATAAAAACTAAACTGCACCGTTTTATAGGCAATGCCGGTTACCTGGCTCATTACGCCCAGGTTCAGTGAGTTAATTGCATCGTTAAAGGAATAAGTAACATTGCGGCGTTTATGGTCAAACCATAACTCCAAAAAAATTAAGGCAAAAAACACCGGAATGGCGTAAATAATTAAACTCATAGCATTTTCTATTGGTATGTATGCAACGTTGTCATCCAGACTAGCAGAGTGCACCCTGTTGTCTATGCATTTTATGCAAACAAAACTAACTTATCATGTGCTATATCATAACGCCTGCACAGCAAGCTGCTATATTTAATCTTGAAACCTGTTACCAGAGCATAGCGATGATCCAAACACCCGATTTCAAGCTTTGGCGTGAAGATAAAGTATTAATCGCTGTAATCAGTGGTAGCTGGAGCCGCTTTAGCGCAATGGATTTCGCCACAGAATTTAAAGCGATAGCCGAGCCATTAATAGGCCAACCCTGGGCGCATATTGTCTATATGGACGACTGGCACCTTGGCGTGCCTGGAATAGAACCTATAGTGCAAGATCTGGTTGTGTGGTGCATCAAACACGACCTACGTTATGCCGCACAAGTTTATTGCCCTAATATGGTTAAACGTTATCAAATGGACCGGATGGTTATCGAAAAAACCGACAATTTTGAACGACGCATCTTCGCAGAACAACAAGCCGCCTTTGCCTGGCTAGCGTCTTTAGGCTTTTATACCCAGCACACCAACTTTACTCATCAAGCTGGCTAAGCCTAAAGCAACATACACATTGTTGTCTGTTTTCTTTACATACACTGAACTCACCAAACACCAAACTAGCGTAACACCATGTAAATTATAAAAATAAATATCCGGCATGATTAATGCATCACTACATTAGATATTAAAATTAACTCCATTTCATTCCATAATCTTAAAGTAGTAAAAGGAACTTCGATGTACTTAAAAATGTTAAAAGCAGCTGCAGCAGGCTTAGTCCTGGCTGTAAGTAGTGTTGCAAACGCAGGTTTAATTGAAGCAGATTACACGGATGCCGGTGACAACTTAGCCGTATCAGATACCGTTTCAAGCCTAACATGGTTAGATTTGTCCGTATCAAATTCCTGGACCTTTGCTAACTGGGAATCGTTTATCGCCCGTGGCATGGGCTGGCGTTTAGCCACTGCTCAAGAAGTTGCAGACCTGTTTAATGCCGCTTTCCCAACGTTTTCTGCGGTACACGGCGCAATCGGTAGCGTTGACACTACAGACAGTGCATTAATACAAAACTTCACTGATTTCAGAAGCCTGTTTGGTACTACTACGTTAAACGGTGGCGGTGTAGATACCTACGGTCTGTATTTTACGGCGAATAACGTAATCAGAATGATGGGGGCCTCTGCCTGGGCAGGAACCTCAAGAATTTTTTCTACTAATTACTCAGGTAGCACGCGTGAAACATCTTCTGGTTTATATATTGTACGTAACACCCCAACCACTGCCTCTGTACCAGAGCCAGCGACTATTGCCATCTTAGGCTTAGGTCTGTTAGGTTTGGCAGCGCGTCACACTAAAAAACAGTAATGTTAGTGTGGTAATAAAAAAGCATCGCTAGCAACAGCGAT
Organism: Rheinheimera baltica DSM 14885; assembly: GCF_000425345.1. Taxonomy (GTDB): domain Bacteria; phylum Pseudomonadota; class Gammaproteobacteria; order Enterobacterales; family Alteromonadaceae; genus Alishewanella; species Alishewanella baltica. The sequence goes on along the minus strand of NZ_AUDG01000045.1, from coordinate 22,583 downwards.
GCTTTTTTGTTTTTACAGCACCAGCAAACACCACAGCGACTTTTTTGTAACCTGCATTAGCGCAGCCAATAACAGCACGACCGTTGTCAGTACGCCAATTATTCTATACTGTTGCCCTAAACACAGGGTATCAGCCAACTGCTACAGGCGTTTAACATACAAAGGGCCACGCATGAGTATTAAACTACTCAAAAGCGACAGCGGCATCTACCGCCAAACCATTCGCATACACCAGCACACGGTATTTGCCGACGTAAGCAAAGAGTTAGGCGGAGACGACAGCGCGCCCGACCCGCACGACTACTACGACGCCGCCCTGGCCGCTTGCAAAGCCATTACGGTAATGATGTACGCCAAACGTAAACAACTGCCGCTGGATTATATCGACATAGACATAGAGCGCGACAACAGCCGCGAAGCGCAGGGCGTGTATGTATTAAATGTGCAGCTAAAGCTGCTGGGGCAATTAACTGACGAGCAAAAAAGCCAACTGGCCGCCATTGCCGATAAATGCCCAATTCATAAGCTGATGACAGCGGCAACCACAGAAGTGAAGACCAGTTTTAGCTAACCGGCTGGTATGGTTGCATTGCTAAATAACCCTACTTAACCACTTTAAGGTGCATACGCTTATGCGCCTTATCAATGGCAATATCTTCAGCGATGGTTTTTTCCGGCATAACATCCGCCCAACTGCGCGGGCCGGCCATTATGCCACTATCGACATGAGCCAGCTCTTCGGGTATTTCAGCGGTAAACAATGCATCAGACCATTTTTGCGCTCTGGCCAACAGCCAAGCTTCAAATTCTGGTGTGCCGGGTTTGTTCTCCGTCGTCACTGATACCGCTGCTTATATTCTGCAATAAATAATTCAATCTGTGCGGTAACGTCTTCAACAGAGGGGCGCTTATCAGCAACTGCTTGTTCATCAAACCAATCCAGTACTTCAACGTTAACCAAATAGGATAATTCATGGCAGTATTCCGGCTGGCGCACCCAAACTTGCGAGGCAAAAGGCGATGGATTCTCAAGCTTGCTGCAATGCGTAAAACCATGCGCTGCTACATAGCCTGGCAACCAGATTCCCAGCGCTATGCGCACTGCAAAGGCCACGGCCAATAACACCAGCGAAATTTTTACCCACAATGCAAAATGCTGTTCTGGCAAGTGACCGAAGTTTCGACGCAGCATTATATAAATCAACATCAGTAACATTGGCGAAGTAATTAATAGCGGTAATGCCACTAACGGTAATCTGAAATAAAAAGGTTGTGAGTCAAAATCGACCAGCAATGATAAAAGCTCCACAGATTTGAACACCGCAACTGCAATCGCGCCAAGCATAATAAGTGACAAAAATACCGCCGTAGCCTTTTTACGCTCAAAGTGCTCGCCTTGCTGCATTACTTCAAGCTCCACTTTGGAATAGCAAACAACTTATGCAGAAACGCTAACGTGTCCTCACTCCATTGCTTGTTAATCTCACTTACTTTGTCTTCCACTGCCAACAAGTTATTCTCAATTTGTGTTTGTGTTTCAAGTAGCATTTTTGAGATCCGCTGACCTAACTGCACGTGGTCATCAAGTAGTAAAAACACTGCACTTAAAACAAAACCTACAGCAACGACTACTACCAGACTGCCTATTGCCAAAGCAGTTGCTCCACCAATAACAGCAGATACAGCAAAAGACGCAATCGCAAATGACGCGCCAGCATAAATCATATCTGCCGCTACCCCACCAACAAAGTCATGCCAGGTTTTCTGATCGTTTAGCAGCTGATCAATGGCATGAAAGCCCACGGATAACACTAACGACAACACAAAACCGCCTTTAATAGCTTTGGCTGCCCCCATTTTACCAATGCCCATTGAAACTACTTTAGGGTGACTAGCCAAGTAACGCGAACCGGTTAGATGCCGCCTTAGCGCTGGATAGCCCTTAATAATCACATAAGTACGGCCATGGTAATTTTTAATCTGGTATTTCGTCAGTATATTGCCGCTTTTACTTAAATCTTTTGCCAACACGGCCAGCGCGGCTGCATCAACGGTTGCGGGAATATAGGACATGACAGCTTTAACATTGTCATCGTAGCGGCGCCATAGCTGGCCTAACGCTGGGTTTTGCAACGCTAATTGCTCCACCCAAGCTTGGATCTGTACTGGCTGCATACCTTGCTGGCGCTTAATATTTACCGCCAGCTCAAAAAACTCTGCTTCATTCATCACAAACATAGTGTGTGAATTGGCCGCCAATGCTTTAGCCAACGCTTCTCTTTGCTGGTTTTGCTGCGCTTGCAGGCGAATTTGGTTAGTACGTTGAATATCGTGCAGTGTTTTCATAAGAGGCCCTCATCCTTGAAAACCAAAAATATAACACAAATTACATTTTTAAAACAATCAACAAGCTGTACTTGCCAAGCTTTTAAATCAGCCGTAACAGCGTTAGTATCAAAGCCTTTGCAGTGAAATCATGGTCAGATTAATGACAGATAAAAAGCAAGAAATGGAAAACTGGCTAACCAGCAACGAAGCGAAAAAGGTGTTGAAAGTGTCCAGCTGCGAGCTGATGCACCTTCGGGTAGTTGGCAAACTACCCTACAAAAAACAAGGTAATGCTTATTTTTACCAGATACCCATTAACTCAAAGCAAGCTACGTAAAGCCGCCGTGATATCTGCAATCGGAAGTTGCTTCGTTGTTACACCAAAAGACACACGAATAGCGCCAGCAATGCGCTCAGAGTCCAACCCCATAGCAGTTAAAACATGCGATGGCGTATAACTGCTTGATGTACAAGCCGAGCCGTTTGATACTGCAATAATCCCCTTCAGTTTAACCATTGCTGCTTCTGAATTGATCCCAGGCACAGAAAAATTAATGACATACGGCGAGGCATTTTGGCCATTAACTTCAGCGCCCAGCTCGCTTACAACAGCAGTAAAAGTGGTTTTTAACTCACTGACATGTGCCAGCCACTTTTCAGCATTTTTTGACGCCAGTTCACAAGCCAAACCCAAACCTGCTATTAGTGGTGTCGCCAGCGTACCTGGCCGCAAACCCTTTTCTTGCCCGCCACCAAAGTGAATTGGCTTTAACGGTGGCTTGATAAAGCCACGCCGACGCATTATCAGCGCACCAATGCCCTTTGGGGCATACAATTTGTGGCCGCTGACACTGATAAAATCGATACGCGGATTGTCGAGATCAAACGGATACTTACCAAAGCTCTGCGCTGCATCGACATGCAAATAAGCGTCATGCTCGGTCAACAACTGGCAAATATCACCGATTGGCTGAATTGCACCGGTTTCATTGTTGATGTGCATTATCGACACTAATACCGTATCGTCACGCAGTGCAGCTTTGAGCTGCGCAATATCCACTTGCCCACCAGCTGTTGCATCCAGATAGGTAACGTCAAAACCCTGCTGTTCCAGGTGCTCTATAGGCTCAAGTACGGCTTTATGCTCCAGCTTGCTGGTAATAATGTGTTTTTTGCCGCTCTGCTGTGCAAATTCACGCAAGCCCAAAATGGCGATATTGTTACTCTCTGTAGCACCACTGGTAAAAATCACTTCCGTTTTATCTGCTTTAGCAATTTCAGCGACCTGCGCACGGGCAATTTCAACAGCACGTTTTGCCGCAACACCGAACTCATGGGTACGGCTACCGGCGTTGCCATATTCCTCAGTCATAACTTTATAAACCAAATCAGCAACTTCATCCAATACCGGTGTAGTTGCGTTGAAATCAAGATAAACGGTCATAACTCTGGTCCAAAAAATTATAAAAAAAGAGACAAATAAAGTGTACTTTGCTAGGATATGCAACCTTGTTCGTACGTACAAGTGCATTTTTCGTACGTACTGAAGTTCGGTTATCAGGAGCTAATTTTGTGAGCAACATCGTATCGGGTTTAACCTTTCCGGCTATTCGCGGGATGCAAGCAGGTACAGAATATTACATTGTTATGTGCCCGCTCAAAAGGCTAAAAAAGATATTCACTTTCGACGAAACAGTGCTTAGCCCCGAAAACCGCGCGCAAAGGTTACTGAATTTGAATCGGATACCACAGATCACAAAATACATACATCAAAATAGAAGCGACTATACTTTTTCATCGCTGACGGCTTGTATCGAGGGCAACACCTTTTTCGAACCGATTAATGTTGATGGGCATGGAAGCAAAATTGGCAATCTGCACGTCGATGATGATGCTGAGTTTTACCTCACTGATGGCCAACACCGCAGCGCCGCAATAAGCCGGGCTCTTGAAGAAGACCCTTCGCTTGGTGATGAAACTATCTCAGTCGTTTTCTTTGTAAATAAAGATCTAAAACAAAGACAAAAAGTATTCCGTGATCTCAATCTTTATCCGGTGAAAACCAGCAAATCAACTGCTGTACTTTATGGTGATAGCCCTGAAGAGCTCCTTACCAACAAAGTAGCGAAAGAAAGTGCTTTTTTTAACGGCGTTATTGATTTCTCTGAGAACAGTATTAGCGGACGCTCAGCAAAATTATTTAAACACAGTTCGCTTTATGCTGCCTGTGTAGAACTGGCTAAAAACGTCGATGAAAAAAACTGGGATGCTAAAGCAAAGCAATCGATAATTTTTTGGGATGCATTAGCAAGCAACCTCCCCTTATGGCAGCAAGCTAAAACCCACCAGATCAGGCCACAAGATCGAGCACATTATGTGCTTTTTACCGCTATTTTACTTAAATGCTTTGCTATTTTAGGGCGCGAGTTGCTCACAGAGCACAAAAACTGGAAAGCCTTGTTGAAAAAGTTTCAAGATATTAACTGGGATAGAACCAATTCGGTTATGTGGGATAGACGTTGTTTTAATAATGGCAGAATGGCTCACAATAACACTGCTGCAGTACTCACTGTAAATGTATTGAAAAAACATCTTGGTCTTGCTCTAACAGCTGAACAGCAAAAGATGGAAGATAAATTCCAAGAGGCGCGGAATGGTTAACAATTTAGCAGCTGAGATCTACTCAGCATTCGGCCAAAAGGGTCTGAAACAAACGCTGGAAGCGGCCAAAGCGCATGTAAAACAGCTGTATTTGTCTGACGAGATCCCTTGGGTTATTGGTTACAGCGGCGGTAAAGATTCAACCGCTATTTTGCAGCTTATTTGGTATGCACTGATTGATTTGAAAGCTGAAGGTAAATGCCATAAAGATGTGCATGTAATCAGCACCGATACCTTGGTTGAAAACCCGTTCGTTGCTATGTGGGTAGAGAAATCGCTGGAGCGGATGAAAGAAACCACGGCGAAGCAAGGCTTACCCATTATTCCACACCGGTTAACCCCGGCAGTAAAAGATCGTTTCTGGGTCAACTTAATTGGTAAAGGCTACCCTGCGCCACGTTATAAGTTTCGCTGGTGCACTGACCGTTTGAAAATTTCTCCGTCTAACACCTTTATCAACAATCTGGTGGATAAACGTGGTGAAGCAATTCTGGTACTGGGAACCCGCAAAGCAGAAAGTACAGCACGCGCTGCTTCAATGGATCACTACGAGAATATCGATACCAATACCCGTAAAGCCGATGGCTTAACAGCAAATGGCAGCCTGGACCGGGTTTGGGTGTACACCCCTATCGCCGAGTGGACTAATGACGATGTCTGGGTCTACCTTAACTCCGTGCCAAACCCATGGAACTTCCCGAATCAGGATTTAATGGGCATGTATCAGGGTGCAACTGAGGGCGGCGAATGCCCACTGGTAGTGGATAAAAGTACCCAAAGCTGTGGTGACAGCCGCTTTGGCTGCTATGTGTGCACTATGGTGTCTGAAGATAAATCCATGACAGCCATGATCGCCAATGACGATGAAAAAGACTGGATGCTGCCATTGCTGGCTCTGCGCAACGAAATCGACGTTAACGACGCTAACCGTGATAAGAAACTGGATAAACTGCGCCGTGATAAAGCCCGCCGCGATTTTCGCCGTATGAATGGTACCCTTACCGTGCATATTTCCAAGCATGGTGCCGACATAGTACCCGGCCCCTACATTCAAAGCTTCCGCGAACAGTTGCTACAAAAAGTATTAGAAGCTCAGGTAGCGGTGCAGCAAATGGGCCCACCTGAAGTAAAAACCCTGGAGCTATTACCACTGGAAGAGCTGGAAGAAATTCGCCGCATCTGGTTGGAAGAAAAGCTGGAAGTAGAAGATAACTTGCCGGCTATTTATGAAAAAGTCATTAAAAAGCCTTACCCTGGTGAGAAACGCGCACACCATCCGGTATTAAATACCACAGTGCTGGACAAGCTAAAAAACTACTGCGCTGAACATAACGACGGCGACGGCTTAATGTATCAGCAAGTGCGCGCGGTAATGGCGATTGCCAATAAGCATAAGCATCAGCTACGCCGCGCTAACTTAGCGGCAGAACTGGATGAGAGCCTGGAAAAGGGCGCGTTTTCATCACTTGAAGAAGCGAAGATTTTTGCGCTGGAACGTAAGCGTCATGAACTGCAAATTCAGTACGAAAATTCACCCAATTTGTCGGACGAAGAAAAAGCAAACATGGCGGAACAAATCACCATTATTACCCGCTCAATTAAAGAACAAGGCTACAGCTCATTGCTGATTGAAACCGAGGTCGTCAGCGATGATATTTAACGAACTACAAATACAGAACTTTGGCATTTATCAGGGTGAGCACAGTATTAATCTTCAGGTAACTGATGATAAGCCTGTGATCTTGTTGGGCGCATTAAATGGCGGCGGTAAAACCACCTTTTTAGATGCTATTCAGTTGGTGCTGTACGGCAAGCATGCTAAATGCTCTAACCGTGCCGGTACTGCTTATGGCAGCTTTTTAGCCAGTTGCAAAAACCGTTTTGCCCCTGCCGATGCTGAAGTAAAGTTAAGCCTGTCGTTTTTGCACCGCACAGGAAACCGCAATCGCCTGTACGACATTGAGCGCACTTGGCAGGTTAGAGGGCTGGAAGCAAAAGATAAGGTACGAGTGTTGGTTGATACCCAACACGACGAGCATCTAAGCCAGTACTGGGATGACTTTGTTAATGAATTTATTCCGCTAAGTTTATCCGACCTGTTCTTTTTCGACGGCGAGAAAATCGAAAACCTGGCCCACCCGCAGCGTTCATCTGAACTGGTAAAAACCGGCATCGAGAGCTTGCTGGGGCTGGACTTGCTGTCTCAACTACAAATCGACCTGGCACAGGTAGATAAAAAACGCCGTACCGGCAACGTCGACCAAAGCGTTATGGCCAAAGTCTCCGCCTGTGAAGATGAAATGGGCGATCACAATGTGATCATGTCAGATCTGAAAAAGGAACTGGCAGACATAGAACAGCAGCTCAGCGATACCAATATCGCCATTAACAAAGCACGACAAGCCGTGCGCAATACCGGCGCCCACCTGATAGAAAAGCGCGACGAGTTAAAGTTTGACCTGGGTGCCGTTGAAGCCAAATTAAAGCTGAATAAAGCCGAACAAATAAAGCTGGCAGCAGGTGTTGGCCCTCTGGCGCTGGTTAAAGACTTAATAGCGCAAACCAGAAGCCAAATCCGGCTGGAAACCGACGCCAAACAAGCCAAAGTACTGGATGAGGCGATTAGCGCTTATGATGAGAAAATCCTGGCTGCATTAAATGCCAGTGCAGCACCAGAACAAACCCTTGCGCATGTCAGCCAAACCATGGCCGAACAAGCCAAGGCGCGCCAGCAACTTGCCAGTGTAGAATGTTATTTAAATACTGACCTGGGTATTTTTAATGGCTTGGATGAGCGCATAGCTGAAGAAGAAAAGCAGCGTCAGCGCCTGAAAAAAGACGAAGCGAAGTTATCAGAGCAATTAGCCTTACTGCAAAAGCAGTTAGATACCATACCGGCATATGACTCAGTACAGCATTTAATTACCGAGCTGGCAGAATACGAAGCTACGTTTAAAAACCTGCACACACGGCAAAAACAAAAGCAGCAGTTGCTGGATCAAGCGATAGCCAGAGCAAATGTATTATCGCAGCGCTATACCAACCTGTTAGCGCAGCAAAATAAAGACACTTTTGAGCAAAAGCGCACCATTCAGGTAAGTGAGCATATTAAAAAGCTTAAAGCCACGTTACAGGGCTTTGCTGAGCAGCTTATCAGCGAGAACATAGAGCGTTTGCAAACCCTGGTGAAGCAAAAGTTTGATGCGCTGGGGCGCAAATCACAACTTATCAGCGATTTAAAGATTTGTCCTACCAGCTTTGCCATTACGCTATATGACATGTCGGGTAACGCATTAGAGCCAGCAAAATTGTCCGCCGGCGAGCGCCAGCTGTTGGCTATCGCTATTCTGTGGGGTTTGGCAGAGGCATCGGGTAAAGAGCTACCTACGGTTATCGATACCCCGTTGGGGCGTTTAGATGGCATTCACCGCAGTAACCTGGTGAATAACTACTTCCCCAAAGCCGGACAGCAGGTAATTTTGCTCTCCACAGACGAAGAAATTGTCGGCGATTACTACAAACAGCTAAAGCCGTATATCGCCCGCGAGTTTCATATCAGCTACAACGAACTAGCTAAAACATCCGGCTTTAACCAAGGGTATTTCTGATTATGCAAGGCATCGACATTATTCGTTTATCAGAAAAGCAAAAGCAGCAGCTGATTATTCTTAAGCGTAAAACCGGCATTGAAAACTGGAACGTGCTCTGCCGCTGGGCGCTATGCATGTCACTGGCCGATCCAACAGTACCACCGAAGGAAGATATTCCTTCGGATAGTAATGTTGAAATGACGTGGAAGACCTTTGCAGGAGAATTTTCAAATGCTTATTTAAGCCTGCTGCAACTTTCATTTGCTAATAGCAGAGAGCAAATCTCAGGTATTTGTATAAATGCCTTCTTGAAGATTCATTTGAATAGAGGGCTGTCATACATGATGCGGTATCAAGCTATATAACGAACACAGGTGAACTATTCTCATCTCGAAAATAAAGCATTTTGTTAATAAGTCTTACTGCTATCCTATCTATATCATCCCAGTGATAAAAGTTCCTTGGAGCAGTTTTAGTCGTTTCTGATATCACAGATATATTGTTACCAAATACTAGCTTAGACAATACAATTTCGTGCAACCTATGTTCAAGAGCTTGCGTTGGAATCCTATAACCGCAGTAATGTAATTGAATGTCAGACAATTCGTTTTTACAAGAAAAGCTGTAAAATGACATTCCATTTAAATAATCTTGATTAGATAAACCTCCGAGGTGTCTTTTCAAGTTCTTACAAAAACTGCCATTACTATCTAAGTGAGAGCTCCATCGCCTGATCGGTATATTCTGGGTTTCTCCAATGTATACGACTGTCTTGGAGAAGATAAAGTAAACATGAGGCTCATAGTATGAGCCTCTAACAATGCCAGATCCACTCATGACAGTTAATCAAACAGGTCTTGATTATGTGCTGTCCAGTTTTGGAGATTCCACGAGACAACTTGGTTATACCTTTCTAACACAAGCTTAATTTCATCAAAATTCACACTACTTAAGTTTTTCTTAGTCATAACTTCCCCTACAGCGAGACAGTAAATAAAACATTCCAAAGCTTGGCGTGTGGAATCTGCCGCATTCAGATTTTTTAATACTAATTGATAGAAAGGGTGCGACTTATTAATTTGAACGACAGTTCCATACTCTATATCAAGCTTGAACTCCCACAAATTTGAGTGGCTTAAATAATCTCTGTAAACTATTTTTTTGAACTTATCTTTTGGCAAGACACTATCACCAGACAGATCTTCGGTACTATTCGTACTATATATAATTTCAACTCTTTTCTTTACTTCTTCGTTGTCTAGTTCAATAAATACGTTTGGATCTTCTTCTACGACATCAATAACTGACTCACTAGCTGAGTCACCCTCCAAATCTTCATTAAGCTCAAGTTTTGCTGTGCAGAGCTTAAATGCCTTTACAGCATTGTCTTTTGGAATTCGACATTTCAAACTTAAAATGTCTAAGAATTCATCAGGTAACTCCAGATTTTGTTTAGAAACATCAACATTCAAAAGTTCATCATGCTCCGTGGTAATATCAATTCTTCCACGCAGTGTCCTTAAATCTCTATCAACAATTCCGAGATTATCGCCCCACCGAATCAGACGATTGTTCCGATAGATGAAAAATCCAGAATTTGGCAGTGATACGTTGTATTCCTTAATTTTTGCTCTATCTTCAGCGCTAAAGCCGAGATATTTTTCCATGGATTTTTGAGGAAAAATATTTAGGTTTAGCGTAATAGCTGGTGTCCCTATCGGAGCATTTGGCAGAAAAATCTCTTCTTCTTTCAATAAACTACAAGGAGTCTTACAATCATAACTATACTCATCAAATCCTAACGAGCAATCATCCGAAAACATAATATCTTTTGGCTCGACATCATGAGATTTTCCATTAACAACGAGCTCTATATATAAACCATTTTCAGCTTTGAGAAACTCGTAATATATAACGCCCAGGCGCTCCATAAGGTTTCTTTTCAAAGTATTTACGGTGTCATAATTATTTATTGATGATATATCAACAATAGTGCCACTCCCCCCCTCCATGAAAAGTGATGTATCCCACGAAGAAGCATTCTCTACGAGAACTCCATAGTCGTCCTTTTTTTCTACTTCATTTATGTCTAATATCAAAACATCTGTATATTTGTCATTCTTTTTACTTATGACTGTAATCTTCTCACCTAAGGATAGCCCTGCACTTTTCAAACCCAGCCCGTACTTTGAAAGACTTTTAGAAGAGTAACTTACATCAGAACCAATATCTAATGCCTTTCTTATCGTTGAATTATCCATCCCAAATCCATTATCAACGATTGTGATTCTTCCAATACTGCCCTTATCTGTAAGGTTTTTATTCTCATTTACGACTATAACAATTTTTATTTTCTTTGCACCGGCTGATATAGAGTTATCTACAATATCCTCGACAGCAGCATGTGATTTATAGCCTATATTCGCAAGTCCATAGCATAGTCTTGCTGAGTTTATTTTACGTGATTCGAAGTTCATTTAAGCACCAAAATATTAATTGTCTTTGAAAGCATCGGCATCAATCAAAGGATGTATTCGCCAGTCATTTAAAATTAGTTGTTATCAGAGTTTTCTTATACTCAGCTATCTTAACTAAAATCTCATCTCTTTCATGTGTAAATAGATCTCTTTTTTCCCCGATACTTGCAATTAATTCTGAATCAGAAAGTGCATCACGAAGATCACCTCCAGCTTTGTACTTTGCTATTTTAAAAATCTGCTTTCTGAATTTTATGGTCTTTTCCCTGTAATCACTTACTTGCTCAGCAATATCATCAGCACCGAGCGAACGAAGAAAAAAGTATGATTTATAGGCAGAATTAATTTTTGGAAATACGTCATCTGTAGCATAAATCATTTTAGCATCAACGGACTCTGGAACTTCTTCGCCTTTCAGTAAAATCCCAGATTTAATAATAACCATAGAGAGATATAAGTTTAAAGCATCTGAGTATTCAAAAAACAGATCAGCCGCGCCATAAAGCCTTTCTATATCTGACTCCACAACTTTATTTCTTGCACTCTGTTTATGTTGGTCATTAAAAAACTTCCAGCTCATAAATAATGCCGCCAGAGGCGCAAAACTAACTACAAAAGTGGGCACATAGTCTATCCACGACTTTTCTGACAATGCGGCAAAAACCGCAGTTAAAACTTCTACATCAATTTCATTCATTTCAGCCCCTTACTGACACTATTAAGTCATTGAATAGCTGTCAAATAAGTTTGAACGAGGCTATTCATCAATCTACTACAACTCCCAAAAAGCTTTATCACGCATTTTTGTTAGTGTCTTTCTACCATCGATATACAAACTGTAATGCTTTTCCAGCTTACGGATGGTTTCCATTAAATTCTCTTGCTCGCCTTTATCATCGACATTAAAAATTGCCTTGATATCAGCATTGCGGATCTCAGCTACGCGGTGGATTACCCAGGTGAGGATGTACGAAGCGTAGTTATTCTCACCGGTTTTAAAGTGGGTAATATCCTGCGTGGATAGCACTACCCCTACACCGTATTCGCGACCTTCTTTCATGATCCTTCTCAAACTGGAAAAGTCTTGCGACATAAAGTTATCAGCTTCATCGACTAAGATGACCTTCGTGATTTGCCTAAAGTCGCCCTGAACAGCTGGCTTACCGTATTTCTGCATCTGGGAATAAAACAAATCCAGCGTCAATGCCACAACCAAGCTTTGCACCTCTGGCGGGTATTTCGCTAACTCTATAACGGCAATGCCATCAATGAGATCGTAGAGGCTTAGGCATTTGGTGTTATCACTTTCAAAAACCTCTAACTCATTCAGGCTTTCCAGTGCTGCAAACAATGAATCTTCCGCTGGCTCACTTTCTTCAAAAAGCGCCCACACGTCCTTGATAGTTGGAGCTGGGCGCTGCCAAGTACTTGGATCATTCTTGCTTATCCCCGCTAACTCATAAGCATCGCCGACTAGTCGTCTAAGTTTTAATTGCTGCTTAGGCCCCAGGTTAAAAGCTTTCCCCATCGTCTCAGAAAATGCCCTAGCAGTATGTACCGGCAACATCGGTGTATCACCAAATAAGCTCAGTGGATTGTATGGCAACTTATAAAGGTTGTACTTTTTAGCCTGAGTGGCATTAATAAACGCATCGTCAACATAGTCTGACTTATAATCGAAAATCAGCATGCCTATTGGCGCACTGTTTACGTTGTTATGCTGGTTGCGATACAACTGCGTAATCATCGCTTTGGTGAACTGGGTTTTACCGGTACCCATAGTGCCGATAATACCGGTGTTGGTATTCATAAAGCGGGCTGTATTGGTAGGTTCCCAATACAGCGGCTGATCAGATCTGGCGTCATTACCAAACAATACTTTCAACGGGCCGTCGCTAATTTTGGCTGGCTCTGCGCTTGACGGTTCAGTAGTAACCTCTTGTTCGGCAGCTGCAAGCGAGCTGGTTGGCTGCTCAGCAGCTTGCCTGAATTCTGTTTCAGTATGTGCCGGGTATGGCTGAGTAATAGCAACATCAGTTTGCGGTTGCAGCAAGTACTGCGCCGGCACCCTGAATAAGGTTTCACTGCTTGCACTAGCAAGCATATTCTTCAGCGGCTGGCGGATTAAATCGCCCAGCCAACCACTGGGTAATTCGATCTTCAGAATATCTTGCTCTTCGCTGTAGCAAGCATCAAAGAAGGTACCGTCTTCGACGTTCACGAACAAAAAGCCTTTTGGATAATCAGTTAATTCGCCAAGCTGATACTCGCCTTGAAGCCACCATTCGCGCTTGGCTGTTAGTTCGTCAAAGTAGTTATCGTCATACAGGTTATACAACTTGTACTTTTCTACCTGCATTAATACCTGGCGGGCAAACAAACCACGGTACAAAAGCCCTGCAAGGTCTTGCTTGCCTAGTAAGTCTTCTGTCAGGTAGCGTTTTAACTCCAGCGCTTGTAAAAAGCCTTTGCTGTGAGTTTGCCGCTTGCCAGTTTTAACCTCTACCGGTAGCAAATACAGTTTGTCGTCTTTAAAGCCGGCAAACAGTACATCATCTGATATAGGTCCCTGCTTAAAACCCTGCACAGTTCGCGAGAAATCTGACTCGTTGATTTTAAGACCTATATTTTTCGCTACCCGAATCATCTCCCCGACTGACAGCGGCACCCAGGTAATGTCGGAGTGTGCCAATAGGCAGTTAACGTACTTGTATGCACCAATAGTACCGCGCTTGGCTTTACGCTCATTGGCGTTGTCGGTAATCATTTTTAGCAGCCATTCGCCGTTGAAGGCGTTGAACTCTTCAATGTGGCCGCCTTTTTCATCGCGCTCTAATACCTTGCGGTACAAATCGGTTTGCTTGGTTAGCGTAATGGCATCGTAGTTGGTGGAATTGCTGTAGTTATCAGAATAATGAATAAGCACCACATCTTTGGATGACTCAAAAAAATCCAGCGTGACTTTAGGGTCAATAATGCAGGTCCAGATAGACGAGTCATACGAGCGTTCTAACAGGCTGCGGAAACTGTCGTTCACCGCAAGAGCGGTAGATTTGGCTTTACCATGTTGCTCATTGGCTTTGTAAGCCGGCTTCACTAGCCGATTATATTGCTGCGCCAGCTGCAAATGCGGCAGGTTGGTTGTGTCCACCCCTCTTAAACCAAAAGCGGTAAAGTAGCTGTCTTGCTTATTGGCTGCAGCTTCGCCAGCAATTAGGCCATTACACACCACACCGCTAAGCTCTTTTGCAGGGTCAACATCAGTACGCTCTACCTGTTGGTTATTACGGAAGAAGCTAATATGCGCATATTGCTGCTCGGCCACATTGGTATTTTCAAACTTGCTGTAAGTCAGCCTTGTACGCAATAGATCTACCACTAAATCAGCGTATTCTTTGGCTTTACCTTTGGTTAGCTCGTAGCGCTGCTTTAACTCTTCATGTTTGCCCATATCAGCAAAACGGTCGAACTCGTTATACATCAACTGGTCGTCGTACAAACACACATGAATATAGGGCACTTTATCTTTCAGGTCTTTAACCAGATCCACTAAACCCATAAACAAATCTGTATTGTCATGGTTGTTGACTGAGTTAATCAGCAACTTTGCTCTGGGACCACAGCTAAATAACATGCTAAAGGCCGCCTGAAATTCGGTGGCTTTTTCCAGCACCAGTTTACGCACGTAGCTAAAGCTGGTGTCTTGCTGCGGCACCAACTGCAGCCAGAAACTGTTGTCTCGCTCTGCCTGCACATAGCTAAATTCATACTTCGGGTGATACAAATAAGGCATTAACCCCTGCGGGTTTAAACGCTCTTTGGTAATACGCGGTAAATCGGCAAAGCTTTGGGCTTGTTGTTTATCTGCCAGCATTTGCTCGGCAAGGTACAAATAATACGCCAACACCATAGGGTGCAACGGCGTAACATATTCAGCGCCATCAAACTGGGCAAAACCAATTTGCATCAACTGCCTTTGCTCTTTACTCAGCACATCATTCTCAGCGATATCGGCTGTTGCTTGAGTAAAGGCATTTACCACCTGGCGTACCAGCTCGATATACTGCGCATCCCAGCCCGATAAAGACGGCAAGCATTTGCGTTTGTGCAATTCAGTCAGCAAAGCAGTATAGGATTGTGCAAGTTGCGGATACAGCTTAAAGGCAGCTGCAGTTAAGTTGCGCTCTGGCTCATCATGCCGGTACAGCAGTTGTTCGCTTACCAGCTGATGTTCCCACTGCAATATTGTTAATCGCCGGCCTTTGGGTGCGACTTCCTGATTATCGAGGATGATTTTGTTTTTGCTTTTGTTAAATACACCAAAATAACCGACATCGAATAAGCGTGGGTAACGCTCAGTATCCAGCAACAGTGGCAAACTCAGTGCGTCTGAGGCTACAGCCCCCTCGACTTCAAAATCCAGGTTGTAGCTATTGGTTTTAACAGTAAAACCAATCTCGGCCGATTCGTTCGCCATGATTTCAAAATCTATTACGCCAATGTCAGCGCAAGCGAAAACCTGCCCTGGTTGCTCAAGCTCTGCAGTCGTCGAATAATCAGAGATCCGCAGCTGATTTTCGTCAGTCTGCAGCAATAATTTTTTCTGTTTTACCTGCACCAAAAAATTATGCGCTATGTTTTCCAGCGGGAAATCGGATGCCGGTAAGATCACAATTTTAAAGCTGTAGCGCTCACCGGTGTTCTCACGATTTAAGCGGATAAAACAAAACACTGGTGCGGTAATATCGTTACAGCTAAATTTTACCCTGCTGCGCTTTCCGCCAGCATTATTGATGCCTGACAGCTTAATTTTGTCCTCAGAAGCGTCTTTAATTTCTATTTGATCTTTTTCAACCGCATCACCGATAAACACCAGCTCAAAGTCAGCGTTTATCTCGCCTTGATGCAATGCCAAAATTAAATGCCGCTCGCGCTTGCCGGCTTTGGTAGCGGCTTTATCTCTGCCGGTTAGATCGACTGTTAGACCAGACTCTTCGGTTTCAAGGCTCAAACCAGCTTTGCGGTTTTTCTTTTGCTCTTCAAAACACGCGCCCAGCTCCAGTGTTTCACGCCACTTTCCGGGTTCAGTGAAGTGCTCTTCGATAAACTTTTCACCAAAATCCAGTTCGCCAAGTTTTTCAACTAACTCTCCTGGGAAGCGCTCGGTAATTTGAGCTATACGGTCGTGCAGCCGCTGATTTTCTTCCAGCCGTTTTTGAATTTGCTCTTTCTGATTTTCATAACGTTTTAAATCGCTGTCTTGTAACAGGTCTAATTCATCAAACCTGAGATCGCCGTCTAAAATTGCGCCATAAAGCTTATTGAAACCGAAAGCGGTGCCGCCATTATCTACAATTTGCTCATATACCAAATCGAGCAAGGTTTCAGACACAGTACGCTGCTTATCCAGTGGGTTAATTAAGGTTTTTAACTGTTCTTTTAACGTAAAGGGGTGCCAAACTTTACCCGGCTGAGCTAAGTCTTCCGCAGAATTAATCAGAGTATCTAACATGCTGTTGTGCACAATGAGCAATGCTGACTGAGAAAAATCACCTTGTTGGCTGGCCACCATATCGCGTAAACGTGAAATATAGTTTTCGCTAAAACCTTGCTCATTGTCAGCGTGCAGCACTGGAATTAGCTTTACTGCACCTATTTGGATAAACGGCAGCTCTGTTGCAATGTCTATAAGGCTAGCCGTTTTATGTGCTAACAATGCATCTATTAATAAACGGCTGTTGTGGCCATCCGGCGACTTAAATTGATAGCGAAAACCGGCTTTGAGTTCACTTTGGCAACGGCTGATTAATTGCTCAACCAAAAAGCTCTCAAACTGTTTTTCTGACATATACTGCGTCTCCACTATCACTCATGCGCTCTACATTGCCGATGCGCTCATAAAATTGCACAATTTCAGCCTGACTTTGTTTATCAAAAAACACACCGCGCTGATTAAAGCGTTTAATTAATTCGTTCAATCGCAATGATTCATTACTGCCAATAACCAGATTGGTTAGCAGTAACAGATAATCCTGGTTCATCACCAATACCGAACCTGCCGCGCCGCGCTGCTGGATAAAGTCGGCACATAAGTGCTTTATCGTCGCTTTAGCAAAATTACTGTTGATGTCGTCTTTGTCTTTATTGCCGGTTTTAAACTGATCACGAGATAACTGCAGCACCTGCCGCAAAGCCGAAATGCTGTCTGGCTGTGCATTGACCTGCACTTTTATTAGTTGCCGCTCGTCTTTAAAATTCTGAGCAAAATCATTCAACATCGCGGTAGCGGGCTCAAAGTTGCGGATGCTTTCTGCTAGCAGCCATAATGGACGGACTTCATCACGCCCTGCTTGCAGCATTTCAGCCATCGTTAAATAAGGGAAAATTCGTAGTACATGGTTGTACAACTGCTGATAACCCGACTCTTTTAACTGCTTTCGCTCCGCACTGGCTTTTTCGGTGTCGAGTATCAAATAGTTCGGACAGGGCTTCGGTTCGCCTTCAGACCAGTTAATCAGGTTATGCGCCAGCTGACTGGTGTACAAAAAGCCATATAAACGTAAAAAGTCCTGAAAGCTGTCCAACAGATACCGCGGCTTAGAACCCAGAAAGGCCAAATCATCTTTAAAACATTGTGCCAAAAAAGGTAAATAAGGTTGCTCTTTAAACACCCGCTTTTTCATTTTGGCTTCAGGTTTCAGGGCTTTATTCTCAAGCACGTCGAACAAGATTTGCTCAACAAAATTTAACCGCATGGGCGACAAATTAAGTAAGGTCTTGCCCCCCAGCAAATTAACGAACATGTCACCAATACGCTGGTTATGCTTATTGTCTTCGGCCTCTTCAGAGCGAAACAGCAGAAACTCAGGTGCAATCTTTAATACATCTGAGCTGTCAAAATACATCGCCTTCAACACCGGCCAAAAGGCATCATCATCCAATCGCTGTTTTAACTCTTGCTCACATAGCGCCTGAAAGTCAGCCAAATTCTCTACCGCCAACTGCTTGCGATAGACCTCTGAAATCACATTGCCAAGAATGCTGTCCCAATCCAGCTCTTTACGCTCATCTTTGGTTCTGAGTGGGAAAAACGTATTCAGGCGATTTTTTGAAACTTCCAATTTTGTGCTTAAATTCACCTGTCTAGCCTCCACTTACTTCAAGTTCACTGCCATTGCCTTCGGCGTTATATAGCCGGTAACGGCTTGAGCCTCGCAGTATGTAGAGCGTTTTAGCTTTACTGGCGATGTCGTGTAGCTCTTCAACCAGTTCATCAAGTAACACCACAGCATTTTTATCATGCTTATTTGGCTGATAACCTTCGCAAATGCGGTATAACAAGCCAAGTAAGTTGATGTTAACCGCCATTTTCAGCAACGGTTGCTCATCAACTTTAAGGCAAGCATGAAAATAACCGACATGCTCGGATTCAGTAGCTGCTTCCATCTTAATAGCAGCATTGTCCTGCTTCACATCAACCTGAGCTGCAATATGAAAACCGCCGCGTGTAGTGAGCAACAATTCATCTTTGCCTAACTGCGGTGCATTGCGGTTGTTATATTTACTGATGGCTGTAAGTAGCACTTCGCGGTAAAACTGCTTTAATTCTTGCTTAGCTTCAGCGTGTTCAGGAGTGTTGTGCAGCCGCCAAATAGTGGCGTATTTATCCAGCAGGCTATCATTAAAATCAGCTTTAAACCGATGGTGATAGTTGTTGCCAATATCTTCATGCTGCAGCAAATAGAACAAGCGGATATTGCTTTCTGGCGAGCGTAACTTTCTGAAGTCAAAGCCCTTAGCTTTTAATGCCAGCTTAAATTCTTCAAACTCTGAATCTTCAATGTTGAGTTTGTGACTTAACACAAATTGGTCAATCAATTTTGTGCGCAACAGCGCTGGGTCAAAATCAGCAATCTTGGCGACAATCTCACTTTCACTGCAGGTAAACAAATTTTCAGACAAGTAGTTGTCACCTGAGAATAAATGATAAACAAAATCAAGCAGTGCCCGTGCAGTTAAGAACTGGTCTTTCATCAACCTGGCTTTAAACAGCGACTCAACGACTATGCGTTGTACGGACGGAAGAGACAGCAATTCATAATTCTGACACAGCACACCGTCAGCCTCCGCCAGTGCCCGTTCTTTATCGAAATACTGACGAATAATATTGTCGTCTTGAGCTGTAACACGCTGTAGAAGTTGCTCAGTAAATTTTGAACTGTAGCGGTGTGATTCCAACTTAAATTTGGGGTATTGCTCAAAATCAAGAAAAACGAATTCATTATTAAATGGGCGTTTTTGCAGGAAGCCTTTTATTGCCTGCTTTATTTTATCGTTTGCGCCTTCTTCCGAATAATTGCCCAGCATACCGGTATTAATGCCAACAACCAGTGCCTTACTGCCCGACTCGTAATCTGCAAACACTTGGTCAAGTCGTTCAATCGCGGTTTCTTTTGGACTAAAGCTGTGAGTAGCATCAAGGTGAAAATGCGCTTTGTGCTGATACTGCTTAGAATAACGGGTAAGTATTTCGGACTTACCATCACCACTACTGCCGCATAAAAAGATGATTTTTTTATCGCCGAAACTGAGTGATTTTAAATGATTGTGAAAGTCAGCCTCGATGTCTGTTGCAACATACAAGTAGTCTTTAACAGCATCTAGGCTGTTTGCCAACGCAAGCTCACGTTCTGTTTTAACTGCATAAGGTGAGGATTTAGAAAGTACTCCGAGAACTTCTCTAAGCCGCATATATTTAACTACCTTGTTGATTTAAGCGGCTTTGTTACCGCTCCTTGGTAAACAATCTGAAAATACTTTACCACAATAGAAACAATGGGCAATCGATAAAGATTTGATATTTCAGCTACATTAAACTGCTTTACACCGTTCTTTGTTGAAGTGCCCCCACCAAATCCCCCACTTCATCTCAGACTTCGTTATACTCCCCAGCTTTGGACGCTACTATGGCCAACGATACCGATTACACCCTGCTGGTACCCACCCGTAGCAACCACTTTAATACCTGCTTTTACTGCGGTTGTATTGCCGCTACGCATGATTATGCGCCGCCGCAACAGTATCTGGATTTTTACCTGGCAACACGCGAGGCCAGTGAGTTTTTACAGGTGCCTGCTTGCAATGCATAAGCCAGACACGTCAAAGCGCAAAACGGCTTGCCAGCCCCCTATTTTAGTTGCTACTCTGTCCGAAATAACCACTATTTTTTCGGACAAGGCTTAACCTATGATCGCGCCTGAACCTCTTGAAAAAACTATACTCAGCCGAATATATGGCCATAGAAGGGGTTGGGCATTTTCTAAAAAAGATTTTAGTGACATTGGCGAGGCTGGCAGCATTGATCGGGCGTTAAGCCGCATGGCCGAAAAAGGTGTGATTCGCCGTGTGATTCGCGGGCTATATGACTATCCCGCGTACAGCAAATTACTGAAAAAAAACCTAAGCCCGGATATTGATCAGGTAGCCCATGCTCTGGCCCGTAAGTTTGGCTGGCAAATTCAAATATCCGGCAATGCGGCGTTAAATGTGATGGGCTTATCCACTCAGGTGCCCACGCAATACCTGTATTTAAGTGATGGCCCCAGCAAAACCTATGAAGTAGGTAATATTGCCATTGAGTTTAAAAAAACACGCTTTACCCAGCTGGGTTTAAAGTACAAAGCGAATGAAATACTGGTGCAAGCCATACAAGCCTTGGGCGATCGCACGTTAAGGCAGGATGAAACACAAAAAATCATTCAATATTTGGTAAGTACCAGTGGCCTGAAAGACGTGGCAGAAAACGGTGAGCTGAATGAGATGCTGATTAACCGGGTTTTAAAAGACACCCAATATGTCACCAGTTGGATTGTGAGTAATATTCGTCAGGTGTTGTTAAACAAGGAGGCTCCATGAAAGCCGTTGCCCAATTGAGCGAACAAGAGCGCAAAGAACTTTTTAGCGAAACGGCCACCGCCATGGGTATCACCTCCGCCGCAGCTGAGAAAGACTTTTGGATATGCAGGAACTTTAGGGTCAGGTCTTGCCTTTTGCCTTTTCTGACAGCAGGTTGATTGTGGAAAAAGCCAAGACCTGACCCCGCTGGTGTACTGACAGCAGGTTGATTGTGGAAAAAGCCAAGACCTGACCCCGCTGGTGTAACTATAACGGACAACAAATAAGCATCAATAAGGATAACCACAGCAACAAAGATATGTAAATTAATTGTTCCTTAAAAAAACAAATTCCATTAGCATCAGTCATACCAAAAATTAAGCGAACCGGGCCGTTCAACAGGCGTTTAGCCGTCACTGAACAGTGACGCCGGATAAAATGCTAAAGCGTTAGCGCTAATTGGTAGCCATCTCAAAGTTGGACCGTAAAGACTAGCTAATTTTACATAGTATTATATTATGATTTCATAATAATTTTTTATAAGGTTATTGTTTTGAAAGGGAAAGTCGCTTCCTATGTTGAAAGCAAAAAATTCGGCTTTATTAATGGAGAAGATAATCAAAGTTATTTCCTTCATAGCTCAGCTTTAATTCAGCAATTCGACCAGGAAAAGTTAGTTGTTGGTGCTAAGGTCGATTTCGATCCTGTGCCGACACCAAAAGGGTTAACCGCTAAAAAAGTTACAATTTTGCCAACTTTCTCAAAAAAGCAGCTGGTACCATTTTTTACAACTAAGCAAGCTGAGCCTAAGCGTGGATTTATTGAAAAGAAGCTTTTTATAAGCACCTGCTTCTATAGAGACATAAATGTTGCGAAACAGAAATTCTTAAATCTTGCTAATGAAGCAGGCTGTAATGCAATACTTGAGCAAGATATTGAAAAAACAACCTTTCAAGATGGAAATTATCTTTATACTGTGCATGCTTGCAGAGGTTATTTTTCAGTTGTCACAGAGCAAGCCGTTTGCGATGACGTGCTTGCATCTAAGATAGCAGAATTTTCTATTGAAAATGCTATTAATACGTTTCAGGAAAAATTTGCAATAGTTCACGCTAGAGAGTCTGCGGCTAGAGCCAACCAATTTAAAGAAAGTGAAAGTCATGGTTGTCTGTTTATATTTTTGATTGGCTTTGTGCTCTTTATCTTTTTTTTGATGAGTTGAAGTTCATACAGGTAATAGTTTGTTCTGTTTTTATATCCAAGCGATTGTGTTGAATAGCATTTGGCTGGTTTATATTTCTAATATTAGGGTTAGAACCTGAGGTATCCCCACAAAATTATTAGCTAAAACAAAAAGATGAACTCAGAAGGAACATTCATGGCGTTCGGTGATCAGATCAATCGCCAAACATCACTGAGACCAAACAGCCATGAATGTTCGTACTATCTTGACCAATATCGTTTCATTTGTCACACCCAAAATGCATGCAACCAGACAAAAAGCAGTGATTGATTGCGTGCAAAGCCTGGCAAACGGCAGTGCCGCTACCGTCACCAGCATTGGCCGGGGTATTCACTCTAATGCCTATGAAAAACATAACATTAAGCGGGCTGACAGGCTGCTGTCCAATAC
>NZ_AUDG01000044.1 GCF_000425345.1 Rheinheimera baltica DSM 14885 | reverse complement strand
AAGCGACAGCTAACTGTACTGCTTTATCAAGAACAATTGATCATATAAATCTATTGCTTAGACCAAAAGGTGATCAGCAGTTTTCACACAGCCTGCGCTAAAGGCTGTCGTTTTGCACTTGATGATTTTGGCAGCGGTTTTTCATCTTATAGTTATTTAAAACAGTTCCCCGCAGATTTCGTCAAAATTGATGGTCATTTCGTCCGCGATTTGCTCGATGATCACTATGACAAAGCCATTGTAAAATCTATCCATGAAGTCGCCAGGGCTATGGGGATGCAAACCGTTGCAGAGTTCGTTGAAACGGATGAAATACTATCAATGTTACAAATGATGGGTATAGACTACGTGCAAGGTTACTGTATTGCCCGGCCGAAACCCCTTAGTGCGTTGCTTAATGAGTAAGCTGGGGGATAAATATATTTTCACTAGCCTATTGCCGATAGATTAACCAACTCAGTACAATGCATTGGCGACGTGTCGTCGTTTCTAAACAGGCAAACCTAAATTACTATTTATTTCGTTCGGAGTCTTTATGCAACGGCTGCGTGAGTTATCGCGTCGTGTTGAGGCTGTGTATGGCGAAATAGCGACAACGTTTTCAACATACCAACAACAGCGTGGCTTAACATGTCGCTCGGGTTGTGGTGAATGTTGCTTGCAACCGACGATAGAAGCGACGGTGCTGGAAATGTTGCCGCTGGCATTACACTTGTTTGATCAAGGTAAAGCGGAACAAACACTGACACAACTCGAAGAGTTAACAGAGCCTCAGGGCTGTTTTTTTTATCAAAAGCTATCATTTGATGGCAAACAGGGGCAATGCAGTGTTTATCAACAGCGTCCCAGCATATGCCGCTTGTTCGGCGCGTCTGGCTATCGTGATAAACTTGGCAAGACATCACTGTCTACCTGCAAAGTAATCAAGGCAGACCATACGGCTGCTTATCAAGATACGTTGATTGCTCTGGAGTCTGATCCACCGCCAATGATGATTATGGCGAAAGAGCAGGTTAACGAACTGGATTACGAGTTAGGTAAACAGCATCTACCCATTAATGAAGCATTAAAACAGGCGCTGGAAAGGGTGTTATTTAAAGCCTGGTACAGTGGCCTGAATGATGATCAGCAAATTGCTTAAATCTCGTCACAGCAGTCAATAATGACTGCTGTGACACTGTTATCACCAACCTTGAAGCACAATCTTACCAATAGCCTTGCCACTTTCTAACAGCTGATGAGCCTGACGTAAGTTGGCGGCGTTAATGGTACCCAGGGTTTGCTTAAGCGTGGTTTTTATTTGTCCTTGCTGTACCAAACGGCTTAAATCGCTAAGCAGCTGATGTTGCGCCTGCATATCTGCGGTAGCAAACATCGCTCGGGTAAACATAAGCTCCCAATGCAACGAAATACTCTTTTGCTTGAGGGGCATAATATCAATGCCCGTGGCGGGATCATCAATCAGTGCTAATTTGCCCTGCGGAGCCAGTAGCTTTACCAATTCAGCATAATGTTGCTCAGTATGGGTTAAACTGGCAACGTGGCTCACCGCGTTTATGCCCAGCGCATCCAGTTGAGGTATCAACGGCTGGCTGTGATCCAAAACATAGTGCGCGCCTAATTCACTAACCCATTGCTTGGTTTCTGCACGTGATGCCGTGCCAATAACTGTTGCCGTTGTTAGCTGCCGTGCAAGCTGAACCAAAATTGAGCCTACCCCACCAGCGGCGCCTGTCACTAACAAAACCGGGCGCGGATGTTTCAAGCTGGGTTGTTGCACTTCCAGGCGATCAAACAGCAGTTCCCAGGCGGTAATCGCCGTGAGCGGCAATGCAGCAGCCTGAGCAAAATCAAGGCAATCAGGCATAACGGCAACCAGTCGCTCGTCAACCAGGTGCAGCTCACTGTTACTACCCTGACGGGTTAAACAACCGGCATAAAATACCTTGTCGCCCGCTTTAAACAGCGTAACGTCTTCCCCAACTGCGACAACTTCACCGGCAGCATCCCAACCAAGTACCTTGTACTGACCAGGTTCAGCCTGTACCCGCTGCCGCACCTTGGTATCTACCGGATTGACTGAAATCGCATTAACACGTACCAGAATATCCCGCCCTTTAGCCACCGGCTCTGGTAGTTGTATATCCAGCAACGCCTGAGGATCAGTCACGGCTAAAGATTGTTGATAACCTACTGCTTTCATTTACTGTCTCCGTCATGTTATTGCTACCTTAAACGCTGAGACCGTAACGGTCAATTTTCTTCAATAACCCCTGTCTGGACAACCCCAATAACAGGGCAGCACGACTTTTATTACCCCCACTTAACTGCATCGCTTTGTTGATATATCGCACTTCTAACTGTTGTACTGCCCGATCGAGCTGCAACGCATCATGATTACTTTCTAACGGATATTCCTCCGAGCTGACGGCTTCAGGGTGTAATAAGCTGATATCGGCCATGCTAATGACTCCGCCCTGAGCCACTGCTGCCACACTCTCTAATGTATTTTTAAGCTCCCGGATATTTCCCGGCCAATCACGCTGTAAAAACCAGCTTAGTGCCGTGCTGTCTAATTTAAGCTCTTGCTTGTGTTGACGCAGCAGTTGCTCAAGAAAGAATTGCAGTAACAGTGGTATGTCCTGACGGCGCTCGGCTAATGCAATAGTTTCTAGCGTTATGCCTTTAATACGATAATATAAATCTTCACGAAACAGGCCTTTTTGCACCAATTGCGGTAAATTCGCATTGGTCGCAGAAATCAGCCTTACATCAATTTTCTGCTGTTCACGCCCACCAACCGGGAAATAGGTGCCCTCTTGCAGCACCCGTAATAGTTTTACTTGCATGGGTAACGGCATTTCACCAATTTCATCCAAAAACAAGGTACCGTTATCAGCCAGTTTTAGTAAGCCAGGACGGTCTTTGTCTGCGCCGGTAAAAGCCCCTTTGACATATCCGAACAACTCGCTTTCTAATAGCTCTGCCGGTATAGCACCGCAATGTACCGAGACAAAGGGCTGTCTGGCACGACGGCTTAGTTCATGTAGTGCTCGTGATACCACTTCTTTACCCGTACCGGATGGCCCGGTAACCAGCACACGCACGTCGGTTGGCGCAATACGTTGGATAAGCGTACGCATCGCAATCATAGGCGTCGACACACCAATTAAACGCTGTAAGCCAGCATCTGTTTGCTGTTGCTGTTTTAGCTGCTGCAATTCTGTATCTAAGTGGTGCTTGTTTAGCGCACGCTTGATAACCACCGCTAACAAATCCGGGTCTACCGGTTTAGCAATAAAATCCCAGGCCCCCAGCGCTATTGCATCCAATGCCAGCTGCCGCTCGGCATGCCCGGTGAGGATAATGACGGGCCTGCTGTTAAACTCTGCCATTGCCTGCAACGTATGCAGTGGATCAAATTCAGGTGGCAGAGATAAATCCAGCAGAATTAAATCTGCGTCAAAGCGCTTAAGCTGTGCGCGCGCGGCTGCAAGGTCAGCGGCAGTCTCTACCTGATAGCCACTTTGGCTTAACCAGCTTTGCGCCAGTTGACGAAACGCCGGCTCGTCATCGACCAGTAAAATATTACCCTTAGCCATTTGTCATGTCCTGTTGATGTGGAAGTTGCAGTCCAAGATTTTGCTTAACGTTTAAAGTAAATTTAAGTACAAAACTAACCGGCCAGCCCAAATCGCTCTGATGACAAACCTCACCTCCATGCGCTTGCATAATTCGACGCACTATTGCTAAGCCCAGGCCGCTACCGCCGGCACGTTTGCTAACAAAAGGCTGAAACAGTGCGGCATGTTGTGCCGGCACAATAGCCGGGCCGTTGTTATGTACATATATCCACACATGGTCATGCTCATTGTGCGCCTCAATTTTGATCTCCGCTTGTGGCTGGTTACGACAGAATGCCAGTGCATTATCCGTCAGGTTAATCAACACCTGCTGCACGCGGTAACTGTCACCGTATAACATTAAGTCGTCAGGTACCTGCAGTTGGCATTGCACACCTTGCCAATCCTGTTGACTCAGCACAGCTTGCAGCAGTGGTTTTAGCAAAAAGTCACTGTACTGCAACTCAAGACGGCCAGAATAACTCAACAAATCGGCAATCAAACGATCGGCCCGTTTAAGCTGCTGCTGAATATGTTGCCGTGTTTCTGCCGGAGTAGTGGCTGCTGCCATCGAAATAATATTGAGAGGGTTACGCAGTTCATGCGCCATTGCAGCTGACAAGGCACCCAGTTCTACTAAGTGTTGTTGATCCAGCCGTTTACGCTCAGCATCGGCCAACTTTAGCGACTGCTCCAAAATCCGACAATTACTCAGCAGCAAGGCGGCAAAGACTTCACCTTGCAGACGATAGCCAGGCGTAACATCATCCCAGCCCTTTAGCGCATAGTACCAACCATGATCATTGCGCAAACAATGTATTTGCAAACCCGGATTTGCTCGCCCGGCAAGAGGCAGCTGTACACTTACTTTTTGCCTGAGTTGGCCAGACAATAACCCAGCGGCTAACGCAGCCAGTTCATGCCAACTATTACACTGCTGCAACTTAGAACGCCAGTGCGCAAGCAAGCTCTCATTTAATTGGCCACCCGGGTAAATTAAGCGCCGCGCTAACTTTGATAACGGTTGATAACAGGCGGCTGACAACAGCAGTAGCAATGTCGAATATAACCAAAGCTGGCTGGCGGGCACCGCAGATAGCGCCTGCATGCCCAATTGCCCTAGCAAGGCACTCACCAGTGCCATTAACGCCAATACAAGCAACAGCATGCCAAGCCATATTAATGCTTTGTTTGCAAAGGCATTAATCTCTAAAACCTGATAACGAACTACACCATACACCAGCAATAATAAATAGCTGGGTAGCAACAACATAGGATAGGGATACCAGTTTAATCCCAATGACGGAAAAACGAAGCTTGTCGCCAGTAATAATCCCCAACCTCCAGCCATAAACATGGCAACAATAGAGCGGCGCTTATTACCACTGTGCAGGCGCCAACCTTGAAACAACACAAGGTGTGCCGCAACGCCAAGTAAAATGGTGTAGAGTAAATTTAACCAGCCAATATCGGCAAACACAAAAAAAGCGTCAAATCCGGCCGTGGTCGTTATTTTTCCGCCAGGGCCAAACCAACTTAAGCCAATTAACAGTATTGTTAGCGCATACAGCCAGGGTAGTCTCCGGCGCCAGCCGCCGGAACCAGCTTCAGGCGTGGCGACAAATTGCAGCGCGAAATGTAAAAAAAACATCGGCATCAGAGGGTTGGCTAATATCAGAGCAACACCCAGTACCGGCCAACCTTGTACTATGGCAATATGGCCTGTACACCACAATGCCATCATTGCTGCAAAACCTGCCAATGCTGGCATAGCGCGCTGCCGTTGGCCTTGCCACAACAGCCAGCCAGACAGCAATACCGCACACACGCTGGTAAGCACCATGCTAATTTCAAACGCAACCGATAATGACACTGTAAACCTCGTTTACACATAAGCGAGATAAAAATCGTAAACCTTGTTTACACATCACGCAAGCTATAAATAAATATTGTTATATATCAACAGAATAACCATCCCTTTACAAAGTGGTAAGCATCTTGCTGTAGCAGCACAATTCTGTCTACAAAAGAGCTTGTTATGAATAGTGGCGTACTAGTTACCGAAATCCTCGCATTGGTATTAATAACAGTGATTGCCTTGGCGCCGGCCCTATGTCGGAAAATCTGGTATAAGGGGCGCTAATATGGAACTGGATGCTGCGCTGTTATCACGCGTACAATTTGCCTTTACGGTAAGTTTTCATATTATTTTTCCATCAATTACTATCGGCTTAGCCACTCTCATTGCTATCTGGGAGGGCCTTTGGCTAAAAACCGCTAATCCGGTGTATTTACAGTTGGCAAAATTTTGGATCAAACCCTTTGCTATCACCTTTGGCATGGGCGTGGTGTCTGGCATCGTATTGTCATACGAGTTTGGCACTAATTTTTCTGAGTTCTCGCGCATAACAGGCGCAGTGCTGGGCCCCTTGATGGCGTATGAAGTGTTAACTGCCTTTTTCCTGGAAGCCGGTTTTCTTGGCATTATGCTGTTTGGTTGGCAGCGGGTTGGGCCAAAGTTACACTTTTTTGCCACCCTCGTGGTTGCTATCGGCACCTGGATCTCAGCGTTTTGGATTATCGCCGCTAACTCGTGGATGCAAACCCCTGCCGGGCACATTATTGTCGATGGTGTATTTCAGGTAGATAACTGGTGGCAGGTTATTTTTAACCCATCGATGCCCTATCGTTTTAGCCATATGCTGCTGGCCGCTTTTATTACAGCCTGCTTTGTCGTGCTGGCGACCAGTGCCTGGCAACTGCTTCATACGCAGCACAAGTCCATGGCACGTAAAGGCGTGTCGATGACATTGTGGCTGGCGTTGCTGCTAACACCACTGCAAGCCTTTGTTGGCGATCTGCATGGTCTTAACGTGAAAGAACATCAACCGGTAAAACTAGCCGCAATGGAAGGGATATGGGCTGAGCGCGAGACTGGTGTGCCATTACTGCTGTTTGCAATACCTGATAAAACCGCCGAAAAGAACCACTTTGAGATTGGTATACCTAAGCTGGCCAGCCTGATTTTAACCCATGATATTGACGGTGAACTGGCGGGATTAAAAGCCGTGCCAGCAGATGAGCGGCCAAACGTAGCGTTGGTGTTTTTTTCGTTTCGTATTATGGTTGGCATTGGCTTACTGATGATATTAGTGGCTCTGATCGGTGCATGGCTGCGCTGGCGTGGCACCTTGTATAAAAGCCGTTGGTTTTTAACCGTCTGTAGCTATCTGGCACCAACGGGTGTAATAGCTGTGCTTGCTGGCTGGTATGTCGTTGAAATTGGCCGCCAACCCTGGCTCGTTTATGGTTTAGTGAGAACTATGGATGTGGTATCGCCATTACCAGCAGAGAGGGTGTTATTTTCACTGACATTATTTGTCGCAACCTACAGCCTGTTATTTGGTGTCTATCTGTACTTTATGCGCAAACTTATCCGCAAAGGCCCCCGCCGTTGGCTTATCTGCACCAACAGCTCGTTGGTGTCAAAGCTGCAGGCTACGCAGTCGCCTTAGCAAAACAACTTAACCCCTCAAAGGAGCAACACTAATGGAACTGCAATTTGGTTTACCGCTGTTTTATTTTTTGCTGCTGGGCTTTGCTATTTTAATGTATGTGCTGCTAGACGGGTTTGACTTAGGCATTGGTATTTTGTACCCCTGGTTTAACACGGATGCAGAGCATGATCATTTAATGCGATCAATTTCCCATGTCTGGGATGGCAACGAAACCTGGCTGGTATTTGGCGGCGTGATCTTGTTTGGTGCCTTTCCTCTGGCTTATTCCAGCATAGCCAGCTTATTTTACCTGCCAATCATGTTAATGCTTATAGGCTTAATCTTCCGCGGCGTAGCATTTGAGTATCGTTTTAAATCAACCACATCAAAACAATGGTGGAACCGCGCGTTTGCAATAGGCTCCAGCCTGGCGGCGTTTTGCCAAGGGTTAATGTTAGGCGTGTTGGTGCAGGGCACCGACAATAATACCCTGATGATGTCTAGCTTGCAGTGGCTAAGCCCGTTCAGTGTGTTTACCGGTATTGCCGTTATGGCGGGTTATGCCCTATTAGCATGTACGTATCTTACAATGAAAAGCCGCGGCGCTATTCAACAAAAAGCGGCCCGCTATGGCCAACGGCTATTGTTGTTTGTCATGCTTGCCATGTTACTTGTCAGCCTTTGGACGTTATGGGCACAACCCGAAATCCGGCAACGTTGGTTTGGTGGCAGCTATGCCTTAGGGTTATTTTTATTACCACTATCGGCTATCCTGACTGCACGGTTGTTGTTTCGCGATCTGGGCCGGGTACAACGACAGTTTGCCGCCGAGGCGGATATTAATGCCCGCCATGAAAGCCGTCCTTTTTGGTTAGCCGCAAGTTTGTTTTTACTGGCCTTTACCGGTTTAGTGGTGGGATTATTTCCATATCTGTTGCCAAGACACCTCACGTTTTATCAAGCAGCGGCTCCCGATAATAGCCTTAGCTTTATGCTGCCGGGCATTATTATATTTGTCCCGCTGATCCTGGCTTATACGCTTTGGGGCTATCACATCTTTCGCGGAAAAATTGAAGACTACGAGGAAGGCTACTAATGAACCAAACTACACATCGGTCATGGCTGTGGTTTATCGGGCTGTATGCGGCAGGGTTATTTACTCTGTCATGCATTGCCTATGGACTTAAGTCGCTAATGACACTACTTTAAGTCACGCTTATCCACTATAAACTGCATAAAGTCATCTGCTGGCATAGGTTTACCAAAGTAATAACCTTGTCCAAATGGGCATCCCAGCTCTAGCAGGCTGACTTTGTGTTGTTCCGTTTCTATTCCCTCTGCAACTAAATCAATATCCATCGAGCGACCAAGTGAAATGATGGTTTTGACAATTTCGTAGTCGCTTTTATCGACCAGCATATCTTTAACAAAAGACATATCAATTTTAAGCACGTCCACTTTAAACCGCTTCAAATAGGCTAAGCTTGAGTAACCCGTGCCAAAATCGTCAATGGCAATTTTAAGCCCAATAGCACGCAGTCGCTGCAACACTTCTGCGGTTTGCTCTGGTCTTTGGATCAATGCGGTCTCGGTTACCTCTAACTCTAACAACGCCGATGGTAAACGACTCTCCATTAATGTTTGCTCAATAAGCTTTGCTAAATCAGGATCCGCAAACTGAGCTGCGGCAATATTAACTGACACACTTAAATTAAAACCGTGCTTGAGCCAACGCGCAGCCTGCTGACACGCTTTAATTAAAACCAGCTTGCCTAAAGGCACCACTAAACCGGTTTCCTCTGCTAACGGGATAAAATCGCCTGGTGAAATCAAAGTGCCATTTTTATCCCGTAGCCTTACCAAGGCTTCGGCTGCAAAAACCTGTTCAGTTTGTAAATCAACTTTGGGTTGAAAATATACCTCTAACCTATTGTTATAAATTGCATCTCGTAAACTCTGTTCTTGCTGATGCCGTTGAAAAATACGCTGGCCTAATTCATCTGAGAAGAAACAAAACCGATTGCGTCCCTCCTGCTTAGCTTTAAATAATGCAACGTCAGCATGACGCATTAACTCTTCTTCATTAGCAGAATCAGCAGGAAACAAACTAATGCCCATACTGAGCGCCATATTGTAGTTTTTTTGTCCTATTTCAAATGGTTGCTGCATAATTCGACTAATACGCTGTGCCAGCAAATCTATTTGCTCTACATGGATCATATCCGGACAAACCAGCACAAACTCATCACCGCCAATTCGAGCTAACGTCTGCTCAGGATCAAGGATCGATAGCAGACGCTTAACCAGTAACGTTATCAGCTCGTCTCCACAAAGATGGCCCAGTGAATCATTAAGGTATTTGAATTGGTCGATATCGATAGCAATGATGCCCACTTTTCGCTGAGTGGACGCCGCAGACCTGCAAGCAAGATGTATCCGGTCATACAGCAATATCCGGTTGGGTAATCCGGTTAATTGATCGTGATTAGCCAAAAAACTCATTTTGGTCGCCAGCGCTCTGGCTTCGCCAACATCGTGAAACACGATGATGGCTCCTAACATTATGCCATGCTGATCGAAAATAGGGGCTGCTGAATCTTCTACCGCAGAAGCCTCAAGCGAGCTTCGGTTGACCAGCTCGCAATTTAACGCCATTGCCACTATGCGTCTTTCACTTAACGCCAAGTATACTGGGTTAGTAACAACTTGCTTGCTCTCGATGTCTCTTAGTTGCATCACCTCAGAGATTGACTTGTTCAGTGCATCAATTTGTCGCCAGCCGGTCATTTTTTCTGCTATCGGGTTTAAAAATGTCACCATTCCATCGATATCAGTTGCAACTACGGCATCCCCTATCGAATTTAGTGTTACCAGTAATCGCTGCTTTTCGACAAATAACGCTTGCTTGCTCTGCGCCAATTCTTTTGCCTGCTGCTGCAACACCAAATGGTTTTTCATCCTGGCGCGGCAAATTTCGCGATGAAAAGGCCGGCCAATAAAATCCACTGCACCAAAAGACAACGAATTAAACTCTATCTCAGCCTCGGTGTGTGCCGAAATAAAGATAATAGAAATAGCTGCGGTTAACGGATGGTTTTTAAGTAACTTGCACACCTCAAAGCCATTAATTTCCGGCATCTCAATATCTAACAAAATAACATGCGGTTGCAGTTCAATTGCTTTATCAAGCGCCTCAAGACCATTGGTGACAAAATAGATGTGTGCTAAATCATGTAATATTTCACTTAACAGCGTAATGTTGCCGAGCTGATCATCCACTATAAGCAGGCTTGGTTTGCTATCGCTTTCCAATTCCATCTGCACATACCCTCCTCAAACTACTTGTTTCCGTTGTAGTGTAGCCAAGAAAACTTTTCT
Organism: Rheinheimera baltica DSM 14885; assembly: GCF_000425345.1. GTDB lineage: Bacteria > Pseudomonadota > Gammaproteobacteria > Enterobacterales > Alteromonadaceae > Alishewanella > Alishewanella baltica. Next base: position 26,080 of record NZ_AUDG01000044.1, on the reverse strand, counting down.
TTACGAAATTAAAATAAATCTGGCAAAAAACATGATAAATGCTTAAATTTTATTAAATTTAAATTAATTGAGCAGATGTAGTGACTGTAATAAACCGCGCCAGACTTGAAAGCATTTTGCTAATGTCCTCTCAGCATGCGCCCCAGTTACTGCAGATGATGCAAAACCTGATAGATGCGGCACCGCAAAACATCGCAAAACTTGAGCAGTATCTTGCATCAGGCGATACTGAAAACACCCAGCAGCTACTGCACAAAATTCGCGGCAGTTACGCAACAATAGGTGCAGATGAACTAGCAAAGCAAGCCTCTGCATTAGAGCAAACCAGTGCGGGCCATAAAAGTATATCCGCCGATACGTTACAAGGCTTTATCAAAATTTATCAGCAAAGCTGCAACGAACTACAGAGTATTATTCAGTTGCAAAGCGTTCAGGCAGCAGCCCAACTCGATACATTAGATGCAGCGCAATTAATGACCCTGCTTGAAACGCAAAATATGACGGCGTGTAATATGGTGCTGCAAAACAGACTTTCCTTAAATCAATTGATGTCAGAACCTGATGCAAAATTATTTTTTCATCAGGTAGCCTGCCTGGACTTTGCCAAAGCCGCTGAGCTGCTGCACCGCTATATGCCAAACCCACCTAAGAGTGGCGGCTAATTATGCCGTTAGATAAACCCGCCAAACATGTCTGGGATTTTGTGTTGGCGCTCTGGTTACCTATAGCGCTTCTTGTTGTAGGTTTTACCTTCGCAAAGTATTATTCTGAACAACAAGCGCAACAAAACGATCAACGTATAAATCAGGCAGTGGCAGAGCGTATTCAGCAAATAAGCCAGGGCGTAAAAGAAAAAGTAACCTTGTATCAATATGGCTTACGCGGCACCCGAGGTTCAGTAATGAGCCGCACGCCACAACAGTTTAACTATCAGGCAATGATGGAATACACCCGCAGCCGCGACTACCCACTAGAGTTCCCGGGTGCGCGGGGCTTTGGGTTTATCAGGTATGTTCAGCCTCAAGATAAAGCGGCCTTTTTACAACGCGCCCGGCAAGACCGCCCGGGTTACGACTTTACCATTCGCCAAATAACGCCGCATAACGACAGTTTATTTGTTATTCAATACATTGAACCCGAAAGTGATAATAAAGAGGCCGTTGGCCTGGATATTGGTTCAGATGTCTTACGCAGAGAAGCGGCACTTAGTGCAGCCTTTGATAATGATGTCAGGCTAACTGCGCCAATCACCCTGGTTCAGGCCATGAACAAGGTGCAGCACGGTTTTCTAATTCTTATGCCAATTTACAATATTGCGCCGGCCCCCCAAACGCCACAACAACGCATGAATCACCTTTTTGGCTGGAGTTATGCGGCCTTACTTATTGACGAAGTGCTTGTTAATATTGCAAGGTTAGAACAAGACGTAGTGCTTAATATCAGTGATTTAACCCCTAATCAAAACACCTTATTTTATCAACACGGCATTGAGGCAGAAGCAAAACCGCAATACCAGCAAGATTTCACCTTAGCCTTATTTGGCCGGCAATGGTTATTGCAGTTAGCCCCTACACCGCAGTTTATTGCAGCAATGGAGCTACCTGCACCCAGGGCCCTTTTTCGCGAAATTATCATTTTTAGTTTCTTATTGTCTTTTATCGTTTACATCGTTCAACTACTTTTTATACGTCGCCAGCAAATTAGAAAGCATAAACACGAACTCGTAGAAATAGCCGCCGCCACGTTAAAGCAAGCCAATGCGAAGCTTGAACAACAAGTTGAGCAACGCACAGCAGAAATCACCAATACCAGTGCCCTACAGCGCAGTATTTTAAACGGCGCTGGCTATGCCATTATTGCAACTGACACTGACGGGGTAATTACAGTATTTAACCCTGCGGCAGAACAATTACTGGGCTATCGCGCAGATGAAGTGGTTGCTCATCATACGCCGGCATTATTTCACTTGCCGGCAGAAGTGGAACAACGCGCGCATGAACTAACGGCAGAGCTAGGCACTACTGTCAATGTGGGTTTTGAAACCTTTATAGTTAAAGCGCAATTCGGCAAAAACGATCTACACCGCTGGACTTATATTACTAAGCAAGGTAAGCCTATTCCGGTGAAATTAAATGTGAGCAGCTTAGTCGATAACAACAACACGCTTTTAGGTTATATCGGTATTGCCTATGATTTAACGGAGCAACTTCATAGAGAAGCCGAGCTAGCAAAAGCCAAAGAGCAAGCGGACAGTGCCAGTAAAGCAAAATCAGATTTTTTGGCTAATATGAGCCATGAAATCCGCACACCCATGAATGCCATTTTAGGTTTACTGCAACTGGTTGAGAAAACGCCATTAGATAAACGACAAGCAGAGTATATCAACAAAACTTATCGTGCAGCCCAATCACTTCTGGCTTTGCTCAATGACATTCTGGACTTTTCTAAAGTTGAAGCAGGTAAACTTGAGCTGGATGAGCAACCTTTTAACCTAACCACTTTACTACAAGATATTGGTATTATTTTGTCATCCAGCACCCAGCACAAAGATATTGAAGTGCTGTATCACATTGCCAGCGATGTGCCATTAAACCTGCATGGCGATAGCCTGCGCATAAAACAAATTTTACTTAACCTTATTGGCAATGCCATAAAGTTTACTGAACATGGCGAAGTGGTTATTTCAATTTCTGTTATCCCCGCAGCTGACGATGGCATTAAGCTTCAATTTGCGGTGCGCGATACCGGAATTGGTATGACGGCAGAGCAACAAAAGCATATCTTCACCGGTTTTCATCAAGCCGAATCTTCTATTAGCCGACGCTTTGGCGGCACCGGCTTAGGCCTGGCAATTAGTAAGCGCCTTATCGATTTAATGCAAGGCAGCATTAGCGTAAGCAGTAACTTGGTTGAAGGCAGCACATTTAGCTTTGAAGTGGCACTTAAAAAGCTTTCGGATCAGCTTATTGTCCCAGTGCAGCAAGCAACAGCGTTTAACTTTAATGTTTTGGTTGTAGATGACAACGCCAGCTCCAGACTGATTATGCAAGAAATGTGTTTAGCCATGGGGTGGCAGGTAAGCTGTGTTGATAATGCAGAGCTAGGTTTGGCCATGTTAATGGAAGCGCAAGATACGCCTACCCCCTTCACCTTAGTGTTGCTAGATTGGCGTTTACCCGAAATGGATGGTCTGGCTTTTGCCGAAAAAGTACGCTGTCAGCCCGATATTGCCGATGCCACCATGATTGTTATGGTTACCGCGCATAGCAAAGAGCTACTGGGTACACATCCAGACATAAGTCCTGAATTTTTAGATGGTTTTTTAGTTAAGCCCATCACAGCCGATATGTTATTAAAAACCCTGCAACAAGCACTGAATGACAGCCAATCACCCGCTCAGGCGCAACCAGTGGTGCCAGCAACAATGCCATTAAAGGGCCTGCGTATTTTGCTGGTTGAAGATAACCCCACCAATCAGCTGGTGGCCATTGAGTTATTACAATCCCAAGGGGCGGAAATGACAGCAGCCGACCATGGTGAACATGCACTAAACATACTGGCTGAACCTGGCTCGCAGTTCGATGTCATTTTAATGGATATCCAAATGCCCCAGATGGATGGCTATGAAACCACACGGCATATTCGTAAACGAGAACAATATAAATACATTCCTATTATTGCCATGACGGCAAATGCGCTGCCATCGGACAAAGCAGCCTGTATTGAGGCTGGCATGAACGACCATATTGCGAAGCCTTTTGTACTGCAGGAAGTTATTGACAAAGTTTGCCATTACTGTGGGCAGGCAAGCGTAGCAACGCCTCAAACCTATGATCTGCAAGTACAACACAATACATTACTCGCCGATTTTTGTGACCAACAACTAATTGATGTTAATCCAGCATTGCAGCGCTTAGGTGGCAATTTAGCACTGTATTTTAAACTGGCCGTGCAGCTACAAAAAGACATTAGCACCGCCATTCATCAGCTATCAGAACAGCCAACAGGGAAGGATTTGCAACTACTGAGTCATAGCATTAAAGGTGCTGCAGCAACGCTAGGCTTTACTGCACTGGCTAACACTGCGGCTAAACTGGAAAAAACGCTATCGCAGGGTAATGCAGACACCTCTACTCTGACCAGTGTGTTACTAAAAGCCTGTTATAAAGCGGCAGAACAGCTGACAGCACTGTTGCAGTACCAACACTTCGCCCCTCAACATTCAATGGCACAAAACTCAACATCACAGCCTAATGCTAGTGACAACGAGCAGTTACAGCATGATATGTTGGCTTTATTGCGGCATCTTAATAGCGCTAATATGGCCGCTACTGCAGTGTTTGAACATATACGGCCAGACTTATCGCAACTCGACACCGCTTTAACTGCTGCAATAGGCGAGCGTATTTCAGTATTGGCTTTTAAAGAGGCAGCTGCGATACTACAAACGTTAATAAAACAGCATGAGTGATATATGTCTGATGTCATGTTAGAGCGCTTTTTAACTACGCTTGGCAAAGCCACTATCTTAGTGGTTGATGACCAACCTATTAATATACAACTAATTTTTAGTATTTTAGCTGATGATTATCATGTGCTTATGGCGACCTCTGGCCAACAAGCCCTGCAGGTATGTCGTGACAGCATGCCAGATCTCATCTTGATGGATGTGATGATGCCAGAGATGGATGGCTTACAAACCTGTCAGGCGATAAAAGCCGATAAAGATATCGCTACCATCCCGGTGATTTTTGTCACTGGTCTTCAGCAACAGGAAAACGAAGACGCGTGTTGGCAAGCCGGTGCGGTAGACTTTATTCAAAAACCGGTAAATGCTAATACGCTACTTCATCGGATAAAAGCACACTTAACATTAAAACAGCAAGCCGATTTTTTGCATTCCCTGGCATATATTGATGGCCTTACCGGAGTATTTAACCGGCGTTATTTAGACAACTCAATTGATACCCAAATAGCGATTGGCAAAAGGCAGCAACAAGCTATGCTTTCCGTGCTGATATTAGATATTGACCACTTCAAATTATTTAATGACAAATTTGGCCATTTAGCCGGTGATGAAGCCTTGCGCAAAGTCGCTAAAGCACTGAAAGCCATGTGCTGTCGCCCATCAGATCTTGTCGCTCGCTATGGTGGGGAAGAATTTATGGTGGTTTTACCCAACACTGACAAGGAGGGTGCAGCAGTTGTTGCAACCAAGCTGCTTGAAGCTGTAGCCGCATTAAACATACCTCATCCAAAAACAGAATATGGCATGGTAACTATTAGCATTGGTGGCGCAACAAAAACTTATGCAACTGCAGTAAAAGATACCCTGACCGCCCAAGCCGACCAACAGCTGTATTTGGCTAAACAAAGCGGACGTAATTGTTTTCGGCAATCTATAAGCGCCGATGAAAGTACACATTAGAACCTAAACTAAAACCCTGTTTAGCTCCTTATTTGGCCGCTGAAAAGCCTGCATTTGTCGCAATATTAGCAAACCAGCTCTTGCATAACCGCCGCTTAAGCACCATAGTAAATCCTAATGAAGTAATCTAAGGTTTTTTACCTCGCATGTGCTGGCTTAGCCGTTTCGCTATTTTGCTGTACCTCGCGTTTTTGTGTTCACCGCAAGCTTTTGCTGTGCACGAACATCGTGTGGCGCCGTTGGCGGATACTCAGCTTCAAGCACTTAGCCCGTTACTCACCCAAAGCTGCTTTACCGCAGAACAAAATTATGAGCCGGGTGAAGAGCCAAACTTTAGTATTATCTCCAGCCTTAAGCATTTTTTTGTTGAGAACGTTAATGTTACCAATAAACCCGCTGAAGGCTGGTTACCCCGTCGCATTTTCACGTTAATTCAAGCGCGTGCCCCGCCCACTTCCCTCACTTTTATATAATTTATCTTACGGTCAAATAGACCAAATTTTCGTAACACAGTGATATTGGCGTGGCCTCTGCGCGCCTGTAGTGAGGAAGACTATGAAAACCTTAGCATTATATGATGTTGAAGCCATTGATCATTTGGTTCAACCAGCCGATTTTGACGGTACCACTTTAAATTCGCCCGCGTTAAATGTAGTTACTGACTTTAAACACGCGCAGCCCAATATGATTTCGGCTTCAACCAGTGCCCGCGAAGCACGCGAGATCATGCAGCAAGAACAAAGCAATTTGAAATTAGTGGTAGATCACGATGGTGAGATGGTTGGTTTAATACATCAGGAACAACTGTCGGCACAGGCTATTATGCGTCGTGTGGCATTTGGTGACAGCCGGGAAGATATTTCTGTATCCGATTTAATGCGCCCGCGGGAGCGTATCAAAGCCCTGGCCTACCAACAGTTGAAAAATTGCAATATTGCGGATGTCATCAACACCTTGCAATCAAGTGGTGAGCAACACTGCGTAGTTATTGACCGTGAAAGCCATCAAATTCGTGGCGTTATCAGCGCGCAGGATATTGCACGTCGGTTAAGAGTGCACTTTACGGTGCAACAACCACCCACTTTTTTACATATTTTTGATAGCATCAGTGCATAAACTGGTAGCCCTTGCTAACAGCAGTTAGCAAGGGCTATTCGCCTTAAACACCTTAACAAGGTTAACCAAAGCCCCAGGTTAATCCTCTCTTTTTGCTACTAGAACATCTCTCACAGCAAAAACTGTCTTTACGTTAGCTCAGCTGTTTAACATTAATCTAACTATGCCGCTTAAAAACAACACTCTGCCGCGTGCAGGTTTGTACTTGCCGCTATAACAAGGTAGTTTTTGACACATCACCACCTTTATTGAGCAAATTGGGGAACCTATGCCGACTTTCACTCGCAGCGCTATCGCTGTTACCGCCAGTTTATTGTTGTGTAGTGCAGGCCTATCTGCCGCCGGACAAGCTGAAGTTACCAGCCATGAAACATCAGCAAGTAGCCGCTATTTTGAAGCCGAAGATATTTTTGCCCTGGAATATGCCAGCGACGTGCAAATCTCCCCCGATGGCAGCAAAATAGTGTACGTTCGTGCCAGCAATGACATTATGACCGACAGCACGGCCACCAGCTTATGGTTATTAGATGTTAAAACCGGCCAACAGCTGCCGCTTTTCGCCGATGAATTTAACTACAGCCAACCACGCTGGGCAGCGAACAGCAACCAGCTGGCGTTTATTTCAGACCGCAGCGGCTCGCGGCAAATTCACTTGCACTGGTTGGCAGAAAATAAAACCGCACAGCTATCGACATTACGAAGCTCGCCAACAAACCTTACCTGGTCTGCTGATGGCAAGCAGTTAGCATTTACCATGAATGTTGCCGCCCGTGAGGCGCAAATGAAGCAACTGGTGAAAAAGGTAAAAAAGCCCAACGGCGCTAAATGGTCAGAATCGGCTATTGTGCTGGATAGAGCCCGCTATCAGGCGGATGGACAAGGCTTTTTAAAACCCGAATTCAGACACATTTTTATCTTACCAGCCACCGGCGGCACCGCTCGCCAGCTAACCCAGGGTGATGTTAACTATGGCAGTGATTTAAGCTTTACCCCAGACAGTAAAGCATTGGTGTTCTCTGCCAATTTAGACCCGGAGTGGGAATTTCAGCCCCGTGACAGCAACCTGTATAAACTGGATTTAGCGACAGAACAGCTAACGGCGCTGACCACTATGCCTGGTACTGAATCTGCACCGGTGTTTTCACCTGATGGCAAACAGCTGGCCTTTTTATGGCAAAACAATGCGCTCGTGCCTTACAGCAACAGCAAACTTAAAATTCTAACACTAAAAGACAATAACATTAGCGATGTTGCCGCCGATTTTGACCGCAGTATCCAAAGCCCGAACTGGCTCAGTAACACTAGCTTTGTGGTGCAATATGACGATCGCGGCCAACGAAAACTGGCCACCTTAACCACTAAAGGTAAGCTCACGGAGCTGACGGCCAGCTTAGGGGGTGTATCGCAGCCCCAGCCTTATTTAAGTGGCAGTTATTCAGTGGCCGCAAACGGCGTTATTGCTTATACCCATGGTACCAGCCAACGGCCAAGCGATGTTGCTGTCGTGCAAAAAGGCAAAAGCACGGTGCTTACCGCGCTGAACGAGGATTTACTCGGGCACAAGAAACTGGCTCAGGTTCATGAAATTACCTATAAATCGTCGTTTGACGGTGAAGAAATTCAAGGCTGGTATATGACACCGCCTGATTTTGACCCAACAAAGAAATATCCATTATTGCTGGAGATCCACGGCGGCCCCCATTTAGCCTATGGTGCGCAGTGGAGCGCGGAAATGCAGCGCTATGCCAAAGAAGGTTACGTGGTGTTTTATGATAACAATCGCGGTAGCTCATCTTATGGCGAGCGTTTTGCCCTGTTACTGCAAAATAAATACAGTTCACCTGAAGATTACGCTGACCACGACAGCGGCGTAAACGCCATGCTTAAACTGGGCTTTATTGACGAAAACAACCTGTTTATTGGCGGTGGTTCAGCCGGTGGTATTGCCACAGCGTATGCCATAGGCCTGACTAACCGCTACAAAGCAGCGGCAGTGGTAAAACCGATTATTAACTGGTTAAGCAAAGTATTAACCGGCGACAGTTACCTGTATCAAACCTTTCATCAGTTCCCTGGCGTGCCTTGGGAAAATGTAGAGCATTACTGGCAGCGTTCACCGCTTAGTTTAGTCGGCAATGTACAAACGCCGACTATCTTAATTACCGGCGAGAACGATAGACGCACCCCCATTTCTGAGTCTGAACAATTTTATCAGGCGCTGAAAATACGTCGTATCGACACTACGTTGGTGCGCATACCGGGTTCACCGCATGGTATTTCAAACCGCCCAAGCCGGATGATAGAAAAAGTCGAGTATATGCTGGCCTGGTTTGAGAAGTACCGTACGCCGTCAAATTAAGCTGTTATAACCCGGTAGCAGACACTGATAACCTGTAGCCAACACCAGGCTCGGTTTTCAAATAAGTGGGCGCTGCCGGGTTGGCTTCCAGTTTTTGCCGTAGCTGCGCCATATGCACCCGCACATACTCTGGCCGGCCGGTGTAGGCCTTACCCCAAACCTGGCTCAAAATCTGATTATGTGTCAAAACCTTATCGGCGTTACGCATTAACAACAGTAAAATATCATATTCTGTCTTAGTTAGGTGTACTGGTTGTGTGTTGCGCTGCACAGTGCGGTGAACCGGGTCTAACTGTACGTCTCCAAAGGCAAACACCTGCTGGTGAAGTGTCGCTTTACGAAGGTTAGCCCTGATACGCGCCATTAACTCCGCCGCGCTGAATGGCTTGGTGACATAGTCATTGGCACCATTGTCCAGTGCCAGTACTTTATCCTGCTCGCTGTGGCGGGCAGATATTACTATCACCGGTATCTCACTCCAGCTACGTAATTGCTCAAGCCAAACCTGACCATCCATATCAGCCAACCCCAAATCAAGCAATATCAGATCTACTGATTCGGTCACCAAACATTGCAGTGCCAGCAGGCCAGCACTAAAACTTAACACCTTATGCTGTTGGCTTTTCAGTAAGGTACTAAGAAAGCTTTGCATTGCCGGATCATCTTCTAACACCAGTATGGTTTCAGCCACCGTGTTGCTCCGTATTGTCGGTTGTTTCCGGCCAACGCAGTTGCGCCAGCATGGTCTGGTTATCGCTACTGTGCAGGCTGAACTGGCCAGCGTGTAGCTGCATAACGGCTTTACAAATGGCCGTACCAAGCCCGGTGCCGCTATCCCGCTGAGCAGTATTCTGGCTGGCAACCGCATTGCTTACACGTAAGAGATAGTCGCCGTTATCCAGGTTAAAACTTACTGTTACCGGTGCTGCACCATGGCGCACAGCGTTTTCCAGCATATTGGCCAGCGCAATTTCCAGCAAAGTACTGTCGGCCATACAACGGGCATGGCTGTTGAGATGAATTTGTAGGGCTTGATTAGTAAGTAATTGCGCACGGCGGCTGATGGCAGCCGACACCACATCGGCGACATCCAGCTCAGTACGGGCCAACGTGTGCTGTGGCTGCTGCACCCGGCTTAGCTCCATCACTTTGTCAAAATGCTCACTTAGCAAACTGCTCTGGCGGTAGATATTCGCCGCTTGCTCACGTATCTCTTCGCTACTCAGGGTAAGTTCGCTGTCGGCAAGCATGCTGGATGCGCCCATAATCGTTGCAAGCGGTGTACGTAAATCATGCGAGATAGAACGAAGCAACATCGCTCGGCTATGCTCCAGTTCCACTTGAAACCTGGCTTGGCGGTTTTTACTGGCCAACAGTTGTCGCTTGCGCATATTTTTTTTCGCCCGTGCCAACTCAACCCGCAAACGACCCGATAAACGACCAATAAAACTGCCCAGCAACAACATAACGATAAAGGTAATAAGGTAATCAATATGGTTAATATACAAGGTGTTATAAGGCTCGACAAAAAACCAGTCAAGCAACAGCACACTGCTAACGGTCGTAATAATGGCCCAGCGCTGGCCTACCTGTTGAGCGACCCACGTGACCCATAGCAGTTGCAGCATGGCAACATCCGTTGTCGTTAGCAACGCTCTACCCGGTAGCAACAGCAGCGCTATGGCTACCGGCACAGCCAGCGCCAACAGCACCAGCTGCCATAGCGCAAAATGTCTGGCATGGGTCAGTTTCATCGTTAGTGGCCTTAATAACGCCAGTACATTGGCGTAAACAGTAATAACATGGTCAAAATCTCCAACCGCCCCAACAGCATACCCAGAGTCAGCCACCACTTTGCGCCATCAGGCAAGGACGCAAAGTTACCGGCAGGACCAATGATATCGCCAAGCCCGGGCCCCACATTGCCCACCGCAGTTGCAGCACCGGTTAACGCAGTAACAAAATCCAGATTATACATGGATAACACCAAAGCCAATGCCGCTATGGTAGCAAAATACACAAAGGCAAACGCCAGCACAGCGCTTAACAGGCTGTCATCTACAGTTTTGTTACCGTATTTTTGCGTCCAGACAGCATTAGGGTGAATTAACAGGTTTAGCTGTTTCAACAACATATAACCCGATAGCTGGGTACGGAAAATTTTCAGCCCGCCGGACGTCGAACCAGAGCAGCCACCACAAAAAGTAAGATAAAAAAACATCACCACTGCCATGCTGCCCCACAGCGTGTAATCCTCAGAGGCATAGCCACAGGTAGTGATCACCGACACCACATTAAACAGGCTGTGGGTTAAGGCCGAAAACCAATCGCGGTCGTCGTGTATTATCTGATAACCAGCAAGCAGTATTGCTGCTGTCAGCACAATGGCAATAAACGCTTTCACCTGCGGATCGCGCAGCAATACCCATTTATCGCCCCGGGCCATACCAACAAATAACACGAAAGGTAGCGCTGCCAGCGTCATCCAGACACTGCTTAACCACATTAACCAGGGTTTATCATTAAAATAGCCAAAAGACGCATCATAATTGGCAAAACCACCTGTAGCAGCCGATGTCATGGCATGGGTTACGGCATCAAAAAACGACATACCACCGGCATAATAGCTAACCGCTGCCGCCAGGCTTATCCCAAGATACACCATTAAAATAGAGCTGGACAAACTACTACTGCGCGGCAGTATTTTTTCAGAAATATCCGAGCTTTCTGTTTTAAACAGCTTCATGCCGCCTATCTTCAGAGCTGGCAATATCGCTATCGCCATCACGATAATACCAATGCCACCTATCCACTGCAGAATCGCCCGCCACAACAATACCGCTTTTGGCATAGTATCCAGTCCGCTTAGCACTGTAGAGCCGGTGGTGGTAATAGCCGACACCGTTTCAAACCAGGCGTCGGTTACACTAAGCTCTGGTAAACTAAGATACAGTGGCAAAGCGGCAAACAGGCAAACCGACAACCAGCACAAGGTGGTGAGTAAAAACAGATAGCGCTTTTTCAACTGCACAGCGCTGCCGGAACGTGCCACCAACACCCCACCAACACTAATGGTTACAGCACCCGCCAACAGAAAGTTCCAAAACGCGCGGTCTTGCAGCGCAAAGCTAACCGCCATCGTTACAAATTGCGCCACGCTTAGGCTAATCAGCAAATAGCCTATTACGCGATAAAAGAAATGTTTGTTTTTAACTTCAGTGTCGCCAAGCGTAAAAGCGTAACCTGTCATCACGATGTACTGCAGCAAAGATCAATAGCGCAAGCCTAACGCTATCTAACCTTTGCTGCTGTAAAGCTTTTCTAAAGATTTTCCACGCCGGTATAAAGATTTTATAAAGATTCGTAATCTAGCAAGCGTCGTTTAAGTAATGTTGAAATAGCGGTCTAGAATCGCCAACGTATCGCGGATAATCGCTATACGTTGTTCAATAGATGCATCGTGTGGCCGAATACCAATCTTCGCCCCTAACACTGCTAGTTCCGCCGCATTACAAGCGGCTAAACATTGATGTATCGCCTGCTCTGTCATCCAGCTGCCTGGCTCACCGTTGGGAATAAGATCACTTTGTGTTGGCGGTTGGTGGCTGTCGCGCCAGGCGCCATATTCACTGTCTTTGTCAGACACGCCGGAAAACATCACACCGCTTAACAAACCGGCCGCTTGCGCAGCATTAATATGTTCAATCGCTCCCTCAACACGGCGGGTCTCAAATACCGAACGGCCCCAGTTAATCACCATGCCTAATTGCTGCTTTGTGTTTAGCTTTGTGTTTAGCTGTGTAATCACTTCAAGCTCATCGCCAAGGGTTAAAAAACCTTTTGAGGGAGCATGACTGTCAACCAGTGCATCGCAGTGTTCAATAACAATGCGCGCACCCTGCCAGTCCCACTGCAACAGCGCTTCAAGTGAAGCCTTAAGCGCTGCTTTAGACGATACCGCTTTATGCCTTGCCGGAGCAGTTTGAATTTGAATTGCCGTTACCGCCTGCCGGCCCAAGTGTGCATTTAGCTTGCCTATTGCCGCGCAAGCTTGCTGCATAAACTGTATCGCAGCCTGTCTGCCAGCCTCGTTATCGGATGCCAAACCAAACTGCGGATTTTGCCCTAACGCATTCATAATGCCGGGAATACAGGTAAACACGTAATCCCACTGCGGGTTAATATTGGTTAAAAACCAACTGTCGTCATGGGCATGCAATGAGCCTAAAAACGGATGTTCCAGGCCTTTTATATTTGGCAGCGCTTTTAATTCGTTATAAAACGCGGTTTCAAGCTCTGGGCTCCAACCGCTGTGGTTGGGTGAAGCGGCATAAGCGCCAAGGGTGTATTTCATAGCTGTCTCAACAGGCAGTTGTTGTCAGAATTAATCATCAGGGCTATTTAGCGTAAACACCAGATGCTTGCGCATATCTTTTAGCACTATGCCTTTTTTCAGCAGTAAACCGCTCAGCCGCTTTTGCCATGCCAGCAACTGCGGCTGCGCCAATGCCAACGCTGCATCATCGCTTAATTGCACCCGCACCAAAAGCGATCCCGGAAACGCTTCATAGGCCAGGCTAAACCAACATTGCACTGTACCCGGGAGTTGCGTGAATGCTTGCTGCTCCAGCGCGTTAACTGCCGCCATTACAGTGGCTTGTTGTTTAAGTTGTACTGCCGAGAGTTTTTTCATCAGTAAATCAGCGTCTCATTGCAAAGGTAAATAGCTTAACGTAAGCGCTATTTTACCGCGAATACCATTGGCGTAACCATTTAATTGCGTTTAATCAGCCGCGGTATCATTGCCAGAGGGAATCGCCGTTACTTAGAGCACAATTTACCGCTTAAGCTAGAATTTGCTACTTATGGTAAAACAGCAGTTTGGCTTGCTTGCTCAGGCTGGTTGGCATGTTGAAAGTACTTTAGCTGCAGTTGCTGATATTCATCACTTTGTTGAAAGGTAAGCAATGCCTTATCAAAACGCTCTACCAGCCAGGCATCCCGCCCCAGTAAGTGATAACTGTTAATACCAAACAATGGGTGCTGCTTTAAGCTGGCGTCATCCGGAGCTGTTTTATGGTAAAAATATTCGAAAATATTTTTGTCCATGACCAGCACGTCAACCCTGTTTTTCAGCAATAGCGCTGGCAGTTGATCTTGCTCTACAACCTCAAGATAACTGGCAAACTCTGGTATTTTTTCAGCATAAGCTTTAGGTAAAAAAATATGGGCATTTTGAAATGCCATTACCCGCTTTCCTGCTAAATCATGCAATGATTGCAGCTGCGGTTTAAGATCTAGCCTTGTGATAAGAATATTTTCATAGTTAATGTAGGAACGAGTTGCGAAGTAACCCGCTGGCACAGTGCGCTGCAATGAGACAAAATCCGCTTGGCCTTTATTAAACAAGTCTAGTAAACGGCCATTAGGCGTGTGCAGAAAAACCGCACAGCGCTGCAGCTTTAAACTCACACGTTGCAACAATTCCAGCTCAAAGCCTTTTTGTGTTGCAACCTCAATATAAGGTGGTTTTTCAACCCCCACCAAAAATGTTAGCGAAGGCCATTGGCAAGACAATGCAGGCCAGCACCACAAAAAAATAACGATTGCAAACAACCTCATGCCACACTCTGTTTTGCAAGTTTCATTTAGCACACCTAACATCTGGCATGGGTTTACGCTGCTACTTTAGTGTCTAACGCGTTTAGACCAACAAAATTTAAACAAATTTGCAGTTCATTACTTTTTAACAAAAATAACTTAATAAAGCATTATAAAAATCTAAAAAACTCACTTTAAATAACATTTTAAGCAGGCAATAATAAATTAAGAGGGAGAGACAAACTTAAAGCCTAAGCTTTACACTTCAAAACACACTAAGCCCGACGACGACTCAGCAGGCATCGGCGTATACAACTTCACGCCCTTCATTTCTGACCAACCCATAGTGGTGCTGTCGGTAAACGCGATTTGCCAGGCTTCGCCACCCATGTACTCTGCCGCCACAGCGGCAATCTGGTGCTCTATGGTCATAAAGTGCTCATGCCAGTAATCGGCTGGGTTTTCATCAAAGGCTTTACGGTGGCGTTAAATGGCAGCAGGTGCTGGTTTGGGGGGGCGATGCCAGTTAAAACGTGGCCAGGTGGATATAGTTATGGGTTAACGTAAGCTGCTGTCGAAGGCCTTTCCAATTTGCGGTTTTAAGCGCGGGTATGGTGGCACTGGCTTGCAATAGTCCAGATACCGGCAGCAAAGTGCTACCAATTAATAATGAGGTTTAGGTAAGAAAGTCGCGGCGTTTCATAGCTAATCATCCTGAATAAATTTTAACCAGTATAGCGCACAACATTTTCTGGTGGCTGAGCTAAGACAAACTCGCAATATCCCATTTTGACAACCAGCTAGCAAAAGCACTGGCGGGCATAGGTCGGGCAATACCGTATCCCTGACCAAACACATAGCCTATTTCCAACAATTTTTGCCTATGTGCTGCGGTTTCTTCGCCCTCGGCAATGGTGGCCAGCTCAAACGTCTCGGCTAGAAGGCGCACGCCTTGCAATATGGCTAAATCGTCGGTATCGGTGAGAATATCCCGGACAAAGCTCTGGTCAAGTTTTAGCGTACTAATAGGCAAGCGCTTTAAATAAGACAGTGATGAATAACCGGTGCCAAAATCGTCTAACGAGAATGTCACACCAAACGCCGAACACGACTGCATGGTTTCTCTAACATGGACGAGATCTTGTAATGCGCTGGTTTCGACAATTTCCATTTCTAACATACTGGGCGGTACCGACGGAAACGTATCAAAAATGCTTTGCAATTGCTGGAAAAAATCGGCTTGCTGTAAATGAAAGGCGGCAATATTAACCGAAATCGCCATGGTAATTCCCTGCGCCTGCCATAGCTGATACTGCCGAAAAGCCTGACTAATAACCCATTGCCCCAGCTGTACGCCCAACTCATGATGCTCAATTATCGGCAAAAACAGACCCGGCGCCATAAGACCCTGCTCAGGATGCTGCCAACGGATCAGCGCTTCAACTCCTGTACATTCGCCAGTATGCATATTAACTTTAGGTTGGTAAAACAATACAAACTCTTGCCGTGCCAGGCCGTCACGAATGTCGTTCAAACTTCTTAAAACCACCCGGGTATGCTGATCTGCTTCGTTATCAAACAGATGAAAGCTGTTTTTACCCGCTTGCTTAGCAACATACATAGCCTGGTCGGCTTGGCGTAGTAGCTGCTCGGCCGCAACATCAGCGTTCTGCGGATAAAAGCTCACACCAATACTTGCCGATAGCGCTATCGTAGCGCCAGCAATGGTCACCGGACTGGCCAAGCTGTCCAGCGCTTGTTGCAGCATGGGCTGGCTGTCTTCAACCTGCGCCAGATTACTGAGTAAAAATACAAACTCGTCACCACTCATCCTGGCAACACTATTTTCCTTACCCACTGCAGCGACCAGCCGCTGGCTCAGTGTTTGCAACACCTGATCGCCCAAGGCATGGCCAAAGCGATCATTTACTGCTTTAAAACCATCAATATCAACAAAGGCCACAGCCAGTAGTGACTGATGTTGTGTGGCATTTAGCATGCTTTTTTGTAACTGCTCTGCCAACAACACCCGATTGGATAAGCCGGTTAATGGATCATAATGCGCTAAGTGCTCAAGCCGTTGTTGCACTTGCATCCGGGTATGCTCTAATAAAAACAAGCGGTGCCGGGTACGGCTTAACCAGCCAAGCAAGGTGTTATCTTTGCCGGCAGGCACCAGGATATCGGTGGTAAAATCCCCGTTGCCCAAGGCTTCAATTCTGCTATATAGCTCAGCGACCGGCGCGCCCAAAATGGCCAGCTGTCGGCGTTTTAATTGCCAAAGCATCATCAACAGCATTAAGCCTAAAACAACAAACACCAGTCTTAACCATCTGGCAGATATTTCTGCCTGACGCACTGAGTTTGCCGTGCGCGAACTCATCATGTAGTACAATTTATCTATCGGCCGCATAATGCCTGCTTTGGCCAGATGGTATTCATCATTGTGCAGTAACACTAAGGCTTGTTCACGCAATGCCGGGTCGCCGCTGGCCACCAGCTCCATAGCGCGCTGTTCAATATTGGTTAAATCATCGGAAGCTTGTTTAGCCGACACTAGCTGTGTCAGCTCACTGTCAGTAAAGCCGACTTGCCGCATAGTATTTAATAGCGCAGTCGGCGGGCCAAAAGGTCGGGGGCGGGCGTTTGATGCGTCAACCAAATCCCAGTAAATATAATGATAATTCTCTGGCTTGGGGGCATGGCCATTACGAATGGCAAAAATCTCATCAAAGTGTTGCCGGTACCGCGGCTCACCGGTAACCGCATAAGTGCGTACCATGCGGGTAAGATCATCTGATGATTGTCTTAACTCGTCGGCAAGTAAAAATGATTGCAGCCGTTTGTTATTCGCGGTGTCAATTGCCCGTTCAGCATCTACATAGACAAAAAAGCTGACTATAAACAGCACAAACACCGTTAGAGTAACAAGCAACCGCGTATCAAAATCAGTCAGCCTGGCTAACCATTTCCTCAATACACACCTCTATTGATCACCCAATCAAACAACGGTTTTTGCAAAAAGTTAAACCGCTATGACGTAGTTAATAGTAGGTAATTTATATGACATCGGTATTTTTTAATACAGTGGTAAAATAAAAAGCGAGATTGGAAAAACCGGATAGCGTTCACTGCGCGGCCTGGCTTGGGGTATCAAAGCGGGCTATGCCGGAAAATGACATAGCCCGCTAGCATGCCCGCTACCAAGGTAAGTTTTGTATTACCTCATCATCTACCCGGTTGGCTAACGTCACTTTTAGCTTGGGCGTTCTGGCCATTTCGCGTTTAATGGCAAAATCGGCTTCTTCGTTGCGCGCCCAGCTGCGCCGTGCAATGCCGTTATTGACATCAAACAGTAGCATAGACTTAAGCCGACGCTCGGCCTGCTCACTGCCGTCGAGCAACATGCCAAAACCACCATTGATAACCTCACCCCAGCCAACACCGCCACCGTTGTGAATAGACACCCAGGTTGCACCACGGAAGCTATCGCCTATCACGTTATGGATAGCCATATCCGCGGTAAAGCGGCTGCCATCGTAAATGTTTGAGGTTTCGCGGTAAGGCGAGTCGGTGCCACTGACATCATGGTGATCACGTCCCAGCACCACAGGGCTAATGTCACCACGCTTAATCGCATCGTTAAAGGCTTTGGCTATTTCCATCCGGCCTTGGGCGTCAGCGTATAAAATTCGTGCCTGCGAGCCAACCACCATTTTGTTTTGCTTGGCATCCAATATCCAGCTGATGTTGTCCTGCATTTGCTGCTGAATTTCTTCCGGCGATTCGGCCATAATTCGCTTTAACACGTCTGCGGCAATAGCATCAGTTTTATCCAGATCTTCAGGCTTGCCTGATGCACACACCCAACGGAATGGACCAAAGCCATAGTCAAAACACATAGGCCCCAGAATAT
Organism: Rheinheimera baltica DSM 14885; assembly: GCF_000425345.1. Classification (GTDB taxonomy): domain Bacteria; phylum Pseudomonadota; class Gammaproteobacteria; order Enterobacterales; family Alteromonadaceae; genus Alishewanella; species Alishewanella baltica. The sequence goes on along the minus strand of NZ_AUDG01000044.1, from coordinate 7,660 downwards.
CCTGCACATAGGACGGGTATTTAAAGTCGATACCATTTGGTGCCATAACATCGCCACCAGCGCGCGATGTTTCAAGTAAAAACGCATTGCCGTAATCAAAAAAATAGGTGCCTTTGGCGGTATGTTTGTTCACTGCATCAGCGTGGCGCTTAAGCGTAGTCTGCACTTTCTCTTTAAACACATCGGGTTGTTCACGAATTAACCGGTTAGATTCGTCATAGCTAATACCTACCGGGTAATAACCACCTGACCAGGGGTTATGCAGTGAGGTTTGGTCTGAGCCCAAATGGACAAAAATATCGTGCTGGTAAAAGCTTTCCCACACTTCGACCACATTACCAATATAGGCAATTGACACTACTTCGGCATTCGCCTGCGCCGTTTTAACCCGGGCAATCAACGCATCCATGTTATCTATCAGTTCATCTACCCAGCCTTGCTGGTGGCGTTTTATGGCCGCTTTGGGGTTTACTTCAGCACACACGGTAATGCAGTTAGCAATGTTACCGGCTTTAGGCTGCGCACCGCTCATGCCACCCAAACCGGCAGTAAGAAAAATTTTACCTTGTGGGCTTTCGCCTTTATTAAGCACCTTACGAAACGCATTCATTACGGTAATGGTGGTGCCATGCACTATTCCTTGCGGGCCTATGTACATAAAAGAACCAGCGGTCATTTGGCCATACTGAGTCACGCCCAGGGCGTTAAATTTTTCCCAATCATCCGGTTGAGAATAATTCGGGATCATCATGCCGTTAGTTACCACTACCCGTGGCGCGTCTTCAGATGACGGAAACAACCCCATCGGGTGGCCCGAATACATATGCAGCGTTTGGTCGCTTTGCATTTCGCTTAAATACTGCATGGTTAAGCGGTACTGCGCCCAGTTTTGAAACACTGCGCCATTACCGCCGTAAGTAATCAGCTCTTCCGGATGCTGTGCTACCGCAGGGTCCAGGTTATTGTCGATCATCAGCATAATGGCCGCAGCTTGCTGACATTTAGCCGGATAGTCGGCAATTGGCCGGGCTTTAAGCGCATACTCCGGTTTAAACCGATACATATAAATACGGCCGCAGTCTTTTAGTTCCTGTGCAAACTCGGTTGCCAGCTCGGCGTGCCAGGCTTTAGGGAAATAACGCAGTGCATTTCTTATCGCCAGCTGCTTCTCTGCTTTACTCAAAATATCTTTGCGCTTAGGCGCGCGGTTAGCATCAACCGGATAAGGTTTTGCCGCTGGTAATTCGTTAGGGATACCTTGCTTAATCTGCTGTTGAAAAGTCATGCTATTCTCCCCTTAGTTCAGCGTAAAACTAACGCGAAAAGCCTGTGTTTTAACCAGATTTATCATCGCATCAATATCTGGCTTTAATAGCCTGTCTTCTTCTAACTTGGTTACTTTCTCGCGAATAAGCGCAAAGTTATGCTCAATTAAATCTGAACAGGTGTTAGGCCGACGGAACTCAATAGCCTGCGCCGCATACATCAGTTCAATGGCGAGGATTTTTTCCAGGTTACCCAAAATCTGGTTGAGTTTACGGCCAGAAATACTGCCCATCGACACATGATCTTCCTGCCCCATCGAAGTGGGTACGCTGTCAGCTGACGGCGGGAAACACAGTGATTTATTTTCAGTTACCAGCGCAGCAGTGACATATTGCGGGATCATCATGCCTGAATTTAAACCGCCAGACTTTGTCAGCAAACGCGGCAAGCCGTGCAAGCCTTCCAACAACAAATAACAACGACGGTCTGAAATATTGCCCAGTTCTGCAGCAGCAATAGAATTGTAATCCAGCACCATCGCCAGTGGCTGGCCATGGAAACTGCCGCCTGAAATAGCTTCTTCGCTGCTAATCACAATAGGGTTATCGGTAACCGAATTCATCTCGATTTCGGCCAGTTCCTTTAAGTGGTTAAAGGCATTGCGCGATGCACCATGAACTTGTGGAATACAGCGCAGCGAGTAAGGGTCTTGCACCCGGGCACAACCAGTGTGCGACGCCATATTTTCAGAATTTTCAAATAAGCGGCGCATGCGAGCAGCCACTTCAACGTTGCCGGCAAAGGCGCGTAGCTGGTGTAGTTCAGGCCGGAACGGCGAGCTACTACCTTGCATGCCTTCAATACTCATGGCGCCAGCAACATCGGCTAAATCTAATAAATAACGCATTTTGCTAAGCGCAGTAATCGCATGCGACAAGATAAACTGGGTGCCGTTTATCAGCGCCAGACCTTCTTTCGCTTGCAGCTCCATAGGTTGCAGGCCATGTTTTTGCAAGGCTTCAGCGGCGGTAATGCTGTCTTTACCCTGCCAGAATTCACCTTCACCAATTAATGGTAAAAACAAATGCGACAATGGGGCTAAATCGCCAGACGCGCCCACTGAGCCTTGCTCCGGCACTACCGGAATTAAATCCAGTTCAATAAAGGTTAGCATGCGCTCAACCACGTCAAGCCGGATGCCGGAATAGCCCTGGCTTAACGCATGTACTTTAGTGATCAGCATTAGTTTTGAAATCGCTTTGGCAATCGGCTCGCCTACCCCCACCGCATGAGTGATCAGCAGGTTTTTTTGCAGCAGTGCAGTTTCTGCCGGAGAGATTTGGGTATCGCAAAGCGGGCCGAAACCGGTGTTAATACCGTAGATAGCTTTATCAGATGAGGCCATAACCTCAACGTTGTTGCGGCTTTGATTAATTCTGGCAATCGCCTCAGCACACAACTCAGCTTTAATGCTGCCATCAGCGATACCGTTAACTATATCTAAATTCATCCGGTCTAAACCATAGCGAAACGTCATTTTGTGCTCCTTAAACCTGCTTATAAATTGCCTGCATCAGAACTACACAGGCAGAATCGATTTGCTCTAAGTCAACCGTTGAAGGCCAGGGATGGCCGGAATCGAGCCTCAGGGACGATTCATGGCGTGTTGATGTGAGCAAACCGGTTCAGCCGCAGCCACGATTAGCAGGCATTGCTTTAATGTCGTCATGCTAGCTTGCGCCGGTAGTTTTATAAATACATAATAATCGTAACTTATTCCGGATTTAACGAACTAAAGCGCCAGCACTATGCAAGTTCATGATGTCGACCTTAAATTACTTCGAGTTTTCGTCACTATTGTCGAATGCGGCGGGCTTTCAGCTGCCGAATCACGGCTGAATATTGGCCGCTCTACTATTAGTGCACATTTATCTGATTTAGAGGTGCGCTTAGGCGTTAAGTTATGTAAGCGTGGCCGCAGCGGCTTTGAACTCACCGAGCCTGGGCGCATTACCTATCAAGCATCATTAGAATTACTGCAGCAATGTGAAGCCTTTGCCAATACTATTGCCGGTTCAAAACAGCAATTGTCTGGCCGGGTAACCATTGCCATTATCGACACCCTGGTTAGCGATCCGCGCTGCAAGGTGGCCCAAGCTATTGGGGCACTTAAGGTTAAAAGCGATAACATTCAATTTGAGTTATATGTTTGCGAAGCACGCGAAGTAGAAACCGCCGTGGCCAATGGCCGCTCGCTACTAGGCATTGGTGTAAGCCGCCATCATATTAGGGGGTTAGACTATACGCCGCTGCATAACGAAACCAACTACCTGTATTGCGCGTCGGGCCACCCGTTGTTTAATTGCAATACTCAGGATATCAGCAGATTGCTACAACGCTCAGACGTTATTACCAGCAACTATATGCGCGACAAAGAAGCCCGTAACGACGGGTTAAATTACCAAAACAGCGCCATTGCCTACCACGATGAAGGCATTGCACACCTTATTTTAACAGGCAAGTTTATCGGTTATTTACCCGAACACTACGCCAGTTATTGGGTAGATAAAGGGATGTTTAAGCCGATATTGCCTCAGCAGTACTCGTATCAAATCCCGGTGATGCTAATCACATCAAAAAATAACACCTCATCCCCTCTGGCCATGGCAATAATTGACGAAATAAAATACAGCCATTCAGTTAATAAATAACCAAACAGATTAAGCTAAAGCAATGCCGCCTGAGTGCGCTACCGTACAGGCAAAAGGCATGAAATAGCGTAATAATAGGATTTAGCGCCAGCATTGATACCTAAAAGGTAAGCTATGTCCGCCCCTAACACTGCTATAACAGATAACCTCACCGGGCTTTGCAGCAGCGAAGCACTGCAGCGACTGAAAACTGTTGGAGCCAATACCTTACCGTCTGCAAAACCGCGTTCGTTATTCGCCATTGCATGGAGCATTGTGCATGAGCCAATGTTTATCCTGCTGATCAGTTGCGGCAGCATTTATTTACTGTTGGGCAGTAAAACCGATGCCTATATATTGCTGGGCTCGGTGCTGATTATTATGGTGATGAGCTTCGCGCAGGAGCGCAAAAGTGAGCGCGCACTGGAAGCGCTGCGCGACCTGTCCAGCCCGCGCGCGTTGGTGCTGCGTGATAGCAAACCACAACGTATTGCCGGTCGTGACGTAGTTCCTGGCGACATCATTTTTCTGGCAGAAGGCGACCGCGTACCGGCAGACGCCGTGCTGCTGGATAACCAAACTATGACCATTGATGAGTCCTTGCTCAGTGGCGAATCTGTGCCGGTACGAAAATTGGCGACCAGTGATATTGCCACTACTATGCAGCCACCTGGTGGCGAAGATACTGCCTTTGTTTACTCTGGTTCATTGGTGGTGCAAGGCAAAGCTAAAGCCTTGGTGCTGGCCACCGGCGAAACCACAGCGCTTGGCAGTATAGGTAAAGCCTTATTCAGCCTGCAAGCCGAACCCAGTGCTTTACAAACAGAAACGGCACAGGCGGTTAAAGTAGTTGCGCTGTGGAGCATAGTGCTGGTGATAGTGTTAACGGCTTGGTATGGCATAACCCGCGGTGACTGGTTCAATGGCATTCTTGCCGGGCTCACCATGGCCATGTCGATATTGCCGGCCGAATTACCACTAATACTCACTATTTTTCTTGGCCTTGGCGCCTGGCGCATCGCTAAAAAACACGTGCTAACACGGCGTATTTCTGCCATTGAAATGCTGGGCGCGGCCACCGTACTCTGCGTTGATAAAACCGGCACCTTAACGCAAAACCGCATGGCGATGGCACAGGTTATTGTCGACGAACAGGTGCATATATTTGACGTTGCCGCAGAGCCTGAAGCGGAAAGCTTTGCCGGGGCATTTCATCAAACGCTTGAGTTTGCCATGCTGTCTAGCCACCGCCATCCCTTTGATCCAATGGAGCAAGCTATTCAGCACACCGGCCATGCCGCACTTGCCGGTACTGAACATATCCACGCCAACTGGACACTGGCAGAAGACTACCCGCTATCGCCAGACTTACTGGCCATGTCGCGCGTCTGGCGATCGCCGGATCAGGCCGATTATGTGATTGCCGCCAAAGGCGCACCGGAAGCCATCATCGATTTATGCCATCTCTCTGCTGAGCAAGCAACGCACATCAGCAGGCAAGTGGATAAGGCAGCAAAGCAAGGTTTGCGGTTGCTGGGCGTCGCTAAAGCGGCATTTAAGCAGCCGGATTTACCTGAGATACAACATGATTTCGAGTTCGGGTTTATTGGCCTGATCGCCCTTGCCGACCCGCTACGCCCCACCGCACGTCCGGCCATAAGCCAGTGCCTGGCGGCTGGTATTCGCGTGATCATGATTACCGGCGACTACCCGGCCACTGCGCTGAGTATTGCTGAGCAATGTGGCCTGGACGTTAGCGCCGGCGTGCTAACCGGGGAAGACATCGATGCGCTGGACGAAACGCAGTTACAACAACGTTTGCGCCAGGCCACGGTGTTTTGTCGGGTGCAGCCAGAACAAAAGTTACGGTTAGTACAAACGCTGAAAAGTGCCGGCGAAATAGTCGCCATGACAGGTGATGGCGTCAATGATGCGCCTGCTTTAAAAGCTGCTCATATTGGTATCGCCATGGGCGGCCGTGGCACCGACGTCGCGCGTGAGTCAGCCGCGTTAGTGTTATTGGATGACGACTTTGGCTCTATAGTCGCCGCGGTGCGACTGGGTAGGCGCATCGTCGACAACATTCGCAAGGCTGTAGTATTCGTGGTGGCCGCACACATTCCTATCGCTGGTTTGTCGATGTTGCCGGTTATGCTGGGTTGGCCGCTGATTTTACTGCCGGTACATATCGTGTTTTTTGAACTGATGATCGACCCCACCTGTTCTATTGTGTTTGAAGCAGAGCAGGAAGAATCCGACGTGATGAAAAGGCCACCGCGTAAAGCCTCTGAGAAAATATTTAACCGCCCCATGCTAATGCGGGGCCTGCAACAGGGCGCGGTGCTGCTACTGTTGCTACTGGGTGTTTATCTGGCCGCACTATGGGCCGGGCTCGCCGAACAACAAGCCAGAGCCCTGACCTTTAGCGCGATGATTATTGGCGATATCTGGCTAATTTTTATCAACCGTTCCTGGTCATTACCGTTAGTTAAATCGATTAAACTGCCCAATCCGGCCTTGTGGTGGGTAGTCGCCAGCGGCGTAATTATGCTGGCACTGGCACTGTCTTTACCCTTTATGAACACCCTATTTCACTTCGAGCGGCCGCCACTGGGCTATTTAGCATTAACCATTGTCGCTGTTAGCATCAGCTTGCTGCTAATTGCCGCACTGACCCGGTTGCAAATGCAGACTAAAAAACAGCCCGCAGAATAAGTGCGCAAAGTTTGCTGCCACACAAACACTTTGAAAACTTCAGCGCATGCTAGCGAACGCCATCCCCGCATAATGATGCTTCAATTTAAACAGGTAAGATGGCTATGATAAAGTATCAATTTTCAATCGCATTTATTTGTTCCAAAAAGCCATTCCCTTTGTTAAAACTGGTTGTAAATAAATTAAATTCTTTCAATGGAAGTGCCTTGCTAAATAAAAAACCTTGAGCCCTTTTGCAGCCATTATCAATTAAAAATTTCAGCTGCTCTTTTGTTTCAACACCCTCTGCTATTGTTTCAAACCCAAACTCCCTTGCCATTCCTAATATTACTTTTATCATAGTACGGTCTTTAGGATCAGAAATAATATCCCGCACAAATGATTGATCAATTTTTATGATATCAATTGGTAATTTTTTGATATAGGAAAGTGATGAGAATCCGGTACCAAAATCATCAAGCGCAACCTCACAGCCTATGTTTCTCAATTTGTTGATGCTGTTAAAAAATGTAGCATTATTAATGAGTTCAACACTTTCGGTTATTTCAATAATTATGCGAATTTTATTTGAGACTAATTTTTTCTCAATTTTTGATATTAAGGTTTCTAAATGGGTGTTATCAAAAAGTTGAGACAAAGACAAATTAACGGCAATTGATAACTTATCATCCCACTCATTAGAATCATCTAAAGCAGCTTCGAAAGCCAAATAGGTTAATATATGAACCAACTTACTGCGCTCTGCAATCGGAATGAATTCAGATGGAGGAATAAATCCTTTTTCAGAATGTGGCCACCGACATAATGTCTCTGCCCCGACGACCTTCATAGTCTTTAAATCAATAACAGGCTGATAATAAAACTCTATTTGTTTTGATTTTAATGCAATGGATAAATTTTGTTCTAACCCTGAGGGATCCCCACGAATTTAGCCCCCGCATTCAATGTTGTAACTCGTTGTATCTAGCAAGTGTTTGCAGTGGCGCAAG
>NZ_AUDG01000043.1 GCF_000425345.1 Rheinheimera baltica DSM 14885 | reverse complement strand
AAAAGAACCGTGGGCGTCTGGAGTACCGTGAATTCCAGGTCTGTCCGGCCAGCGAATTGCCGGAAAAACTCAAAGCCACCTGGCCAGCGCTGACAACCTTAGGCATGGCAACGACTTACCGGGTGGAAAAGCACAAGCGTGCGGTGTTAGAGCAACGTTATTTTATCAGCTCAGCCGCGCTTGGCGCCGAGCGGCTATCCCGTGCAGTGCGAGAGCATTGGGGTATTGAAAACCAGTTGCACTGGGTGCTGGATGTGAGCTTAGGCGAGGATGCTTGCCAGATATACCGTGGTAATGCTGCCACCAATCTTGCCACGATGCGGCACTTTAGTTTGAATATGTTACGGGCTGAGAAGCGCAAAATGAGTATCAGAAGAAAGCAGCGTCAGGCATTGGTGAATGTGGCTTATCTTGATGCGGTGCTGGAAGCTGGGATGGGTGTGGTGATTAAATGACCACTCGTAATCTCGCCCTGGTCCAAAAGTGTTGGTACGGATCAGTTAGTGGTGAACCAATAGTTAAGTTGCCAATGGAGGTTAATTTTGTTCTGACCCAATAATCCTCATTAAATACCATAGCTATCAACATTTTAAGGTTTTGGTGATTCGCTCCCATTTTTACAATTCGAAGTGTAGTGTCATTTTTACACTTGATGTTTATTAAACGTTAATTAAGTGGCCGTTTAATTTTCGTAATGGTAATGTACTGATATTAAAGGATATTAAACTAAGGAGAGAGCATGAGACCCTTCATCAGCTTATTAATGGTGTTACTTTTTAACAAATTAGCTTTCGCTACAGATGTTGTATCAAAGGAAGATTATAGTTTGGCATCTAAGGTGGTTATTGATTCTAACCAATTAAAAGAAAAGAGAAATATATTAATTTACACACCTCCAAACTTTGATAAAAACCAAACTTATCAAGTTATTTACCTTTTTGATGCAGAGCATCTATTTACATCTACTATTGGTATTGTTGAATCACTTATAACGACACGAAAAATTCCGCCATCAATTGTTGTTGGCATTGAAACAACGATTAGAGTCAGAGATTACTTACCGCCTATTAACGGTGAACCGAAGAGCAAAAGTCAAACCTGGATTAGCCAAAAGTTTCCTCAATTTGGTGGTACAGAAGCATTTACTACATTTTTGGAATCTGAGCTTTTTCCATACATTGAAAATAATTATCCCGTATTGCCTAACCGCACGATGATAGGTTATTCAAATGCAGGGGTTTATGGATTACACACCTTAGTCAACTCACCAGAAACCTTTACAAACTACTTGTTAATTAGCCCTGCTGCATGGTGGGGTAATGATGAAATAGACCAAAACTTAAGTAAATTTAGTACCCAGAAAAAGGACTTTGGTGGCAACCTATTTTTAAGCGTTGCAGGTGAAGGCAGTGGAATGTACTCAAATGCGTTAAGAATAGCCTCAAAGCTTGAAGAGGTTGCACCTGAATCGCTAAATTGGAATTTTAATCAATTCGAAAATGAAACACATCAGTCCACCATTTACCCCAGTGTTTACCAGGGGTTACAGTACTTATTTGAAGATATTAATTTTAATGTAAGCGATGAACTTGCTGCTTATGGTTCAATCAGTGACATTCAAAAGTATTATTCTACACTATCAAATCGATACAAATATCCGGTGTTAATTCCTGAAATAGTATTTTCTGATTTAGCTGATGCACAGTTTTCCAATCAGAGGGATAGTCAAGCAATTGATACCTTGAAACTATTTGCTGATACTTATCCTAATTCATCATTTGCATTCAGTAGCTTAGGTAGCGGCTACTTAAGAACTAAGCAATTTGCTCTGGCAAAAGCTAATTTTGAAGCCGCTATTAAAATAGTTAAGAAAAAAGGGGTAAGCGAGCCGTCAGTAATAGATTATTTACAAGATATGGTGGCTGTTGCCCAAGGTAACATCTAAATTGCTTTGTCATTGATTACGGACGTTTGATGATGCTATAAACGTCTGCTCTCTTCCTACTAATTGCTGTTGGTACTAAGCGCAATATGCTACTTCTGTAAGCAACCTGAGGCTAGGTCTAAAACTCTGTTGTATTGCCATTCAGTATTGCCAAATGTGCTTGGGGGGTGGCTTGCTAGATATTTATGTTATGCGAATTATAGTGGTAACAAAACCAGCACGTAGCCGGTGCGGTTAATGACATAAAATTGTAGGTAGCAAAATACAAGTAATGTTTAGACGCAGCTGTTAAAATTCAGCGCATTAAAGATTATTGCCCGATAGGCACTCGCAGGAATTTCTATGTCATACCCTAAGCCCAAAAACGGCAAAGCTGCCAACCCGTTACATAAGCCTTGGACTAAAACCGATAAGGCTGCCACCAATAAGCCAAATCGTAATGCGGAGCGTGCAAAACCGCAGTCGGCCAGGCCGGTAAAAGTGGTGCAAGATGATGAAAGCAAGGTATACGGTGAAAATGCCTGTCGGGTGTTGTTTAGCCAACGGCCGGATGCGCTAATTCGGCTGTATATTTCACAGCAAATGGCACCTAAGTTTGCCGATGTAATGAAGTATTTAGCTGGTGCTAAAAAAGCTTACCACATCGTGGATGACGCCGAACTGGAGAAGGTGGCCGGTAGCGGCCATCACGGTGGTGTGGTATTGCTGGTAAAGCGCAAGCCACAGCAAAACCTGGCCACGTATTTACAGCAAAAAGGCCGAAAACAAGATTGTTTATTGGCACTTGATGGTGTGGGCAACCCACACAATTTAGGCGCTATTACCCGCAGCTGTGCGCACTTTGGTGTTGGCGGTATTATTATGAAACAACCTGAGCTGCTGCAATCTGGAGCGGCGCTGCGAACGGCAGAGGGCGGCGGTGAGTTTGTCGATGGCTTACGTTGCGACAATTTGCCGTTAGCATTACAACTGTGTAAAGAAGCCGGTTATACACTGATTACTACCTCTAGCCATGGTGGCACCTCGCTGTATCAAAGTCAGCTTCCCGCTAAAGTGGTGGTGGTTTTTGGCGAAGAGATGTTTGGTGTGTCGAAAAATGTGGCTAAAAGCGCCGATATTGCGCTGCAAATACCAGGCTCTGGCAAGGTTGAATCACTAAATGTTAGCGTAGCTGCCAGCCTGATTTTAGGCGAGTGGTATCGCCAGCAGCTTTAGTGGTTAATTCATTAGCAGTTATAATGGCAGTAGTTAAAACGCGCTAAATTGTTGTTTTAGCTGCTGTGCCTGGCGGCGGCTAACATCTACTTGTTGGCCGTCTTGTAATATTGCCACTAAACCACCCTCGGCGATAGATGGCTCAATATGGCTGATGGCACTAATACGCACAATGTCAGCGCGGCTGGCTTTAAAAAATAATTCCGGGTCGAGCTTTTGTTCAATTTTTGCCAGTGAGCTATGAATAAAGCTTTTGCCGTAAGGTGTATATACCGCGGCGTGATTACCAATACTCTCAAACCGGCTTATCTCGTTTAGCCTTACCACGCGTTGGCTGTCGCCAAATTTAAGTAAAATACCGTGCTGTTCGGCCAGGTAATGCACAGTAGCATTGTTATTGTCATTGGTGGGGCGCAGTTTCTGCAGGGCTTTAGCCAGTCGCTCGGGTGCGATGGGCTTTAACAAATAATCTACTGCATTTAATTCAAATGCATCCAGCGCAAAGCTGTTAAAGGCGGTGCAAAAGATAAACTGCGTATTGGCGGGAATATGCTCTGCTAATTGTAAGCCCGTTAACCCCGGCATTTGAATATCGAGAAAGACTAAATCAATTTTGTGGCTGGTCAGTTGCTGTAATGCCTCTTCACCACTGCTGGCTTCAGCGGTTATAACGCATTGTGGATGCATTTTTAGTAAACGCTTTAGCTCGCTGCGGGCTAAGCGTTCGTCATCCACCAGCAGGCAGTTATACATGGTTAAATTCCACACTGGCACTAAATTGGTTGTTGTGGTGCTGAAGCTGCAACCGGGCGTTATCGGCGTACATTAATTGCAAGCGCTGGCGTAAGTTAGTTATCCCGGTGCCGGTACCTGCTTGCTGCGTGGCACTAAGCGTAGTGTTACTGACGTTTAGCTGCCAGCCTTTATCTGATACTGTTGCACTAATGCTGAGTGTACCCGGGGCCACATTGGGCGCTATGCCATGCTTAATGGCGTTTTCAACCAAGGTGAGCAGGCTAAGCGTGGGTAACTTGCACTGCCATAGTTCTTCGGCAATGGTACAGCTAAATTGTAGACGCTGCTCTAGCCGTACTTGCTCAATGGCCAAATATTGCTCTGTTAACTGCCATTCTTGCGCCAGGGTAGACTCTGGCTGTAAGTGTGCCTGCAAGTGAAAGCGAAACAGCTCTGATAATCGCGTAACCGTGTCGGCGGCTTTATGCTGATCTTCAAAAATGAGGGCGCGGATACTGTTAAACGCATTAAATAAAAAGTGCGGGCTAAGTTGGTTAGTAAGTTGCTGTAGCTGAGCTTGCTGCATTTGTTGCTGCAAGGCTTTACGCGTCTGCCGGCTTTGCCAGGCAATATAGCCGGCACCCCAAACCAAATACATCACACTAAATGAGCTCATCAGTGCAATCATCATAAAACTGAAGCTGAAATTCATTTGCAGTGGCGAGTTTTGTTCGTCTGTCAGTACTGTTACCGTGCTCATATCGGTATGTTTTAATGCTTCCAAACTGGAAAGACCATAAGACACCAGAGTTTGCAGTAACGCTGCCAGTACCAGCAGTAAAGTAAACAGTAACCAGCGTTTGTGCGCACGAACATTGTCAGCTTTAAGCAGTGGGCGCAGCAGCAAATTGCTTAGCAACACAAAACACGCTGCTTCAATGCTGTACTTAACCAAAAACAGTAAGTGCAAATTAGTCTGCTCACTCGTCAACAAGGGCAGGGTGTACGCCATAAAATAGCCGGTGTAAATCAGCATCGTTAACAACTGCGCCCATAAATAGGCGCGGCTGCAGTTGTCCAAAGCAATGCGCTGGCTAAAAGCGTGTAATGTGATCATTGGCGCTTTACTAAAACCTAAATAAACAAAAAACGACGTATTCACAGTGTACTATTTATGTTGCTGTTTGTTCGACTGATTTTTTCTGTTTACCGGTAAAGGCCCAGACAATAAGTGCTACCCAGGCTATCCAGGAAAACCCGGCTGGGATATTGGCCAGAAATATTTTGCCCAAGTGCTGGCGGTTACGAAAGCTGGCTACAATGCTGGGCAAAAAATAGATGGCCAGAAAGCTCGGTATAAACGCTACCCAAAACAACGGGCTCATTTGGCTTAATTGGTGAAAAAACTCGGTTTGTTCAAACATAATATTATCCTCTTGGTTGGAGAGGCCAATATAGCGACATACCCTAGGCCAAAATTAAAAAAAGTGATTTACGGTTTAAAGCGGTGACAGGCGGTTAGAATTGCCCCGGATTTGTCAGATATTTATCAATTTAATGTAACTAAATTACCTGTTTTCTCTCTGGATATTCCTCTGCTGCCAGCTAGGCTTTAACACTCTGCCGGGCTAGTACTGATTTATCCTCTGTAATAGCTGTTGTTCAAGGCCGGCGAGCGGGTACGGATAGGTAGTCGGCGGCAACCGAAAAGCCTTAACAGAGTAGGTACAGTGAGCAGGGAGTGAGAGTTATGCCAAATCTGGTGCAGGAACTCAATAGTTTAGATTTTAGCGTTTATATTGGTGGCCCAATGCAGGCTGCTGTGCAAGCGCAACATGCGGCGTCTATGTCGCAAGTGAGCTTTATTCAGGCCGTAGGCTTTGAAGACATTAACGGTACTAAAGCCTTACGTTATGTTGATTTTGAATTTACTAAATCAACGCCTAACCCCCATGTCGGCAAAACGGCGCAGCAATTGACCGATGAAGGTTTGCCACCGGGCACCGATGTTACCAGCAATTTTATTTCGACCGATGTTGCGATAAAGGTGCCGTTTTTAACCATGTTAACCATACCAGCTTTGCGTATTGAAGAAATGACCATCGATTTCAATGCCAAGCTAACCTCTACCGAAACCTCCAATGTGTCGAGTGAATTTGCTGCCAGTGCTGAGCTGGGCATCAACTATAAGATTGTAAACTTTAAAGCGTCGGCGTCTTACAAGCGCTCTTCTACCCGCGGGGTTAGTGTTGAGAAAACCTACAACCTTGGGGTAAAGGTAACCGCATTAAATGACGAAATACCAGCAGGGTTAGATAGGATCTTAACGATGCTGGAAGACAGTATTGTTAGCGCCTAATTGGCACTAATCTGGTTTGGGGCTGGCAGTACTAACGGCTGCCAGCCTGGTTTAACAGGGACAGCATTATGCCGAATTTAAACGAGTATTTGGGCAGTATTATTAGCAGTATTACCAACGCCAGAGTGATGGCGGATATTCAAACCGTTAAGGTCGCCGAAGAGTATGCCAAGCATGACTTGTTAAAACATTTTGCTGTACCGCATATGCGGGTGGGCGATGTTGAACTTACCATTCCTGTTGCACTGGATGCTTTAACTGAGAAGACCGAAACGCAGTACCAACCCATTGATAACACCAAGTTTAACAGCCTAATGTACAAAGAGCTGACCAACAGCCTGGGCCGCAGCAGTTTGCCCGCTAAAGCGTCTAAAGCCTTGCGGGCGGTATTAGTTGAGCAAACCCATTCGCTGGAACAATCGTTGCGTATTAAACAGGATATGGCGCCGGTTGAGGAATACAGCAAGTTGGCAGTGCGCCAGTTAGTGCAGTTGGCTGATGAGTATCAATTGGTAAGCCGCGAAAGCATGCCTAAGCTCAATATTGAGCAGATCACCGCTCGCGTCGCGGCGGTTGCAACACAAGAAATTAAAGTACTAAGCCAGCGCAAAGTGATTGAAAATTTAAATGTGATTGCAGAGTCGCATAAGCTTAGGGAAGAAAAACCGGAAAATATTATTTATATAAAACTGAAGATCTCAGAGGATGGCATGGAGTGGCAGCAAATGGAAAGCAGTAACGGTGAAGTTAGCCGTCGCTTATTGCCGGAATAACGATTATGCAAAAATCCATTGTGCATTTAGTAAAAGAGTTATCGGCTTTATTGTTGCGTTATCCGGCGTTAGTTACGCGGTTTGAACGCAAAGAGCCGCAGGCACTGGCGCAGCTGGGTGAATGGCTTAACGGCGCTGAGCAATTGCTTAGCAGTTATGGCATTGTTAGCGTGGCAGAGTTGGCCGGCCTTCGCAGTAAATTATTACATCCGGGATACCATGATGACCATCGAGGGTCTTTGCGTAAACAGCAACTAAAGCAAGCTGTTGATATGTTGTACGATGTGCAGCACTGTGTGCAACAGGCTTTAACACCGCATCAGCAAAAGCTACAACAGAGTCAGGAGCTGTTACGCCAATTGCTCAGTATGGTTAGCCAAAGTAAAGCCATTCAGTACGATGGCCATAACTTTAATGATTTGGTGCAACAGGTGTGGCAATTAATTTGCCAGCATGAACAGCTAAAAGCAGGGGCAGTACAATTACGTAGCTGGTTATCCTCGCAGGATATTATTTTGCTGCTGGCCGAGGAAATTAATCCGGCAGATTTTGTGTAATGCTGTCAGGCTTAGTATCACCAATATATTGAAAGCGGGCTAGCAGCTCGCCGGCAATTTCGACATGCTCATTAAACATTTCCGCTGGCCTGGCCCACAAACCAAAATCACCGTACAGGGCACGGTATATGACCAGCCATTGTTCCGTTTCACTGTGGCGGGCGCAATCAATTACTTGATAATAACGACCTTTGTAATGTTGGTAGTATCCAGACTGAACGGGCGATGCATTACTGTTGCTCATACCAGCTCTCAAAAATGATTTTTGCCGACAAGCTATCCACTTTGTCTTTTGCTAAATTGCGATAACCGCCTTCAGCAAATAGCATACTGCGGGCTTCGGTGGTGGTTAGTCGTTCGTCATGCAGTGTAACCGGCAAGCCAAAACGGCCATGCAAGCGGTTAGCAAACTTGCGGGTACGAACGGTAAAGGGCTGTTCAGTTCCATCCATATTTAAAGGTAACCCCACTAATAACAGCTGGGGTTGCCAGTCTTGAATCAGTTTTTCCAGTACTAGCCAGTCTGGTATGCCGTCTTGTGCTTTTAATGCGCTTAGCAGAGAGGCGGTGCCGGTAAGTTCCTGTCCTACCGCCACGCCAATGCTTTTGGTACCGTAATCAAAGGTTAAAATAGTGCGACTCATTAAGCGTGACCGGCCTCGTTGGTTAATTGCCATGGCTTGATGCCAATTTTTGCCGTAGCCGATTGCCATTTTTCCGCATGAGTTAAATCAAAAATAATGCCGGTGTCGGCCGGAATAATCAGCCAGGCATTGTCGGCAATTTCTTGCTCCAATTGGCCCGCGGTCCAACCGGCATAACCCAGCGCTAAAATAAACTTTTCCGGTGCTTGTGCTGTGGTTAAATCAAATAATATATCTTTAGACGTAGTCACCATAAGCTGGTCGTTTAATCGCATGCTACTGCTATAGCCTTCTTTGGTGGTGTGCAGTACGAAACCTCTGTCGTGTTGCACCGGGCCACCGGCACACACATGCGCTGTGGCGGCCGGGCTTTCGGTGTTAAATTCAATTTGTAATTGTTTAAGTAAGTCGGCAACTTTTACTTCAAGTGGATGGTTGATAACAATACCCATCGCACCTTCATCATTGTGTTCACAGATATAGGCAACACTGCGTTTAAACAGTGGATCATCTAATGACGGCATAGCAATTAAAAAATGATTCTGAAAATTCTGCATAGTGACCTCGTTACAACGTGGTTGTCACTGGCGAGCTGCCAGCAGCTGTTCAATTTCATCAAATAACAAACCGGTGATACTAATTGGAAACGCCGCTTCAATTTCGCGGATACAGGTTGGGCTGGTAACGTTAATTTCGGTTAATTTGTCGCCTATAACATCTAAACCAACAAAAATTAAGCCTTTGGCTTTTAGTGTAGGACCTACCGCATTGGCAATGGCAAAGTCAGATGCCGATAAGGGTCTGGCTTCACCCCGACCTCCTGCTGCCAGGTTGCCGCGGGTTTCACCGCTGGCTGGTATGCGCGCTAAACAGTATGGCACGGGTTTACCGTTTACTACCAGAATTCGTTTATCGCCGTCGGTTATTTGTGGGATAAAGCGTTGTGCCATGGCATAGCGACTGCCATGCTCAGTTAACGTTTCAATAATGACACTGACATTAGCATCGCCTGGTTTTAAGCGAAAAATTGATGCGCCACCCATTCCGTCCAGCGGTTTTAAAATGACGTCTTGTTCGGCCTGATAAAACGCTTTTAAGCGTTTGGCATCGCGGCTAACCAGTGTTTTGGGCGTAAATTGACTAAACCAGCTGGTGTACAGCTTTTCGTTGGCATCACGCAGGCTTTGCGGTTTGTTGACGATAAGGGTGCCGTTGTCTTCTGCGCGTTCCAGAATATACGTAGCGTAGATAAACTCGGTATCAAAAGGCGGATCTTTCCGCATTAAAATGACATCCAGCTCGCTAAGTGCGATGTCTTGCTCAGTGCCAAACTGATACCAGCGGGCTGGGTTTTGTTCTACCGTTAAGCGTTTGGTTGATGCTCTGGCCTGGCCTTCCAGTAAATATAAATCAGCCATTTCCATGTAGTGAATTTCATAGCCGCGCTCTTGTGCTTGCAGCAGCATGGCAAAGCTGGAGTCTTTTTTGATATTGATGGCCGAAATGGGGTCCATGACTATGCCAAGTTTTATCGGTTGATGCATGTTGTATCCTTAGGCCAGGTCGCCAAATTGCAGTTGTAATGCACTGATTGCAGTAAGTGCAGCAGTTTCAGTTCGAAGCACGCGCGGGCCTAATTGTATGCCAGTAAAACCCGCTGCCGCTGTTTGCGTCATTTCCTGCTCACTAAAACCACCTTCAGGGCCTATTACTAACCGGATATTAAGGTTGGGTATAAGCGTCTTTATGGTGTCGTTTGCCCATGGATGCAAGGTTAGCTTTAATTCTTTTGTCTGTTGCGCCAGCCAGTTTTGCAGTGGTATGGCAGGGTGCACTATTGGCACTATACTGCGACCGCTTTGCTCGCAGGCGCTAATAGCAATTTTTTGCCACTGTTCATTGCGTTTAGTCAATCGCTCGCCGTCTAGTTTCACGCCACAACGCTCGGTAAACAATGGCGTAATTTCAGTTACGCCAAGTTCAACGGCTTTTTGAATGGCAAAATCCATTCTATCACCGCGTGAAATACCCTGACCCAGATGGATTTTGAGCGGCGACTCTACAGGGTTCTTCTCCTGCTCAGATACCTGCACGCTAACACGTTTTTTATCACAGCTACTGATACGGGCTGAATAATTAAAACCATCACCATTAAACAAGATAAGTTCACTGCCCACTGGCATTCTAAGTACCCGGCCAACATGATTGGCGGCATCGTCGTCCAATGCAAAGTCTTGCTTAACTGTGATCTCGCCGCTGTGGTAAATTCGTGGAATACGCATAGAAATTTCGCTAGCTGATAAATGCGGTTATGTTAGCAGGCGATTGAGAGAAGCAACAGAAAAAACAACCCCTGCAGCAGCAGGGGTGTTAAACAATAAATGAAATTAATTTACGGCAGGGTAGGTATAGCTTGAGCCCACACCCAGTGGAATATCCAGCGCCCAGAAACCAAGTAAAAATGCGGTCCATAACACTAACATCGCAATGGAGTAAGGCAGCATTAGTGCGATAAGGGTACCAATACCGGTTGATTTAACATACTTCTGGCAAAACACCACAATTAAAGGAAAGTACGGCAGCAGTGGCGTAATGATATTGGTTGATGAGTCACCTACGCGGTAAGCAGCCTGGGTTAAATCTGGTGATACGCCAAGTTCCATTAGCATAGGCACCATAATGGCACCTATAAGCGCCCATTTAGCTGAAGCTGAACCTACTAGCAGGTTAACAAAACCAGATAAAAACACGATACCAATTAAGGTAAAGCCCATAGGGAAGGCCATTTCTTGTAACCAGTTTGCGCCTTTAATAGCAAGCAGCGCACCCAGGTTAGATTGGCCAAACGCATAAATAAACTGAGCACAGAAAAACGCCATAACAATGTAGTAGCCCATGCCACTCATGGCTTTGCTCATGCCTTTGATAATATCGCGATGATCTTTAGCCGTGCCGGATACATAGCCATACACAACACCCGGTACTAAGAAGAACACAAAAATAATACTAACAATAGACTGCATCAGTGGGGCAGAGAAAACCAACAGGCTGCTTTGTCCTTCAGCCAGTACTGTACCAGCTGGCGCTCGCCAGGCTGATGTTTCTGGCAACGCAGATACAATTAACAGCACGATACTTAACAGCATGGAGAAACTGGCCCAACGTAAGCCTTTGCGTTCATTGGGTTTTAAATCATCCATTTTTGGCATATCGGCCGGATCACCATCGACTACGGTAGATTTCAGTCGTGGCTCAATAAATTTGTCTGTTAATACCCAACCCACAATAACCACTAAAAACGTAGAGGCGGTGGTGAAATAGTAGTTGTTCATCGGGCTGACAAACAGCTCGGCTGCTGCTGGATCTGATGATAAGCGTGCAGATGCTTGTGTAAGGCCTGAAAGCAGCGGGTCAAGGCTGGAAGGTAAAATGGTGGCAGAAAAACCACCTGATACGCCAGCGAATGCCGCAGCAATACCGGCCAATGGATGACGGCCCGCGGCATAGAAAATAACTGCGCCAAGTGGAATTACTAATACGTAACCGGCATCTACGGCCATATGGCTGGCAACACCTACTGCAACCAATACCGGTGTTAGTAGCATTTTTGGGGTAACCGACAAAACAGAACGTAAGCCAGCGTTAATAAAACCGGTATGTTCGGCAACACCTAAACCTAACATGGCTACCAGTACAACACCCAATGGCGCAAAGGTTACAAAGGTATTAACCATTTTAGACATGAACGCAGTTAACGATTCGGCTGCCAACAGGTTATTAACCTGAATAGCCGCACCGGTACGAGGGTTAACTTCATTAAAGCTGACGCCAGCCAGAGCCCAGGATACTACCCAGACGACGACCATTAGCAAAGCAAATAATACGGCAGGGTCGGGGAGTTTATTCCCGACCACCTCTATGGCATTGAGCGCACGGTTAAGCCAACCGCTTTTTACAGCAGGGGCAGTTTGTTCAGACATAACAAGTTCCTTTCTTATAGTTTTGTTTCACCCTGCTCGTTGGCAGAGGACCCTGGGTACAACACAACGGCTTATAATACACAAAAAGTGAGGGATGATAAGGCCAAAGTGTCTGGCGACTTTAATAAAGTCTGGTTGAAAAAAAGGAGAGCTAGGCTCTCCTTTTAAGATATTGCTAAAGCAATTATTTTGCGTACTGGCGCAGTAACTCGGCTTTATCTGTTTGCTCCCACGGAAACTCATTACGGCCGAAGTGGCCATAAGCGGCAGTAGCTCGATAAATTGGGCGCTCCAGTTGCAACATTTCGATAAGGCCATGTGGGCGTAAATCGAAGTGCTGGCGTACCAGTTTAATCAATTCGTCTTCGCTTAATTTACTGGTGCCAAAGGTTTCCAGACTAATTGAGGTTGGCTCTGCAACACCAATAGCGTAAGACACCTGAAGTTCACAACGGGCCGCTAAGCCTGCTGCCACGATATTTTTTGCCACATAGCGTGCCGCGTACGCGGCTGAACGGTCTACTTTTGAAGGATCTTTACCAGAGAAGGCACCGCCGCCGTGACGTGCCATACCGCCGTAGGTATCAACGATAATTTTACGACCAGTTAAGCCACAGTCGCCCATTGGGCCGCCAATAACAAAACGACCAGTTGGGTTTATAAAGAATTTAGTGCTGCTGGTTAACCACTCTGCCGGTAACACAGGTTTAATAATGGTTTCCATTACAGCTTCACGTAAGTCAGCTGTGCTTACGGTATCGCAATGTTGGGTTGATAACACAACAGCATCAATACCTACTGGCTTACCATCTTCGTAGATAAAGCTCAGTTGCGATTTTGCATCAGGACGTAACCAAGGCAGAGTGCCATTTTTACGCACTTCAGCCTGACGCTGCACCAAACGGTGAGAATACGTAATAGGTGCAGGCATTAATACGTCAGTTTCGTTGCTGGCGTAACCAAACATTAAACCTTGGTCACCGGCGCCTTGTTCTTTCGGGTCGGCCCGATCTACACCCTGGTTAATGTCCGGAGACTGTTTACCAATAGCATTTAATACAGCACAAGAGTCGGCATCAAAACCCATATCTGAGTGGGTATAGCCAATTTCACGCACGGTTTTACGCGTTAACTCTTCGATATCAACCCATGCCGTGGTGGTGATTTCACCACCAACCAATACCATGCCGGTTTTAACAAAGGTTTCGCATGCAACACGCGCTTTCGGATCTTGTTCCAGGATTGCATCCAATACAGCGTCGGAAATTTGGTCAGCTATTTTATCCGGATGTCCTTCAGATACTGATTCAGAAGTGAAAATGTGTTGTGCCATCGGTTGAATTCCAAAATAAGGTTAATGCAGTTAAGTTCAAACTGGACGCGTGTACCAGAGCGAACTCAAAAAATAGGCGGTTATTTTAGAGAAAGTACGTAGTCTTTGCCAGAAAAATCTGCCGCCCAGACGTCTTTAATGCTATTTTACTGCCTAATTACGTACCGGTGGACAATTGGATTGGCAGGAGGGGAATTTTTTTCCACTATCTGATTTATATTTGCCATCTGGCGGGGGCTCTGGGAAAATAGCGCCACATACCGCTTAAACATTTCAGCTTTATAATAATCAGCTTCTACGATAAAGAAGCCGCGCAATGTCAGGAGTGAACATGCCATCTCGTAAACAACTCGCCAATGCGATCCGTGCGCTTAGCATGGATGCGGTGCAAAAAGCTAAATCAGGTCATCCGGGCGCCCCTATGGGAATGGCGGATATTGCCGAAGTGTTATGGCGCGATTTTCTCAAACATAACCCGCAAGACCCGCAGTGGCCAAACCGTGACCGTTTTATTTTGTCCAATGGTCATGGCTCAATGTTGTTGTATTCATTGCTGCATTTATCTGGTTACGAGTTGAGCATTGAAGATTTAAAGCAATTCCGTCAGTTGCATTCTAAAACGCCAGGTCACCCTGAATATGGTTATGCACCCGGCGTTGAAACTACGACAGGCCCGTTGGGGCAGGGTATTACTAACGCAGTTGGTATGGCTATTGCAGAAAAAGCCTTAGCTGCGCAGTTTAATCAACCTGGTTATGACATTGTTGACCATCATACCTATACCTTTTTAGGTGATGGTTGTTTAATGGAGGGGATCTCGCACGAGGCCTGTTCATTAGCAGGGACTTTAGGCCTGGGTAAGCTGGTTGCGTTTTGGGATGACAATGGCATTTCTATCGACGGCCATGTTGAGGGTTGGTTTACCGACAATACGCCTGCGCGATTTGAAGCTTACGGTTGGCAGGTTATTAGTAATGTAGACGGCCATGATGCTGCTGCCATTGAGGCGGCGATTGTGCAGGCTAAAGCTGACACCAGCAAACCAACATTAATTTGTTGTCGCACAGTAATAGGCTACGGCGCACCTAATAAAGGTGGTAGCCATGACTGTCACGGTGCACCACTGGGTGATGTTGAAATTGCTGCTGCCCGCGAATTTTTACATTGGCCACATGCACCGTTTGAAATACCGGCCGATATTTATGCCGATTGGGATGCCAAAGCCAAAGGCTCAACTGAACAGCAAAACTGGCAGCAATTATTTGCCCGCTACAGTGCCGCGTTTCCAGAATTAGCCAGTGAGTTTAGTCGTCGTGTATCTGGTGATTTGCCATCAACCTGGGCTGCCCAGTCGCAAGCCTATATTGAGAAATTACAAGCTAACCCTGCCAATATTGCCAGTCGAAAAGCCTCACAAAATGCCTTAAATGTATTCGGCCCATTGTTGCCTGAGTTTATGGGCGGTTCGGCAGATTTAGCCGGTTCAAACCTGACCATTTGGTCTGGTAGCAAGCCTCTTACTGCAACTGATGCCAGTGGCAACTACATTTACTACGGTGTTCGTGAGTTTGGCATGTCAGCTATTATGAATGGCATTGCATTGCATGGCGGTTTTGTTCCCTATGGTGCGACTTTCCTCATGTTTATGGAATATGCCCGTAATGCCGTGCGTATGGCTGCGTTAATGCAACAGCGGGTGATCTTTGTTTATACCCACGATTCTATCGGTTTAGGTGAAGATGGCCCAACACACCAGCCAGTAGAGCAATTAGCCGCATTACGCGCTACACCAAACCTGATTAACTGGCGGCCCTGTGATCAAGTGGAGTCTGCTGTTGCGTGGCAGGCCGCGATTGAGCGCACTGAAGGCCCAACAACACTTATATTTACCCGGCAAAATCTGCAACAACAGCAACGATCAGCAACACAGCTGGCAGATATCAAACGTGGTGGTTATGTATTAAGCGACTGTGCTGGTACGCCAGAGTTGATTATTATTGCGACGGGCTCAGAAGTTGAGCTGGCGATGCAAGCCGCGGCTGAGTTAACCGAGCAAGGTAAAGCCGTGCGAGTGGTATCTATGCCCTCAACCGATGCCTTTGAGCAACAAGATGCAGCGTACCGTGAAGCAGTGTTGCCAGCGGCAGTAACCAAACGTATTGCCGTAGAGGCAGGTATAACGGATTGCTGGTACAAATACGTAGGCTTAAACGGCAAAATTATCGGCATGACCAGCTTTGGTGAGTCGGCACCTGCTGAGCAGTTATTTGCACATTTTGGTATAACTACTGAAAAAGTGTTAGAAGCCGCTGAGCAACTATTAGCTTAATTTTCAATATAATGGGATCAATTATGGTCCCATTTTTCTATGTGGTGTTATGGCAATAAGACTGGCAATTAACGGCTTCGGTCGCATAGGGCGCAACATATTGCGTGCTATCTATGAAAAAGGCTTGCAGCATGAGCTGCAAGTGGTTGCAATTAATGAACTGGCCGATGCAAAGGGCGTAGCGCATTTATTGAAGTATGATACCTCGCACGGGCGTTTTGGTTACAAAGTGGGATCCTTTGCCGGCGGTATTAGCGTAAATGGTGACAATATTGCTTTGTTTGCCGAGGCTGATCCACTTGCCTTACCCTGGAAAGAACAGAACATAGATGTGGTGTTAGAGTGTACCGGCGTGTTTCATAGCCGCGAACATGCAAACTGGCACCTCAGTGCAGGGGCTAAAAAGGTGTTATTTTCCCACCCGGCGGATGCGGATATCGACGCCACTATTATCTATGGTATTAACCAACAAACCTTAACTGACACTATGACAGTGGTGTCTGCAGGTTCATGCACCACTAACTGCATTGTGCCGGTTATACAGGTATTGGATCAGCATTTTGGCGTTGAAAGTGGCACCATTACCACGATACATGCCTCTATGCATGACCAACAGGTTATTGATGCGTATCATCCCGATTTACGCCGCACTCGGGCGGCCAGTCAGTCTATTATTCCGGTTGATACAAAGTTAGCATTGGGAATTGAACGTATACTGCCTAAATTTGCTGGCCGGTTTGAGGCTATTGCAGTAAGGGTACCTACGGTTAACGTTACCGCAATGGATTTAAGTGTTACTTTGCATCAGGACGTTAGTATTAAGTTGGTTAATGCCGCGCTAGCCAAGGCCTGTAATGGCACGTTAGCCGGTATTCTTGATTACACCGAAGAGCCGCTGGTATCGGTAGATTTTAACCATGATCCCCATTCTTGTATTGTTGATGGTTCGCAAACACGGGTTAGCCATAAGCGGTTGGTTAAATGCCTGGTATGGTGTGACAACGAATGGGGTTTTGCTAACCGTATGCTCGATACAGCCAGGGCAATGATGCAATCGAATTTATAACTAGGAGCTAGACATGTCTGTTATTCGCATGAGCGATTTGGATCTTAACGGCAAACGCGTACTGATCCGCGAAGATTTAAATGTACCGGTTAAAAACGGCAAAGTAACCTCAGACGCCCGCTTAAAAGCAGCAATGCCAACCATTGAATTGGCACTGCAAAAGGGGGCGAAAGTGATGGTAATGTCTCATTTATGCAGGCCAGAGGAGGGCGTGTTTGACGCAGACTCATCTTTGCAGCCAGTGGTGGATTATCTTACAACAGCGCTGTCTGCTCCGGTTCGGCTTGCATCAGAGTACTTGGAAGGGGTGACGATTGCTGAAGGAGAAGTGGTTGTTTTTGAGAACGTTCGCTTCAATAAAGGTGAAGGCAAGAATGACGATGTTCTTGCCCAGAAACTTGCTGCATTGTGCGATGTGTTTGTAATGGACGCCTTTGGCACAGCGCATCGCGCACAAGCCTCTACCCACGGCGTAGCTAAATATGCGCCTATCGCCTGTGCCGGGCCGTTATTAGTAGGGGAGCTTGACGCCCTTGCAGCAGCACTTAAAAACCCGAAACGGCCGTTGGTTGCAATTGTGGGTGGTTCGAAAGTCTCAACTAAATTGACCGTACTTGAGTCGTTATCAGGCATTGTTGATCAGCTTATAGTTGGTGGTGGTATTGCGAACACCTTTATTGCTGCCAATGGTAACAATGTGGGTAAATCGCTGTACGAAGCTGATTTAATTCCCGAAGCTCAGCGTTTGATGGCGCAAGCAAAGGCCCGTGGCGGCAATATTCCGGTACCTACTGATGTTGTGGTAGGCCAGGCATTTAGCGAAACGACACCCGCAACGTTAAAGGCGGTAGCAGACGTGTCGGATACCGACATGATTTTCGACATTGGCCCGCAAACCAGTGCAGCTTTGGTGGATATTTTAAAATCAGCAGGCACCATCGTCTGGAATGGTCCGGTCGGTGTATTTGAGTTTGAACAGTTTGCCGATGGCACTAAAGCATTGGCACAAGCCATTGCTGACAGTGACGCATTCTCTATTGCGGGTGGTGGCGACACCCTTGCGGCAATAGATAAATACAATATTGCAGATAAAGTATCCTATGTTTCTACCGGTGGCGGCGCCTTTTTAGAGTTTTTAGAAGGTAAAACATTGCCAGCTGTAGCTATACTGGAACAACGCGCAAAAACATTATAATAAAAATTTAATATTACTACTGTACCCTAAACGATTAAGAGAGGATTTCATGGCCCTTATTTCATTACGTCAAATGCTGGATCATGCAGCCGAGT
The DNA here is from genome assembly GCF_000425345.1 of Rheinheimera baltica DSM 14885. GTDB lineage: Bacteria > Pseudomonadota > Gammaproteobacteria > Enterobacterales > Alteromonadaceae > Alishewanella > Alishewanella baltica. Next base: position 18,973 of record NZ_AUDG01000043.1, on the reverse strand, counting down.
TCGGCTACGGCATACCTGCCTTTAACGTAAACAACCTTGAGCAAATGCGCGCGATTATGCTCGCGGCGGACAAAACCGATAGTCCGGTGATTGTTCAGGCTTCAGCTGGCGCGCGTAAATATGCCGGAGCACCTTTTTTACGCCACTTAATTTTGGCGGCCGTAGAAGAGTTCCCTCATATTCCGGTGGTAATGCACCAGGACCACGGTACGTCTTTGGGCATTTGTCAGCGTTCGATTCAGTTGGGGTTTTCTTCGGTGATGATGGACGGTTCACTGGGCGAAGATGGTAAAACGCCAATGGACTATACCTATAACGCCAACATAACGCGCAAAGTTGTTGAAATAGCGCATGCCTGTGGTGTGTCGGTGGAGGGCGAGTTAGGTTGTCTTGGTTCACTCGAAACGGGTGCTGCCGGTGAGGAAGACGGTATCGGTGCAGATTGTATTTTGAGCCACGATCAAATGTTGACTGACCCGGAAGAAGCTGCACAATTTGTCAGAGAGACACAGGTTGATGCTTTGGCTATTGCCTGTGGTACATCGCACGGTGCCTATAAATTTAGCCGGCCGCCAACAGATGATATTTTGGCGATTGACCGTATTAAAGCCATTCATCAGCGTATTCCTGATACCCATTTGGTTATGCATGGTTCCTCGTCAGTGCCGCAAGATTGGCTAAAAATCATCAATGACAATGGTGGGAAAATTCCTGAGACTTACGGCGTGCCTGTGGAGCAAATTCAACAGGGTATCAAATATGGTGTACGTAAAATCAATATTGATACAGACTTACGTTTAGCCTCTACCGGTGCGATTCGTCGCTATATGACAGAGCACCCGGCAGAGTTTGATCCCCGTAAATATTTACAGGCTTCTGTAAAAGCAATGACAGACATTTGTATTGCCCGTTATGAAGCCTTTAATGCTGCCGGACAAGGTAGCAAAATAAAAGCCATATCGTTGGATGATATGGTGGCACTGTATACGGCAGGAAAGTTGACGCCGAATATAAAATAAACAAAAAAATTAATAAATTATAATAAATTAATTTTCATTTGTTTAATGGTGCATAAATTGGGTGATAAACCGTATAAATAGTCGTATCTGAGCAGACCTCTGGACGCCTGAGTTGTCTTGACAAGGGCGTTTTTACCTGTAATGATGCGGACGGTTTACCCTCTAACCGAGGGCCTTTCCTGTCAGTAAGAACAGAAGGGCTCTTACAACTTCAGGTTACGTTAATCAGCAATAATTGGTTGGGAACTATGTTTAACAATAAAATTCGCAAGAGTCTTGTTGCAACAGCTCTGGCCGGTACTTTCGCCCTTTCGGCGAGTGCCTTGGCAACAGATTTAAAAGCTTTGCACCAAGAAGGTAGTCAGATCCAACGCGCAGCAGTGCAGTCTCAAGAAAAAATTAACACTATTTATGAACAGTCTCAGGAACTGCTGGGTGAGTACCGTCAGGTAGTTGACCAGACTGAGAACTTAAAAGTTTATAATGATTTCTTAGCCACTCTAGTTGCCGATCAAAAGCGTCAGATTAATTCAATTCAACGTCAGATTGATACTTTGGAAGATACGCGTAAAGGTACTGTACCTTTAATGATGCGTATGATTGATGCATTAGAACAATTTGTTGAAGCCGATATCCCGCTGCGTACTGAGCGTCGTTTAGAGCGTGTTGCACGTTTACGCGAAGTAATGACGCGTTCAGACGTACAATTATCAGAACAGTATCGTCAGATCCTGGAAGCCTACAGTATTGAAGTAGACTACGGTTCAGTGGTAGACGCATTCCAGGGCATTTTGCCGTTGAATGGTCAGGAAATAACTGTCGACTTCGTGCATGTTGGTCGTTTATCGCTGATGGCGTTATCGCTTGACGGTAAAACCGGATGGGTGTGGAACAAAGATACTGCTGGCTGGGAAGCGTTGCCGGGTTCGTACCTGACATCGGTAGCCCAGTTTATCAAGATGGCACGTCGTGAATCCACGCTTGAGATGGATCGCGTACCACTTATCGCAGCGGAGTAAGAACAAATGAAACAAGCATTTAAGTCAATGTTAATCGCCGCAGCGGTGACTCTGTCCGCTGGTGTTGCTTTTAACGCAGCCGCCAACACTGAAAAGTTGGATCAGCTTTTAGAACAATTGAAGAAAGAACGTACTGTTGAAGGTCGTGCTAACCAAGAGCGTGAGCGGGCATTTTTATCAGAGCGTTCAGATAAGCAGTCGTTATTAAACACTGCAAAGAAACAATATAGCGACGAAGAAAATCGTGGTAAGCGTTTACAAAAAGAATACGCTGACAACGATATTCTAATTGGCCAAAAGCAACAGGAACTAGAAAGTGCTTTAGGTACTATGGGTGAGTTGTTCGGCGTTGTACGTCAATCAGCAAACAAATCTATCGGTACTATTTCTGGCTCTATCGTTAGTGCGCAATATCCTGGTCGCGACGTGCCATTGCGCACTGTAGCTTCTGCCACAGAATTACCAACTCTGGCTGAGATGGAAGATCTGTGGATGGCGTTACTGACAGAAATGACTGAGTCAGGTAAAGTTGCAGACTTCGATGCTGAAGTTGTAAAACTTGACGGTGGTGTTGAAACTAAACGCGTTACACGTTTTGGTACTTTCCACCTGACGACTGATTCAGAATACTTGATTCTGAACAGCACAACTGACCAAATCCAGCCACTGGGTCGTCAGCCACAGTCTAAAATTCACAATTCAGTTGCTGATTACCACACTGCTAGCCGTGGCGAGATCACCGGGTTGTACCTAGATCCAACCAAAGGCAATAGCTTACTGCGCTTAAACCAGCAACGTTCAACCTTGTTTGAATACTATCTGGCTGGTGAAGAAGTTGGTTATATTATTACCGCGGTTTTAGTTATTGGTATGTTAATCGCACTTGAGCGTATCATTGTCCTGACTCTGGTTGGTGGCAAGATTCGTGCGCAGCTTAAAAACCTGGCTAACCCGTCAGATAAAAACCCACTGGGTCGTATTTTGCGCGTTTACCATGAAAACAAATCTGCTGACGTAGAGAACCTGGAACTTAAACTGGACGAAGCTATTCTGCGTGAAACGCCGAAAGTTGAGCGTGGTGTTGGTTTAATTAAACTGTTCTCCGCTGTTGCGCCGTTATTGGGTCTGTTAGGTACTGTTATCGGTATGATAATGACCTTCCAACAAATTACTTTGTACGGAACAGGCGATCCAAAACTGATGGCAGGTTCAATCTCTCTGGCACTTGTTACTACAGCTCAGGGTTTGATCGCGGCTATTCCATTACTGTTTGTTCACTCAATCGTTTCATCAAAAGCGAAGTCAATCTTACACGTTTTAGATGAACAGGCTGCAGGCATTATTGCTGCGCATGCGGAGCAGGAGAAAGCCTAATGATACTCCAGCTAGTAAAGCTGTGGGAATCTGTGCAGGATTTTATCCATACCGGTGGCAATGTATTATACATTGTCGCCCTGGTACTCTTCGTCATGTGGGTATTGATGATAGAGCGGTTCTGGTTCCTTAAAGCGGAATATCCAAAATTGAAAAAGGATATTGTTGCCCGTTGGGATGCCAGAGCTGATACCACATCATGGTATGCGCATAAGATCCGTGATTGCTGGATTTCCGAGGCTTCAGAAAAATTAGAACAGCGTATGCTGCTCATTAAAACCTTGGTTGCACTGTGCCCGCTGGTTGGTTTGTTGGGAACGGTTACCGGTATGATTGCTGTGTTTGACATTATGGCAACGCAGGGAACAGGTAACCCAAGAACTATGGCAACAGGTATCTCTATGGCGACTATTCCGACGATGTCTGGTTTGGTTGCAGCGATATCAGGTGTATTTTTCAGTGCGCGGTTAGACGTTCAGGTTAAACGGGAAAAAGCCAGTTTAGCCGATAGCTTACCGCATCATTAAAGAGAGTTTTTTATGGCCCGCAAACGTATTCGCGAAGCTGAACAGGCGGAGATTGATATCACGCCGATGATGGATATCGTATTCATCATGCTTATCTTCTTTATCGTAACCACGTCTTTTGTAAAAGAGGCAGGTATCGATGTAAATAAACCTGAAGCTACTAAAGCTATCAGCAAACCAAGTGCGACTATCTTTATCGCCATTCGTGCAAACGGTGAGATTTGGATGGATAAACGCGCAGTTGATGTTGAGCGTGTTTCAGCAAACATTGAACGGTTAAGAGCAGAGTCACCAACCGATACCATTATTGTACAGGCTGATAAAGAAGCTAAGCACGGTATAGTAATGGAAGTTATGGATCAGATTAAAACTGCTGATCCGTCACTGGTGATTAGTATAGCCGGGGAGACTAAGTAATTATGGTACGTTTCCTGACATCGTTAATTATCGGTGGGGTGGTAACGTTTCTGTTGTTCTTAATGATGGCCACTTTGCTTCAGTCAAGTGGCGATCGTAAAGTGGCTGAGCAAGAGCGTATTGTTATTGAAATTAACACTACGCCGCCAGACTCAGAAACACAGACCCGGCGGCCACCACCGCCACCACCACCACCGCCACCGGCTCAGCCGCCAAAAGCGCCTCAGCCAGAACCAGATACCAGTAGTGCAGCAGGTGCTATCGGTTTCAATATGCCAGGTTTGAGCTTAGGCTCTAGTGGAGCAGGGTTGGGCGATCCATCAAGTATGATGCGTGATGGTGATGCAACGCCAATCGTTAGGATTGAACCTCGCTATCCAGTGCAAGCTGCTCGTGATGGTTTACAAGGTTGGGTAAAACTACGTTTCAGCATTATGGAAGATGGTAGTGTTGATGAAGTAGAAGTTATCGAAGCTGAACCACGCCGGGTGTTTGACCGCGAAGCAATTCGTGCGCTGCGCCGCTGGAAGTACAGTCCGAAAGTGGTTGACGGTAAACCAATGAAACAAACCGGACAGCAAGTCCAACTTGATTTCACTTTAGATATGGCCGGAGGTTAAGATGAACAAGTTTAAAAAACTTACCTCAGCACTGGTAATTCTGACGGCGTTAGGTGTAACCGCGACGTCAGTAAATGCTGCTGTGCAGCCAAATATGGCAAAAGTGGAAGAACGCAAAGCACGCAAAACTCAGATAGTGGGCGAGCGTGTTGGTAAATCGTTGGTTAAAGCTTTCGACTTGTACAACGAGGAAAAGCTGGACGAAGCGATTGTTGTTCTGAAAGAAATTAGTTCAAATAATGATTTTGACTCTGCGACGTTAAATCGATTCTTGGGTAACTTGTACGCAACTAAAGATGAGAAGCAGGCGATTAAGTATCTGACATTGGCGGTTAAACCGGATGTTTTGACATTTAACGACCAGTCACTGACGATGAAGTTATTGGCTGACATGCTGTTACAGGATAAGCAGTATCCAAAGGCGATCAAAGCTTACGAAGACTGGATTTTGTTCACTGGTGAACAAAGCGCAGATGCGTATATGCGAATTGCCAATGCCTATCATCTGATGAACCAGTACGATAAAGTTGTTCCAGCCGCTGATGATGCTATTCGCTTTTCACCTAAGCCAGAAACAAACCATTATCTTTTGAAGATGGGTGCGTTATATGAGCTGAAAAAGTATAAAGAGCTAGTCGCTCATACAGAAATTATGGTGCAAATATTTCCAGAGAATAAACAGTTTTGGGTTTATCTAGGAAATTTCTATACCCTAACCGAAGAATACGCTAAATCTTTATCTACTTTGCAGCTGGCTTATTCTCAGGGTTACCTTGAGAAAGACAGTGAAGTAAGAATGTTAGCGCAGATGTATGCGAATAATAACATTCCTTATAAAGCTGCGGTGACGATGGAAAAGCATATGAAGAGTGGGTTAGTCAAAAAAGACAAAAATAACCTAAGCTTTGTAGCGTCAAACTATCAGTCTGCGCGTGAGTTTGCTAAAGCGGCAGATTACTACGGTGAGTTAGCTAAATTGACGAACGATGCTGATGCATATCGTCGTCAAGGCTCTGCTTATTTGTCTGTACAGCGTTATAACGATGCGATATCAGCATTTGATAAAGCCCTTTCAATGAATGTTGATAAGGCGTCAGGTGTTTATATGAGCTTAGTTGATGCATACTTCTACCAGAAAAAATACAAAGAAGCTTATGCTGCTTTAATGAATGCGAAAAAAGATCCTGCAATGTCACGTCAAGTGCGTAGCTGGGAGTCGTACATTAAAGATAAAGCCAAGCAAAAGGGTATTAGCCTGTAATAAAAAAACCCCACGTTTGTGGGGTTTTTTTTATTCTATTTTTCTGTTTCAGTATTTCGTAAATCATGGAGTCGGTATTTATCAATCAGGGCATAAAGTGTGGGTCGCGTAATGCCCAAGCTATCAGCTGTTTTTGATAAGTTGCCTGTGGCTAACGTATAGGCATGCCTGATGGCATGCGTTTCTGCTACCTCACGTACTTTTCGAAGCGTATCAACCTTTGCATTACGTGGAGATAAGCCAAGATCCTCTTCAGTAATGTATTTACTGTCTGCCAATATAACTGCCGATTTAAGCTTGTTTTGCAGCTCGCGAATATTTCCTGGCCAGTCATAATGCAACATTGACTGCATCGCACTATCAGTAAACCCCTGAACCTGAGTATTAAACTCTTGGTTAAATTTATGCAGTAAGGCTTTACCGATAATAATAATGTCATGGCCTCGTTGGCGTAAAGAGGGGATGTTCAGAGTGATTTCACTGATGCGGTAATAAAGATCTTCACGGAAGCTTTGCTCAGCAACCATTTCAGCTAAATTGCGATGCGTTGCACAGATGACTCTAACATCAACTTCTAACTCTTGACGCCCGCCAACCCGTTCGATGACCCGCTCTTGTAAAAAGCGTAACATCTTCGCTTGTAGACTTAGTGGCATATCGCCAATTTCATCTAATAATAAGGTGCCGCCATTGGCACATTCAATCTTACCCAGAGTAGTTTTGTTAGCACCGGTGAAGGCACCTTTTTCATAGCCGAACAGTTCGCTTTCTAACAAGTTCTCTGGTATCGATGCACAGTTAATCGCCACGAAGGGTTTATTAACTCTTGGACTTTGGCGGTGTATAGCGCGCGCAAATACCTCTTTACCGGTGCCACTTTCACCTAATAACAACGTGGTTATTTCAGTAGGGGCTATTTTTTCTACTGTACGGCATGCTTTTAAAATAGACTCACTGTTACCAATAATATCTGTATTACCCACATTTGCACTTTTTAGCGCTCTATTCTCGGCTTCCAGGTCACTTATCTTAAACGCACGCGCAATAATGATATTAAGTACATCGGCATCAACAGGCTTTTGATAGTAGTCGTATGCGCCAAGCGCAATAGCTTTTAGCGCATGTTCATTGTCGGTATTGCCCGTAATTACAATGACTTTGCATTCAGGTTGTAGTGACAATATATCATTTAAGCACGCTAAGCCTTCACTGGCATTTGCAGGATCAGGCGGCAAACCTAAATCTAAGGTGACAACGTCAGGTTCATAGCGTCGCAACTGAGTTAACGCTGAGGATCTATCTTGAGCAAACACTAGCTCATAATCTGTCAAACTCCATTTAAGTTGTTTCTGAATGCCAATATCATCTTCAATGACTAATACAGTCTTCATTTAACGATCCTTGTTTAACTCTCACTACATGTTGTTTAGTGTAATGGAAGCCTCGGTGTAAAGGTAGTAACAATATACTTAGTCACTATTTTATAGTATGCCAATAATGCGTTCTTAAGACTTGAAGCTACGCAACAGTTACCAGTATTAAGTAAATATTAAGTAGAAACTAAGTCATTGTGTTTTTTATTATCTTAGCCTATGTCGAAGTAAATTGCTGCCCCAGAGTCTGACATCTTGCTGAAAGTGCCCCATACTGAAGCAAAAGTAACAAGACTGACATAATTTTGGGAGCCGGATTGATATGCAGATTAAAAGTGATGTTGAAATAGTCCCTATTTTTTCTGGTGGTGGCACGCGCTTGAGTTGTTATATCGGTATTTTGCAGGCTTTAAAAGATATGGGCTTTGGTTTTCAACATCTGGTTGGCGTGTCGGGGGGCAGCATTGTTGCTGCATTGTATGCTGCGGGTTGGGCATTAGACGATATTAAAGCTTTGGCTTTGAAAACCGATTTTAAGCAGTTCTGGAGCTTTTCTATTACGTCATTGCTTCGAACGGGTGGTTTATGTAGCGGTAATAAGTTAGAGGCGTGGCTGGATTTACAGTTGCAGGGGGCGACATTTGCCAGTTTGAATTATGATCTGCATGTATTGGCGACAGATATTAATGGTGGCGGCCCCGTGGTGTTTAATCGTGTACTGACACCTCATTTTAAAGTATCAAAAGCTGTTAGGTTTTCGATGTCCATACCACTTTTTTTTTCTTTTCAAGCGTTTGATAATCATATTATGACCGACGGTGTTATTTTGTCAGAGGACGCGTTACATCATGATTGGTCTGGCGCAGGTTTGCCATTAATTTGTTTCAGGTTAAAAAGCGATATTGAAAACAAGCCTGTGGCTACCCGTCGATATTTTCCGCTTGTATCCTACATTTACATGCTTATACGCACTTTTATGAGCGCAGTATCGAGAGAATATGTGCACGCCCAGCACTGGCACAATACTGTAGTCGTAAATACAGGCAGTGTATCATCAGTAGATTTCGCGCTTAGCCTAAAGCAAAAGCAGCAGTTATTTGATACCGGCTATAATACCGCAAGTACTATAGTGCCGTTAAAGTTAGCAGAGTTCTTTGACGCTGATTAGAACAGCTACAGATAATAGTGGCTGTTCTCATCAGGTATGTTTTATGCTTTTCCGCGAGCAATAATTTCTTGCGCCATTAAATCAGCAACGGTACTAGTCGACTGTTTTTCTGCGTCGGCACGTTGGAAAATATTTAATAGCGTGTCATAGATTGCCATAACTTTATCCGTAGACTCTTGTGCAGAGTAGCCTTGTGGCCGCATTTCACTTGCTACATTAATAATGCCGCCAGCGTTGATAACGTAATCTGGGGCGTACAAAATACCTTGTTGACGTAGCACATCGCCATGACGCGCTTCTTTTAGCTGATTATTAGCACATCCTGCAACCACGCGGGCTTTTAACTGTGGGATGGTCGTGTCGTTAAGGGTTGCACCTAACGCACAGGGGGCGTAGATATCTGCTTCAACCGCATAAATTGCGTCTAACCCAACTGCAACAGCACCAAATTGACTGACAGCGCGTTGTACTGAGTCTTGATTAATATCTGTAACAATTAATTTTGCACCGTCTTTGTGTAAGTGCTCACAAAGGTAAAAGCCTACGCTGCCAAGGCCTTGCACTGCGACAGTTTTACCTGTCAAATCGTCTGTACCAAACTGATGTTTGGCTGCAGCTTTAATACCGCGATAAGTGCCAAGTGCCGTAAATGGTGCCGGGTTACCACTTTTACCTTCAAGGCCAGCAACGTAAGGCGTTTCTTTATTTACTATCATAATGTCGCCGGTGGTAATATTGACGTCTTCTGCGCTGTAATAGCTGCCCGATAGACGATGTAACATGCGGCCAAAAGCACGAAATAGTGCTTCAGACTTTATTGTCTTTGCATTGCCTATAATCACCGATTTACCGCCGCCTAGTGGCAAACCTGCCATTGCATTTTTATATGTCATGCCACGTGACAAACGGAGTACATCATCTAATGCTACTTCATCTGAGGCATAGTCCCATAAACGACAACCACCTACCGCAGGCCCCAGGGCAGTGCTGTGCACTGCAATAATGGCTCTTAAGCCGGTTTCTGCATCAGCGCAGAATACCACTTGCTCATGATTATCGAATTCAGAATGATTAAATACCGCCACGACTGATTACTCCGTTATTAGTAGCCTCAATGTTGAGGGCAGACTATGAATCTAATTTTATGCTGTAAATACCGTATTTTTGCGCCGCGAAATGTAGCATTTCACTATCAGTTACACCAGACGATGTAAAAAATATACTCTGGTCTGTCCAGCGGATTGTCGACAATTAATGACAACGCTTGATTGTCGTTACTCAGTCACTTAAAGTATCGCAAACATAAATGTAGGATATTATGACATGAGTGAGCAGTTAACTCAGGAACAACTTGCACAAGCAGAGCAAGAGCGTGCAGAGTGGGTACGCATACAGTTTCAAAAAGCAAATGAATACTTAGCCAGTAAAGGTATTGTATCTGATAATGTTGCGGTAACTGAGAGCCGTTATTTACCCCCTTACTTTGCTATATGGAAATTAAATACCAAAGATAAACATGCTTATTGGGTGGTTAGTGGTGATTTACCAACTGATCATATCGCATTCTCTGCCGCGGCCAACGCCAGAGAAGCCGTTAGAGCGTTTTCGTTACACTGGCAATTAAAAGCACAACAGATTATGGATTCGGGCACTACTGATAAAACCCAAACCGAATTTGCACAGATACTGGTCCATCGGGCGCAAGCGTTATACGAGATGTTTGAAAAAGATGAATTGTGGCAGTCTGCACCAGTCAATTAATTGTATTTATTTGTTTACAAAATCAAATAAGCCGCATTGACTGCGGCTTATTTATGTTAGACCGATATACGCTAAAGACTACTCAGTAAAATACCAGTAACCTTGATTGATAAAACTAGTTAATAGCATTAAACGTTCGGAACTTTGATTAAAGTGCTTGTTTTGTTCTGATGTTAGCTCCGTAAAATTACAGAGTAACTGCGCTGTTTCCAACTCCGTTGCAGGTAATGTAATTTGATCACCGTTTATAAATAGCAAAATGTCTGTGCTGCTAGTATGTTGATAATAACAACACCGTAACCCACCTGTGCGGCTAAGGACAGAGCCTTCAGAGATGTACTCTTCAATTTCCTCTGCGCCGTAATGTGGATCTGGTTCATTGGTGTCTAGTTCATGCTTAGCGCGTGTAATCAAACAGCCAAACCAACTTGGTAGTATCGCGTTGTCACTAACCAGTTGTTGTAGCAATTTTTGCACCTGCGACAGATCGCTATCTGTTATTGCACCAATTGATGTAGACGCTTCACGTCCTTCGTCGCTAAAACGTACACCGCTAATGTCATGGTCTATTAAATGGTCGGTCAGGCCGGTTAATAAATCTTTCTGCGCCGGAGCTCGAAACCCCACCGAATAATTAAGGCTATTTTCAATACTGATGCCATCATGTGGACAGCCCGGAGGTATATATAAAATGTCACCCGGTTCAGTTATAACGTCAATACAGGCAGTAAAGGGAGTAACTTGCAATAAACGAGGATGCGGACAAATCTGTTGCAAGCTGTTATCGGGCATACCTATGCGCCAGTGACGCTTGCCTTGTCCTTGAATGATAAAGACATCATATTGGTCTAAATGTGGCCCAACACCACCGCCAGGCGCAGAAAAACTCACCATCAAGTCATCTATACGCCAGTTCGGAATAAAACGAAATGGGTCTAACAGTTTCGCCGCATCGGGGTGCCAGTGGTCCACCGCCTGGACTAATAAGGTCCAGTCTTTTTCACCAAATTGATTAAAATCTTCAAACGGGCCTGTGTGCATGTCCCACTGCTGATTAATACAGCTGACGATACGAGACTCAATATCTTCTTCCATTGCCAGGCCTGCCAGCTCGTCAGCCGACAACGGATCTGTGAAGCCTTTAAAGCCGCCCTTGATAAGCAAAGGTTTTTTCTGCCAGTATTCTTGAAGAAACTCTGTAACGGATATCTCACCCAGATGTAATTGATACATAACCTATTCCTGAGAAAAAAGGCGCTGAATTCAGCGCCTTGTTTACTATTTTGTGTTTACAACGTGTTGGTGATTTCAACCGCTGCGCCAATATAATTGGCCGGTGTCAGTTGTTTTAGCTGTACTTTTACCTCTGCAGGTAGTTCAAGTTTATCTATAAAGACATGCAAATCGGCTTGAGTGATACGCTTGCCGCGTGTCAGCTCTTTTAGCTTCTCATAAGGTTGTTCAATAGCGTACTTGCGCATAACAGTTTGCACTGGCTCTGCCAGTAATTCCCAGTTTGCATCTAATTCTGCGCGCAGGTTGGCTTCGTTAACTTCTAGTTTGCTGATGCCTTTTAACGTTGCCTGATAGGCTATTACGGTATAACCGAAACCCATACCTAAATTACGCAGCACCGTTGAGTCTGTGAGATCACGTTGCCAGCGAGACACGGGTAATTTGGCCGATAAGTGGTTAAATAAGGCATTAGCAATGCCGAGGTTACCCTCAGAGTTTTCGAAATCGATAGGGTTAACTTTGTGCGGCATAGTAGATGAGCCAATTTCACCGGCAATAGTACGTTGCTTGAAGTGCCCCAGGGCGATGTAACCCCATACATCACGGTCAAAGTCGAGCAAAATTGTGTTAAAACGGGCAACAGCATCGAACAGTTCGGCAATATAATCATGCGGTTCAATTTGAGTAGTAAAAGCATTCCAACTTAGCCCCAAACTGGTGACAAACTGCTCTGATAGTTGATGCCAGTTAAGTTCAGGATAAGCAGATAAGTGAGCGTTGTAATTACCAACCGCACCATTAAGTTTACCTAAAATTTCTACGCTAGCAATTTGGTCACGTTGACGCTTTAATCGCATGTACACGTTAGCCATCTCTTTACCTAGCGTGGTAGGAGAGGCAGGCTGGCCGTGAGTACGCGCCATCATTGGCACCGTTTTGTGTTCATTGGCCAATTGCTTAATCGCGTCTAATAACGCATCACATTGCGGAAGCAATACTTGTGCACGTGCTTCGGTTAACATTAAGCCGTGTGACAGGTTATTAATATCTTCAGAGGTACAGGCAAAATGAATAAACTCACTCATTGCCGCTAATTCGGTATTAGCAGCAACCTTTTCTTTTAATAAATATTCAACAGCTTTGACATCATGGTTAGTGGTGCGCTCGATCTCTTTTACGCGCTCGGCATCACTTAGGGCAAAATTGTCGACAATATCATTGAGCAGCTGGTTGGCGTCAGCAGACAATGCTGGTACTTCTGCAATGCCGGCGGTAGCAGCAAGGTGCTGTAACCAACGTACTTCAACCGTTACCCGGTATTTAATTAAGCCAAACTCACTAAAATAGTTACGTAAATCAGTAGTTTTGCTGCCATAGCGCCCGTCAACGGGGGAGATGGCGGTAAGGGCGTTCAGTTGCATACAGGCTCCTATAAGCTTGATGGGGGTAGTTGAGCCAGCATTTGCTTTGCTTGCGCTACCAACTTGCGACGTTTAAAAAGAAAATTAAGACGGCTACCACCCGCTTGGCGCCACAATACGGCTGAGCGGATAGCGGCTAATAATAAGGCGCGTAATTTGTGTTGCACGGCAGCTTGCTTAAGCAATTCAGGCTGGCCGTAAATTTGAATACGCCCACCCAGACTACTAATACACTCAGAGTAGGTATCGGCCAGACTGGCCAGCATGGTGTCATCAGTAATACTAAAGTGCTGTAACTGTTGCTCCAAACGCTGCAGTTTGTTACCTAATTTAGCTAGATTAGCTGACGATTTATTTAACCGGCGTTCCAACGCCAGTACACCAACAATGTAGCGGGTTAATTCCATGTCTTTTTGCGGTTTTTCACCAAGTTGGTCAACCAGCAACTGTAATCCGGTACGCAGGTTGGACGCTGAATTGCCATAAACTTCAATAGAGTCATTGGCGTTAACAACCGCAACACTATTTAGCATTATGGCCAAGGCCGACTTGTCGTGCTCGGTATTGCGAGCAACATCCTGTACTAATTTGACCGCCTGACACAGGCCTGCCAGCGCAATAACTTGGGTTGAAAAAGAATATTCCATATCAGTTCATTGCCACATCAATAATGCCGCCACCAAGGCAAATGTCATCAAGATAAAAAACAGCTGATTGCCCGGGAGTGACGGCTTTTTGCGGTGTATCAAATATTACTTCAACGCAGCCATTTTCTTGTGGTGTTAACAAGCAGGGGATATCAGTTTGGCGATAACGGGTTTTTACTGTACAGCGAATGGGTTGTTGCGGGCCGGTTCTGTCTGTCCAGTGTAGTTGATTGGCCAGTAACCCTTTTGAAAGCAAGCTGGGATGGTCATGACCCTGAGCCACAATTAATTCATTCGTATCTAGATTTTTACTTACGACATACCAAGGATCGTCGCCGCCATCACGCAGGCCACCAATACCCAAACCTTTGCGTTGTCCAAGGGTGTGATACATCAGCCCTTCATGGTTACCGATAACGTCGCCATCAACTGTTACAATCTTTCCTGGCTGAGCGGGTAAATACTGCTGTAAAAAGTCTTTAAATTTACGCTCACCAATAAAACAAATACCTGTGCTGTCTTTTTTGTCGTGGGTAATGAGCCCTTGTTGCTCTGCAATGGCACGTACGGCTGGTTTTTCCAGCTCGCCAACAGGGAACAAGGTTTGCGCAACGTGTTCTTCACCAATGGTGTAAAGAAAATAACTTTGATCTTTGTTGGTATCCAGGCCTCGAAGCAACTGCCAATGTCCGTTTTGATTACGACGACGCACATAGTGGCCAGTGGCAATGTAGTCTGCGCCTAATGCTTCAGCAGCAAATTCAAGAAAGGCTTTAAACTTAATTTCTTTATTGCACATAATATCTGGGTTAGGTGTGCGTCCGGCTTTGTATTCTGCGAGGAAGTATTCGAACACATTATCCCAATATTCAGCAGCAAAATTCACTTTATGCAACACAATGCCAAGTTTGTCGCAAACCGCCTGCGCGTCGCGCATATCTTCAGCTGCGGCACAATATTCATCATTATCGTCTTCTTCCCAGTTTTTCATAAACAGGCCTTCAACCTGATACCCTTGTTGTAATAACAAATAGGCTGATACTGATGAATCTACGCCGCCGGACATACCGACGATGACTTTCTTCATGCTATTGGCTGAGCTATTAGTTGAGCGACTATCTGGCATGGCACCTGTACTTTTGAAGAGCAAAAAATCAAGGCGCGGATTATACAACAATTTTATCGCTTGCGCATATTATCGCGGCGGTTGAATTAACGTCAGTGGTAATCGAACCCCTTGTTTGAATACCTCAATAGCATCTGTTACGAGTCGACTACGAACAGGCAGCTCTGCTTGCGTGAGCTTTAAAGCGCTAAACCAGTGCAAGGCTAAAATATCACAGTCTTGTGGTTGAAAGTGGCTTGGCAGTTCTGCGGGTTCAAACAGAAAATTTAACCGCACATAACGATGACCGTTTGCTGCAGTTAACTGAGATATACCCAGCCATGCCGTAGGTTCGAGGTTTAGCCCCGTTTCTTCCAATAACTCACGCTTTACCGCACTAACAAGATCTTCATCTTGCTCGACATGTCCTGCAGGCTGGTTTAATACTCTTTTGCCGCTTTGCTTATCAATTTCTTCGACAAATAAAAATTGCAGCTTGTAATGCACGATGGCGGCAACGGTAAGGTGAAGCTGCTCTCTACTCATAACGTGCTTAATCTCCTTAAATTACAACGAAATAACGTTATACTGCCCGGGTGCTAAATCACCTAATGTCCAATCGCCTATTTGACTACGAATGAGTCGCAACGTAGGAAAGCCCACTGCGGCCGTCATCCGCCGAACTTGTCGGTTGCGCCCTTCGGTAATGGTAAGGCTAAGCCAACTGGTGGGGATATTTGCTCGTTCACGAATGGGAGGCTGACGTTGCCAGATATCTGGTGCGTTTAAGTGCTGCGCTATAGCGGGTGAAGTCAACCCATCATTTAACTGTACGCCGCTACTTAGCTGGTGCAACACCGCATCGGTAATATTGCCTTCTACCTGAACCCAATATGTTTTGGCCATTTTATGTTTTGGGTCGCTGATAAGATGCTGGGTTTTACCGCAATTCGTTAATAGCAACAGGCCTTCACTATCCCGATCCAAACGGCCAGCCGCATAAACTCCCGGTAAAGTGATAAAGTCAGCCAGCGTCTTTCGCGTTGGTGTGCTGTTGTCAGTGAACTGACACAAGACATCAAAAGGTTTATTCAGTAAAACCAAAACCGGATTGTCGACCTTTGTCGTATTGCGTTTTTTCGTATATGGATTATTTTGCAGGTTCTGTCGGGTTTTAGCCGTTTTCACTGTTGTTTTGTCTCTAATATTCATAGCATTGGGTTTCATTATAACGCTGTCAGTAATAGTTAACACCGGGCTTGCTTTGGTGTTCATGCTGCTGAACAGCCACACAGTATCGCTGCGGGCAGCTGCCTATTTTATTGAATGTCATGCTGCTATACTACCGCCGCTTTGCAACAAATGCGTTTAAAACATCAACATCGCCAGAATGAAGTGGCGAACTGGTATAAAAGCCAGCTGATCGCAGACACATTACAGGAACTAACATGTCAAAAGAAATTGCAAAAATTATCTATACAGAAACAGATGAAGCGCCAGCGCTGGCTACCTATTCGTTATTGCCTATTGTTCAGGCATTTTCTGCAGCGGCAGGTATCTCGGTTGAAACGCGTGATATCTCTTTGTCTGGTCGTATTATTGCTAACTTTTCCGAATTCTTAGCGCCTGAGCAGCGTATTGCGGATGCGCTAGCCGAACTGGGTGAATTGGCTAATCAGCCAGAAGCGAACATCATCAAGTTGCCAAATATTAGCGCATCAATTCCACAGTTGAAAGCGGCGATAAAAGAGCTTCAGCAGCAGGGTTATGCTTTGCCTGAGTATCCATCGGAGCCGAAAACCGAACAAGAGCGTGATGTAAAATCGCGTTATGACAAGATTAAAGGTAGTGCAGTAAACCCGGTACTGCGTGAAGGTAACTCTGATCGTCGCGCGCCGGCATCAGTAAAGCAATATGCCAAGAAAAATCCACATAGCATGGGAGCCTGGGCATCAGACTCTAAATCTCATGTTGCACATATGACGCAGGGTGATTTTTATGGCAGCGAGCAGTCAACTACGTTTGCTTCAGTTGACAGCTTGAAAATTCAACACGTGAGCCATGATGGCTCTGTAGTGGTGTTAAAAGAAAGAGTAGCGGTATTGGCCGGTGAAGTGATTGATGCCGCCACGATGAGTAATAGTGCATTACGCGAATTTTACCAGCAGGAAATCGCTGCGGCAAAACAGCAAGATGTGCTGTTGTCGTTGCATCTAAAAGCCACCATGATGAAAGTGTCAGACCCTATTATGTTTGGTCATGCTGTGACAGTGTTTTTTAAACCTGTGTTTGAAAAATATGCCGCGTTGTTTACAGAGCTGGGTGTGGATGTAAATAACGGCGCAGGTGATATGTTTGTTAAAATAGCAACGCTGCCACAGGCAAAGCAGGATGAAGTACTTGCAGCTATTAAAGCGTGTTATGCCGCGCAACCCGAATTGGCCATGGTTAACTCTGACAAAGGGATTACTAATCTGCATGTGCCAAGCGACGTGATTATCGATGCGTCAATGCCGGCAATGATAAGAAGCTCAGGTAAGATGTGGGGACCTGATGGTAAATTAAAAGATACCAAAGCGATGATCCCTGATCGCTGCTATGCCGGTGTATACCAAGAAACTATCGAATTCTGTAAGAAAAATGGTGCCTTTGATCCGCGCACCATGGGATCAGTCCCCAATGTAGGCTTGATGGCTCAAAAAGCCGAAGAATACGGTTCACATGACAAAACCTTTGAAATGACGGCTGCTGGTAAAGTTCAGGTACTTAACAGTAAAGGTGATGTAGTATTTGAGCACGCCGTTGAGCAAGGTGATATCTGGCGCATGTGTCAGGTTAAAGATGCTCCAATACGTGACTGGGTTAAATTAGCAGTAAATCGTGCCCGGTTAAGCAATACACCAGCTGTGTTTTGGTTAGATAGCGCGCGCGCGCATGATGCGCAGCTAATAACTAAAGTGCAGACTTACCTGAAAGATCATGACACCAGCGGCCTTGATATACAAATTCTGGCGCCTGTTGAGGCGACCCGTTTATCACTTAAGCGCATAAATGAAGGTTTAGATACTATCTCTGTTACCGGCAACGTGTTACGTGACTATTTAACTGACTTGTTCCCCATTTTAGAGCTGGGCACCAGCGCAAAAATGTTGTCTGTTGTGCCTTTGATGAATGGCGGCGGTTTATTTGAGACTGGCGCTGGTGGTTCAGCACCTAAACATGTTGAACAGTTTATTGAAGAAGATTACTTACGTTGGGATTCGCTTGGTGAATTCTTAGCGTTGGCCGCCTCTTTAGAGCACCTTAGCCAGGTAACTGGTAATGCAAAAGCCAAAGTGCTGGCCGATGCTTTAGATACTGCGACGGCAAAGTTTTTGGATAATGATAAATCACCAAGACGTAAACTGGGTGAATTGGATAATCGTGGCAGCCATTTTTATCTTGCCATGTACTGGGCTGAAGCGTTAGCGTCACAAAGTACGGATGCAGAACTACAAGCTCGATTTGCTAAATTGGCGGCGACATTACAACAAAATGAAGCTGCAATTGTTGCAGAGCTGAATGGCGCTCAGGGCAAGGCAGTGGAGATTGGTGGTTATTACCGGCCAAATCCCGCTTTGATTGCTAAAGCAATGCGTCCAAGCAATACCTTTAATCAGGCATTGGCCAACACGTAACCGTATTTATGTATAAAGTAAAAGCAGGCGTTAAGCCTAATGCCGATCAGTTAAGAAATATTTTCCTGATCGGTTGACCGATCCTGTGTAGATGTAAGAATCCGATGAGCCATTAAGCCATCGGATTTTTTTATGGAACTGTCAGAAGCATTAGCACGCACGTCAATCAACCGCCTTACCGAATTTGCATCGCTGTCCGATGTTCTGGAACCCGATATTATCCAGTCTTGCCTGGCTTCCAACGGCGTTGCCACCTTGCGCAAACGCAAACTCCCCATGGATGCCATGATTTGGGCGGTGATAGGGATGTCGCTCTTTCGCACTGAATCGGTACGTCAGTTAATTAAT
>NZ_AUDG01000042.1 GCF_000425345.1 Rheinheimera baltica DSM 14885 | reverse complement strand
GAGCTTCAGAGATATGAAAAGCACGCAGTTTGGCCTGGGATTCGAGAAAAACGGTAGTACAAAAATACACCGAATAAGCTTGTTACTGCTGCTGAGCAATTTAGCTTCATTAGTGCTGATATTACTGGGTGTTGGGCTGACCGTAGCCAATCAGCAACGCCGGTTCCAGGCAAACAGCTATCGGGATAAACGTGTCTTATCGTTTCATACCTTGGGGTTAAGAGCGGTGGCAAAGCAGGTAATGTTTACAACAACACAGTGGCGCAGTACCTTGCGCCACTGCAAACACTTGCTAGATACAACGAGTTACAACATTGAATGCGGGGGCTAAATTCGTGGGGATCCCTCAGGGTTAAACCCTTACATTGAAGATGTAGCCCGCCGCCTGGCTAAAGCCGGTTTTATCGCGTTTGCACCCGATGCATTGTGGTCGTTGGGGGGCTACCCGGGTAATGATGATGATGGCCGTACTATGCAGCGTAGTTTAGACGGTGAAAAAATTGCCGCAGATTTTACCGCGGCGGCCTTATGGCTAAAACAACTTGAGGCGGGCAGCGGTAAGTTAGGCGTGGTCGGTTTTTGTTTTGGTGGCGCGATGACAGGTCGCCTTGCAGCAGAGTTGCCAGATACCGTAAACGCTGCAGTACCCTTTTATGGCTCACCGCCACCGGCTGATGGCATTGCGAATATTAAAGCGCCAATGCTGGTACAGTTGGGAGAATTAGACGAGCGGGTAAATGCTATGTGGCCTGCGGCAGAAATATTACTACAGCAGCATAAAGTGCAATACAGCATTGAACGCTACACTAATTCTCATCATGGTTTTCATAACGACTCTACTGCTCGTTATAATGAAGCTATGGCCGAGCTGGCATGGCAAAAAACACTACAATTTTTTAACCGGCATTTACTCAGCTAACCATTTTACGTGATAACCTGCTCACTACATTTTACCTAACCAAGAGGCAAACAATGGCTGAGCAGTTTGGCCCACTTCAACAGTTACTAAACATGCAATTTAGCCGCTGGGTGTAGCATGAAAATAGCATTATTGGGCCTGGGTGATATTGCACAAAAAGCCTACTTGCCGTTACTGGCAAGTATGCCTGGCATTACGCCTGTACTTTGTACTCGAAATGAGACTGTTTTGCGGCAACTTATGCAGCAGTACCGTATTCGTGAAGGGTACACTGAGTTGTCTGCATTAATAGCGGCTCAGCCCGATGCGGTGATGATTCACAGCTCTACCAGCAGCCACTTTAGCATAGCCAGCGAACTGCTCAATGCGGGTATTCCGCTATTTATTGATAAGCCGCTGAGCTATCAGCTTTCGGAGTGTGAGCAGTTAATTAGCGCAGCCGAGCGGCGCAATATTTTGTTGTTTGTTGGCTTTAACAGGCGTTATGTGCCGCTGTATCAACAGCCTCTTGCCAACGTACCTTTACAGCTACATTACCAGAAGAACCGTTATCAGCAGCCAGCAGATCTTAGAACCTTTGTTTATGATGATTTTATTCATCTTTTAGACTTTGCCCATTATGCAACGGCGTTACATAATAAAGGCAATTTTACGCCAGTGGTGCACGGTCAGTTTGATAAAGATCAGTTGGCTTGTGTACAAGTAAATTGGCAGCTGGGTAGTACGTCAGTTTCGGTATCGATGAACCGCTTAGCAGGCCACAGTTTTGAACGGCTAGAGTATTTTTCCGCCAATCAGCATTGGCAAGTAGATAATTTGGTGCAGGGTATTCATAGCGCAGCTAACCAGCAGCAGCACCTTGCTGTGAATGACTGGCAAAGCACCATACACAAGCGCGGTTTTGTTGGCATGTTGGACGAGTTTATCCAGCAGGTAGAAAAGGGCGGTACTAACAAAGCCCAAAATAAAACGCTGCTTAGTAGCCATCAGCTATGTGAGTTTGTGGTGCAACAGTTAACGTAAAAAAACCTGTCACCTTTTTTTATAGGATGTTTATTATATGCTCGATAAGACAGCGATACTCTTGTTGCTGCCGCTGTGGTTGTTAAGCTTCTTAGCACAAGCTACCACTGTTAGGGTTGTAACCGAGTATCGTAGCTATTATCAGTTAAAGCAAGAAGATGGCCAGCTTGGGGGTTATGCCACGGAAGTGGTGCAGGCCATGTTTGCGTTAACAGGTGATACGCCAGCTTTTGAAGTAAACCCGTGGGGTCGCACGTTTTACGAGGCAGTGAATAACGACAATGTGTTAATTTACTCATTGTCATACAACCCGGAACGGGCGGCATTGTTTGATTGTGTTGCTGAGTTGGATAACGAACAGTTATTTTTCTGGGCGCTAAAAGGAAAAATAGAGCAGCCACTTCAGGCATTGCAGGACTTGCAGCCTTTTCATATTGCAGTGAGTATTTCGTCAAATCCAGATCAGTATTTAACTGCGCAGGGCATAAAAAGACTTTTGCGAACCTCAACAGCGGAGCATGCGCTAAGTATGTTGTATAAAGAGCGGGTAGATTTGGTAATAAGTGCCGAAAAATCGATATACCGGCGAACGAATCAATTAGGCTATGATGCAAACCAACTTGAAAAAGTGCTTCAGCTCAAAGAACTAAACCACCCATTATGTGCAGCTTTTAATCATCAGTCAGACCCAGCTCTACGTGAGCGCTATCGGCAGGCGTTTACCACGTTGCAGCAAAATGGCACTCTGGCAAAAATTAAACAACGTTGGCAGGTAGACTAGTACTTCAGTCACTGCAATAGCTTGGCTTAGCTGATAAACTGCCGCTTGCTGGTTTATTTTGGAGTAGCTTGTGCGCTATAAGTGGATTTTATTTGACGCCGATGAAACCTTGTTTCATTTTGATGCCTTTAAAGGCTTACAGCTGATGTTTTCCCGGCATCAGTATCAGTTTAGCGCTGAAGACTATGAATATTACCAGTCAATTAACCTGCCATTATGGCAGCAGTATCAACAGGGCGACATTAGCGCCCAGCAGCTACAAGTTAGCCGCTTCACACCCTGGGCACAAAAGCTAAACCACAGCGCCAATGCCCTAAATAGTGCTTTTATGCAGGCGATGGCGGATATTTGCACCACACTTCCTGGTGCCACAGAGCTTATTCGGGCGTTAAAAGGCCGTGCAAAGTTGGGTATTATTACCAATGGCTTTACCGAGCTACAGCAAATACGTTTAGCCCGTACTGGTTTTGCTGATGTCTTCTCAGCATTAGTGATTTCTGAGCAAGTAGGGGTAGCCAAACCCGATATCGGCATTTTTAATCATGCTTTTGCTTTAATGAACCACCCTCCTAAAAACCAGATTTTAATGGTGGGTGATAACCCCCATGCCGATATTAAAGGCGGTATCAACGCCGGTATTGACACCTGTTGGTTAAACCGTCACGGCGCTTCGCGCCCTGAAGGGATAATCCCGCACCATGAAGTCAGCTCGCTGGCGCAGCTACAGCAGTGGTTGCTCGGTTAATGCATTTTTTAGTTATCGGTTTAGATCCGCAAATAACAATGAAGCTGCTTTAGGCGTTAGCTTAGCGGAGTCATGGCCAATACCTGCGACCAGATGCACCTTAATATTTGCCTTCATATCATAGCGTGTGGCAAGGTCATTTACTGCTTCAGCCCAGCTATGTGCAAATTCTATCCGGTTACTGCCGATATGTGCTGCTCGTCTATCCTGAGCTTTGGTGTCCAGAGCGCCGATCACTATCTGCGTTTTATCAGCCGCTTTTGCGTAATTAAGCAGTTGCGGGCTGACGCGTTCATGCCGCACAACAGCACCACTGTCCCAACTAATTTTTTTATTAAGGCGCCCGGCACCGTAAGGCCAGGGCACGCGATCGTCCGGGTAAGAATAGCGGCCCGCTGCGCTAATAACGGCTTTGATAACACGTTCGGGGTGAGTAACTACGTAACGGGCAACAAACTGACCACCGGCAGAGTGGCCGTATAAGTAAAACTGGCTGGCGCCAGTTTGTGTTTTACTGCGATATTGTTCTACCAACTGATGCACAAAATCGTCAGCACCAATATATTTGCCAAACAAATTACGATACCCACCATAGCCTTGCGACAGGTTACCAAAGCGTTCGTTGTCAAAAGCTGGCGCAATAATAATTAAGCCATACTTTTCAGCATAGGGTATCCAGCGCTCGGTATAGATTTTTGCCTGTGCTGCTGCTTGTTGGTTTTTACCTAACATGCCATGCGCCAGCACCAAAATATTTTTCGCCGCAGCTTTGGGTAGATATAACTGGTAGTCACCCACCGCAGTGGTATGCAGCTGAACCTCTGCCAATGCAGGCAATGTTAGCAAGCAAACTGTTACCAACCACAGTAATAGTCGCTTTATGCTAATAATCATTTATTAATTTTCTCTGATATTTTATGCGGCGCATTGTCGCATTAAGTTCACACCGATTACCAATATTGACAACATTGATGTTTCATTCATGGTTTTATATTTGTGAGTTTAACCAAAGGGCGGTGTAAAGGCTAACGTCTGCATGGCCTGTTTTAGGAGACATAATGAAATTGCGTAATGTTCTACTGTGGTTACTGTGTTGGTTTGCACTAAGCGGCTGTAATAGCGATACCGCACCATTACAACCGCCTCCGGTTTCAACGCCGGAGCCGTTTGAATTTACTCATCAAGGTCTTAGTGGGCTAATCATTAAGCGGTTGTATCAGCAACAAGACAATATTCTGGCTTTAACCAACAACGGCTTATATCAACAGCAGCCACAGCAAAATAGCTGGCAGTTAATAGGGTTAGAAGGCTATGAGTTGCAAGATTTGGCTATGATTACCGACCAACATTGGTTGGCGGCGGTGAACCTGCAAAATGATACTGAATCTGCGGGAATTCATCTGCAAGAATCTTTTGACGCTGGTGACAGTTGGCTGGAGGTGTCGCGTCCTTTTGGCGAAAATGGCGAGCATGAAGGTATTTACGCTTTGCACTACGATCCGCTGCAACAACGTTTATACGCCACGGGGCATGGTGTGCTAGCCCAATCGGATAACTTAGGCATCAGTTGGCAAAAGCTTCAAGGTGACTGGAACATGTTGGCTCAACCCAACAGTGCATTAGCGTTAACGCCTGAACGCAGCCAGATCTGGTGGGGAGGGCAGGGCGCTATTGAAAATGGTGTCTTGTTCAGTTATCGGTTAGCCGATGGGCATACGCAAGCGTTTAGTGAGTTATTGCCCGATCCCAGCGTGTATTACAACGTGCGTTTTGCCAACAATGCTGTTTATGCCTGCGGCGAGGGCGGCATTGTTATGACCACAAACAACGGCGCCAGCTGGACAAGCCTGTTACCAGAGGCTAATCACCGATTTTACTTTGATGTGGCAATAGACCCTAATCGAAATGGTCGCTTGTACACCGCAGGATGGAACAAGAGCTTTAGCGAGCCGCAACCGCTTATTTTGCAATGGTCTGACGATGCTGGCCAAAGTTGGCAAAGCTTACAGTATCAAGGTATGGCAGATTTATTAGGCGGTGTGCGCAGTATGTTGCTGGTACAGCAGCAACAGCAGTCCTATTTATACCTGGGTTTGTATAAAGGCGGCATGATGAAAGTACGGTTAGAGTAAGTAGCGGCTATACGCCTCGCACCGTTAAAAAATAAAAAGCCTGCATGTAGCAGGTTTTTTACTTGGTTGTTTAAAGAATAGTTAAGTAGCTCCGCCGCGTTTTCATACCCAGCCTTAGTTCTCCCGGTTGAGTTGAATGCGAACCGTCAATGTTAAACGTACAATTACCCTTTCACCTCGTTTTTAACAATTGTCGATGCTGTTTTTTTGTGCTATTTTGCGGCGCTGTGAATTAAGGTACAAGCAGTCATAATAGTAATGGATGTGCTTACGCTAAGTATTGTAAACGCCTTTATTGCCGCCACCTTTGCGGCATTGTTGGTGTTGCAATATAAATCAGAACGTCAATTCCGTTATCAGCGATATTTTATATTAGCCGCCGTGCTAATGTTAGTTAATGCCCTTTTGAGCACGGTGAATGGCAGTATCACCAGTTTGCCTTATTGGCTGGTGCCTGCGTTATCTAATACCTGTAGTGTTGGTGCGCACTTGGCATTAGCCTGCGGCATTCACCGCCACTTGCAGTTATCCGCGAAAAGACAATGGCTATTGTTGTTGCTTATTCCCATTTATCTTATTCAACTAACAGATTTTGCCAGCAGTGCCACCGCTAACCGCATGCTATTTGCCATTCCCTTAGTCCTGGCATTTAACCTGTGGAGTATAAATATGCTTTGGCGTCAGCGGCACAGCGATCTGGGGCGGGTGTATTTAGCTTTTATTGCCACCTTTGCCTTTAATATTATTCAATTCACCTTACGCTCCACTTACATGCTGCTAGAGCATTTTCAAATTGTACATACACAGCAAAGTGCACTAATTCATAGCATTGGTTTTTTCAGTCTTACCGCCTTTGCCATTTTAATGATTGGCTGTGTCATCATGTTAAGCCATTCACAACAGCGGCTCGCATTACTTCATGTCTCTGAGCGTGACGCGTTAACAGGGCTGTTAAACCGCCGCTCGCTGCAAACAAGGCTAGTTGCTGAGCTTAACCGTGGACAGCGCAGCGGTACAACACTTAGCCTGCTGCTGTTTGACATTGACCACTTTAAACAAGTAAACGATCAGCACGGCCATAAAACCGGCGACCGCGCTATCATGCATGTCGTTGATATTGCCAGCGAACAGCTGCGTGACTATGACTTACTATTTCGCTACGGCGGTGAAGAATTCTTACTCTGCTTACCCGACACCGATGAAGCAACAGCAATACTTATTGCTGAGCGACTACGCAAGGCAGTTGCACACACTGCGATGGCTGTGGAACCAAACCTTAAAATGACCATCAGTATTGGTATTAGCAGTACGTCAACTTTTGCTGAGCCTGATGAACTAATAGAGCAAACAGATATCGCTCTTTACAATGCCAAACACACAGGCCGCAACAAGGTTGTGGTGTATCAGCAGCCTTAACACCTCTTTCGGTCTTTAAGTTGTACGGCCACCCTAAATGTTAATTGCTGTAAAAATAACAAGCCCGCTTTCGCGGGCTTGTTATTAATATAGCGGTTAGCTTACCAGCCGCATTGCTGGCCTTTGTTTTGCTCGTCTAAATAGGCTTGCAGCGGGGCGAAGTAGGCCAGAATGGCTGTGGCGTCCATTTCTGGTTTGCCGGTTACCACTTCCAGCGCTTGTTGCCAGCTTTGGCTTGAGCCCATTTCCAGCATTTGGTTTAGCTTAGCACCGGCTTCTTTACTGTTGTAAATAGAGCAGCGATGCACGGCGCCTTCATTTCCTGCGATATCGCATAGTGCCTTATGGAACTGGAACTGCAGAATGTGCGCTAAGAAATAACGGGTATAAGGCACGTTGCCCGGCACATGGTATTTTGCACCTGGGTCAAAGTCGGCTTCGCTACGAGCCACGGGTGCTGCAACACCTTGATATTTTTCCCGCAGTTGCCACCAGGCTTCGTTGTATTGCTCGGGGGCTATGTCGCCGTTAAACACTTTCCAGCGCCATTGATCAACCATTAAACCAAACGGCACAAAAGCAATTTTGTCCATGGCCATTTTCAGCAATAAGCCAATGTCTTTTGACTCGTCAGGTACGGTGTCCAGTAAACCAATTTGCTTTAAGTAGCCTGGCGTAACGGACAACGCAATAGTGTCGCCAATGGCTTCGTGAAAGCCGTCGTTGGCGCTTTCCTGAAAATACACTGGCTGGTCTTTATAGGCGCGCTGGTAGTAGTTGTGTCCCAGTTCATGGTGAATTACTGAAAACTCTTCACCAGTGCGCTGAATACACATTTTAATACGCAAATCGTCTTTGGCGTCTAAGTCCCAGGCTGATGCATGGCATTCAACATCGCGATCGGCTGGTTTTAAAAATAGCGAGCGCTGGTAAAACGTTTCGGGTAATGGGTCAAACCCCAGTGAGCTAAAAAACGCTTCAGCACCACGAACCATTTTGATTTCGTCGTAGTTGTGTTTTGCTAATAACTCAGTGACATCATAGCCTGGATCGGCGTCTTGCGGCGCCACCAGATCATAGATATTGCCCCAGCTTTGCGCCCACATATTCCCTAGCAGATGTGCCGGAATAGGCTTATCCAAAGCCACTTTGTCGGTACCATATTGTTCGGCTAATTTACTACGCACATGACAGTGTAAGGATTCATATAACGGTTTTACCTGCTCCCACACCCGGTCTAGCTCTTTAGCAAAGTCATCGGCGGGCATATCGTATTTTGAACGCCACATGGCACCTGTGTCAGCATAACCTAACTCTTTGGCACCTTCGTTGGTTAACGCAATTAACCGCTGATACAACGGGCGCATTGGTTTACTTATTTCGCGCCAGCCTTGCCACATTTCTAACTGTTCGTTGTAATCGCGGCTACTGGCCATAATGGCCGACATGTCGCCTAATGATAAGCAGCTGCCATCCGCTTTACAGTATTTGCCTTTGCCATACAGGCCTCCCAATTCGGCAACAAGCTTGGCCATTTCTGCTGTTTTAGCGGCATCTTGTGGTGCGGGTAAGGTTAAGGCTAATTTGAGTTTATCCAGTTTACGGCGACTGTCTTCAGACAGTGCCACCTGATCAAACTTTGCTGCTGCTGTAGCCAGGTTGACCATTTCTACAGTCAGCTTTTCATTAACATCTGCAGCCAGTGATGCCGTGTCTTCGGTAATAAAGTTAGCGTATATCCACTCGGCGCGGTTTGACTCTAAATACAGTTGCTCTAGTTTCTTCTCGGTATCAGCCAGAAAGGCTTCGGCATCGGCTTGCGTTAATTGTTTTTGCTCGGCTTTTACCGGTGCGGCTTGTTGCTGTGGGCTGCAGGCACTAAGCAATAGGGTAGAGGTGACAAAAAAAGCTGTGGCAGAGCGTTTAAATGGGGTCATAAGGCACCTTTAATTGGGCTTGTTATTATGGTTTTAGCCAACGCAGTATAAACAAGCACTGGCAGTAAGCGCCAGTGCAGCCTATTACTGTTGTTGCTTTTGCTGTAATTGCCACATACGGGCATACTCGCCGCCCGCCGCTAGCAACTCGTCGTGGCTACCTTGTTCTGCCAGCTGGCCGTGTTTTAGTACAATAATGTTGTCAGCGTCGGTAATGGTAGACAGCCGGTGCGCAATAACCACGCTGGTATGGTTGCGGGCAACTTCGCGCATTGCTTGCAATATAGCCTGCTCGGAAGCGGAATCCAGCGCCGAAGTGGCTTCGTCAAACAGCAGTATGGGTGAGCGTTTTAAAATAGCGCGGGCGATAGCAATACGCTGTTTCTCGCCACCGGACACTTTTAATCCGCGCTCACCTACCAAGGTGGCATCACCTTGCGGCAAGCTGGCAATAAAGTGCTGTAAGTGCGCCAGTGCAATGGCTTGGTCTATATCGGCTTCGCTGGCATCAGGGCGACCGTAGCGAATATTTTCGCGAATGCTGCTGTTAAACAAGACCGTATCTTGCGGCACTATAGCTATAGCACGGCGTAAGCTGTCCAGCGTTACGGTACTGATATCCTGCCCATCAATGCAAATACGGCCCGCACTAGTGGTGTAAAAGCGATATAGCAGACGGGCAATGGTGCTTTTGCCTGCGCCACTGGCACCAACAATAGCCACTTTGCTGCCCGCCGGCACGGTAAAGTTTAATTGCTGCAGTATGGGGCGTTCTGGTTGATACTGAAACGCAACTTGCTCAAAGCGTATTTCACCTTTAGTTAACTGCAAGGTGCTGGCACCTGCTGCATCCGTGATCTGTGGTTTACGCTTAAGTAATCCCAGCATGTTTTCTAAATCGGTTAGTGCACGACGTATTTCGCGGTAAACAAAGCCTAAAAAATTTAGCGGTAAAAACAGCTGGATCATGTAGGCATTGACCATAACCAAATCGCCGAGAGTTAGCTGTTTGTTTACTACCTCATCTGCAGCAAGCCACATTAAAGCGGTAATAGCGGCAGCAATAATAAGTGCCTGGCCCGAGTTTAGTGCCAGCAAGCTAAGCCGGTTTTTTAGTCTGGCCTGCTCCCATTTGGCTAAAAAGCTATCGTAGGTCTGAGCTTCGTATTGCTCGTTGTTAAAGTATTTTACTGTTTCGTAATTTAACAGGCTGTCAATTGCGCGGCTGTTTGTGGTGTTATCTGCCTGGTTGGCTTCGCGGGTATATTTATTGCGCCACTCGGTAATGATTACGGTAAAAAAGATATAGATACCAACTGCAAGAACAGTTACCAGCGAATACCAGGGCGAAAACAGCGTGGCAAAAATCAGCGCCACCGCCAGTATTTCAAACAGGGTGGGGGCGATATTAAACATTAAAAACCGCATTAGAAAACTCAGGCCATTGCTGCCTCGCTCAATATCGCGGCTAATGCCCCCGGTTTGGCGGTCTAAATGAAAGGCAAGTTCTAAACTGTGTAAATGCTGAAATACCCGCAGCCCAAGCTTGCGCATAGCATGCTCGGTAACCCGGCCAAACAGTGCGTCGCGAACTTCACCAAAAAACACGGTGGCAAAGCGCAAACCGCCGTAAAGTAATAACAGTGCAGCTGGCACAACAAGCAAGCTTTGCTGGCCACTGTCCAGGGCATCAACAATGTACTTAAGCGCCAGCGGCATCAGTAGCACAGCAGCCTTGGCCGCAATAAGTGCCAGCAATGCCAGCAATACGCGGTATTTAAACTGCCATAAGTACGGCCATAGCATGGCCAACGTCTGTTTTAGATTAACGGCTTCCGGCCTTTTGGCGGGTTCTGGTTGCTTTGCTGCAGAGCGCATACCGCGCATGGTGGTTCCTTAATACAACATCAGGCATAGGTGCAAAGGTACGCGGTATCTACAGCAACCTGTAACTGAAACTTCACATTAGCTGGTACTTCAAACTGTTGGCCGCGACTGAAGGTTTGCCAGCCGTTAGCGCCAGGTAGTAATACCGTTAAAGCGCCGCTAACAACAGTCATCACTTCATGCTGGCTGGTGCCAAATTCATATTCGCCCGGGGCCATGACACCCACTGTCGCAGGGAGTTGCTCACCGGCAAAAGCGATCGACGCTACGTTGCCATCAAAATATTGGTTTACTTTAAACATGTGGTACTCCTGATAATAGAACGACGTACAGTAAACCTTATCTTGCAGCCAGATGGAAGTGAGTAGCAGACATTCGGATTGCTTTATGGCTGATTATTTCACAGATTGACGTAAAAACATTTATTAAAGTTTGTGTAAAAATTACTGGCGCTTATTCGTAAAAAAATACTTGCAATAATTTGCTCAAAGTTAATAAATCTGCCATAAAAGCGCTTTATATTTGCTTGTCCTTAACGATAATAACCAGGGAGTTAAAATGAAAATCAGGGCGCTATCAGCAACCATCGCCATGTTATTAGCACCGGCCGTCCACGCCGATTTATTTATTTCTGAATATATAGAAGGTTCCGGCAACAACAAAGCACTGGAACTTTATAATCCGACAGCTGAAGCGATCTCACTTAGTGGGTATGCGATAAAAGTTTACTTCAACGGCAGTGCTAATGTTGGTACAACAATAAACCTTGCTGGTACTGTGCAGCCTGGCAGTACCTTTGTTTATGCATCAAGCAGTGCCTCTGCTGAACTTGTCGCATTGGCAGATCAAACATCGGGCAACAGCTTGTGGAATGGTGATGATGCCATTACGCTGGAAAATGGCAGTGTTGTTATTGATTCAATTGGTCAGATTGGTGTTGATCCGGGTTCAGCCTGGGGGAGTGGCGATACGACAACGGCGAATGATACTTTGCGCCGTACTGGTGTCCTTTATGACAGCAATACCACAGACAGTTTCGACCCAGCTACACAGTGGGCGGGTTTCACGCAGGATGATTTTAGCGATATTGGTCTGTTTAACGGTGAAGGCAGTGACCCGGTTGATCCTGAGCCGGATCCCGATCCGGTATTAACTTGTGGCGAGCCGGCAACGGCTATTTCAGTTATTCAAGGTGCCGGTGATGCCAGTCCGTTGGTTGGACAGACAGTGCAGGTTGAGGCCGTGGTTACACAAACGTCGCCTGGCCTACGAGGCTACAATATTCAAGCCGTTGGTGTTGAGCAAGATAACGACCCTGCCACCTCTGAGGGCGTGTTTGTATATGCGAATAGTGCAAACCTGGGTGTAAGCACTGGTCAGCGTGTAAGGTTGCAGGCGACTGTTGCTGAATTTAATGGCCATACTCAGCTAACCAATATTACTGCCAGCCAGGATTGCGGCAGCAGCGAATTACCATCTGCAACACCATTGGCACTGCCTGTTACTACGATAGCCGAGTTGGAGGCTGTAGAAGGGATGTTGGTACGTTTTGCGCAGACCTTAACGGTAAATGATACCTATACTCTTGGACGATTTGGTGAGCTGACGTTATCTAACGGCAGGCGTTACACGCCAACTCAGGTTGTTAGCCCGGGGGCAGAAGCTATTGCTCTGGCGGCGGCGCATGAATTAAACAAGATTGTGTTAGATGATGCCAACACAAGTCAGAATCCGGCGACAGTGCCTTATCCAGTAGGTGGTTTAGCTGCGACAAACTCGGTACGTAGCGGTGATACTGTAATTAACCTGACCGGTACCGTGCACTACGGTTTTAGTCAGTACCGCATTATGCCAACGCAAACGCCAGACTTTATTCAGAGTAATCCGCGCACTGCTGCGCCAGAGTTGTCAGCGGCAGGTAATGTTAAAGTCGCAAGCTTCAACGTGTTGAATTATTTTAATGGTAACGGCGCAGGCGGCGGTTTCCCTACTGCACGTGGCGCAGACAGTGCCGCTGAGTTTGAGCGCCAGCGGGCGAAAATTGTGTCAGCCTTGGCGGCCTTGGATGCCAGCGTTATCGGTTTGATGGAAATAGAAAATGATGGCTATGCAGCAACATCAGCCATTGCTGATCTGGTGAATGGCCTACGCGAGGCATCAGGTAATAACAATTGGCAGTTTATCAACGCCGGTGGCCCGGTTGGTTCTGATCAAATTACAGTTGGCTTAATCTACCGCAGTGATCTGGTGACGCCAGCTGCTGAGTTGATGATATTGGATTCTTCTAACTCAGCAGTTGATGCACAGGGGGTTGCGCTATTTGACGATAACCGTAACCGACCAATGTTGGCGCAGCGTTTCCGTGAGTTGGAAACTGACGCAGAATTTGCCGTCATGGTAAACCATTTAAAATCGAAGGGCTCAGCATGTGGCGCTGGCGATAGCGATAACGGAGATGGTCAGGGTAACTGCAATATTAGCCGAAGCCGAGCAGCCGAAGCTATTGGTACTTTTGCAGCCCAGCAGTTTACTGATATTCCAGCCTTGGTTATCGGTGATCTGAATGCCTACGCCAAAGAAGACCCGATCACTACTTTAGCGCAGGCGGGTTATAAAAATGTGTTTGAAGTCCTGGGTAAAGTACCAAGTCATGGCTACGTGTTCTTCGGTTTATCAGGCTCACTGGATCATGCCTTGCTAAACGACAAGGCGATACAGTACCTGGTTGATGCAACCAAATGGAATATTAACGCAGATGAGCCAATAGCACTGGATTACAATGTTGAGTTTAAGACTCCGCAGCAACAATTGGATTACTTCGCAGGTGACGCTTATCGTTCATCAGATCATGACCCGGTAGTGGTTGCTTTACAACTTCCGGCCAGTTACCAAGCAGCTGATCTTGATCAAAATGGTGCAATTGATCAGCGTGATATTAGATTGTTTCAACAGATACTCAGACAAGGTGGTGCTTTGTCATTAAGTCTGGATTTTAATGGCGATGCTGTCGTGGATCAGCGTGATGTACGCGCTATGACTGCGCTTTGTGATTTGCCACGTTGCGTAAGCCCACAATAATTTAATGGAGAATAAAACAATGAAATCAATGTTATTTGCGCTGTGTTTACTGTTTACTGGTGCTAGTCATGCAGCGTTAATTCAATTAAATGCTGATCGTAGCGATTACCAAGTTGGCGATATCATAACGGTAACGCTGTCTATGAGCGACCTCACCGAGACCATGGGCGGGTTTTGGGCTGAGGTGTTATACCCGACATCTGCAGTGTCGTTACTTAACTGGCAATTTGGCAGTGGTTTCGACGATGGCTTTGGTAGCAATCAATTTGATGAACATAATGCGCTTGTTGGTGCACTCTTCCTGAGTGATTATGCTGATTTGTTTGCGGATGAGATGATACTCGCCACTCAACAAGGCCGCAGTTTTGAATTAGCAACCTTTAGCTTTTTAGCTGGGCAAGTTGGCGATGTATTGATAAGCCTTAATTTTATGAATTTTGGCGCGGTAAATTTTGCTAACGATTTTGTTGATGTTAGTGCTACTGATTTGAACCTTACTATCACTGCGGCTCAAGTACCTGCGCCTGCTTCAGCTCTGCTAATGCTGGCGGGACTTGGTTTATTATATCGCCGCAGATATGGTAAATGAGTCTTTGTTAGTTTGTTTGACTTAAGCGAGTAGCTGAAGCGAGTAACTGAAGCTCGTATTAGTCTAGCTCGCAGCTAACTATAAGTTGTTCTGGTTAGTAAAATTAAAAAGGGCCTGTCAATCGACAGGCCCTTTTGTTTAAGTGTTATCAAAGGAACCTATTTAGGCTGCTTTATTTTGTTTGTCTTTTTCAACTGCACCAGCGCCTTGTTGCGTAAGAGTTTTATCCGCTGCCAGGTATTCTGGTTCAAAGTCATCAACATTGATGGCAAATAAGCGGCCTTGTTCTGCAGTACGAAGCTGTTGTGCTTCGGCATCGCTTATTACCTTCAGTTCCAGGCCTAAGTCTGCTACTTCGTTTAAGCGGAAGAATGGCAAACGTTTTCCTGCTGCGTGACTTACTTTGTCAAAAATAGGTTCAGCTGCAAGGATATCTTTTAGTGCCTGTTCCATTAAACCTAACTGGTTTAACGGCTCATTTTTCAGATATAAATGACTTCCAAGCCGTGAGCGTGCTTCACCAGGTGTTTGCATAATACGGGCAACTTTGTGCTCGGTGATGTCGGAGGCTTTACGTAAGGTGCGGCCCCATGGGAACACCACGCGCTTTAGTACCACTGCCACTGCGCGGGCAGGGAAGTTATCAAACAACTCATCTAAAGCCAGCTGAGCTTTGGCCAGATTATCTTCACAGCACCACTGTACTAATGGCAAGTCTTCCGCTTTACGTCCGTCGTCGTTGTAACGCTTCAGTACAGACGATGTTAGGTAGAGCATACTTAAAATATCACCCAGACGCGCTGAAATACGTTCACGACGCTTAAGATCACCACCTAAGGTTCCCATAGCAACGTCTGACATCAGCGCTAATGCGGCGCTAAACCGGTTCATTTGTTTGTAGTATTTAGCTGTAGCGTCATTGTATGGGGCGCTGCTAAAAATGCCACCGCTTAACGATAACCAGAATGTACGGAAGAAGTTGCTAATAGCAAAACCAATATGGCCAAACAGCGCTTTGTCAAACGCGGTTACTGCCGCACGCTCGTCATCTAATTGTGCCGCCTGTAGTTCAGCTAACACGTATGGATGACAACGGATAGCGCCTTGTCCGTAGATAATCATATTACGGGTAAGTATGTTAGCGCCTTCTACCGTAATGGCCACCGGTGCACCTTGATATCCACGCGCCAGATAGTTATTTGGGCCCATACAGATACCTTTACCACCATGCACATCCATAGCATCGATAATGGCCTGGCGCATACGCTCGGTCATGTGATACTTAGTTATGGCGGAAATAACAGACGGTTTCTCACCTAAGTCGATAGAGCCGACAGACATCGATGTTGACGCATCAGCCATATACGCATAGCCACCTACCCGCGCCATTACTTCTTCAACGCCTTCCATTTTACCAATAGGTAATTTGAACTGACGACGAATACGGGCATAAGCACCTGTTGCCAAAGCAACCGCTTTTATACCGCCAGTACTGTTTGAAGGGAGTGTTATTGCGCGGCCTACTGATAAACACTCAACCAACATGCGCCAGCCTTGGCCGGCCATTTTTTCACCACCGATAATATAATCTAGTGGTACAAAGATATTCTCACCCTGAGTAGGGCCATTTTGGAATGGCACATTCAGTGGGAAGTGACGACGGCCTATTTTAACACCCGGTGTGGTTACCGGAATTAGCGCACAGGTAATACCCAGCTCTTCTTTGTCGCCCAGTAAACCTTCCGGATCGTATAATTTAAACGCCAAACCCAGCACCGTAGCGATAGGTGCCAACGTGATGTAGCGTTTGTTCCAGGTAAGGCGCATACCAACAACTTCTTTGCCTTCCCATTCGCCTTTGCAAATAATGCCTGTGTCTGGTATTGCGCCAGCATCTGAACCCGCTTCCGGGCTGGTTAGGGCAAAACAAGGCACTTCCAGGCCTTTGGCCAGGCGTGGTAAATAATGCGCTTTTTGTTCATCAGTACCGTAGTGCTGCAGCAATTCACCGGGGCCTAGGGAGTTAGGTACACCAACGATACTGGATAACACCATGCTTTTGCTGGTGAGCTTTTGCAGTACACAAGATTGCGCGAAAGCCGAGAATTCAAGACCACCGTACTGCTTTTTAATAATCATGGCGAAAAAGCCGTGATCTTTTAGGTACTGATATACTTCTGGCGAAAGATCAGCACGTTCGTGCGTAGTATGCCAGTCATCAACCATGGCCAGTAATTCTTCAACCGGTCCATCCAGAAACGCTTGTTCTTCAGCACTTAAACGTGGCACCGGAAAATTATGCATTTTATGCCAGTCTGGATTACCGCGGAATAAATCGGCTTCCCACCACGTTGTACCAGCATCAATAGCTTCTTTTTCTGTGCTGGACATTTCTGGCATGATTTTGCGATAGAGTGATAACAATGGTTTCGTAAGATATTGCTGGCGCACCGAGGCAATATTTAATGGTAAAGCTATCAACAGGAACACTAACCAACTTAGCGTACCCACAGTATCTAATACAGTACCAACGACCAATATAATGGCGATGGCTGCAGTGAACATCGTCAAGCTGGCGCGGTTGTACGCCAGAATGCCAATTGCGGCGATAAGCGCCGCGCTAAGTATTACTAGTTCCATTTTATGCTCCGAAAAGAGGTCTGACCACTATCTCGCTAGAGTAGAACGCTTTAACTAAAGTTGCAAGCCCATATCTACGATGTTGCATAAAGTGATTGTCAACTTAAGTTGCAACTTATACGCTAAGCATAGTCATTTGGTGCAATTTGTCCTGCTAAATGCGTTTAGAAGGTAATATGAAATATGTGCGAATTACTTGGCATGTCCGCCAATGTGCCAACCGATATCTGTTTTAGTTTTAAAGGCCTGAAAGAACGCGGCGGGCGAACCGGCCCACATAAGGATGGCTGGGGAGTTGCATTTTACGAAAATAAAGGCGTCTGCACGTTTAAAGATGCGCTGCCCAGTTATCAGTCTGAAATAGCACGGTTAGTGTCGGATTACCCGATTAAAAGTAAAGCGGTTATTGCCCATGTGCGCCAGGCAAACCGCGGCAGGGTAGCGCTTGAAAACACACATCCGTTTACCCGCGAACTTTGGGGCCGATATTGGACCTATGCCCATAATGGTCAACTCACAAACTATCAGCAACTGCCGGTGCAGCGCTTTACGCCGGTGGGCACAACAGACAGTGAGCGTGCATTTTGTTTTCTGTTGAGTGAGCTCGATAAACGTTATCCGCAAAAGCCTGCCAGCCGAAAGCAGGCCTTTACGTTTATTCAGCGCCAGTGCAAAACACTGCACAAGCTTGGTGTTTTTAATATGCTACTGACCGATGGTGAGTACTTGTTAACCTATTGCACCACCAAATTACATTGGATAACGCGGCGTGCTCCCTTTGGCATGGCGCGTTTATCTGACGTGGATGTGGACATTGATTTTAGTACTGAAACGACGCCGAATGATGTCGTGACTATTATTGCAACAGAGCCACTGACCAATAACGAGCAGTGGCACAAGATGCAAAATGGTGAGAGCCAATTGTTTCGTTACGGCGAGCCTATAGGCTGATTTTCCGGGGTAATGTCCAGTTTGTACAGCTGGACATCAAATTGCTCTACGTTGTCTTCACCGCGCCAAAGTCTCACCAGCATATAGTCAAGTTCAGGTGCAACCCAGGCATAAATTTGCTTATCACTATTTTGCTCTATGCGAGCAATGCGCAGCGTTTTTATATTGCCATATGGCAGCGGTAGCATCTCTTCAGCAACCACTTTGTAATGGTATTCCTTTGTATTGCCACTGCGATTAAGCACCGTGTAATTAAAATCGGTTTTACCCGCTTTTAAATCCAGCACCAATTGTAGCTGATAACTTATTTGATCTAACCAGTCATCTTGCCAGTTGACGGCCTTTTGTTTTTGGTTGGCACCTTCGCTGAGTGTTTTCTTTACAGGGTCAAGGTTGAGTTCGTAATAACGATTAGGGCCAGTACCTGAGCGCTGCATAATGTAACGTAACGGCTGAATTT
The DNA here is from genome assembly GCF_000425345.1 of Rheinheimera baltica DSM 14885. Taxonomy (GTDB): domain Bacteria; phylum Pseudomonadota; class Gammaproteobacteria; order Enterobacterales; family Alteromonadaceae; genus Alishewanella; species Alishewanella baltica. The sequence continues at coordinate 19,952 of NZ_AUDG01000042.1, read as the reverse complement.
GGCCGTTGTTAATCACAAAGTCGGAGGTTTCTTCGCGCTTGTCAGAGAATATCATCCAGCTGATATCGCTGCTGTATCCTAGCTGGTAGCCCTGTTCTGTTGTTTTTAGATAGCGTTTAGCGTCGCCATGTTTTTTACCGGCGCGATACACAATATAGTCAGCATTAAACTCACTAAGTGGTGCTATATCGGCATACAGTGCATTGGAAAATAGGCTGGTAACTATTACAAAAGGCGCCCAAAAGCGCCGTTTAATCATCTTCGTCATTGGCATACCCGTTGGCGGCTAATACATTACCATCCAACCATGCCTGATCTGCTTGCTGTTGTAAACGGCTTTGACAAAACCAACGCACAACCAGCGGATATATACGGTGTTCCTGTTCATGCACACGCTCAGCCAGAGATGTTACATCGTCATCGCTGAATAACGGTACTTTCGCCTGCAAAATAACCGGTCCACCATCAAGTTGCTCGGTAACAAAATGTACGCTGCAACCATGCTCAGTATCACCTGCGTCGATTGCCCGCTGATGTGTATCCAGCCCCTGGTATTTAGGCAGTAAGGACGGATGCACGTTTAATAAACGGCCTTGATAATGTCTTACAAAACAGGGGGTCAGGATGCGCATAAAGCCAGCAAGTACCACCAGATCGGGTTGATAGGCGTCGATAGTTTTAATCAGTGCCTGATCGTAATCTTCGCGGTTGGAAAATGCTTTATGGCTAAGTGCTTCGGTTGCGATACCCGCATCACTTGCCCGCACTAAGCCGTAAGCATCGGCTTTGTTGGCGATAACAGCAGTGACTTTAGCCGGAATAAACCCGCTACTGCAGGCATCAATGATTGCCTGCAGGTTAGAGCCGCTACCAGAAATCAGTACTACGATAGATTTCATCGGTGGCCTTATTCGTTAATAATGACCAGTTCATCACCGGCTGCTGCCGCGGCAATTTCGCCCAGATGCCAAGCGGTTTCGCCAGCAGCTGAAATTAGGCTAAGTGCTTGTGGTAACGTATCTTTAGGCACGACAACAATCATACCAACACCACAGTTAAAGGTGCGGTACATTTCATGGCGGCTAATATTGCCTTGTTGTTGCAGCCAGTTAAATATGGCAGGCCATTGCCAGCTTTTGCCATCTATTACCGCTTTAGTATTTTCGGGCAATACACGAGGAATGTTTTCCCAAAAACCACCACCAGTAATATGGCATAGTGCGTGCGCTGGTGTTTGCTTAAGCATACTAAGCAAATTTTTCACATATATACGAGTAGGTTCGAGTAAATGATCGGCAATAGATTTGCCTTCCAAAACGGTGTCAGCAGATTGGCCACTGACTTCCAGCACTTTACGAATTAGCGAAAAACCATTGGAATGTGGGCCTGATGACGCCAGGGCAATTATCTGATCGCCTGGTTGCACTTTTGTACCATCAATGATGTCTGCTTTTTCTACCACGCCGACACAAAAGCCCGCGATATCATAATCTTCACCATGATACATGCCAGGCATTTCTGCAGTTTCGCCGCCTACTAATGAACAGCCAGATTGGAAACAGCCTTCAGCAATGCCATTGACGACGGCACTGGCAGTGTCAACATCAAGTTTGCCGGTTGCATAGTAATCGAGGAAAAACAGGGGCTCAGCACCTTGCACAACTAAATCATTAACGCACATGGCAACTAAGTCTATACCAACACCATCGTGGCGCTTTAGATCCATGGCTAAACGTAATTTTGTACCGACACCATCCGTACCTGAAACGAGCACGGGCTCTTTGTAACCTGCAGGGATTTGGCACAGCGCACCAAAACCGCCCAAACCACCCATAACTTCCGGACGACGTGTACGCTTTACGGCACCCTTGATGCGTTCAACTAGGGCGTTTCCGGCGTCAATATCGACACCGGCGTCTTTGTAGCTTAAAGATGTTTTCTGCTCGCTCACGGCTATCCTCGAATGGCTGAAAGTGGAAAGGCTTAAGATTTGCGGCATTTTACCTGTATAACGGCGCCGACAAAAGCCTTACTGCATAGCATTTGCCATAGCTTGCTTCATATAGTTAGCTAAGCTGATCGTGTTATCTTGGGTTATTTTATGGTAACACACTGATGCAAAAGGAAATTCTTTGTCATTGAATTGTACAAAAACAAAAGGTGCTTTCTTATCCGTCTGATTGTATTGCCACTGGCCACCAACATGCGCAATGAATACCTGGCCGATATATGCACCAAAAATGTTGCATAGGGTAAAGATAATCTCAGCAGAATGTGGTGCTGCCTGCTCGTGAGAATGAAGTTCTGCCAAAAGCTGGTCGACTAACAGCAAACTAGTGAGTGATTTATCCAATTCAACCTGATGTTCCTTTGCAAAGCGAATCGCGTCATTGGATGCATCCTGCATTAAAGTACTTATTTCGTGTTGTTGCATAGTCAGCCTCAGTTTTTCTGATGTGCAGCCAATATTAACTGGCGTAATTGTTTACTGCCGGGGCCCAGTGTTTCTTCTTTTGGCGTTACCAGCGATATAGCCGCTACGCGTTCACTGTTCTGATTTAGGTCAATCTGCACCAGCGCACCTGTGGCTATTATGTCGGCGACCATAAAATCGGGGATCCAGCAAAATCCCAAACCCATCTGTAAAATGTCTATTGCTTCAAAAAAATTATCCACTGTCCAACGTTGCTCTGCACGCAGCCAACCCGCATTTTCCTGGGGTTTTTTTGCTGTGTCACGGATCACCAGCTGCAGGTGTTGGCTCAGTTCATTTTGATCGATATTGTCTTTTCCGGCGAGCGTGTTGTCACGGCCCGTAACTGGGATAAAGCGGACAACGCACAAGGGTTCACCCAGATAGCCTTTGGGAATAATTGCGGAAGCCGCCAAGACCAGATCGGCACTTTTTTGCTGAATAATTTCTGCGCTGCCGGTAATGACGCTATCGATCAGTTGAATACGGCTACCCCGACTTAACGGGTAAAATGCTGCCAGTGCTTGGTTTAAGAAATGACGGGGGTATGCCAGTTCTACTGCAACCCGTATTTCGGGCTCCCAGCCCTGATCAATATTCGACGCCAGTAATTCCAAATCTTCTACTTGTTGGGTTAATAGACGTGAGCGGCGTAGCATAACTTCGCCAGCTGCGGTCAAATGGGCTTTGCGTCCGCGAACCTCTAACAGCTCAACCCCAAGTTGGCTTTGCAGTTTAGCTACCGCATGGTTTAGTGATGATTGGCTTTTATTAAGCCGCTCAGCAGCTTGTGCATAGCCGCCTGCGTCCACTACTGCTTGCAAAATGCGCCATTGCTCTAAGGTTGAACGGGGACGGTAGGGCATAGAAGTAGCAGGGCTCCAACGCAATTAATTATTGGCAATGATCACCGCGCGTAGCGGTGCCGGATAACCTTCAATGGTTTTACTATGATCAGTTGCGTCCAGAAAATCAATTAAACTTTCATTTTCCATCCAAGCCGTTTTACGTTGCTCGTCTAACGTCGTGCGGTTTAAATCGACCAGTCGCACGTTGCTAAAACCCAGCCGTTGTAACCAGTGTACTAGTACTTGCACGCTGGGTATAAACCATACATTGCGCATTTTGGCGTAGCGTTCGCCAGGCACCAATACGGTGTTTTCATCACCTTCAACCACCAGCGTTTCAAGGATTAATTCGCCGCCAGGGCGCAGCTGGTTTTTAAGCTGTTGCAGAAAATCCAATGGTGAGCGCCGATGGTACAACACGCCCATGGAAAACACGGTATCAAACTGTTTTAGTGCGGGCATATCGTCGATACCAATTGGGATCAGATTAACCGCTGGGTCGGGGTTAAAGTGTTTTATTGCCTGAAACTGCGCATAAAACAGTTGTGATGGGTCAATGCCAACCACAAATTCTGCTCCTTCACCGCGCATGCGCCACAAGTGATACCCGCTACCGCAGCCAACATCTAGCACAAATCGATGTTGTAATGGTGCAACATGCGGCAGTACCCGGTCCCACTTAAAATCGGAGCGCCACTCGGTATCAATGTTGATGCCGTGAATAGTAAACGGGCCTTTTCGCCATGGCTTCAATTGCTGTAATACATATTGAATTTGCTGTGCGGCGCCGGTACTGATGTCGTCAGCACTGCCAAACTCAACATTGTGTTTTATTTCAATGTATTGGGCAGTGGTATCAGGCAGATGCGCAATTGCTTTTTGCCATTGCTTAAAGTCACCGTGCAGAGCGTCTTTGCTCCAGTTTGCCAGTTGGGCGGGTAATGTTTCCAGCCAATGATGCAGTTTGTTGGTCGCCAGTTGGGCATAAAAGGAGGTAAAGTCGAGCATAGGAAACCTTATTTAATCGCTAACATTGAGCAAAAGTTAAAGCACTGAAACCATAGCGTCTGGCTACTAAAGCCGGCCTGTTGCAGGCGCTGCTGATGTTGTTGCAAGGTATCAGGTTTCATTACATTCTCAAGTGCGCTGCGTTTTTGGCTAATCTCAAGCTCGCTATAACCATTAGCACGTTTAAACTCATAGTGCAGGTCAATTAACAGCTCATTTGCGGTGTGGTCGGCACTGATAAATTTCTCTGATAAGATCAACACGCCACCGGGTTTAAGCCCCTGATAGATTCGTTGTATTAAGGCGCTTCGGTCGGCTTGTGGCAAAAATTGTAGGGTGAAATTAATTACTACTATTGCTGCATTTTCAATGGGTTGCTGCCTAATGTCAGCCAGTTTCACCTGTACTGGTACGTCAGAGCGAAACACTTGCAAATGCCGTTCACAGCGCTCAACCATTGCTTTACTGTTATCTACCGCCACCAGCGTACTGTTAGCTGCGCTTATATTACGTCGCATCGCTAGCGTCGCTGCACCCAAAGAGCAACCCAAATCATAATAGGTGCTGTCAGGCTGTTGATAACGGCTGGTAAGTTTACCAATGGTCTGAATAATGGTTTGGTAACCCGGCACTGAGCGCTGAATCATATCTGGAAATACTTCAGCGACCTGATCATCAAAACAGAAGTCAGGTACCTGTGTCAGCGGTTCGGCAAAAATGTCGTCTTTATGCATAATTTGAGTTGGGACTGTAAAAAGTGGCGTTAGTTTAGCGTAAAAGCTGGCAACACTACAGTAAGCTGAACTGCTGTTCGCCAGGCCAGGGATCTCTGCAGGGATGTGGATACTGCAGCGCGGCGGCAAATTGCCGGCATAGCTCAGGTGCAAGGGTGTTATCAGGCGTATGGAAAAAGCAAAACGGGGTTTTGCCTTCATCCATCCATTGCCGGACTTTTAGCAACCAAGGTTGGTAAAATTTGTTGTTTAGCGTCATGTCGTCAGTACCGATAAATCTTAGCATGGGGGTTTGACTAAAACTTATCGCATGCACCGGCAGTCTTGGCTTCTTGGCTTGTGCATCAAGCAATGCAGGGGTGTCAGGCGTAACTGAAAATAATGCTCTACTGTCAAACACCACGCGTTCAGCACCATAGTGCTGCAACATCCGGTGCAGTTGTACTTCATGTTCGGCTTTGTCAAAAAATGCGGCATGGCGCACTTCAAGTGCACAGCGATGGTGTTGGCTAATTTGCTGAACCATTGCACTAATTTGCCCCATTCGGTCTGGGCCAAAATGCGCAGGTAATTGCAAATGTACCATGGCAAGTTTGTGTTCTAAGACGGTTAAATTGTTTAACCAGTCTATTAGGGATTCGATGTTGTCGTCCCTATTTTGGTGGCTGATACGTTGAGGCACTTTTAGCACAAATCGAAAATTTTCAGCCGTCTGTTGCTGCCAGCGTAATAGGGTATCTGCTGTAGGGTCGGCATAAAAAGTGGTGTTTCCTTCGACACTATTGAAATACTGGCTATATACTGACAAGAAGTCAGCTGCTTTAGTATCAATAGCATACAGTGAGCCTTTCCACTGCGAGCTAGCCCAAGCCGGGCAACCAAGATAGAGCATAGGTGAACTTGACCTTAAACCGGTGACGGCGTACAACTAAGTTTCAACGGCCAGGAATTATATCATAATGGTTGTAAAAACAGTCTTTAGGTTATTGTTTGTTATTTACCTGCTATGCAGCATAGGTGTGCAAGCGACTTTGCCTGACAAAATGCAGATAGCGTTAAGTAATGACTCCTACCCGTTTATGTTTATGAATGAGCGCAATGAAATAGACGGTTTAGCTGTAGATTTTTGGCGCGAAGTGGCCCGTCGTTCTGCTATAAATATCGAATTTGTTGTTGCAGACTGGCCTGACACACTGAAACTACTGCAAGATGGCAAGGTGCATTTTCACGGCGCAATGGCCAGGACGCCAGAGCGGAGTAGCCGCTTCAATTTGATCAACCTTAATGTCGAAGCCTACAGCAATGTGTATGTCAGGCGAGATCTCAACGGCATTAGTTCACTCACTGACTTACGCCCCTTTGTTATTGGTGTAGTGCGAGACACTGTGCATCTGGATGCATTAAAGCAACATCTGCCTGATGGCAACTTTATGTACTTCTCTAATATGACCGAGTTGTATCAGGCGGCGCTTGACGGCAAGCTAGCAGCGTTTACCGGGCTGGATAAAATACCGGAGCAACATCCAAGGCATGAAGAATTAAGTATAATGTTCCCGCTGTACAACAGGTTAACGCTAAGGCCAGTTGAGATAGCTTTTGCTTTACTGCCACAACAAGCACAACTAAGCCAACAATTACAAGCTGCAGTGGCTAAACTCGATCGCAGTTTTATGACAGAGCTAGAGCGCAGCTGGCTTGGGGTTAAAGCCGAGGAAAATACGCTGCTGCTGGGATTGTCTATTAACAACCAGCCATTTATGCATGTGGCTCAAAATGGAGAGGCCCAAGGTTTATTTATAGATTTATGGCGTTATTGGTCTGAGATTACCGGGCGTAAAGTCACCTTTGTACCAGATTCGTCATTTAATAATATTCGTAACCTGGCAAAAGGCCGCATTGATGTGGTGATAGGTGCCCCCGTGCACGTCGCGCTGCCAGATAATGTTGTTAATGCCTATCAACTGTATGGGTTTAAATCCCAGTACTTCACGCTGACCGAAAATGCAGAAAACATACTCACCGCCTCTTCTCAAGTAAAAATAGGGGTGTTTGAAAACACACCTTATCTGGCAGAATTAAAAGGCCGCTATCCTGCAATCGAATTTGTTAGTTACCGACATTTGGTGCAAATGATCAATGCAACAATAAGCCATGACATTGAGGGGTTTTTTGGTGCTGCCGCAGTCATTCCCCTGCGATTGCAGCAACTTAATATGACCAATATGTTTATTAGTCAGCCGGATACGACTTTGACCGCACCTATTTATAGTCTAATCCCAGCAGATAATGCTGTGTTATCAGAAGAAATACGGCGTGGCTTTGGCGAAATGTCGCTAGATAAATTAATTGAAGCAGAGCAGAAGTGGATACCGGACAAGAGTCTGTATTATTTTTCAAGTTTTCGTAACACCATTCCACTAACACCGCAGGAGACAGAGTGGTTACAGCAACATCAAGGCTTACGTCTTGGCATGTTAAATAACTGGCCCCCCATGGAATTTGCAAACGACGCCGGAGAGCCTGCAGGTGTAACCGAGGATATGTTTAATCTGCTAAGTGAGCGCTTAAGTCTAAACGTTGAGGTTGTACTTTACAGCAGTTTTGAGCAAATGCTCACGGACTTACAACAAAAGAAAATTGACATTATTGCCAATATTTCTGAACGTGAAGAGCGGCGTAATTTTGCTTCATTTACAGACGAATTTTGGTCGACACAATGGGCTGTAGTAAGCCCGGGAAACACACCTGATATTATAAGTACTGCTGAGCTAAACAACAAAAAAGTTGCGGTTTATCAGGATTATCAACTAGCGAAGCATCTGAACAATACTTATCCGCAAATTAATGTGGTACCGGCTGCCAGTTTGCTAAATGGGCTTGAGATGCTGGAAAATGCTGAAGTTGATTTTGTGCTGGACTCTGTTGAGGCGCTAACAGAAATACTAAGTCAACCTGGGCATGCTTATATGCGAATTCAGATCCTTGATGATTTACCGACTTTTCCGTCGCTTATAGCTGTGCGCAATGATTACGCGCCGTTAGCGGAGATACTTAACAAGGGGCTGCGTAGTATTAGCAAAGAAGAGCGCCAGCAATTGTATCAAAAGTGGTTTAATTTCCAGATTACTCAAGGCCTTAATAAAGAGCAGCTAAACAGGTTGTTCTGGCAGATAGGCGGTGCTGCACTGCTATTACTTGTATTTTTTGTACTTTGGAATCTGTCATTACGCCGTGAAATTAGATTACGCCGTTTTGCAGAGCAAAAAATGCGTTTTATGGCGACACATGACGAGTTAACCGGATTACCTAATCGAAGCCTGATTAAAGAGCGCATTGAACAAGCATTGTTGCAGCATGCAAGGCACAATGAGTTGTTGGCCATCTTGTTTATTGACTTAGATGGATTCAAAGAAGTAAATGATGAACATGGTCATGATGCCGGTGATGAGTTATTGCTGAAGCTTGCTGGAATTTTACAAGAGAAAGTGCGTAAAAGTGATACGGTTGCCCGCTTTGGTGGAGATGAATTCGTTATTTTACTTACTGGACTGCTCAGTCGGGATGATGCAGCTATCGCCGCCCAGAAAATTTTATCTCAGCTGGCAGAGCCAATGACGTTGTCTGTTGGTGACGTGCAGGTTGGCGCCAGTATAGGTATTGCTGTATATCCTGATGATGGCACGGATTGCACCAGATTATTAAAAGTAGCGGATAGTCTAATGTACCGGATCAAACAGCAGGGCAAAAATCAGTACTGTTTCTCTAAAGCGGGGTTTTCGTGAACGGGCAGTGACATTAGGCGTCAATTCTATATAATTAGCCGTCATTTTAGTGCCGCTGATTAGCAAGGTAGAAGGAAGGTTTAATGCGTAGCCATTATTGTGGTTTATTAACCGCACAACATGTTGAACAACAAGTGTCTTTATGCGGATGGGTTAATCGCCGCCGTGATCTGGGCGGACTGATTTTCTTAGACCTGCGCGACCGTGAAGGTATGGTGCAGGTAGTGTGCGATCCAGGTTTAAAAGAGTTGTTCGATGTGGCTTACACCTTGCGTAACGAATTTTGTATTCAGATTATTGGCCAGGTTCGTGCGCGTCCAGATTCACAAATCAATAAAGACATGGCAACAGGCGAAGTTGAAGTCTATGCCAGCGAACTGATTATCCTCAATAAAGCTGCGCCATTGCCACTGGATTCTAATCAAAACAATAGCGAAGAACAGCGGTTAAAGTATCGCTATCTTGATTTGCGTCGTCCTATGATGACCGAGCGGTTGAAGTTTCGCGCCAAAGTGACCAGTTTTGTGCGCAACTTTATGGACAGTAATGGGTTTATGGATGTTGAAACACCCATCCTAACCAAGGCTACACCGGAAGGCGCTCGTGATTACCTGGTACCAAGCCGCACGCACAAAGGTGAATTTTTTGCACTGCCCCAGTCCCCACAACTGTTTAAACAATTGTTGATGATGTCAGGGCTTGATCGCTACTACCAAATTGTTAAATGCTTTCGTGATGAAGATTTACGCGCTGACCGTCAGCCAGAATTTACTCAGATTGATATCGAAACCTCTTTTATGACATCTGAGCAAGTGATTGAGGTTACGGAAAAAATGGTTCATCAGATGTTTAACGAGTTGTTAAGCGTCGATTTGGGCCAGTTCCCGCGTATGACCTACTTTGAAGCAATGCGTTTGTACGGTTCAGATAAGCCAGATTTACGTAACCCCATGCAGTTTGTAGATGTTGCCGATGTACTTAAAGACGTTGAGTTTAAAGTGTTCTCGGGCCCGGCTAACGATGCTAAGGGCCGTGTTGTCGCCTTAAAAGTACCTGGCGCGGCAGAGAAAGTTTCTCGCAAAGATATTGATAATTACACCAATTTTGTTGGTATCTATGGTGCTAAAGGTTTGGCATGGATGAAGGTAAACGATGTCGCTGCAGGAAGTGATGGTGTGCAGTCGCCGGTGGCAAAGTTTTTAACGCCAGACATTATTGCCAGCATTATTGCCCGTACCGATGCCGCTAATGGTGACTTAATATTCTTTGGTGCAGACAGCTACAAGGTAGTCTGTGAAGCGATGGGCGCATTGCGTCTTAAGCTGGGCGAAGATTTAGGCATTACGCAACCGGGCTGGAAGCCACTGTGGGTTGTTGATTTCCCTATGTTCGAAGAAAACGATGATGGCAGTTTCTCGGCTGTGCATCACCCGTTCACCTCGCCATTAGACACTTCGGCTTTTTTAAGTACAGCCAATAACGATTTGCAGTTAGGTTCGTTGCTATCTAATGCCTATGATATGGTATTAAATGGCACTGAATTAGGCGGTGGTTCGGTGCGTATTCATACGGCCGATGTGCAGGCAAAGGTGTTTACCTTACTAGGCATTAGCGATGAAGAAGCGGCTGAAAAGTTTGGTTTCTTGTTAGAAGCGTTAAAGTACGGCGCGCCACCACATGCGGGTTTAGCGTTCGGCCTGGATCGTTTAGTGATGCTAATGACGGGTGCTACATCAATTCGCGATGTAATGGCCTTTCCTAAAACAGCTACAGCTGCTTGTCCGTTAACAGATGCACCTGGTGCCGCTAACCCAGCGCAACTTGCAGAGTTAGGTATCAGTGTCGTCGCTAAGCAGTAACTACGACGGCACAGCGTTAATAGCAACACCGTGGCAGCTTAATGCTGCCACAACTAAGGAGTAACTAATGGCCGGCCATAGTAAATGGGCGAACATGAAGCATCGCAAGGCTCGTCAGGATGCTAAAAAAAGTAAAATCTTCACTAAAATAATCCGTGAGCTTACCGTTGCTGCCAAGCAAAACCCCGATGTCACTGCCAATCCACGCTTACGCTTAGCAGTCGATAAAGCCTTATCTGAAAATATGACCCGCGACACAATAGATCGGGCCATTAAGCGTGGCGCCGGAGCCAGTGATGCAGAAAACTATGAAGAGCTGGTATACGAAGGATACGGCCCCAATGGCGTTGCGGTTATTGTTGAAACGATGACGGATAACCATAAGCGCACGGTAGCCGATGTACGCCACGCGTTCACTAAAGCGGGTGGAAGCCTGGGGACGAGCGGCTCGGTGGCGTATTTATTTACTCGGCGTGGTGTATTGATGTATGCACCCGGGGTGAACGAAGATGCCTTGATGGAAGCCGCGCTTGAAGCTGGCGCCGACGATATCGTTACTGAAGCGGACGGCAGTGTTGAAGTCTTCACAACACCTGAGGAGTTCAGTGATGTGAAGCAGGCCTTGAGCGCAGCCGGTTTTAATCCGGATAGCGCAGATATTACCTTAGTACCGGCAACACGGGCTGAAGTAGATGAAAAATCTGTCGTAGCGTTTTTCAAAATGATTGACCAACTGGAAGACTCTGACGATGTGCAGAATGTGTATCATAATGCCGATATCAGCGATGCATTGATGCTTGAGCACGGGTAAAAGTGAACATTATTTTGGGCATTGACCCCGGCAGCCGTTTAACCGGTTACGGGGTCGTAAAGCAAAGCGGCGCCAAATTTGAATATGTTGCCAGTGGTTGTATTCGGCTTAACACCACAGACCTGCTACCTGAGCGCTTATTGGATATTTTCAATGGTGTCAGTGAAATTATCACCCAGACACAGCCAACCATTTTCGCGATTGAGCAAGTTTTTATGGCCCGCAACCCCGACTCAGCTTTAAAGCTGGGGCAGGCCAGAGGGGCCGCCATTGTTGCTGCAAAGCATGCGGGCCTTGACGTGTTCGAGTATTCTGCTCGTCAGGTCAAGCAGTCAGTTGTGGGCACCGGCGCCGCTGACAAAGCGCAGGTTCAGCATATGGTGCGTACTCTTTTAAAATTGCCTGCTAACCCACAGGCCGATGCGGCAGACGCGCTTGCAGTCGCTTTATGTCATGGGCATACTCAGCAAAGTTTAGTCAGCCTGGCAGGCCAGGCGCGCAAAACGGTTCGTGGCCGGTTGCGCTAACGCTGTTGTCGATATTCTTTAACCATAAGCAGACACTATGATTGGACGTTTACGGGGTATTTTGCTGGAAAAGCAGGCTCCAGATTTATTAATTGAAGTTGCCGGTGTTGGCTATGAGGTGCAGTTACCCCTCACGAGTTTTTATCAGCTACCCGCAACAGGGGAAGAAGCCACACTTTACACGCATTTCGTTGTACGTGAAGACGCCCAGCTGTTGTATGGTTTTGTAAATCAAACAGAGCGTGCGTTATTCCGGCAATTGATTAAAGCCAACGGTGTCGGGCCTAAGCTAGCTTTGACTATTTTGTCTGGCATGACAGCGCAGCAATTTGTGCGCTGTGTGCAATTGGATGATGTGAGTACGCTGGTTAAACTGCCCGGTGTTGGTAAAAAAACGGCAGAGCGACTGGTGGTGGAAATGCGTGACAGGCTAAAAGACTGGGGTATAACGCCTAATACAGCAGTGACAGATGCATTGATGCTACAAGGCGATGAGGCTATTTTTAGTCCGGTAGAAAGTGCTGAGCAGGATGCCATCGGCGCTTTAGTGTCGCTGGGCTATACACAAGTGCAGGCAGATAAAGCTGTGAAGAAGGTACAGCAAAGCGATATGAGCAGTGAACAGCTTATCAAAGCCGCGCTTAGGAGTATGATTTAATCCATGATAGAAGCCGACCGTTTAATACAGACCAGCGCCACGCGCGAAGACGAAGTAATTGACAGGGCTATCAGGCCCAAAACATTGGCAGATTACACCGGTCAGGAACACGTGTGTCAGCAAATGGCAATTTTTATTGCGGCGGCAAAAGGGCGTGGTGATCCGCTTGATCACGTGTTGATATTCGGTCCTCCTGGTTTAGGCAAAACCACACTGGCGATGATTGTCGCTAATGAAATGGGCGTGAACATTAAAACCACCTCCGGCCCGGTATTGGAAAAAGCTGGTGATTTAGCCGCATTACTGACCAACCTTGAACCCAATGACGTGCTCTTTATCGACGAAATTCATCGCTTAAGCCCGGTAGTTGAAGAGATTTTGTATCCAGCGATGGAGGATTATCAGCTGGATCTTATGATTGGTGAAGGCCCGGCAGCACGCTCTATTAAACTGGATCTTCCCCCTTTTACTCTGGTTGGGGCCACAACGCGTGCTGGTGCGCTAACATCACCACTGCGCGATCGGTTTGGCATAGTGCAGCGTCTTGAATTTTATAAAGTAGAAGAACTTACACAAATTATTTTGCGCTCAGCCCATTTTTTAAATTTAGTGCTGGACGAAGCCGGCGCGGCAGAAATAGCCCGTCGCTCGCGAGGCACCCCGCGTATTGCTAATCGCCTGTTGCGCCGTGTACGCGACTATGCGCAAGTTAAAGCCAATGGCGAGGTAACCGTAGACATAGCCGCACAGGCATTGCAAATGGTTGATGTAGACGCCGAAGGTTTCGATTATATGGATCGCAAACTTATTCTGGCTATTATAGAAAAATTTATGGGCGGGCCGGTTGGCTTAGACAATCTCGCTGCCGCTATTGGCGAAGAGAAAGACACCATTGAAGATGTAATAGAACCGTTTTTAATTCAACAGGGTTTTATTCAACGCACACCACGCGGCCGCATCGCTTCGCCTCGTGCCTACCAGCACTTTGGCTTTGATTTACCCAAAACAGACTAAGTTAAATGGACGTATCCACTAAATGGCTAGTGCTACAGCTAGGCGACAAGTTAAAGTGCAATACGAGCATAGTAAACTATGTGAGTTATTGGACTTTAACGCAGACAACAACGCTGTAGTGTTAGCCAGGACGTGGATAAAAAAAAGCCCGCTCAAAAGAGCGGGCAATGCAACAAGTTGAAGGAGTGCTTCAAAAAAATCCAGGGAACATGTTGAAACAGCAATAAAACTTGGTATCCACACAAATCTCATTACCAAATGATCTTTACTAAGAATCCGCAGCAGGCTGCCAATTCTTTGCGCTAGCTCAGAACACCTGCGTATGATAGATATTTGGAGTAATTACTTCAAACGAGAAAAATTATCACTTTCCCATAAAAAAAACTAATGTATAGGTGAAAACTATTTGGTGAGTAATTGAACAGGGCTTCGGTGTGGTGCACAGGAATACCACTGTTCATACAGGGTTAAGCTACAAGCTGCACTATAAGCAGTGTAAGTTTTTGTTAGTTTTGATAATGTTAATTGCATTCGTCGTACTAATTGGTGCGTTGGTCGACAAGCAAATAAATCGGAACTAAGTGATGGAATATCAGTCAACAGAAACGGTGTTAAAATACAAGTGGGCGCAGCAGAAAAATATAGTTGTGATTCGCTTGTACAAGCGATTGAGTTACTACTCAGGCTTACTTATCATATACAGCAATTAAAGCGAATATTCATGTCTGATACTGTCTTTACAATCCCAATGCGAGTGTACTACGAAGATACCGACGCTGGAGGGATAGTTTATTATGCAAATTATTTGAAATTTTTTGAACGAGCGCGCACCGAATGGTTGCGCGCCCTGGGTATTGAGCAGGATTCATTATTGTCAAAAAATGTCGCCTTTGTTGTTGCTAAGGTTTTAATGGAAAACAAAAAGCCGGCCAGATTTAATGAATTATTGACGGTTTCTAGTCAAATCAGTACCTTAAAGCATGCTAGCATAGTTTTTGCTCAAACAATTCACAATAGCGCCGGCGATATCATTTGCACGGCAGAGATTAAAGTAGCCTGTATTGCACTACAGGAAATGAAAGCCAGAGCAATTCCGGCTGAAGTGACAGAGGTATTAAAACGTGGCAGGTGAGATTTCTATTTTAAGTTTGTTAATTGAAGCCAGTTTTGTCGTGCAATTGGTTATGTTAATTCTGTTGGCCATGTCTGTGATGTCCTGGACCATGATATTTCGCCGTCGTAAAGCATTGAGTGAGGCGGTAACAGAAGCCAAGAAGTTTGAAGACAAGTTTTGGTCGGGTGTAGATTTATCTAAGTTATATAACGAAGTTAGTGCGCGTGCAGCCAATAGTGGTTTAGAAGCATTATTTAAGTCAGGGTTTAAAGAGTTTGCCCGCTTACATAAAACGAATAGCCGTCAGCCTGCTGCGGTAATGGAAGGCACGCAACGGGCGATGCGGGTTGGCTTGTCACGCGAAGTTGAGCGGTTAGAAATGCACTTGCCGTTTTTAGCGACAGTGGGTTCTATCAGCCCCTATATCGGTTTGTTTGGTACGGTGTGGGGTATTATGAATTCGTTTATTGCGCTGGGGCAAGTTGAGCAAGCTACATTGTCTATGGTTGCGCCAGGTATAGCTGAGGCACTTATTGCCACCGCCATTGGTTTGTTTGCGGCAATACCGGCAGTTATTGCTTACAACAAGTTTTCACATCAGGTGGAATCCCTTGAAAGTAGCTATGCAAATTTTGTTGAAGAATTTGCCAACATTTTACATCGCCAGGCGGTGTCTAACACCGGAGATGCGGCCTGATGTACGTGCGAAAAAAGCGGCGGTTAAAGGCTGAAATAAACGTAGTACCTTACATCGACGTTATGTTGGTTTTGTTGGTGATTTTTATGGTTACAACGCCGTTGATTACTCAAGGCGTAAAGGTTGAGCTGCCTAAATCTGCGGCCGAACCTATTAAACAGATGCAAGATGGTAAAACACCTCTTGTAGCAACGGTTGATCAGGACGGCCTGTATTATTTTGAGAAAGACGGTAAGCAGCAGGGGCCGTTTACAGCCGCTGAGCTAACGTTGGAAGTGGCCAGTTGGTTGAAAATTGAACCGGGTACGCAAGTGATAGTAAAAGGCGATGTTAGAGTTAGCTACGACGCCGTTATACGGTTGATTAATGTGCTAAAAGTAGCCGGTGCGCCGGCGGTTGGCCTGATGACCGATAACCTGGATTCGAAGTAGTATGGCTTTGCATATTGAAGCGCCACTGGCGAAATCGCTTGGCCTACATTTGGCAATACTGGTGTTGTTATTATTTAGTGCTGATTTTTCCAGTACACCAGAGATGGTGTCAGTAAGCCTGGAATCAGAAGGTCAAGCGCCGGTAGAAGCCGTAGCGGTAGATGAAAAGCTGTTAAATGAGCGGGTAGAGCAAATGCAGCGCGAACGCGATGCATTAAAGGCGGCAGAAGAAAAACGTATACGCGATTTAGAGCGCCGGGCAGAACAGGCGGAAAAAAATCGGACTACAGAAGAGCAGCGTTTAAAGCGGGTGGCTGAAGAAAAACGTAAAGCGGATGCCGAAACGCAAAAAGCCAAAGCAGCAGCGGCTGAAGCGAAAAAGCGTCAGCAACAGGAAAATGCCAAAGCCAAAGAAGCAGAGCAAGCGCGTATTGTAAAAGAGCAAGAAAGACAAAAGGCTGAGGATGCTGCCAAAGCAGCGGAGCAGAAACGCAAAGCGGAACAGGCCGCAGCGGAAAAAGCAGCGGCTGAGCGTGCGCGTCAGGCCGCAGAGGCAAAGCAAAAAGCAGAGCAAGAGCGTGCAATGCAGGAACAACTTGCTAAAGAAGCGCAAGCGCGTTCTGCGGCGCGGGCTCGTCAAGCCGCAACAGAGGTTCAGCGTTATATCGCGTTAATTTCTGATGCCGTTGACCGCTCGTTATATAAAGATGAAAGTATGCGAGGCAAGTCTTGTTCAGTAAATATACGCTTAGCAACGACAGGCTTTGTAACAAGTGTTAAGGTCCTTGGTGGCGATAGCAATGTATGCGACTCGGCGTTACGTGCAGTAAACCGGATTGGCACCATGCCAATGTCCAGTGATCCGGACGTATACGATAAATTGAAAGACATAACATTAAGGGTGGAGCCTCAGTTTTGAATATTGTTAAGTTAATTGGTCTGGTACTAGCGGCGTTGCTGTTTAGCTCGCAGGCAAAGGCATCATTGGAAATAGTGATAACCGGCGGTATTGACTCAGGCCGGCCTATAGCCATAGTGCCGTTTACGTTTAAAGGTGCAACGTTGCCACAACAACGTTTGGATGAAATTATTGCCGCAGATTTAATGCGCAGCGGTAAATTTAGCCCATTAGCCAACATAAAAATGCCACAGCGACCACAGAGCGCTGAGCAAATCGATTATGCTGCCTGGGCACGTGAAGGCGTAGAGGCCATAGTTGTTGGGCAAATAACCGAAGTGGGTATTGACCGTTACACGGTTAACTTTGAACTGGTTGATGTGTTAAAAGGCAGCAACACGGCAAATCGGCAAGCATTAAATGCCGGGCGCTTGACAGGCAGTATGGAGCATATACTGGACAGTCGTGAAACGACGATTAATGGCAGCCAATTCAGGCAATATGCCCATCGCATCAGCGATATAGTTTATGAAAAACTGACCGGAGAGCGTGGCGCGTTTTTAACCAAAATTGCTTATGTTTTGGTTAACCGCAAGCTGGAATTTCCTTATCAGTTAGTGGTTGCTGATTATGACGGTGCCAATGAGCAAATTTTGTTGCGCTCAAAAGAACCGTTAATGTCACCCAGCTGGTCACCTGATGGCACCAAGCTGGCGTATGTCACCTTTGAAAAGCGACAATCACAAATTTATATTCAGGACATTTACACCGGCCGTCGCACCATACTCAGTAGCACACCGGGTATTAATGGCGCGCCGGTGTGGTCTCCTGATGGCAAAACGATGGCCATGGTATTGTCAAAAGACGGTAATACCGAAATTTATACTATGGACGTTGCAACAAAAGCATTAACACGCATAACGAATCATCGGGCTATCGACACGGAACCGTCATGGTCGCCAGATGGCAAAGAGCTGTTGTTTAGTTCTGAGCGCGGTGGCAATCCGCAACTGTATAGCGTAAATTTGTTAACGGGTACGACCAGACGTTTGACCTTTGAAGGTGAAATGAACCTGGCCGGATCTTTTATGCCGGACGGAAGTTCGGTGGTAATGGTTAACCGCACCAGAGGCCAGTATCACATAGCAAAAATGGATCGTCAGACCCGTTTTCTGCAAGTGCTGACCAAAACAAATCTGGATGAATCACCCAGTGTAGCGCCAAACGGTTCTATGATTATTTATAGCACTATGCATGACGCTACGCAGGTGTTAGCACTGGTTTCTATGGATGGTCGATTTAAAGCAAGGCTACCAGCAGTTGATGGACAAGTGAAATCTCCAGCATGGTCGCCGTTTTTATAAAAAACAAAACAGTTATTACATTTACATACTAGGACAACATCATGAAATTAAATAAAGTGTTAAAAGGTTTATTAATCGCATTACCAGTGCTGACCCTGGCGGCTTGTAGCTCAACTTCTTCTACTGATCAGTCAGGCGCTGATACTTCTTCTATGCCGCAAGAGACCGTGCAGGTTGAAACGGTTGAGAAGGTAGTTAGCCCAGCTGAACAGATGCGTCAGAAGCTTGAAGCACTGCGTCAGGAAAACACCATTTACTTCGATTTCGACAAAGCCACAGTACGCCCAGAGTTCATTGAAACATTGCAGGCGCACGGTGCGTTTTTAACCTCAAATCCAAGCGTACGTATCACTGTTGAAGGTCACTCAGATGAGCGCGGCACGCCAGAGTACAACATTGCACTGGGCGAGCGTCGTGCAGTTGCTGTAGTACAGTATTTACAGAACCTGGGTGTTTCATCTGGCCAAATCTCAACGGTTAGCTACGGTGAAGAAAAGCCAGTAGATATGTCTCGCAGCGAAGCAGGCTTTGCTAAAAACCGTCGTGCAGTGTTAGTCTATTAATCCAGACTCACTACTGTATTGATACGCATGACTGTAAAATATACTCTGATAGCAGCATTAACACTGGTTCATACCAGTGTTGGTGCTAATCCTGCTCCGGTTACTGATCTCAATCGCAACAACGTTGTGGTTAATAATGCTATTGCATCGCCATCTGGCAGCATTGAGCAACGCTTAGCAACACTTGAACGAATTGTTGAGGCCAGAACGGAAGCTCAGCTTCGCATGGCGCAGCAATTGCAAACGTTACTGGATGAAGTTAGTGAACTACGCGGAGTAACAGAAACCCATTCGTATCAGCTAGACGAAATTTTGCAACGTCAACGTGATTTGTACCAAGAGATTGATCGGCGGGTAAGTGCTATCCAGACTCCGGTTGCGGCGAATGCCGTACCAGCGCCTCAGGTAGAAACCCCTGTTGCAACCTCCAGCTATTCGTCAGATGTGTCTGAAAATGATGCCTATGACAAAGCCGTAAATATGGTGCTTAAAGACCGTCGTTACGATGCGGCAATTCCAGAGTTTGAGACGTTTATTCAAACCTATCCCAATTCAAGTTATGCCCCTAACGCGCATTACTGGCTTGGTCAGTTATTATTTAATAACAACGAGCTGGCAAAAGCGAAAACGCATTTTGAACGGGTGGTTAATAATTTCCCTCAATCTAATAAAGTTGCCGACGCCTTGTTGAAACTTGGTCAGGTTGCTGAGCGCGAGAACCAAAAAGACGCAGCTCTGCGGTATTATCGCGAACTTGTTGCGAAGTATTCAACAGCGACTTCAGCCAAATTGGCACAAGACAGAATTGACGCTCTAAAATAATATAACCCGGCATATGCCGTAATGCCGTTCACTTAAGGTGAGCGGCATTTTTACTTTTAGCCACCGGGTAGCGATTTTTCGATACCTTTAGCGTCCTTGGATAACTGCGTTCTCGCTTTCCTTCAAGCTTGAATTGACTGGCATTTTTTTCTATTTCCAAGATGAATCCGGGCACATTACCCGGCGCATAAATTGGCATCAGAGTGAGCTTGTGGATGATGTGCGATGAGGCATCTCTAAAGCTCAGTTGGTTTGGGAATACACTTTTAAGGGACTTGGCCATCAATACCATTTTGTATCGAATTAAATTGTAAGCGAGCAACACCCCCCATAGCTCCTGCCGGATAAG
>NZ_AUDG01000041.1 GCF_000425345.1 Rheinheimera baltica DSM 14885 | reverse complement strand
AAGCGAATTATCCATGTTGACTGGTATTAAGGGCGTGTTTTACACGAGTGAATATATAACTGAAGAGCCGGATGCGGTAATTCCGCACGTCCGGATCTGTGTGGGGGCGGCTCAGTAATGGGTCGTTCTACCACGATTACCACCACGAAAAATGGGATGGCAGCGGTTACCCGCATGGCTTGGTTGGTGAAGCTATTCCGCTTGAAGCGCGTATCGTGGCAGTATCTGACGTATTCGATGCCCTCACCAGTGCACGGCCTTACAAGCAAGCCTGGAGCATAGAAGACACACTAGCCTATATGCACGCGCAAAAAGGCCTGCATTTTGAACCTAGACTGGTAGAGCTGCTAGAGCAGAAACTGCCTGAAATTCTTGCTATCCGCCAACGTTGGGCAGAATAACCACCACCATATAGCTATCGGCTTTTTACTGCCTGCCTGCGAAAATCTGTACAACTCTGGCTTCATTGGCTGATTGCTCGGCCAGCTCAAGCATGTGCATTACTGCACAGGCTTGCTGTGGTGGTACCGGGTTGTTACCACCGCCATTAATCGCAGTAACAATCGCTGTGTAGTACTGCTGATAACATCCCACTGCCGTGCTATAGGGTGTAATTTGCTCATTTTGATACAACAAGCCGGGTTGGAGCTCAATGCCCCAGTTGGCATCGGCTGGCGTTAAGCCTTGTTTTAGCTGATCTTCTTGTATGTCCAAGCCAAACTTTTGCCAACTACCATGCTGTGCTTGCAGAGTAAAACGGGCCGAGGGCGCCGCTGCCAGCATAGAGGCGCCAAGGGTTACGCTAAAGTGACCGTAATCCAGCAACACGCTAAACCAGTCTGTTGTTGTTGCATCCGGCCGAACGGTTTTTAAACTGGCGCTAATCGTTTGTGGCAGGCCAAATAACACCAGACATTGATCCAGCAGGTGCGGGCCTAAGTCAAACCATAGCCCAGCACCCGGGCCAGCTTGTTCACGCCAGCGCTGGCGCACTTCTGGCCGGAAGCGGTCAAAGCGGGATTCCAGATGTGCAATTGGGCCCAGCCGACCACTGTTGATCAAGTGCTGCAGGCTTTGAAAGTCGGCATCAAAACGGCGGTTATGAAACACGGATAACAGCAGATGTTGCTCTTCAGCTAAGGCGGTTAAGGCGTTGGCTTCTTTAACAGTAAGCGCAAAGGGTTTATCCACCACGACGTGTTTGCCAGCGCGCAGCGCCCGTTCAGCTAAAGGCGCATGGCTATCGTTTGGGCTGGCAATAACCACCAAATCAATATCTGGCAATTGTACGGCCGTTTCGTAATCTGCCAGCACGATAATATCAGCGCCCAATTGCTGCTTAACCTGTGCCGCCTGAGATGAGGCAACATGCGTCAGCTTAATACCATGCGTTGCGCACAGCAGCGGCGCATGAAAGGTTTTGCCGGCGTAACCATAACCCACCAGCAGGGTACGAAGTTCAGAGAATGTTTGCATGCCAAGTTTAGCCTCAATGGTATAAGGGCTTACTTTGCGAAAATTAGCACAATT
This sequence comes from Rheinheimera baltica DSM 14885, assembly GCF_000425345.1. GTDB lineage: Bacteria > Pseudomonadota > Gammaproteobacteria > Enterobacterales > Alteromonadaceae > Alishewanella > Alishewanella baltica. The sequence continues at coordinate 37,457 of NZ_AUDG01000041.1, read as the reverse complement.
GTGCAACCGCAACTTTCCTTTAGTATACGTTTCACCTTTACTCATGCTAGCCTGCAAGTACTTGCCTGACTTACCGGATTTTTTTATGCGTTTCTCAGCTTTTGCATTATGTTTATTGATTGCCCCGGCACTTGCCAATATCACACCCTGGCCTGAGCAGCCGGTATCATCGCTTAACCCTGATATGCAAAAGGTGATAGCCGCAGAGGCAAAGCTTGAGCAGCTGGCCGAGGGGTTTAGCTGGGCGGAAGGGCCGATAGCTGAACCCGTTACCGGCGATATACTGTTTTCTGACGTACCTCAAAATAAAGTCTATCGCTGGAATGAACAACAAGGCTTAACAGTATATCTTCAGCCGTCCGGTTACACCGGTTTGTACCCACAGAATAACCGCCAACAGGGCGCGAACGGTCTGATCTTTAACAGTGAAAAGCAATTGGTGCTGGCGCAACACGGCGATCGCCGCTTAGCGCTGTTTAATGGCTTTGATAATGGTGTGCCGCAGTATCAAACTTTGGTGACAGCCTTTAACGGCAAGCTGTTAAACAGCCCGAACGATCTGGTGCAGCATAGCAGCGGAGCTTACTACTTTACCGATCCGCCGTATGGCTTAGCAGGCGGTGATAATTCAACAGAAAAGCAGCAAAGCGTAAATGGGGTATACCTGCTGGCGCCGGATGGCAATATCACGCTACTGGCTGACAATTTAACCCGACCCAATGGTCTGGCGTTTTCGCCGGATGAAAAGTGGCTGTATGTGGCCAATTCTGATCCTGCAGCGGCGCAGTGGTGGCGTTATGCGGTAAATAGCGATGGTAGCCTGGGTAAAGGTAAGCTGTTTTTTGATACCACCGTCCAGGTTAAGCAACTACCAGGTTTGCCTGATGGTTTAAAAGTACTACCGTCCGGCGTATTACTGGCCACCGGCCCAGGTGGCGTCTGGGTAATCTCGCCTGGCGGTGAGCATTTAGGCAGCATACAAACCGGTGTTGCCGCGGCTAATGTTGCGCTAAGTTTGGATAACAGTTGGCTGTATATTACTGCTAGTAGTTACTTGCTTAGAATTAAGCTGCAGCAATAACAACGGCTATTCCCAACGCGCGTCATCTTCGCTGATGTTAAAAGCGATGGCCTGGCCTTGCACCGTAAACTGAACAACCTGCTTAGGCGAGCCGTCGCTATGAAGCTCTACCAAACCTATGCCGGCTTGATTCAGCAAGCGCTCGCCAGCTTTAGCATTGTCAGGTTTGTGCGGCACTATTTTCATACTACGGCGTTTGGTCAACCAGTTAAGTGGCGATCGCGGCGAGTATAGCCAGCGGTTTAGCCGGTCTAACACATCTAACAATTTGACCGGAAACTGGTTTTTTAAACCGCTACTGGTAATTTGCCAGATATCAGGGCCGTCTTGCTGGCCGCGCAGGTTAACCTCGTAGACAAAAGAGTAGTGCACATCGCCAGATAAAATAACAAAGTGCTTCGGTGTTTTCGGGTGGCGAAACAGATTCATCAGTGCGTAAGCGGTGCCGCGGTGTGCCATCCAGTTTTCAGCATCTACTAATAGCGGTTTGCCAAAAAACGTAAACAATTTTTGAATGCCCTCAATAAGCTTTACGCCAAACACTGGCGCTGGGGACACCAGAACCACCGCATCGTGGCCGATTAAATCTTGCTGAAGTTCGGTAATGGCTTCCCAATCTAGCAGGCCAGAGGGTTTACCTAAGGCGATTTCTGAACGCCAGCGGCGGGTGCGGGTATCTAGCACCAGAAGAGGGGGCTCGGTAGGCCATTGATAATGCCATTGATTAAAACGTAACAAGTCGGTAATAAGTTGCTGGTGTTGCACTGAGCCGCTGTTGCTAAAGGCTAACTCTGCCTGATGTAACAGCTCGGGCGTAAACTTCTCTGGCGTATTGCCCCAACCCTGACACAACAAATAGCTAATCAACGCATTTCCAATAATGCGGCGGGAGAAATCATGGTTATAAGCGGTTTGCTCCCACTGTGCGGTTAGGTTCCAGTCGTCGGTGACATCGTGATCATCAAAGATCATGGCGCTGGGTAAATGCGCCAGTAAGCGTCTTACTTTACCCAGGCCAGCAGCAAACTGGTGAATAATCTTTTGCTGTGTCTGGTAGGTTTGCTGCTGCTCGGCACTCAGTGCGTTTGCCTGTTCGGTACTTAGCTCTGTTGCATCAGTTTGCCAGCCTGCTGGCGACCACACCAGTAAGTACATGCCCAGCATTTCTGCCAGGCTAATTAAGTGGTTGCGGGCGTTGTCAGAGGTGAAAACCGGCTTCTTCACGCCTTTAAATACCTGAGTGAGTACCGCCTGACTGGCCTCCGTTTTTGGCAGTAAGCTATCGCGCCGGTAATAGTAAGGGTGGCTAGTATGTAACTGTGCGGACTGGCTAACAACAGAGCAAGGCAGGCTTTCATCGGCAAAATCCAGTTGGCCGATAAGCTGATGAATAGCTTTTAGCATTGGCGCCGCAACATCATCAGCATAGATCTGATCGCCGCTCATCAGCAATAAAGCTGGCCATTGTTCTGGCGGATGTTGCTGCAGGTAATAATCAGCGGCTAGCAAACCGTCGTCAGAAGCAAAATGCGGCTTTCGACATGAGCCATGTAACAGCTTAGTGAGCTTGGTCTGAATAACAAAACCGGGGCTGCTACGATCGGGGTATATCAGATCAGGGGCCCATTGTTGCCAACCAAGCCAGTCCGGCTGTGGGCCGGCCTCTTTATTTGCTAGGCGTAAGTCATACCCGATCCAGCAGCCTTCGGGTAATGCTTGTGGTAATGGGATATGAATCAGCTGCAGAAACAGCTTTCCTGCGCAGCGAATGCTCTGAGTGTATTGCTGCATCTGTTGTGCACTGAAATAAATAGGCTCTGCGTTATCAGGTGTGAGGTCTAGTTGTAACTGCACTGGCTGCCTGGTTGCCAGCCATAGCGTAATGCTTTTCGCTGTGACTGCACGGAGCAGTGGCCCTGCCAAAACCATTGGCAGGGTGTGATCTAAGTTAACGTCTATTTCGCTAGCAGGCATTAACAGAATTATTCCCGTATTGGTCTTATGCATTCTGCAAAAGGCATCAGTATTACAACATTACTTATGGCGCTTGAAAATGCAATGAAAAAACAGAATACCTATCGTTTTGTCAGGTTAACTTGATATGGTCGTGATATTGCGCCATTGTGTCATATATACCTTACATATTGTAATGAGTTGGTGTCATATAATCTGTTATTCCATCAATAGTGATGGGCACACTTTTAGGAGAATGTTATGGCTAAATCAAAAGCTGAGATCACGTTCATGAAACGTTTTATGACGGCCATGGTTGTGTTTTTATTGTTAATTGCAATTCAAGCATTTTCGTTGGAGCTACTAAACATGCCGACATGGCTCAATGTAGCGGCGACGGTGTTGCCTGTCGCACCGCTAGTATGGGCATTTTTTATTTTCCGAACTCGCTATCGCACACTTGATGAATACATGAAAGCACTCACGGGTGAAGCGTTTTTATGGATGATTGGCCTTTTGTGCTTTTCATCATTTATCTACGGCATGCTGGCAATGAAGTTTCCAATGCCAGAAGTAAATCTAGCCTTTGTAATGCCTGCGGTTTTTGGTGGCCATGGTTTGATCGTTCAACTATTGGTTTGGAGAGACAATGAAGAATCGAATTAAGGTTTTGCGCGCCGAACGTGATTGGTCGCAACAAACATTAGCGCAGGAACTTGGCGTATCACGACAGGCGGTTAATGCCGTTGAACGAGGAAAGCATGACCCATCTTTACAGTTAGCATTTGATATTGCCAACATTTTTAATTTGCGTATTGATGATGTGTTTTTCCCAGAGAAAAAATTAAACACAGACAGCAACGAAGAAAGCTGAACCGAAACCGTATGCAAAGGCAACAACATGAATTACAAAAACTATAGCGGCTATTCAGGTGGGTGAACTCGAGGTAAACCTAAAGCAGTTCCCACTTACAGTGTCTTTGACATTCGTCACTAATTCACATAGTCTTTCCAGCAGGCTGCAGAGACGCCTTTCCGCTTAAGATGATATCACTCTGACACCATGTTTTAATCAGTTCATTACGAACTAAGTAGGCTTTGCGGAATGCCATATATACTTAGAGGTAATTGAATTGTGACATCTCAAAATATGCGTCAGGAAAACCCTGAACACAAACTCACTCCTTCTTCACTTGAAAGCGAAAAGCTTCGCAATTTGTACGTTAAAATCGCACTGCCCATGGCATTTGGCATGGTTTTAAGTGGTTTATACAATATGGTTGATGCGTATTTTATCGCTCAATATGTTGGTGATATTGGCTTTGCTGCGGTTTCTGCAATCTTTCCATTGCAAATGTTAGTGATTGCATTGGGCGCTTTCATCAGCAATGGCGTCAGTATAGTTGTAAGTCAATATTGGGGGGCAGGGCAAAACTCAAAAGCACAAACCGTCATCAATAATGCTTTTACCCTGGTATTACTGCTTTCTATTGTACTTGCCATCCTGGTGCTAAGTGCTACATCACCTTTACTAAGATCAAGTGGCGTAACGGATTTACTGTTTGATGATGCAAGGGCTTATTTTATTCCAGTGACTATGGGCGCAGTACTCGTATTGAGTCTGTCATTGATCACAGACCTATTACGCGCGCAAACCAAAATGCAGAGCTTGCTGCTAATTATCATCTTAGGCGCCGTAAGCAATGTAATACTAGATTACTTGTTTATTGCCGTGTTCAACTTTGGTGTCAGTGGTGCTGCTTACGCAACGATAATATGCCAATTAATGGGGCTATTACTGGGCATACGTTTATTGAATAATCCTACGCCACTATTATCAATTGAGAAACTTAGCTTTGCCCTGAACTTTGGCATAATAAACAAGTTCCTTAGTATAGGAATGCCTGTCTTTATCTCCTATTTTGGTGCTGCAGTAGTGATGGTGTTTCTCAATACGCGTATAAGTCAAAGTGACCTGATTGGCTCAACTCAATGGCTCGCCGCTTATGGCATTGTGAGTAGGATCAACATCTTTTTGATTTTGCCCCTCATTGCAATAAGCCATGCCAGTCAAACTATCATTGCTCACAACTATGGCGCTAAGAACTTTTTAAGGGTGAAAAACGCAGCAATAACCGGCGCCTTTATGGCCAGCAGTTACCTGGCTGTGATGACATTGTGTTTGCAGGTTTTCCCCAGACAGATTATCACCGTATTTAGTCCTCAAGAAAGCGTGCTCGCAAATAGCGAAACCATCATCGGTACAATGTTTATGTTGCTTCCTTTGGCAGGGGTGAGTGCTATATGTATCGCGTTTTTTCAGGCGACGGGAAGGGCAAAAAAGGCGATGCTACTTTCTAGTGCGCAGATTTATGTCTTTTTACTACCGGCTATGATTTTCATTTCTGCTAAATTTGAGTTGAGCGCGCTTTGGTATGCTTTTCCTCTCACTCATGTTCTTTCAGCTCTGTTAGCGATAAGCCTGGTATGGACGCACTTGCACAGATTAATACCACAAAGCCTGGGTAGTATGGAGGAAAAGGCATAGTGGAATTAGCATTAAATGAAGTAAAAGTTCAAGCCAAGAAGTTGCTCAAGGCTATAAAACGTGACCCGATACTGCAACAGCATATGGCACCTCAGCTTAAGCGCCTGGAGATCAAGGACGGCGATGACCTGCAATTAAAGCATTGCTTGACGATGCTTTCTCAACAAATAGGGTTCGCCAGCTGGCATCATGCCCAAAAAGTGCTATCCGGTAATGAAGACCTGCACAGTACACCTGATATGGGCAAGGTCTTCTATACCAAAGCCTGTGGAGGACTTATTAACCTGTGGTTTGCTCAATACCAACAAGCCAAAACTGTGTTAAGCGAAAATCCAAGTTCACGTTGGCTTATTCCTTATCAAAAACAATTTATTATTGTGGATAAAGACTACCTGAACTTACTCAAAGTGAGTAAGGGCTGTGAGGGGTACTGGCAAGACATCAATCATGATCTTTATGGGGGGTACAATAGCCAAGCTTGGGATAAATTAGCTTATATAATAATTCGAAACCGCACAGTTGACGGTGATACACCTTAGAAAAAATCACTGCCTAGCCAATATAGACAGTGATTGGTTATTTTCCAGGTTTATTGATATGTGTAGGATGCTTTTCCTACACTAGCCCCTAAGGGTAACAAATTCTTCGGCGCTAGTAGGGTGCAGCGCTACAGTGTTGTCAAAGTCAGCCTTGGTAGCGCCCATTTTTATTGCCACGGCAAAGCCTTGCAACACTTCATCCATACCCTCGCCAATACCGTGTAAGCCCACCACTTTTTCGTTGTCGCCGGTACATACCAATTTAAAGCGGCTAAGCGCCCGATGCGGGGTAATGGCGTTATACATGGCAGCAAAGTTAGAGCGGTATACTTTTACCTTGGAGGCGCCATATTGTTCAATCGCTTCTGCCTCTGTCAGCCCTATAGTGCCAATGGGAGGGTGGCTGAACACTACGGTTGGAATAAGTGAATAATCCATATGTGCATCGGGCAAGGCAGGGTTAAACAGCCGTTCGGCCAGCAAACGGCCTGCTTTTACTGCTACCGGGGTTAACTGGGCTTCGCCGGTAATGTCGCCAACGGCATAGATGCCATTAACATTGGTATTTTGATAGTTGTCGGTACGGATATAACCGTCTTTATCGGTTGCTACACCGGTCGCGGCCAAATTCAGCTTGTCTGCAGCCGGTTCGCGGCCAATGGCCCAAATAAGGCAATCTACGTTAGTAAACACGCTGCCGTTATCACAGCTAACGGTTAAGCTGCCGTCGCACATTTTTTCTACTTTATTAACATTAGATTGGGTGTGCAAATTCAACTTATCTTGTGCCATGCGTTCCAACAGCATATCGGTTATATCGCTGTCAAAGTTGCGCAGCGGCCGGTCTTTGCGTACCAGCAAATGCGTGTCGGTACCCAGCGCATGTAGCACACCAGCAATTTCTACTGCGATATAACCGGCGCCAATAACCAGGGCTTTTTTCGGCTGTGCTGTTAAGGCAAAAAAACCATCTGAGTCAATGCCGTGCTCTGCACCTGGAATATCAGGCCGTGTCGGGCGGCCACCTACCGCAATGGTAATGTGATCAGCCGTTATACGCTCGCCATTAACCTCGACAGTCTTGGCATCCACAAAGGTGGCGAAACCTTCAATTACGTTAACGCCGTTACTAGCAAAGCCTTTGTGGTAGCTGGCATGAATGCGCTGAATATAGGCTTCGCGGTTTTGTACCAGCGTGGCCCAATTAAAGCTATTTTGTAACACATCAAAGCCATAAGCGGGACTGTATTTCAGCGCTTCAGCGATATGGGCTCCGTACCACATCACTTTTTTCGGCACGCAACCAACGTTAACACAGGTACCGCCAACGGCTTTAGCTTCGATAACCGCAGCGCTGGCACCGCGTTGTGCTGCGCGGTTAGCGCTGGCAATACCACCGCTGCCGGCGCCAATGGCAAGATAATTAAAATGACGGGTCATAACACAGTTCCGGATAAATACACTGTGTTGTTTATAGGGTGTCGCCAGGGGTTTTACAAGCCCGGCACAGGAGCCAGCCGGGCAAATATCGTTTACTAAAGCTTTTTCAGGTCGATGGCATTGGCCAGCTTTAATATAGTGCTTTGTGCGGCATTGTCACCACGCAGGGTGATCATGGCGCCTGTAGGGGATAAAAGCTGGATTTCCAGGTTATCGCCATCAACTTTCTGCACTGCCTGAATACCTTGTATTTTAATGAGCTTACCGCCAGACATCGCAATCATTGACGGGTTGCTTAGCATTATTGAAAACGCCTGCAGCATAGGAGAGTCCATCATTAACTGTATTTCAATACGGTGATTGTCGTTATAGTAGTTGCGAGATGCCGTAATACCACCGCCAAACATTGCTGCACCGGCAACTTCACTGCTAGCGTCTTCGGCTTGCCAACCGGATGGTGCAGGAGGAAATGCATTTTTTACCTGCTCGCCTTTTTCCTGGCGAATAAGCGTGCTGGCATAGTCGAGCTGGGCAATGGCCTGTGACAACTCGCCGGCTTTATAGTGCTTGGTGGCTGACTCGATAGCTTCATCAATGTCAGATGCCAGAGCTTGGAAGCTTAAGCAACCACTTAATAGGCTAACAACCAGCGTTTTATAGTGTGTTTTCATGTTGTAGTTCACTCCGTTGATTAACAAATTGTGCACATTATAGTCAGTTAAAATCTATGCCGCCAATCGTTCTTCTTTGCATTGACAATATGGCGTATTGCCCCAACATTAATAACATTAGTGTATTGCCATATTATTTAATGTTTTAAGGTTTTTTATGACTGCAACCGACAATGTTTTGTTATCTTTTCCTGATTTACCGCCTTTTTCTGCCATTACACCGGAGCAGGTAAAGCCTGCAGTAGAGCAGGCTATCGCCCAGGCGCGCGCAGCTGTTGAGCGGGTTGTTGCCGCGCCAGAAGTAAGCTGGCATAGCCTGATTGAACAACTAGAGCAAGATAGTGACAGGTTAAGTAAGCTGTGGTCGCCGGTTGCGCATATGCACTCTGTTGTTGACAGCACCGCGCTGCGTGAAGCTTTTGAAAGCTGCTTGCCGCTGCTGTCTGATTTCAGCACCTGGCTGGGGCAGCACGAAGGTCTCTATCAAAAATATCAGCAACTGGCGCAAAGCACTGACTACGCTAATTTAACTGCGGCACAGCAAAAGGTTATTCAAAATGCATTGCGCGATTTTAAGCTATCAGGCATAGGTTTATCGGCAGATAAAAAGCAGCGTTATGGCGAAATTCAAAGCCGCTTGTCCGATTTAAGCTCGCAGTTTTCCAACAACACCCTCGATGCCACACAGGCTTGGTACAAGCATATTACTGATGCGGCAGAGCTTGCGGGGTTACCCGAAGACGCTAAGTTAGCTGCAGCAGAAGAAGCGCAAAGCCGTGACCTTACCGGCTGGGTGTTTACGCTGGAGTTCCCAAGCTACATTGCTGTAATGACCTATGCGGATAATCGTCAGCTGCGTGAAGCACTTTACAGCGCTTACTGCACGCGCGCGTCGGATCAAGGCCCAACAGCAGGCCAGTTTGACAACAGCGCCATTATTGAAGAAACATTGGCATTAAAGCACGAGCTGGCTCAATTGCTGGACTTTAACAACGCGGCTGAAGAGTCACTGGCTACCAAAATGGCACAAAGCCCGGCGCAGGTTTTGGACTTTTTACATGATTTAGCTAAACGCGCTAAACCACAGGCAGAGCAGGATTTAGCTGAACTTACCGCCTTTACTACCGCCGAGTTTGGTATTAATGAGCTGGCAGCTTGGGATGTCACCTACTATGCAGAAAAGCTCAAGCAAGCCCGGTATGCCATTTCTGACGAACAGTTGCGGCCGTATTTCCCGGAGCACAAAGTCGTTGCCGGTTTATTTGCTGTGCTAAATAAGCTGTTTGGTGTTGTAGTACGCCAACGTGAAGGTGTTGATGTTTGGCACAACGATGTGAAGTTTTACGATATCTTTGACCAAACCGGTGAACTGCGTGGCAGCTTTTACTTAGATTTATACGCACGGTCAAAAAAGCGCGGTGGCGCCTGGATGGATGATTGTCATGGCCGGCGTATACTGCCAGATGGCAGCGTGCAAACACCTGTAGCCTACCTTACTTGTAACTTTAATAAACCGGTCGGGGGCAAACCGGCATTGTTTACCCATGATGAAGTGGTTACCTTATTTCACGAATTTGGCCATGGCATTCATCATATGCTCACAAAAGTAGACGCTGCAGCTGTCGCTGGTATAAATGGTGTGGCATGGGACGCCGTGGAGCTGCCAAGCCAATTTTTAGAGAACTGGTGCTGGCAAAGTGAAGCGCTGGCTATTATTGCCGGGCATTATGAAACAGGCGCAGCACTGCCAGACGATTTATTAGAAAAAATGCTAGCCGCTAAAAATTTCCAATCGGCGATGTTCCTTGTCCGTCAGCTGGAATTTGCCCTGTTTGATTTTCGTTTACATGCCGAGTACGACCCCGCGCAGGGCGGCCGCGTGCAGCAGATGCTGGATGACGTCCGCACAGAAGTATCGGTAATAATACCGCCACGTTTTAACCGCTTTCAGCATGGTTTTGGTCATATTTTTGCCGGTGGTTATGGTGCTGGGTATTACAGCTATTTATGGGCTGAGGTACTGTCGGCTGATGCGTTTGGCCGTTTTGAGGAAGAGGGTATTTTTAATGCCGACACCGGCCGTGATTTTCTGCGCTGGATTTTAGAGCGCGGTGGCAGCGCGGAACCTATGGAGTTATTTAAAGGCTTCCGAGGGCGAGAGCCAAGCAATGCCGCTTTGCTGCGGCATATGGGCATAGCGGGCTAGTTGCTGTTGTGATGATTAATTTAGCAATTCATTGCCAATTCATACCCGCTCTGCCAAGCTCAATGCCAAACAGCGGAGGAAAGTAAATGCGCACTAAGTTATTGATACTGATAATGACAACCCTTGCTCTGACGGCTTGCCAACAGGGCCAGGCCAGCAACGACCCCAGTGTCGAGCGATTGCCACCTCAGCCGTTGGTCGAGCCAATTGATCCGACAACTGATCCGGTGGCGGCGGTTAAAGCGAGGAAGAAACAAATGATAGACCAGCAACCATTATCGGCAATGCGTGCCGAAATTATGGCACTGATAGGTGACGCACAAGCGGATAACATTCAACAGTGCCGGGTGGTAGAGTTTGGTAGTAAGCCTTGCGGTGGGCCAGCCAGTTATATTGCATTGTCTACTAAAGATGGCAACGAAAGCGAAATTATGGCGCTGATTAGTAAATATAATGCGGCACAAAAAGCGGAAAATGCCCGCTTGGGTTTAATGTCCGACTGTGCAGTGGTGCCAAAGCCTGGAGTGATACTCGAAAATGGGGTTTGTACGTTAAAAGGTGCAGGCAACGGTTCTGTGTTTTAACCCACAGTATTTGACGTAATTGTTCTGGCCGGATTATAAGGGCAGCAGTTAGACTGTTGCCCGTTTTAGTTTCTAAAGTAGAGTAATATGGATACTGCTGAATCTTTTGCGCGTATTTATCAGCGTGCTTGCGAGCGTAAAGGCGGCGCGGCTGCATTGGAGGCCTTGCTTGGGCAAAGTGCCAACGCTGACGATATTGCCGCCATCCCCGATAACCTGTTACTAGGTGAGCTAACCAAAAAAGTATTTCAATCCGGTTTTGTCTGGCGGGTTGTAAGGCAGAAATGGCCTGGCTTTTGTGAGGTGTTTTTCGATTTTGCCATTGAAAAAATTTTACTGATGAGCGACGAAATGCTCGAAGCAAAAGCGCGCGACGAACGTATTATCCGCAACGCAAGTAAAGTGTTTACCATTCGCCACAACGCTATGATGATTGATGATATTGCGATGAAACATGGCAGTTTTGCCAAGTTTATTGCCAACTGGCCAAGCAGTGACATTATTGGCCTGTGGGCTTATCTTAAAAAGCACGGAGCACGTTTAGGCGGCAATACCGGGCCCTACGCATTGCGGGCTATTGGTAAAGATACCTTTATTTTAAGCGAGGATGTTGAAGCATACCTGCGGGCCACCAGGGTGTTTGACGGTGGAATTACCAGCAAACGCAGTTTGGCACAAATTCAACAGCAGTTTAATGTATGGCAGCAAGAGTCGGGGCGCAGCCTGCAGCAAATAAGCCAGATCATAGCGTTAAGTGTTGGCGAAAATTTTGTCGGTATGGCACGGTAATGGCCTTGAGTATCTTAGCCAGTTCACTGCTAGATGCTGACTATGCGGCTAGTTTATGTCAGCAGTTTGGCCTAACGCTTGCCGATGAAGTAAGCGGCTGGCATTTAGCCTGGCATAATGATGCGTTGGTGCTGAGAAACGCTGAGCTGCCAAAACAGGGCGATATTGTGGTCGATTTTGCCAGCGGTGCCGCCAGTTACCGGCGCTTGCATGGTGGAGGTAAAGGCGAGGCGATAGCCAAAGCCTGTGGCTTGAATAAAAAGCGCGAATTAACGGTGTTAGACGCAACAGCGGGTCTTGGCCGTGATGCTTTTGTGCTGGCGAGTCTTGGCGCCAGCGTTACCTTAGTTGAACGTAATCCGGTTGTCGCAGCGCTGTTATATGATGGGTTACGCCGGGGCTGTAATATTACTGAGCTACACTGGTTAGCCAAGCGTATGACATTACTGCATAGCCCGGGTATTGATGCGTTACAACAGCACCCGACAGTGGATGTGGTTTACTTAGATCCTATGTTTCCGCCACGGGATAAAACTGCCTTGGTAAAAAAGGAAATGCGTGCCTTTCACGATGTTGTGGGTAGTGACACCGATGCAGATGCCTTGTTGGCACCAGCATTGCTGCTGGCGCAAAAAAGGGTGGTGGTGAAACGGCCTGGCTATGCTGATTTTCTGGCTGGGAAGGCACCGACTATGTCGGTAACGGGTAAGAATAATCGGTTTGATGTGTATATAAACGCCGCTATTTAATAGTGTGGCTTAGCAATTAACTTAACAGGGAAACAGCGATGATCAAAATAGGCGACAAGTTACCAGAGGTAAGTTTTTCACAACTGACCAAAGAAGGCGTAATGAACCCCACCACCAGCCAAATTTTTGCCAACAAAAAAGTGGTATTGTTTGCTGTACCTGGTGCGTTTACGCCTACTTGCTCAGCGGCGCACTTACCGGGCTACATTACACTGGCCGACCAAATTAAAGCCAAGGGCGTTGACGCTATTGTGTGTACTGCGGTAAACGATGCGTTTGTTATGAGTGCCTGGGCAAAAAGCCAGAATGCGGAAGAAATTGTATTTTTAGCTGATGGTGGTGGCGCGTTTCATAAGGCGATTGGCCTGACAATGGAAACTGCTGATTTTGGCGGTGTGCGTTCACAGCGTTATGCTATGATTGTCGAAAACGGTGTTGTAACACTGTTAAATGTTGAAGCACCAAAAACGTTTGAAGTCAGTAAAGCTGAAACCATTTTAGCCGCGCTGTGATTAACTTGCAGTATGCCGCCAGAGCGACTGGGCGGCATATTGCAAAACATAGGTTTAGCGGGCGTTGACTATTTTCCAGCCATCAGCGCGGTATTTATCCACAATGGCACTGCGGGTGCTACGATGATCTTGGGTTTGGTATGTGGCAACTTTTAACCGGCCAACTGCTTTGCCAAAATCTGGCCGGCAACACCATAAAGACTGATCTGCTTCTGGGTGAGGTGGTACTAGGGTTTTAATACCGCCATGTTTTAATGCCATATAAGATAAGTGGATATCTTCACCGTTATCCCAATACTCAGGCTCCTCAATCCACATATAACGCACGTAGCTTTTACGCATAAACCAAGCGTGACCAACTAAATCAACCTCAGTTACGGCGCTGTTTTGTGCGCCATTCCAGCCGGCTTTGTTTTTACTGGCATATCCACCCTCAGCGGGCAGTAACACACCGGAGCCACCGAGAATACCATCGTGGCCGGCTTCAATAGTATTTAGACAATTTTCAAACCAGCGTGGTTGGGGCAGAATGTCGTCATCAAAAAAAGCAACAAATTCAGTACGTACCAGACTGGCCAGTGCAAAACGGCCCCAGAACAGGAAGTTTGTGTTCGACACTACGACCCGATCGGCCAGAGCAGAAACATCCAGTAACTGATCTTCGCTGCGGTTTGACCATACCCAGATTTCATCAGGTGGTATAGTTTGGTTGCGTAGTGCGGTAATTTGCTCAGCGAGATATTCGGCACGGCGATAAGCAGTAAGAATAACGGTAATGCCGCTTTTTTTAGCTGCTGGCATAGGTGTGGCATCGCTGTTAAATACAATAGTATCAGCCGGCGCTGCCAGTTTACGTTTTATCGCACCAGATAGTTTAACGCGCCAAAAGCCTAATACCCGCGTAGACCACCACCAGCGTATACTTTGCGAAATCGTTTTTTTACGTGCCATAATTGTCTCTATTATTTCATTTTTATTTATTAATAAGTGCCGACTTAACGCGGCGAATGGCTTTACGAACTACCGAAATTTTACTGTCTTCTTTATAACGGCCTTTTTCAGCGTGGCGAATAAGCAGCAAATTGGGTAAGGCTATTGGTACACCATGGGTGCCTAACAACCAGCGTACGGCACGGTCTTCGTAGGTTTTAGTCCAGTGGTATTTGGGTTTTTGGTATACCGCTAAATCGTCACAGTAACCGCAGGCGCGCGCAACATCGCCATGAATAATCTGAATAGCGCCGGTCGCACGGTCAAATTTACGCGGTTTAAACTTGCTGGTATCTACTTCCAATAACTCGGTTTTATCTTTGCCAGCGGAAATCATCGGATCGGCTTCTGTTAGCAGTGGCGTTACTAACAATGTATCAGGGAAAACTAAAATATCTTGCCGGCCCTTCAACAGCTGTTCAAGCGTGTCTAAGCAGCCTTCGTGAAATACCATGTCGCAATCGGCGAACCAAATCCAGTCGGCGAGAGTGTGTTTAGACGCGTGGTTGCGGCCTATGGCGCGGCGCAGCAGCAATGGCGTTGGTAATTCCTGAAAATTCCACTCTACATTGGGCACGTCAATAGTTTGAAAATGCTTAAGCAGCTTAGCGGTTTCTACATCTTCTGCAGAATAAAATACGGTAAACCGCACTTGCATCTGCGTTGGCGGATACTTTACCAGCGAGCTTAGCTGATAAACAAAAAAGCGCGCGTAGTTCCAGCAATGGCTGACAATTTCTATTTTTAAATTGGCATCTACCATCCGCAGGTTGGCTTTCACCGGTTGGTTTTTAATAAAAGCCGTGGCAGGGAAATAGCCTGATGCGGCAAAGCGCAATAAAAACTCTTTTACGCCATCGAACATGGCCGGTTGCTGGTGTTTAGGTAGCGCCATAATAAGCTCCAAAGACCCACAGTGTGTGTGCAGCTGCAAAAGCTGGGATCGAACAACAAATATGCCCGCTAGCGTAGCATTTAATGCCGTTTTGAAACAGAATCTTTTGGTATCAGCAGGTTAAATTTGGCATTATGGCGGCCATTGCGCTTTGCCTGTTAAGGCGCCCGTATTCTAAGCCTGACTGTTAACCGCAGGGAATCGTTAATGCCACAGCTGTTTGTCCGTGTTTGCTATAGCGTGCTTATTTATCTTGTTACTGTGCCTGCGGTGCTGTATCTGCTTTGGCGCTCGGGCAAAGATAAACGCTACCGCCAACGCTTGGCTGAGCGGTTTGCCTGGCAGACAGTACCGGCCAATGCACGTGGTGGTATTGTTGTGCACGCGGTATCCGTGGGTGAAGTGGTGGCGGCTACGCCACTTATTCACGCCTTGCAGCAGCGCTATCCGCATCTTAGATTAACCATAACCTGCACGACACCAACCGGCTCTGAACGCATTAAACAAACCTTTGGCGACAGTGTTTACCACTGCTATTTGCCAGTAGATACCCCAGGGGCGGTATCACGCTGGCTAAACAAGCTGCAGCCACAGGCGGTGGTGGTGTTGGAAACTGAGTTGTGGCCGAATGTATTGCAGCAATGCCGCCGTGCACTTATTCCCACCATAGTGGTCAATGCCCGCTTATCGGCTCGCTCGGCTCGCGGTTATAGGCGCTGGCATGCATTTTCTCAGCTGGCGCTGAGCAATATTAGCGTGTTGTTAGCCCAAAATAGCCACACCGTTCGGCGTTTTAAAGCGCTTGGTTGCCAGGCCGAGCATTTGGTTAGCGGAAACCTGAAGTTTGATATGGCACCAGCGGTTGCGGCATTGGAGGGCGTGTTTGCGCAGTTTACGCCAGTACTGGCAAAGCGTCAGGTGTGGGTGGCGGGCAGTACCCATGTAGGTGAAGACGCATTACTACTTAGTGCTTATCAGCAGCTAAAACCTCAGTTCCCAGAGTTACTGCTGTTATTAGTCCCACGTCATCCTGAGCGTTTTAACGCCGTGGCACTGCAAGTGCAGCAAGCCGGATTACAATTGTTACGTCGCAGCAGTAATGCCCCAGTGTGTGATGCAACAGATGTGCTGCTTGGTGACAGCATGGGGGAGTTGATGGTTTGGTATCAGTTGGCTGACGTGGTGTTTATTGGCGGCAGTTTAATTGAGCGTGGTGGCCATAATCCGCTGGAGGCAATGTCGCTGGGTAAAGCGATACAAAGCGGGCCACATGTGTTTAATTTTGCACAGGCGTATCAATGGCTACATAAGGCAAAGGCGGTTAATTGGGTCAGCGATGAAGCCTCTCTGGTAAGCAACACGGCGCAGTTACTCTTGCAACCTCAGGTGCGTAAACAGCAAGGCGAGCAGGCGCTCGCGTTGTATCAACAACAGTCAGGAGCGGCAGTGCGCAGTTGTCAGGCTATTGCCGACTATCTTGGGCCGGATACGGATAGCTTTTGCGTTGGAGTGCAGCAACGCGGGGTAAGCTGGTATCAGCGTGATGTGTTTCACCACGAGACTAACCTGAGCTTTGTACCTGAGAATTGGCAACAACAAGGTGCGGTTATTGGCCAATCTAAAGGGCGGAATATCGCTTGGTTTGTGCGCCACAACGACACAAATTTTGTCTTGCGGCATTATTACCGTGGAGGCTTGGTAGGTAAGGTAATACAGGATAAATTTTGCTTTCAACGGGTGCTGCGTAGCCGTGCCATGCAGGAGTTTGCCTTACTACGACATATGCGCCGCTGCGGCTTACCTGTTCCCAGACCTCTTGCCGCGCATTATCAGGTATCTGGCGGTTATTATCGCGCTGATCTAATAATTGAACTCATTGCCGCTAGCCGTGATCTTTATACGGTGCTTTGTGCTTCGGAAGCGCTGACAGTTTTGCAGTGGCAGCAGTTGGGGGCACTGATTGCCCGCTTTCATCAACAAGGGGTTTATCACTCAGATCTTAATTGTCATAACATTCTGCTGGATCAGCATGGTGAGTTTTGGCTGATTGATTTTGATAAATGCGCAATTCGACCAAACGGACATTGGCAGCGCGATAACCTGGCACGGTTACAGCGGTCGTTAGTAAAAGAACGCGGTCTGCACGCTGACTTTGCCTGGCATGAACAACACTGGTTAGCATTGCTAGATGGTTACAATCGACAGTCTGCCTGAAAAAATAGACGATTAATCGCAGTTTTTCGCTGTTTATTCACGCTAGGTTCACTTTTTATCTTGGTTTCGCCCTTGGTGTAAACGCCTTTATTTGATATAACAACATGCAATGGAGGGGCATCTATGCGGCTAAATAAAATAATAACAAGCTTAATGGTCACCAGCTTTATGTTGGCGGCTGAACCGCAACAACAAATCGCTGATGCAAAGGCAGCATTTCAGCAAGGTGACTATGTTAAGGCGGCTGAAATCTGGCAATCTCTGGCAATGGATGGCAATACTATGGCTCAGTTTGAGCTGGCGAAAATGTATTCGATGGGCCAAGGGGTTGAACAAGACGCTTTGCAAGCAGCTTATTGGTTGGAGCAGGCAGCGTCTAATAGCTCCGATTTCGCCGAATCAGCCAGAGCGAAAAAAGACATTACCGATGAACTTGCGGCGCGCAAAGCGCAGCAGGACACTTCGGTTATTGCACCTGCACCTGCATCAGATGATGTTACGGTACCTTTGGCCGAAGTACCTACTACTGCCATTGCTGCTGCGCCAACGGCTCCGGAACTACAGCCGGCAGTAGAGGTTACCAAGAAAATAACGACGCCTGTTCAGGCGACATCTAATCCAGATGTGATTAAAACGCAAACCGTGAGCAAGCCCAAACAAGCCGAGTTAGCTGTACTGCCTTTGGTAGATGCGAAGTTTGATAGCGGTTTGCGAGAGTTTCAGCGCAAAAATTATGCAGAAGCCTTTAGCCATTGGTATCCGCTGGCTGAATCAGGTATGGCAGATGCTCAATTTAATCTCGCCGCCATGTATGCAAATGGTTATGGTGTGTCTGTTGATGCTATCGCAGCTGCGCAGTGGTTTAGCGCCGCTGCTGAACAAGGCATGGCGCAGGCACAATATCATTTGGCTGTATCACTGGCCAACGGTATCGGGTTGGCGCAGGATGACGCGTTGTCGGTATTTTGGTATCGCCAAGCGGCAGAACAACAGCATGTATTAGCAATGTATAATCTAGGCTTTATGTATGGCAGCGGGCGCGGTGTGCCAAAGGACGATACTAGTGCATTAATGTGGTACGAACGTGCGGCTGCGCAGGGTGATATTGATGCGCAATACATCGTTGCTGAACGTTACAGTGTGGGTCGTGGTGCGCCGGTTAATATTACAAAAGCCATCGATTGGTATCAAAAAGCATTGGAACAGGGGCATATTCGTTCAGGGTATCAATTGGGGCAATATCACTTGCAGGGTATAGGCTTTAGTCAGAATGATAACCGTGCATTTGAACTGTTTAGCCGTGCGGCAGCGCAGGGGTTAATAGATGCGCAGCGTGAAGTTGGGATCAGTTATTCGCTTGGCCGTGGCACACGAGGAAACGACGCTAAAGCGGTTGAGTTCCTTGAGCTGGCTTGTGGTGAACAAGATCAATCTGCTTGCTATTACCTCGCTATTCACCTTAGCGAAGGTCGTGGAATACGGACAGACGCCCGTCGGGCTGCTGAGCTGTTAAAACTTGCAGCAACGGCGGGCAATAGGGATGCGCAGTTCCGTTTAGGCAACTTACTAAGTCAGGATGAAACCGCCAGTGCAAGTGAGGCGCACAAGTGGTTAAAGCTTTCCGCCGAACAGGGCAATGCTGATGCACAGTATCTTGTAGCGTTACAGTTAGCTAACGGCACAGGCGTGAAGCAAGATGATGCAGAGGCCGTTAAATGGTATCAGCGAGCTGCAGATCAAGGCGTATTGTTTGCGCAATATAATTTGGGTTTTATGTATGGTGCGGGCCGTGGTGTAGCGCAAGATAATGAAAAAGCGTTGTATTGGTACAGTAAGGTAGCAGAGCAAGGTGATGCCGATGCCCAGTTTAATTTGGGTTCGCGTTATGAAACAGGACGCGGTGTCAGGCAGGATGATAAACAAGCCGTATATTGGTATCAGAAAGCAGTTGCTCAAGGCCATCAGCGTGCCGTGGCAAATTTAGGCTACATGTATGAAAAAGGCTATGGTGTAAGTTTAGATGAGCGCAAAGCTTTTGAGCTATATCAGCAGTCGTTAGACGCTAAGGTACCGCGTGCGTTAACTGCATTGGGTTTGTTTTATAAAAATGGCCGGCAGGTAAAAGTTGACGATAAAAAGGCAGTTGAATTGTTTGCTATGGCGGCTGAACAAGGTTATGCCAATGCTCAGTACAACTTAGGTTGGATGTATGAATACGGTCGTGGCGTGAGTAAAGATTTGGTAAAAGCCCGTGACTTGTATCAGAAAGCTGCTGATCAAAGCGAGCCGTTAGCGCAGGCTCAGTTAAGCCGGTTATTAAACCCATAAACCGTTATAACTAAAGCCATAAAGAGTAAAAACAAAAAAGGCCAGCTGTGATGCTGGCCTTTTGCATTAGAGAATCTTAATTACGGTTTGTATTCGGTTACCAGGGTTAGGCCACTGAACGTACTGTAGGCGCGTAGGCTGATATGCCATACAGCAGCTTGTGGATTATTAATCGCACAGCTTTCAGTATTGCCGTTTTTATATGGACGACAATCATAGGTGGTTGTGGTTGGCTGGGCGCCACGACGAACATATAAGTCTGCATCACCTGAACCACCTGAAGCATTTACCGTTAAGCTGCTCATGCCAGCAGGCACGGTAACAGTGTAGTGTAGCCAGTTGCCCTTAGTCGCTGTCAGGTTGTTTAGTGTGCTACTACCACCTGTACTGCCACCTGAACCTGAGCCAGCTGTGTAATCTGCCACTAACGATACGCCAGAATATGCACTGTAACCGTTAATCATTACATGATATGTACCGGCTTGAGGTGCGGCAAAACTGCAGCTCTCAGCATTACCGCCTTTGTATGGACGACAATCGTAGCTTGAGCTTGTTGGCGCACTACCAAACTTAACGAAGATATCCGCATCACCTGAACCACCAGACATAGTAAATGTCAGGTTGGTTGCACCGGCAGGAACAACGAAGGTATAAAACGTATTGCTTCCTGCTGCACCGCTCAGGCTTGTTTGCGCAACGCCTTTTTGCAGCTCATTGCCCGTTGGTGGTTGTGGCTCTTCGCCGCCGCCGTTGCCATTCCCGTCACATCCGTTCTGTGCAATATAGTCAAAGGCAGTCTTGGTGCGAACTAAACCAAAGCCGTAAGAGTTGTCACGACCTGCTGTGCCTAAATCTTCGGCTGTCAGTGCCAGCACATTACGAATTTGTGCATTGGTACACTGCGGGTAATGGCTCCACAACAGTGCTGCAACACCCGCTACATGCGGCGATGCCATTGAAGTACCACTCATTAAGCCATAGTTGCTGGCACCTGAGCTAACATTAGCTGTTTGGTTAAGTTTGCCCATAAGTGCCTGGCCAACCGCTTGAGTAACAGCAAGTGCTGGAATGGTAGTACCTGGGTTGTCACCCAGAGTGCCGCCAAAATCGCCAGTAGTGTTGTTATAAATAATTGCGGCTAAACCACCGCCATCTTCACAAGATTGTACTTTTTGCACAAAGCTAACGTTGCCACGTTCAATTAAACAAATTTTATTGCTAACTGTCGTACACGTTGTTTCACCTAAACCACAACTGGCCAGTGCTGCAGTAGCAGAGCCATCAGACGAATTAGTCATTGGGCTACTTTCGTAGCTGGTGCTGCCTACGCTTAATAGTGCTTCTAAGCCTGTGCCTTCAGGGTAGGTAGAGCGAATGTCTACACCCGGGCCGGCCAGTTCTACTTGTACGTTACGCTGTGAAAAGTCAGCCAGTTGCTTGTTTTTATCAATTGCGGCAACAGAAACAACAGCATCATAAGAAGCTGGGTAAGAAAGTGTGGTATTGCCATCGTTGCCCGCAGCGGCGATCAGTAATACGCCTGCATCAAAAGCGGCTTGCATA
The DNA here is from genome assembly GCF_000425345.1 of Rheinheimera baltica DSM 14885. GTDB lineage: Bacteria > Pseudomonadota > Gammaproteobacteria > Enterobacterales > Alteromonadaceae > Alishewanella > Alishewanella baltica. Next base: position 16,395 of record NZ_AUDG01000041.1, on the reverse strand, counting down.
GCGTTACCTTCAGTCGTGCTTGCACCACCGCCACCCAAGCTCATGTTAATTACCGTAGCACCATTGGTTACACAGGTATTTACGGCATTGGCCAACGTGGAGGTATACCCCCAGCCTTCGGCGTTAAACACTTTAACAATGTGCAGTTTTAGGTTGCCGTTTGGCAGTACGCCAAGCATGCCTGTGCTGTTGTTTAATGCGGCAATAGTTCCTGCTACGTGCGTGCCGTGTGGGCCACCATTGTCGTACCAGTTACCGGTGCCTGAATTGTTAGTGCCGGTAATATTGCCAGTTAAGAAATCTTCATGTGGCAAATCTAAACCAGAGTCGATAATGCACACTTTCTGGTTTGAAGCGAACTGGTCACTTACCTGATTCGCTTGAACCATGGTGTAACCGAATGGGATCTGCTGTGCCATTGGGAAGCGTTTGTAATCTTCTTCAACAAACTCAACATCACTTGCATTTTGCAATTCGGCTAATTCAGCAGCAGATAATTCCACTGCAATTGAAGATTGTGCAGCTAATACTTCTTTTACCTTGGCACCACGTAATTCCAACCGTTGTTTGCGTTGTTGCAAATTGTGGTTGCGTCGTTCAACGGCATTAAGGCTAAACGCGCCAGGGCCGGCAAAATCCAGCTGTTGCTGCTTATATTTTACGATATAACGTTTAGATTCATTTTTTTCTACAGGCAGCAACTTTGCCGCTACCGGGCTGAGATACTGGCTTGCTTCATCAACGGTGATTTGCGCATTGGTATGGGTAGCAACCAATAGCGTGGCTGGTAAGCAAAGCAGTGCCAGCTTGGTTAGTGTGAACTGAGGCTTTCTCATTAATTTCTCTTATTATGTAGTTATTTATTGTTATGTGTTTCCTGGACGACGACGGCATATTGCAACCATGCAACAACATCTACTTCTGTTTTATCTAATATGTAATTAAGTGTAAATACACGAAACAGTGACAATTGTTGCAATTTTTCATTTTGCTTAACGACGTTTCAAAAAAAGGTCTTTGTTAAAACGCCGGTTAAAAAATAAACTGAGCAAAACCAGCCCCTTTGGCGACGTTTTCAATTATGTGTAAGTTTCTCCTTTATGCTTAAATGCTATAAGTTATAACTGAACTGATTGAAGCTGGTGGCACGATTGCAACCAGGCAAAGAGTAAACGACAATAGCGCCTATATTAGAGTTCAAGATAGGCCGATGTAATGCAAGCGTGGGACGTTATAGTAATTGGAGCCGGTGCCGCTGGCCTGATGTGTGCGATTGAGGCCGGTAAACGTGGCCGTAACGTACTGGTTCTGGATAATGGCAAGCGCGTAGGGCGTAAAATTTTGATGTCGGGTGGCGGGCGTTGTAATTTTACCAATATGTATGCCGGACCCGAGAATTTCCTCTCGCAAAATAAGCATTTTTGTAAATCGGCATTAAGCCGTTATACCCAGTGGGATTTTATCGGCTTGGTGCAGCAGCATGGCATTGCTTTTCATGAAAAAACGCTGGGTCAGCTGTTTTGTGATGACAGCGCTAAAGACATTGTAGAAATGCTGCTCAGAGAAGCTAAAGCGGCCAATGTGCAAATTGCATTGCAGCAAAGTATTACCGGCGTGAGTTTTGCTGATGGCCAATATACCGTTACCACGGCAGAGCTAAACCGGCAGTGCCAAAGTCTTATTGTCGCCAGCGGCGGTTTAAGCTTGCCTAATTTAGGTGCCACGGCATTTGGCTTCCAGTTAGCCGAGCAATTTGGGTTAAAAGTGTTACCGCTGCGAGCCGCTTTAGTACCCTTAACGTGGCAACCTAGTGATAAAGCTGTATTTGAAGAAATCAGTGGTGTCGCCTTGCCGGTTACTGCACAAGCCAACGACACACTATTTCCGGAAGACATGCTGTTTACCCACCGTGGGCTAAGCGGGCCGGCTATTTTGCAAATATCCAGCTACTGGCAGCCGGGCGATGAAGTGATAGTCAATATGTCACCGCAAACCGATTTAGCGGCGTTTTTAGCTGAACAGCAGCAAGCCCATCCAGAACAAGAAGTTAAAACCGCCCTGGCTAAATTACTGCCTAAACGGCTGGTAGAAAAACTAATTGAACTACAAGTGTTTACTAACCAACCGCTAAAAGCATTAAACCCGAAAACCACGAAACAGATTGCTGACAGCCTGCATGGTTACATTTTTAAGCCCAACGGTACTGAGGGCTACCGCACCGCAGAAGTGACTATTGGTGGCGTGGATACCGACTATTTATCGTCAAAAACCATGGAAGCTAAACAGCAACCCGGCTTGTACTTTATTGGTGAAGTGGTCGATGTTACCGGTTGGCTGGGAGGCTACAACTTTCAGTGGGCCTGGGCCAGTGGCTGGGTCGCCGGGCAATATTGCTAACTGTTTTTTTTGATTGTAAACGGATAATATTTGAATTGATTGGATAATTTTAAGGTTAAATGGAAAATTTTAATAATTGTCCAAAGGAGGCCATGGTCAATTTTTAGCTAATTTATTAAGCCTCTTAGTCAATTTAGTTAGTTCTAAATTGGTTTTTGATGGAGGTTTTAACGACACAGCTTGTGCTCTATATTGTGGATCGCATTTCAAAGAGGAAACATCTTTGAAATACAAAATGTTGAGAATGTCTATTTGGAGACATTGCTTAAAACCTCTGTTACATTCCCTAAATAACTACTCTAACTTGTCTATCGCTTGAAAAAGATTGCAACTATGTACTCGAATTTTTATCTACAACGTAGGCTTTCGAGTAACGAAAAAACATTCTCAGAGAAAGAGTTACTAGAAGAATCGACTTTAGTCGTTGTTCTGGCTGAACCGGGTGCTGGTAAAACAGAACTTCTGCATAGCCTTTCAAATCAACTAGGCACATCAGCAATAACAGCAACAAAGTTTGTTCATATTGGTTTTGAGCAAGAAGGAAAACCAATAGTAATTGATGGATTTGATGAATTAGCGAAGATTAATGAAAGTGGAATTCATCAGCTTTTGGCTCAAGTGGTAAAAGCTAAACCTACTTGTGTAATTATCTCGAGTAGGTCCAGCGAGTGGGATAATTCAGATACAATTACAGTAAAAGATTATCTTCGTAGTGAACCTCTCATCGTTAGACTTTGTGAATTTGATGAGTCGGAACAATGTGCGATCTTCAAGCATCACGCACCGGGCGAGGATTTCGCTAAATTCCACTCAGAAGTGTCCAGATTTTCTTTAGAGCCGCTGTTGCCTAATCCGCAATTCCTGAGAATGTTTATCGATGCGTATCTCGAAAGTGGCAGAAAGTTTTCTGATAAACGCTCAATTTTTAAACTTGCTATAGAGCGCCTAACAAGAGAAGTCAAACCAACATCTTCCAAAATTGGCAATCCTCTCTCCGTAACTCAAAAAGTTAAGATCGCTTCAGAGGTTTTTGCCAAGCTGTTATTGTCTGGTGCTGAAGGGATAAGCGTTAATGAGTGTTCGGAAACCAGAATTTATCCTTTGTTTTCGTCACTGCTAAATAGTGACTCCGACATTTCCAGTGTTCTTGCTACACGACTTTTCAAGCCCGGAGATACAGTTGACCAACACCGACCAGTGCATAAAATCGTAGCTGAGTATTGTTCTGCAGACTTTCTTGTTAAGCGAATAGTTGATCCTGCGGATAATTTGACGTTGGCCGAATGTCTGTCAGTTATTGCACCCAATTCTATAGTGAGAGATGAACTTCGAGGATTACTTGGGTGGATGGCTGCTTTAGGTAACAAAACAATTCAACAAACTTTAATCCGGCTTGACCCATACGCAATTCTTGCTAACGGAGATCCATCACAATTAGAGCCAAGTTCAAAGCAACTTCTTCTAGCAAATCTTCAAGAAGTTGAGAAGAAGGACCCGTATTTTCGTCGAGGAGATTTTTGGCGCAGATTTAGTATTGCTGGTTTTTTTACGAAGGATATTGTTCAAGACCTTAAGATATTGCTTAAGAACAGTAGTGATGGACATTTACGTGATTTAGTTCTTGAATTGATAATTGACTCTGCTGTTTGTTCCTTATTGACCGGAGAATTGCAACAAATCGCTTTAGGCGCTCAAGAAGACAGGTATACGCGTCTACTAGCTGGTAAATGTTTAGCTTATTGCCCTGAATACGATTTAAGACCGGATTTTGCTGCCTTACTATCTGAAGCAACTTCAGCATCACTTGAAGTAGCTGCTAAATGGATTGAGTTGGTCGGTAAAGATGTGTTTGATTTGAGCAGCCACGAAAAGTTTTTTCGTACATGCGTAAATTTATTCCCTAGTGATAAACAAGCGCTAAGTAGAGTTATAAGAGATCGATTTTTCATCAAACGGGTTATCCAAAAGTTAGATAAAGATTCAGTTGAATGGCTGCTAGATGCTCTAACACTGGATCTAATATGTGGCTGCGGTCTTGAGCGATATGAATGTGAGTGCTTAAGTGGTGTCAGCAAGGTTGTTGGCTCATTGTTGGATCATTATTTTGATATTTCGTCTCCTCCTTTTGATCACTTACGTGTTTGGCGCTGGATACAGAATTTAAACTTCCATGGCACCAGAGGCCCTACCGATAGTAAATCTGTTCAAGTATTGTATGAGGATCGGTCTTTACGGGAGGGCATTATAGCTCATGTTTTTGGGGGGCTAAAAGATCATACTGAGATCCACGAAGCTCATAAACATAAGTTTGGTAACCCATTTCATATGCATTCTGCCCTGTACTTTGTAAAACAGGACTTAAGGTTTTTGGTCGATTTCGCATTTGATTCAGACAATCCCCGTCTATGGGAGTACTTTATTGCAAGACATTATAGGCATCAACATTCAATAGAGAGAGTCCCAAATGAGTTGCGACGCCACATGCGAGAGCAAGCACTACAAAAACCAATGTTCATGCAAATATGGGCGAAGTTTAATAGAGCGGTTGCACAGTCTGATTTAGAACAGTACAGACGTTGGGATGCCAAACATAAAAGGAATGTAAAGCGAGCCCAAAAGCGTGAAAAAGACATTTATAGCCAGAACATACAATATATAAATGAGCATCGTGAACTTGTAGAGAGTGGCAAGCACTGGCAGCTGTTAGTCAATTTTGCTTATGCCGCACTTACAAGACCTGAAAATATTCCTACCGAGTTTGGCAGCGAAACAATTGTCAGAAATGCACTGAAGAATTGTCTCGAATTCATTGAGCCGCATGTGCCAGATTTAGGGAAACTTGCTGAGCTACGATGTTGTTCGAAAGGATTGCACGTCGAGATAATTCTTTATGCGTCGTGCATAGAAATTATGCGTGAATATGGAAATTTAGAGGGGGTAAAGCCTGCGCTACTAGTCGCTTTGAAAACGACTTTTAATACTAGGTACGATGCTGTCGATGCAGTTGAACACAATTGGCTTCAAGCTGAGGTTAATCGCTTGCTTTTCCCTGAGCAAGAAAAGGCAGAGCAATTTCTACGTCATTATGTTGAACCACAATTGGCAAATAGTGAGTGCAAACACCCTCGGGTCGAATTACTACAATATGATGATGCATTCAGTTCCCTAAAAAGTGAGCTATCTATTGAGTGGCTCGAGCGTTTTCAGGAGCTTGAATATCACGCAATGGATACGCTTTTTGAACTAGCTGCGCGGTTTGGAGAACGTGAGAGGCTTAATCGACTTATATTGACTCGTAGCTCTGATATGTTAACAAACTGGCCAGCTCCTAAGGATGATGAAAAATTTGAGCAAAGGCGAAAATTTTGGTTTGTTCGAGCATTTTATTTCCTAAGCAAAGAAGTTGCATGTCCTTTTTTTGACTGGCTTAAGCCTGATCGGAATTCGGTATTACTCTTTGAACACCGCTCAGGAAGAATGAATCGAGAAGAACATGATCCTTGGCCTTGGTTATCTGCATTGAAGATTGAGTTGATCATGAATGCATTCTTTGACAAGTGGCCAAAAGTAGACCTTCCTAGTCATTGGGGATCAGGTAGCCCAGTTGGAGAAACGGCCTATCGATTTCTTACTGAAATCGTTTGGACTATCAGCCATGACTCACCTGATGAAGCAATTCCCGTACTAAATCGAATGATAGAGAATCAGGGATTTACTGATATTCATCTCACACTGAAAAGCATAAAAGCAGATCAACTGCGGAAAAAAGCGCTGAGAGATTTTGAACCGCCAATACCACAACAAATTGTAGATTTATTAGACAATAACGAGATCGTCACCGTCGAAGGCTTAAGAGCATCTATTTTTCAAGAATTGAAGGACTATCAAAAGGACTTACATGGCGGTGAATTTAACACTGCTAAACAGTTTTATAAGGAAGACACTAACGGACAATTCACCCATAAAGGTGAAGTAGATTGTGTTGAGATTATTGCTGAAAGGCTTAGCTTGGTATTACAGCCGAAAAGTATAACTGTTACGGCCGAACATCAGACTAAAAATCAAAATAGGATTGATATAACAGCTGCAAAAGTGATTACTGGCAAGAGGCGCTTGCTTGTCATTGAGGCAAAAGGGCAATGGCATAAAGAATTGTATTCCGCAGGTTCAGAGCAATTGTATAACCGTTATTCAATTCATCCTGATGCAGAGCAGCAAGGGATATACCTTGTTATTTGGTTTGGGGCTCATTTGGCAATAGCAGGAAGGAAAAGACATGGGATTAAAAGTCCAATTGAGCTCCAAAAGAGTATAGAGAGCAATCTACCGTCAGAACTGATGGGATTGATTGATATCTTTGTACTGGATGTTTCACTTTCTAATGGTAACTAACTGAACTTTACGTTTGGTATTTCATACCTGATCCTGCCGTTCAGACGAATAGACTTAGAGTTAGTCTGACAGGCAGCTATGAGCGAATAGCGGGAATAATTAAGATTATACTAGACAAATACGCTTAACACAGCCGAATAAGCTATAAGAAACAATGACCATAGTTGACGCGTGTATCCACCAACATGGATCTTTGTTACTGTTTTCATAACTTGGTTTTTAGAATCGTCTATGGCCGAATAGACCTTTTTAAGATCTGATTCTATTTTTCTCTCCAAATCTTTCCGTTCACCACTCTCTTTGGCTATGCGTGATTCAACTTCAATTATTCTTCTTTGAAGATATTCAAGTTGCTCATCTACAGTTTTCATTTTCTGATATGCTGAACTGGCTACTACACCACCAGAATATGAGGATGCTGATGCAGAACTACTTACATGCTGACCTCTAATAAAAAACAAAGACCACCATGCTTTTATTTTACTTATGAAATAGTTTGTTAACTTAGCCCCGGTAAGAGTCTGCATACGCTCATCTAAATCCCACAGGAGCAAGCCAATACCTAAAAACTGAGTTATAGCGATAAGCACTTTAAATAGTTGATTAGAGGTTTCAGTAGTAGGACAGAAAGCATCAATCATCACCCAGCAAAATTTGAAGTAATTAAACACATAGTAAGTGGCTATGCTTATTGATATAGCGAAAAAAATATGTGTAGGTCCACGCAACAGGTCGCGGCGTCTTGCAATTAATATTTTAAGCGGTGCTCTTTTAACAATATCGTTCACAGAGTTTAAATTCCCTTTTAAATGGTTGAACTAGTTGAAGCTGTTTTCCTGTAAAGCATCTTCATCGCTAATGCGGAGAAACATGCTATTCAAATGGTCTTCTAATTTAGCGATAGCTGTCTGGTGATCTGAAATTTCCTTTGACATAAATTTGGCAAATTCAGCCATTGATATTTGCTGTTCTAAAGGCACTGTAGGCACTTCCAGTTGTGAGAGCACTGTCTTGCTCATTGTATTCTGATGCTGGCCACTGCTGTTATCTAGCAGCCACTGCTGAGAAATTTCACTATTTAGGAAGTGCTGTAGAAACTCCGGATGTACTGTGTTTGTGTCTTTAACCCGAATGATAAAAAAGTGCTGGTTTACGATTGTAGGAAAGGGAATATCTCCAAGTAAGATTGCCGTTTTCTGCATGCCCTTTGCTATGACGAGGATGTCGTTTTTCTTAAGCTCCTGACTGGTCACTTTTCTGTCAAAGAGGGATTTGCTCAGTTGCCCCCAAGCTATCCCACTGGCATGAGGGTTTTTGAAAACATCACGTATCTGTACTACCGCATGTGTCCAGTCATCAAACTCTTTAACGCCGTGTTTGAACGTACGTCCTGAAATAATTTCTGCTACTTGCTGTAGTTCCATACAAACGCTCTATTCCCAAAACCCATAAAGATTACCACAACCTACTGCATAAGTGACTGTTCAACCTGAATGAAAAAAACAGCAAAAAAATTGATCATTTCACAATGCCCACTATAGTAGTGGGTATTTGATGTGTAAAGGTTGTAGAGGTTTATATGGGAATGGGTAAAACACGTGTGCGCACGAGTGCAAAACTGCAGCGAAAATGGATATCTGACTTTTCAGAAAAGGAAGAAAGAGGGGAATACGAACCTTTTTATCGCACGCAAGACGTTACGTCGTCTGGGTTTAAAGCACGTATTCCTTGTCCCCACAATGCTGGCAGGGTTTATCATCTTCTCTCTCAGAATGAGACAAATACCCTTATTCAGCTTCTGCATGACCCGTTGGTAATAGATATCAAAGAGCAATATCCCGTTACCGATATTGCCAAGTCAAAAGCTTTCGCGAAAGCTCTAGAAATAAAGCATCCCAAGCACGTTTGGAGTGCAACTGACAAAGCAATTACCTTTGATTTTGTCTGTACTTTGGTCGGAGGCAAGAAGCGAGCCGTCAGTGTGAAACCTAAACATTTAGTCGAGCATAAGCGTACTAACGAAAAGCTGATGCTTGAGAAGACGCTTGCTGAAAGTCTTGGCTGGGAATACGAGATAACCACAGATGAGCAAAAAAACTCAGAGGCTGTGCGCAATATTTTTCGGATACTGCGTGGGGCGAATTTACCTATTGAGCTGGTGAACGAGTATACCGACTTCAAAGATCACTTTGTGAGGTTGCTATCCAAGCGCACTTACCATCCGCTACGCAATATAGTTCATGAAGTGGCTAGCATTAAAGGTATCGACTTCATCGATTCATTTACCCTGATGCAGCATGGATTTTGGATTCACGATATTTATTCAGATCCCGAAGTAGCACTTTTACCTGAGCATTCACCTTACTATTTAGGATTAAAGGTTAATGCTTAATTACGAAACGCTTTTATCGCCTAGCCCACTTTGTAATACGCCACTGATTTCTGAAGTCATGGTAGTTGCCGCTATTTTTTTCGAGAGAAATCGTATTTGGCTACTGCCATATATCACTGAAGGTGAACATAAAACCAAATTCCCAGACCGTAAACCTGTTGAATTTGACTTAGCTGATATTGTGGCAGCTATTGATAGTGGTGATCTAAAAACCAGCATACTGGATCTGCCCGAGTATAAGAAGCAACCTGATGAGCACGCAATTGGCAGGGATGGTGAGCCGCTACCATGCATAAAAGAGCGTGATCGCCGTTTTGCGATTGTTGTGGCTGCGATGACGGATGAAGACGAACTGTTTTATTCAGGTCATGGTGAAAGTGTTGTTGCTCGTGTGGCTCAAGCGTTTAGTTCAACCCCCAGAAATGTACAGCGATATTTAAACGAATATTTTCGCGGAGGCAGGTTAAAAAATGCACTCATAACTAAAAGAGGGCGACATGAGCGCAAGCTTTTTGCTGCCCGCAAAAAAGTTGGTAAACCGCGAAACACCAGCTCATTGGGTTATGTCGGTAAGAACGTTGAACAAGTCGATGTCGATAAAATGAGTGTAGTACTAAAAAAGTACTACCTGAACAGTCAAAAAATCTCATTGGCAGCTGTTTATGAAAAACTTCTGGAAGAACAATATGCTGCAGAAAAACAAAAAATATACCCTGATGGTAGTACAAGCACCCCAAAACTTTTGTCCGTAAATGAACGAATATCTCTGAATCAATTTTATGATTGGATGCCGGTTGCGCTTGGGTTGAGGAGGGAAAACATTTCAGCCAAACGGCGGCCAGCCGCTAAACATAAGTCCGACAACCAAGGTAGAACGGGTGATGGGAATTACATTGCACTCGGTCCGGGACATATATTTCAGTTGGATTCAACCGAAGTGGACATCAAGGTCGTATCGCCCTATGACCGCAGGGTAGTTCTTAGCAAGATTACGATTTACTCGGTCCGGGATGTTTATACCCGTGCATTTGTTGGAATTCATGTAGCAAGTGGAAAAGCTAGCTGGTATGAAGCGCGGATTGCTCTATTCAACACTTTCAGAAATAAAAAACAGGTAGCACAAGAGTGTGGCTTAATCATTGACGAAGATGACTGGATAGAATCCGGCATTCCGTCGCAGTTGTTAGTAGATAACGAAGAGTTCGCCAATAAAATTAGTGGCTCTGTAGGCAAAGACTTAAGTCTGATTGTTATCTTTGGACGAGCCTACTCGGGCGATGACAAAGGGTTAGTTGAATCAAGTTTCGCCATGTTTCATGCCATGATGAAGAATGAGCAACTACCGGGATTTGAATATAAAGAACTAATTGGGCGCAACAGACAACTTCCCCATAAAACTGCCGCGCTAACGCCACGCGAACTACAGCAAATTCTCTTTATTTATGCCATTTACCATAACCAAATTGTCTGGAAGGACAACTACCCAATGGAGCAGCAAGCATCACAGGATGGTGTTAAAGACGTATGCCGTGACTATTGGCTATGGGGGCTTAAAAATCGCGGCTTTTTTCTTAGAAATGTAAACATGAAAACTTTATACCTCAGTCTTTTAGAGGTAGGAGAGCTAACAGTTCATCGCACCCATCTAATGTTGAAAGGAAAACATCTCAAATATTGCTGTGAAGATGTTCGTATCGAAGGTTTACAAAATCGCAGAGAGGGCCGTGCAAAAAAGCCCGTACTGTCATGTCGATATTTAAGATCCACAGTAAACAAAATTCTTATCGAGCTAAATGGTAAGTTTGTTGTTGGTCATTTAGCCTCTGAGCAGATGCGCTACAAAGATATGTCTCACAACGAATTTGAATCGGCACGCCTTCGTAACAGTGAGCAAAAGGGTATTCATATTGAAGACAATCGTGAGAAAGCGATTGAATACAGTCGCATTATTAGAAGTATTGGCAAACACGCTTTCGCTCAAAGAGAACAACATTTTATTAAGTTGGATGGCAGCCGCCCCATGGATGCCGCTACTGCGGGTGGATTACTTCGAGAGGAAAGCTATAGCCGGGAAAACAAACTGTTTGATCAGTTCACGTCAGAGCTGGTTGGTCAGAACGTATCTTCAAAAGTAGACAATCCCCCAACAAATCAAACTAAACATGATATCCCGAATAAAGCTTCTGATGAAGCAGAGCCCAGTGCCGACGAAAGCAATCATGACGAGCAATCAATTTTAGATATTATTTTACAGGAGATAGGCCATGGATAACGTGATTCGCTTCGAAGCCCACTATTCTAAGGATGTGCCCAAAGAATATATCGGTAACCCATATATCGAGGCTATGCCCCCGTTGATGAGCCTGAAAGAGTATTTTGAGCTAATTCTGTTTCTACCAAAGTTTGATCCTCAATCGCGAGGTGAAGATAACGTTTATCGTAAGGTTAAGATTGCAGCAGTTTATAAATATGTGGTGCCAAACATCCATTTTTACGATTTATATCAAACGCTTTGGAGGATGCTTTTCACTACTTATTCAGATCGGAATAGCTTTGAAACTAAAAAGGTACAACGCCATTATTCGTTACTTCTACTTAAACAGGCAATGGATGAGTCTTGGACTGGCACAACAGGTGAGAGTCTTTTGGTGGTTGCGCCAAGTGGCTTTGGAAAGACCTTTATAGTCAGGCGAGTATTGCAGTCTCTCCCTCAGGTTATTGACCATACAGAGTACCACGGAAAGCCATTCAAACAGCCACAGGTGCTATGGATCTATTTGAAGATATCTTCTAACGCTAACCGTAAAAGCCTTTGCCAACTGTTTTTGGAAGAGGTCGACAAATGTGTTGGAACTGAATATGCCTCGACGGTGAAACCCACGACTCAACTGGGTGTTTACGAAACGTTATTTCGCACCATCATTGAGACTTACAAAATAGGTTTGTTAGTCATTGACGAGATGAAAAATTTATCAGTGAGTAAAGCTGGAGGTGATCAGGAGTTTTTAAATTTCTTTAGTGAGCTGGCGGAACGTTGGCGTATGGGACTCGTGCTTATAGGAACGCCAGATATCCTCCCAATTCTTAAAGGAACTTTCACTTCAACACGGCGCTTAACTGCTGGCGGAGATAAGCATTTTGAAAGGTATGAGCAGAATGATCCTGTCTGGATAGGATTAGTTAAGACTCTTTGGCCATATCAATATGTGACAACGCCGTGCGAACTTTATGATGACAAGCGTAATATCACAGATAAAGTGCTATTCGACGAGATTTACAAACTAACACAAGGCATACCGTTTGTTTTCACGTTCTTATTTGTACACGCACAGTTCTGGGTCATCGAATCGACAAAAAAACGTGATGATGAAAAGTTAACTATCTCCTCCTTTCGCCACGCTTTCAACAATGCGTCTAAGTTGATCAAAATCGCAGTTGAAGATATTCGCGACAACGGTGGTAAAAACTATCCTGACCTTATGCAAAGGGCTATGGACACTATATCGCCTGCCAAAAAAGAATTCATTTTAAAGTTGGAGTTGTTGCTTGAGAAAAAAACATTGTCGCCTAAGGCGATGAGCGCGTTGCGTAAAGAGATAGGGGAAGCCGAAGAGAAATATATTCTAAATGATGCAGAGCTGGCAATTATCGAAAGGGTTAAGCAAGGCGGCATTCTCGATAATACGTATAACAAATCGAACGTTATTGAAGGCCAGTATGAGGAGGTAGGTTAATGCTGCCTTTTCATTGCCCTATTTTACCCGGTGAGCACCTTCTTGGTTGGGTCAATCGACTGCACCTATTGTTAGGTTACCCAGAGATCGCTGCATCACTGAAACAGTTAGGTATATCAAACACGTCATTTTTGTATTGTCGTTTTAACTCTGCAATTTGTGATGCAATAAGTCTTTATCGACGTGAAGTAAAAAATGACTCCTCTGGGTTTGATAAGCACACCAGCCTGCCGATGTTGTCGATAGGACTGCCTTTTGAGCGTTATGCCGAAATGCGTTTGCATAACCAAGGAGGAATTGCATCTGAATATCGACAGGCTCGCATTGCATGCCAAGCGAATTGGAAGTTTTGCTCGCTGTGCGTAGAGGAGGATTTAGCTTCTATTGGTCACAGTATTTGGCACGTAAAGCATCAATTGTTGGGCATAACACACTGTGTGAAGCACTCAGTACCACTTCAAGAAGACTTTTCCCTATTAAAAGACTTAAGACGTGGTGCGTTACCTCAAATACATAGATTTCCACTTAGCGATAAAGTGAACGAAGAGCTATTGGTTTGGAGTCAGTTTTGTCACGATATGTTGATATTACTAAGCAATGACGCTGGCAAAGGAGCAAAAATTGTCGCTAGGGCAAGAGAGTTTTTAGCGATACCTGAGATTACTAGAGTAAAGGACAACAGCCTGCCAATTTTCGAGATCCTTCAGCGAAGATTTGAGAATGAAATGCCAAATGCAGTTTTATCACATCTTTTTCCGATGGATGTGGAATTCAAATCGCACAAAGTCAGCCCGATTAAAAAGGTCTTCGGATTCGATAAATTCTCACCTGATAGAGTACACCCGATTTACTCTCTTGCCTTGCTGTATTGGTTGAGAAATGACTTAGCGCTGGTAGCTTAAGTATGGGAGGGGTTCATTTTCACTTTCCAGTTCCCAGTGATGAGATCCCATTAAGTACAGTCGGAAGATTTGCATTATTGTCAGGCTATACCGCACCTAATGTGCTGCATCAGGTATATGGTAATGCCAGAAAACGGATTAACCCATATTTACCCGGCTGCATAGGAAGGCTTTCAGAGTTCTTTCAATTAGATCCCCACATGGTAATTATGCATTCGACGCTTTACCCCTTACTGCGCTTTGTTCAGGCTGAATCTGCTTCGACGATTTATCAGGAAATGCTATTCAGTAATGAAGCTAAAGTTCTGGCTCGTACTGCGATTACCCACTCGCGATTCCACGTATTCTATGGCTTAAATTACTGTCCAGCCTGTGTACTTGAAGATATCGAGTCGTATGGTTTCAGCTACTGGCATATACGTCATCAAGTTTCTGGAGTGCAGGCTTGTTACAAGCATCATTGCATGTTGAATGCTTTACCGATGGGGGAAGGGTTTACCGACCGGGTTTTTCTGTACCCGCCGATGAAGGTTGAAACAGTAGCTGAGGCTAATGACACACAAATCCGTTTTGCTACATACGCTGCTAGTTTATTTGATGTGGTTAAAGACCATGAAATTAACTATGCAGATAGTTATCGGTGTTTACTCACTGAAATGGGGCTGACTCATGGTGTACATGGGAAGCTGAAATTCGCAGAAATTATACTTGGCGTGGCCGATTACTGGCAGTCTGTTGAGTATGCCAGTGGCGGTCAGCCGGGTGTGCCTGAGGCATTGAAGGATTTCAGCTTTATAGGCCGCATTTTAAGACAAAAAACACGTGCACCATGTCATCCTATAAAACATCTGTTGTTTGGCTGTTGGCTAACCAACAACGACCCGCTGCGATTATTAATGCATAACGAGAAGGCACTTCCAGCGCCTCACGACGCTTTATGCACAGGCGTTGAGAATGATGGCGAAACAGAAGTTCTATCGTTTTTGAGAGAAGGGCTTAGTTTCAATCGCATCGAGAGAATTACGGGAAAGAGTCGCTGTTGCATCAAACGTATTGCTGAATACTATCAAATCCCACATCGCACTAACTCAATGAGATACTCCGCAGATATCAGAAGAAAAGTTTTAATCAAAGCGTTCTATGGGGAACACAGGAAAGATATTGCCCAAGAGCTCGGGCTGACAGTTGGGTTTGTTGAGCAAGTTATTGCTGCCGAGCCGCTATTGAGTAATTGGCGACAGCATTTACGGATTAGAAAAAACATCTATGCTGCGTACTCGAAATTAAGCGCCCTTGTGAAGGCTAACCCTGAATGGGGAAGAACTCAGCTAAGAAAAAGCGCGCAGGCTGCTTATGCTGTTTTATATAACCATGACAGAGACTTGCTCAATAAGGTGTTACCCCAAGCTGCAAAACCAAAACCTTACGCCAAAAACTGGCAGTCAGAAGACGAAAGGATTTATCGAGCACTAAACGCATTAGACGATATCAGTAGTGACTCGTTATCATCGCTAGACCGAAAAGTTGACGGGCACGGAAACTTGTTGCGTAATCGTACGAAGTTACCTATGACATCGGAACTACTAAGTCGATATCACAAATAATAGCCATAGATAGATAAGGTTATTGTTAAGCCTCAACTGGAATGATACTTATAGGGACATAAAGCGTCCTGATTTTTTAAAGGAGAGTGTTTTGCAGGAGCAATTCATCGCGTTAATCATAGCTGTACTGCCAGCGAGCATCGCATTTTGGGTGAAACTCAGAACTGAATCTCTCGCTGGAAGACGTTTGGTCGTGTCTTATCTATTACAAATTCGCCATGCCATTATCTGTTCAACATTAACTAGTGAGAAATTACTAACGGGTTTTGACGATGTTTTTGAGCGTTTATGCACAAAGCACGGACTTGATTCTCAAGAGCATGTGGGCACGATCCAAAAACTAAGATCTATCGTTGCAAGTATGTACGAGCAGACTGTGCAGACTCTATTACCAGATCTCGGCAACGAGTTTTGGGCCGATTTTGAGCAAGCTTTAAAAGCTCTCCGCAAGGAAGAGCCTCTTCTCGCATTTCAATTCGTTGGTTGGGAAAAAGACCTTGCGTTTCTCAAGATTAATCAAAGCTATGCTACACAATTCACTGAAATGGACGAGATACGGAATGTCGAATTCGTTAAAGATATTTTAGATCAGCATCTAAACCAAGATCACGGCACACACTACGCTGAAATAACGAGTCAGCTTGACGTTTTATTAAGAGCCGTTGCGTATTTCGGTTTGTCCGGCCACCTGTTCCGGTTTCATCCGGCCAGGCATTTCGGTGTGATCCGGCCAGCATGATCTGACCTTCGTTTATCCTCTCTTTTTACCCGACTTCCTCACCCTGAACCAGTGTTTTTTTACGTTGTGACTCACCTGTTAATTCCAGCCGATGAGCGTTGTGGATCACCCTGTCTAACAGCGCATCTGCAACGGTCGGGTTATCCATTAGGCCATACCACTCTGAGACCGGTAATTGACTGACGATGATTGTGCTGCGTTGCTCGTAGCGATCTTCAATCACGTCCAGTAAATC
>NZ_AUDG01000040.1 GCF_000425345.1 Rheinheimera baltica DSM 14885 | reverse complement strand
AAGCGAATTATCCATGTTGACTGGTATTAAGGGCGTGTTTTACACGAGTGAATATATAACTGAAGAGCCGGATGCGGTAATTCCGCACGTCCGGATCTGTGTGGGGGCGGCTCAGTAATGGGTCGTTCTACCACGATTATGTTTATGCTTCCTCTTGGCGCAGCTAAGCCGGAGGTGCTGTTGGTACTTAACCACAGCGATGATATTCATACTGTTGCTGAACTGAATCGGCTAAACCTGATGGTTATTCGGGGTTATACCTACAACAGCAATACTATTAATATCATTGCTAAACACCCCAGAGCCATCGTTATCAACTCGCTGGAAGTCGGACTTCAGATGCTGTTAAGAAAACGGGGCGATGCCATAGTTACCACAGCTGAGTATGCCAAAATCCGAATTCAGGATAAGCCGGAATACCAAAACCAATTCAAACTGGCGAGCTTAGTTTTTCAGGATGCTGATCCCCGCTTTATCCATTTGGCTTTATCCAAAGCCAGCCCTCACGCTCATCTGCGACAGAGTTTAGAAAAAGCCATTGCATCGATGATTGCAGACAATTTGGTGGATTAGCCTGGTTTGTTGAGGTCGCTTAGCAGCATAGATAAAGGTAACCAATGAACATAATCCGCAGTAAAGACTTTACCGCCAGCCGTGCCTGGGGCGCGCTGGATATTGCCAGTATGAATGGTATAACCCCCCGGCTGCACTGGACTAATCAGCCGTATAAATGGCATATCAATGATGGCGAAGAAGTGTTTGTTGTGCTGGATGGCATAGTGGATATGCATTACCGTGACGCCGGTACCGAGCAGGTTAGCCGGTTAGAAGCCGGTGATATTTTTTATGCCGGTATCGGCTGCGAGCATGTTGCCCATCCGGTAGGTGAAGCGCGGATTTTAGTGGTCGAAACGGCCGGCAGTGTTTGATGGGTTTTGTAGTTTATGAAAACAACAATACGGCTAATTCAGCAGGCTGATTTGCCCGCAGTAGTGGCATTGCAATATTGCTGCTACAGCGATGCCTTGTATGAAAGCCCGGCCCTGTTAAGCCAGCGCTTGCAAGCGGCGCCGAACAGTTGCTGGCTGGCACAAGATAGCGCCGGTGAGCTACTGGCGTATTTATTCAGTTATCCGTCCATAAACGGCGATGTTGCGCCGCTGGCGTCGGCTTTTACGCCGGCAGCTGCGCCGCAGCTGTTGTATTTGCACGATATGGCGGTAAACCCGGCAGCTCGCGGTTTAGGGCTGGCCAAGCAATTATTGGCAACGGCAAAACAGCATGCGTTAAGCCTGGGGCTAACAAAACTGGCGCTGGTAGCGGTGCAGGGCTCGGTGCCCTATTGGCAGCGCCATGGTTTTGCTGTGGTTAACGAACTGTCGGATATCGCGATAAGTGCGCTGGCCAGTTACCGTGATGAGCAGGCGTGTTATATGCAATTAACTCATATTTGTAGGCAGAATCAGTAGCAGCTGTACCCATAAGCCGTTGAAAGTTATAAATATGCCGTGTAATGTTCACCACATTAACTTTACAAGTGCGGGTTAATCCGTATTTTAAATACAGCCAAACCTGCCGAATAAGTATTTATGCCATGACCAAACTTGCAAAAACGTTAAAGTACGGAGCTTTTAGCCTGGGCTTGATACTATTAATAGGATTGTTGATACCAGAAAAAATCGTAATACCTGTTCTGGGTGCCACAAAAAATGACTGGAACCATAATACGTTTTGGTATTCGCCTTGGGGTACGTCAGGCGTACACAAGGGGATAGATATATTCGGCTTAAAAAATACCCCAGTTGTAGCCGCCACAAGTGGGATGGTCATATTTTCTGGTGTATTAGGTAAAGGTGGTAATGCTATTGCTATATTGGGCCCTAAATGGCGAATACATTACTATGCTCATTTAAATCAAAATAACGTAGCGTTTGGTGACTTTGTTAATATCAATACACAAATAGCCACACTGGGTGATACTGGTAACGCTGCTGGCAAACAACCACATCTGCATTATTCCATATTATCTATTATTCCTATTCCGTGGCTCGCAACGATGGAAAGCCAGGTTGGGCCCTAAATGGCGAATACATTACTATGCTCATTTAAATCAAAATAACGTAGCGTTTGGTGACTTTGTTAATATCAATACACAAATAGCCACACTGGGTGATACTGGTAACGCTGCTGGCAAACAACCACATCTGCATTATTCCATATTATCTATTATTCCTATTCCGTGGCTCGCAACGATGGAAAGCCAGGGCTGGAAAAAAATGTTTTTTTTAAGTCCGCATAAAAAACTGCTGTAGGTTGTAAATGGTACTTAACCATAATTTTATCGCCAACAAAAATCGCTCTAGACCGTCAATCGGCTGCGCAGATTTTCTCGTAGTCAAACATGTCACAGATACCCAAAGTTGGTCACAATTTACACTTAACATGAATAACTTGACGACACCTTCAGTGCAATAAAATGTGGTATCGCGCAGCGTAATGTTATATACATTAAATTTACAAATGCATGGTAAGCCGTGTTTAAATACGCGGGCGGCTTGCAGAATAAGATTTAAACTGCACAGCACTTAACCTAATCTGGACAAGGAATGGTGATATTTATGCATTCAATTCAATGTAACTGCGGTGCCGTTAAAGGCAAACTCGAAAACATTGGAACCAGCAATCGTCTTATTTGCTATTGCACGGATTGCCGGGCGTTCGCACATTTTCTTGATAAAGCTCCTGCAATACTAGATGCACAAGGCGGAACTGAGATTGTCCAGGTGGCTCAACAACACCTGCTATTTAGCCAAGGGGAAGAATTTCTATCGGCAGTGCGCCTTAGCGAAAAAGGCATGATCCGCTGGTATGCATCATGTTGTGGAACGCCTATTGGCAATACCTTGGCCAGCCCAAAAATGTCATTTATTGGCCTGATTCATAACTGCCTTGATCGTCAGCAAATGGATAAAGACTTTGGAGCAAAAGTTGCCGTGTTAAACACAGATACCGCTTTAGGCCATGTGAAACCAAAGCAAAGCGGGCTGTTCGGGTTTTTATTTCGCTTTCTTTGGATCGTGACCACGAACCGTATCAACGGAGGGTACAAAAAATCTGCTCTTTTTAATGCTACAGGCTTACCTCGGGTAACCCCTGAAACACTAAGAGCTGACGAATTAGACAAGTTGAAAAATTAATTAAATTGAAATTATTCGCGTGTTGTATTTTCCCCAAGACTCTTTGTGCCATAAGCGTCTGTTCCCCACAGTGCCACGGTAGACAGGCTGTGCTTAAAGCTACCGGAGGTTTCTTTGGTGGAGTAAGACAGATACATTAGGGTTTGGTGTTCAGCGTCTAAAATACGGCGTATCTTCATGCTTTTAAAAAAATACTCTTTGATTTGGTAAACAGTACTTCACCGTTTTTGCTTTTATCAATTTTGGCAATCATGTCGGCAGTAATAGGGCCGGTTTGGCGACAGGCGATAGCGCTGTCAGACGGGTCAGAAAAATTCAGGTTGGCTTCGATGCTGGATACATGACAGGTCACGCCTGTCACCACTGGATCGGTAAAGGCATCCAGCTTGATATCTTTGGTGGTAAACACGCCCAATGACACGTCGCCTACTTCATTCTTGTCGCATCCGGTAATCATTAGCAGTAGTAATACACAGAATATAGGGCGCATTGCAGGGTTTCCTTTAGTTAGTGATTTCACTGCGTTGTTTGATACAGAAGTTTATTATCCAACACAGCCACCTTGGCAGCGTTTCATTAGCATAGCATTGTCGAAGAGGTAACAGGGCGGTTTATATTAGGCACTGTTGTGTATAAACCCTATAGTGAGAATCCGATGTGTATACTGACAGCGAATAAACTGTAAAAATGCTGTTTTGTAACAAAGATTAAAAGGGTAAACGATGAATTATGCAGTTCTGGCATCACGGTGGTTAATAAGCAGTATGTTATTGTGTGTGACAGCATCCGCTATTGCCCAAAACACCGCTTCACCTGACAGAAATATTACTGGGTTTGAAGCGGGCAACGAGGCGCAGCCTCTGTGGGAATTTGGTGTGGGTGGCGGTTTGGGCCAGGTGCCTAATTATCCTGCGTCATCTGAGCACAATGTTATTGCCCTTGCAGCACCTTATGTTGTGTATCGCGGCGATGTATTTCGTATTGGCGATGGTAATGCTCGCGCGGTTGTTGTTGAAGGCAGTGATATTGAAATTGATATTTCAGTCGGCGGCGCTTTCTCTGCTGACAGCGACGACAATACCGCCAGAGAAGGCATGCCAGAGCTGGATTTCTTATTTGAAATTGGCCCGCAACTGATTTATCGAATTAAAGACTTTTCTTTCGACAACGGTGGCAATGCCAGGTTGACTGCACACTTGCAGGCAAGGTCGGTTTTTTCGACTGATTTTGGCCGTATTGATCATCGTGGTTATGTTTTTCAGCCAGCACTGTCTTACCAACAGCGGGGCGCGTTATTCGAAGATGCCGGGTTTCGTGCTTCTTTTAGTTTGATATTTGCCACAGAAAAGCTGCAAGATTATTTTTATCAGGTAGATGATCAGTTTGTATCTAACACCAGAGCGGCGTTTGATGCATCTGGTGGTTTTTTGGGGGCAGAGCTTGCAGCCGGAATTGCATTTTCGCTAGATAAAAACATTAGAGGTTTTGCCGGGGGCAGCATCAAGTCACATTACGGCGCGGCTAACCGTAATAGCCCGTTATTTGAGAAAGACATAACATATAGTATCGGTGTTGGTTTTATCTGGCGTTTTCATCAAAGCGAAGCCAAGGCAACCTGGTAGGCAGCTGGCCACATGATTAAACGTAATAACTGCATTTCAGCTGCCGGGAATGGTTCAGCGTTTAGCTTTTGCAAGAAAATAGCAGATAGTGGCAGTTATATTTGCGTCATCCATGTAGAATACGCCTTTAAAAGCGCGTTTAGCTTTTACTCTTCAGTGTATATTGGTAGGAATTTTGATGAAAAAGACAATCGCGTTAACTGATCCTAAGCTTAAGCCGGCTCGTTTGGTAGACGCCATTAAGTATGATATTAAAAAGTACCTTAACCGGGAGCGTCGCAAGCAGCTACCTGATGATAAGGATTACTGGACGTTTGATTGTCGCTTTGGTGCCACAGAAGACGTTGCAGAACAAATATTTACCTCTGAGATCAATAAACATATTGATGCTGCGGTAGCACAAGAACTGCCCGCGTTTTATATCGAAATTCTTGCCAGAGCATGCAACCATGCGCCGCGTCAGGAAGCCGATGACGAGGTTGACGAAGGCTAAGCGTCAATAGCGTTTTCGCAGCAGGCAAGGACATCGTTTCATGGGTAACTCCTTGCCATGTTGTTAGCATCCTACAGTGTTGCCAGCTAAAACGGCGATAAATGCACTGAATAACAAACAATCCTCTCTTATACCGCTAAAATACTGTATATTCTGCGCTCATTTTTGACTGTAGCAATTCTACAGAGGATCTCTTATGCAATTTTCATCTTTAGATTTAGCGCCAGACCTGCAACGTGCTCTGGTTGCGTGTGGCTACAGTGCAATGACACCCGTTCAAGCGCAGGCCATTGTGCCAGCGCGTCGCGGCAAAGATTTACAAGTCACCGCACAAACCGGTACGGGTAAAACGGCCGCTTTTGCTATTCCTATATTACAGCGCATGTTGGATAAGCCCAAAGCCACTGTTGCACAAAGACCCAGAGCGTTGATCTTAACGCCAACCCGCGAATTAGCAGAGCAACTTGCCAACACGATTGCCGCTTATGCCCAGTTTTCGCCTATCAGTGTTACGGCACTTTATGGTGGCGTTAAAATGGGTGGCCAGGCGAATAAACTTAATGCAGGCGTTGATATTGTGATCAGCACCCCGGGCCGTTTGTTAGAGCACATGGCGCTGGGTAACGTGATATTAAGTGACGTAGAATTTGTGGTATTAGATGAAGCAGACCGTATGTTAGATATGGGCTTTATCACTGATGTGCTGAACTTATTGCAACAGACTGGGCAGACACGGCAAACCTTGTTATTTTCTGCTACCACGTCGCCTGCAGTAAATGAGTTGTCGCATAAAATTCTGAAAAACCACCAGCAAATTCGCGTAGCGAAAGTTAATAGTGCTGCCGATACCGTTAACCATGTGGTTTATCCGGTCGAAGAAGGACGCAAAATTGAATTGTTTGAGCAGTTATTAGCAGAAAATAACTGGTTTCAGGTGTTGGTATTTACCAGTACTAAAGAGCAGGCAGACCGTCTGTTAGCTGGCCTGCAACAGCGTAAAATTGATGCTGCAGTATGCCATGGTGATAAAAGCCAGGGCGCCAGACGTCGTGCTATCGCTGATTTTAAATCGGCTAAATTACAAGTTCTGATAGCCACCGAAGTGGCCGCCCGGGGTTTGGATATTCAAGGCCTGGATTATGTTGTTAACTTTAACCTGCCGTATTTACCGGAAGATTACGTACACCGTATCGGTCGTACCGGGCGGGCAGGGGCGTCAGGTAATGCTATTTCATTTGTTAGTCGTGAAGAAGAGCAAACCTTACAGCGCATTCAAAGGCTGATGGGAAGCGACGTGAAACGCGTTATTAAGCCGGGTTTTGAAGTGAGTAACCGTGAGTCATTGCTAAAAAATAATGCGCGTAAAGTTTTGTCAGGGCGTTCTAATAAATCAACAGAAACCCAGATCGAGCTGTCAAATACGGCTAAAACTAAGCCCAAAGTTAAAGCGAAACCACGTAGCAGTAAATAGTTAGCAACGCGCCGTTAACGGAGCTGAAGATAACCAAAAATAGAGCGCTGCACCCGTTAACGTGCAGCGCTTTTAGTTTTTAAAGGCTTAACGGTCCAGGTTCATTACCTTGGTCCATGCGGCGACAAAGTCGTCAACAAACTTTTTCTTCGACGTATCAAAGGCATAAACCTCGGCAACGGCACGCAGCTCTGAGTTTGAACCGAAGATCAAATCAACAGAGGTTGCTGTCCATTTTTTGTCGCCGGTTTTACGGTCAAAACCATCGTAAATACCGTCAGTGGCAGATTTTTTCCATACCGTCGACATATCGAGCAAGTTAACAAAAAAGTCGTTGTTTAACGTTCCCGGCTTTGCCGTGAATACGCCGTGTTTAGCACCCTGATAGTTTGCATCCAGCGCCCGTAAGCCGCCCACCAGTACTGTCATTTCAGGTACGGTTAAGTTCAGTTGATCGGCTTTATCAACCAACATTTCTGTGGGTGATTTATAGCTGGCGCTGCTGTCAAAGTAATTTCTAAAACCATCAGCAGTTAACTCAAGTAAGCTAAAAGCATTTTCATCTGTCATATCCTGCGTGGCATCACCACGCCCTGGCGTAAACGGCACTGTGATGTTGTAACCGGCGTCTTTAGCCGCTTGTTCTATTGCGGCTGCGCCACCGAGTACAATCAAATCAGCCAGTGAAACATTACGTTTGGCTTTATTGAAATCACGTTGAATGTCGGTTAATGCCTGTAACACTTTTGCTGTTTCTGCCGGATTGTTTACTGCCCAATCTTTCTGTGGCGCTAAGGCAATGCGTGCGCCGTTTGCCCCACCACGCATGTCGGTGCCGCGATAGCTTGCTGCAGAACCCCAGGCGACGCGGACTAACTCAGATACTGTTAAACCTGATTTCAACACTTTTGCTTTAAGCGATTTAATATCGTTAGCGGTGATAGTAGATTGCGTTTTCTGATCTATAGGATCTTGCCAAATCAGAATGTCTTTTGGCACTTCGTTACCCAGAAAATTACGTGGTGACCCCATATCGCGGTGAGTTAATTTATACCAGGCTTTGGCAAAGGCTAAACGATACTCTTCCGGGTCGGCTAAGAAGCGTTCAGCAATTTTGCGGTATTCCGGGTCAAATTTCAGCGCTAAGTCGGCGGTGGTCATTACCGGTGGATTGAATTTACCTTTTATATGCGCATCGGGGACCACTTTATGCAACGATTCATCCGTTGGGATCCACTGAATAGCGCCAGCCGGGCTGCGGGTTTGCTTCCATTCAAAGTTAAGTAAGTTACTTAAATACAAGGATGTCCACTGTGTTGGAGCTTGAGACCAGGCACCTTCTAAACCGCTGGTGGTGGTGTCTTCAGAATGGCCTTTACCACACTTGTTTTTCCAGCCAAGGCCTTGCTCTTCAATGCCTGCAGCGGCGGGCTCTGGCCCCATACAGTCTGCTGGTTTACGGGCGCCATGCATTTTACCAAAGGTGTGGCCACCGGCAATTAATGCCAGGGTTTCTTCATCGTTCATTGCCATGCGGCTAAAAGCTACCCGGATATTTTTCGCTGAGCCAATAGGGTCTGGCACGCCTTTTGGCCCTTCGGGGTTAACGTAGATCAGCCCCATGTGTGTTGCACCAAGTGGGCGTTGCAACTTGCCGTCTTTTTCTTCACGGTCACTGGCTAGCATTTCAATTTCGGGGCCCCAATAAACTAAATCAGGTTCCCAGTCATCGGCACGACCACCGGCAAAACCATAGGTTTTAAACCCCATATTTTCCAGTGCAACATTACCAGCAAGTACCATTAAATCAGACCAGGACAGCGCTTCACCATACTTTTGTTTTACCGGCCACAACAAACGGCGGGCTTTGTCCAGGTTGCCGTTATCTGGCCAGCTGTTTAGTGGCTCAAAACGCTGCTGGCCGCCGCCTGCGCCGCCACGGCCATCTAATGTGCGATACGTGCCGGCGCTATGCCACGTCATGCGGATAAAGAAAGGTCCATAATTGCCAAAGTCAGCTGGCCACCAATCTTGTGACGCTGTTAGCAGGGTATTGATGTCCAATTTTACTTTGGCAAGGTCAAGGCTATTAAATGCTTTGGCATAGTTGAAATCAGCGCCATAGGGGTTTGAGCGGGTGTCATGATCGCGCAGCGGCGCTAAGTTAAGTTGATCCGGCCACCAGAATTGATTGGTTCTTACCGCGCCCAGCTTGGCCATA
Source organism: Rheinheimera baltica DSM 14885 (assembly GCF_000425345.1). GTDB lineage: Bacteria > Pseudomonadota > Gammaproteobacteria > Enterobacterales > Alteromonadaceae > Alishewanella > Alishewanella baltica. The sequence goes on along the minus strand of NZ_AUDG01000040.1, from coordinate 30,816 downwards.
CCGTTACCTGAAGCCCCAGCAGGCTTGGTCATTTCTGCTTTTGAAGGATTGTCGGCAAAGGCGGCACCGGATGCCAGCACTAAACTCATCATGGCTGCTAGCATCGTTTTATTAAATAATCGTTGTTTCATTATTTGCGTCCTTTAAGTTAACGTATTGTCGTTACGTAGTAACGTCCTGATAACCATCAAATAGGTTGCCCAAAACACCTTGCAGTACTTTTTTATTAATGTTTTTTGGCAACCTATTTTATCTAAGCAGATGCAGTAACATCTTTACTGCTCAGGAAAACATCGGTAAAAAGAGTATAGTAGTTACTTAATAGTTTTATACGAATTAAAGCGATTGACCTAACCGTTAAAATAGATTGATTAGGTTTTGTTGTGTGTACGCTATAGTTTTTACAGTTTGAAATACACTTCTCATATTGGCATTTGCTTTACTTTTTAGGCGAATAAATAACCGGATTTACAGCGGCATTCTTTTCATTATTTGGTGTTACTATCCGAGATACATTTACGGTTATCTGCTTTGACAAAAATATCGAGGGTAAAATGAACTGGCAAAATACATCCGGTCGTTATAACGCGGTTTCTATAAGTTTGCATTGGCTAATGCTGGTGTTAATTATTGCAGTGTATGCCTGCATTGAGCTTCGAGAGTTGTATCCTAAGGGGAGCGACCCGCGAGAGGCATTAAAAATGTGGCATTTTATGCTGGGGTTATCCGTGCTGTTCTTGGTGCTGCTGCGTTTATTTGTGCGTTTTACCAGTGGGGCGACGCCGGCTATAACGCCACCACTTGTAAAGTGGCAGGCGATGTTGGCTAAGGTAGCGCATATTGCGTTATATGGCCTGATGGTAGGGATGCCATTAGCAGGATGGTTGATTTTAAGCCTAAGTGGCAAGCCAATACCGTTTTTTGGCCTGGAGCTGCCGGCGTTGGCAAGCGAGAATAAAGACTTAGCAAAAGTGATAAAAGAAATTCATGAAACCGCAGGCACAGTCGGTTATGTTTTAATTGGTGTTCATGCCGTTGCTGCGTTGTTTCATCACTATATTTTACGCGATACCACACTAAGCCGAATGCTGCCCGGTAAGCGTCGTCGTTAGACGTTAATTTCTAAAGCTAAAATACAGGTATTAGTGCAACAAGAGCCCTTGGTTGCAAAAGCCATGCAGGATATTTGCAACAAACAATAATAACGGGAGAATAGATGAAGGTTATTAGTCTGGTCGGTGCGCTATTACTGGCCCCGATATTTATTGCTACAACGGGTGTGGCATTAGCAACGCCCCAAGGCGGTGACACTGCGGTAAAACAGGCCGTGACCATCGCAGAATTTAGCCAAAATATGGTGCATCAACGCGGTTACTTTGATTTTTACTACGATGCCTCCAGCGATAAAGTGTATCTGTTGGTTGATAAACTGGCACAACCTTTTATTTTTCAAAGCTCTTTGCCACGAGGGATTGGATCGAATGATATTGGCCTGGACCGCGGTCAGTTAGGCGATACCCGCTTGGTGCAGTTTGAGCGTTTTGGCAATAAGGTGATGCTAAAGCAGCTAAACACCTATTATCGAGCTGAGTCTGACAGCCTTGCCGAGCGCTTAAGTGTAGAGGAAGCCTTTGCCAGTTCTGTTATTGCTGGTTTGCCGGTGGTGGCCAGTAATGACTCTGCCGTATTGGTGGATTACACCGAATTTTTACTAAGTGATATACATCAGATAAGTGCCAGTTTGGCGGCACAAAAGCAAGGCAACTATAAGGTTGACAGTAAACGCAGTGGTGTTTATTTACCGCGTAGTAAGGCCTTTGTTAAAAATACAGAACTTGAAGCGTTAGTGACTTTTAGCGGCGATAAAGCGGGGGCTTTCGTTAAGCAGGTTACGCCAGCGGCGGAGGCTATTAGCGTGCATTTGCATCATTCGCTTATTGCTTTACCAGAGCCGGGCTACCAAAGCCGGGACTTCCATCCGTATTCCGGTTTTTGGCCGGTGGAATATATGGATTATGCCAGCGCCTTTGATGCGCCTATCGTAAAGCGCTTGTTGCCCCGACACAGACTGGAGAAAAAAGACCCAACCGCCGCGCTTAGCGAGGCAGTTAAACCCATAGTGTATTATCTGGATCCTGCTGTGCCAGAGCCGGTTCGCACTGCGCTATTGGATGGCGCTTCGTGGTGGAATACCGCATTTGAACAACTTGGCTATAAAGATGCCTTTCAGGTGAAGTTGTTACCTGCCGATGCCGACCCGATGGATGTGCGTTACAACGTGATCCAATGGGTGCATCGCGCTACCCGCGGCTGGTCTTATGGTGCTGGTGTTACTGATCCGCGCACCGGTGAAATTATCAAAGGCCACGTTACGCTGGGCTCGTTACGAGTGCGGCAAGATTTTTTGATTGCCACCGGTTTAACCGCACCTTATAGCAAGGATAATACTGATACAACGTCGCAAAAAGCCATGGCACTGGCACGTATCAGGCAATTATCCGCTCATGAAGTCGGTCATACCCTGGGCCTTATTCATAATTTTGCCGGCAGTGCCAACGGCCGCTCTACCGTGATGGATTACCCACACCCGCAAATTGATTTACATAATGGTAAACCAGCACTGGATAATGCTTATCGTGAAGGACTTGGCGAATGGGATAATTACGCCATTGCCTATGGTTATGGCGATAATTCAGCGGCGCAACGGCAAGAATTGGTGCAAAGTGAGAGACAGCAAGGCCTGCAATATATGGCCGATCAAGATGCGCGGCCGCAAGGAGGCGTAAGTGCCATTGGTCACTTATGGGACAATGGCAGCGATGCCGTAGCTGAATTGCAGCGTCTTGCAGAGGTACGCCAGACGGCATTAAACCGTTTTGGTTTGAACAACATTGATAGTGGTCAGCCGTTATCAAGCTTGCAAGAGGCATTAGTACCAATTTATTTACTGCATCGTTATCAGGTTGAAGCGGTCAGTAAGTTGCTCGGTGGCGCCTATTATGAGTACGAGCTAAAAGGGGATTACACCTCACCAAAGGGCTTTCGCTGGGTAGACAACACCAAGCAGCAACAGGCGCTGCAGGCATTGCTTGACACATTAAGCCCTGATTATCTGACATTGCCATCGTCGCTCCTGGCGCTAATTCCACCCAAAGCTTTTGGCGACAGCAATGGCCGCGAGAGTTTTCAGGGCCGTTATGGTCTGGCATTTGATCCACTATCTGCAGCTGAAGCGTCGGCTAACCATACGTTGCAACTGATATTGCATCCGCAGCGGCTCAATCGGCTAAGTGGCCAACAGCAGCTGGGTACTGTGCTGGATGCGGTGTTGGCTGCAACCCTAAAACAAAAGTGGCAAAACGGTTCAGCCGCGTTACTTCAACAACGGGTAGCTCATGTAGCGTTTTATCAGTTGATGCAAAGCCTTACTTCTGTAGAGCTGGCGCCTGAAGCAAAAGCGCTACTGCAACACAAGTTAACAGAACTGGCGAAGGGCTTGGCGAAACACAAAGACGCCAACTATCAACAGTTGCTGGGCCAGTGGCAACGCTACTTGGAAAGCGGTTTATGGCAGCCGGTATTTGTGCCAAAGGCCTTACCGCCAGGTTCGCCTATATAGCGCAATAAATATTTTAAATGTATGTTATATATAGGTAATTTAATATGTTTCAGCGTCAGTATTTTTTACGGATGTAATTTAGGGACTAGATAGCTCTCTGTAATTTAACAAATAAATAAATGGCGCGTATTTTGCAAAATTTATGTTGAATAACAACCGAAAAGGGACGTTTATGAAGCTGAAAACATTTTTTTATCTGGTTGCATGTGCGGCATCTATGCATGTTAGTGCTGGGGTAGTTACTCACGAGTTTAATAACGGTGATGATTTATCTGCCTGGCAAACCGATCGCTGCGCGCCGGCAAGTTTTGCTATCTCTAACAATGAGTTGGTGTTAGGCATTGACGGTGCTGAAGTCACCAAGTGTGATGCTGACCCATTTTTTTCTACCCAAGGCATGAAGCTGAACACGGGCATGTCTGACTATCTTGGCATCGATATGTTTATAGATGGCACCAACTGGACTGCTGATGGTCGTTACGGCGGCATTTGGGGTGTGGCGTATGACGCATCAGATGCCATTAGCTATTATCCAATCTTAGAGTATTTTGTTACTAACGGTGTGGGTAGCTTACAAGCCTGGGACGGTGACAACGGTTGGGTCGATATTGGTTTTCGTGGCGCAGCGCTAGATAGTTTTAACAATTTGGCGTTTAGTATCAGTGGTGGCGTAATTAGCTATCTGGTAAACGGTAATAATGTTTTTACTACATCAAACGGCGGTCATTCCTACTTTGGTGAAGTGATACTTAATGCGAAGAACGCAGGCACTTCTTACAATGTGCGTTACGACAACCTAACTTACAATACCCCAGCGTCGGTTCCTGAACCTGCTACTATTGCAATTTTAGGTGCGGGCTTGCTGTTTGTAGGCGCTGCGCGTAAACGTCGTCAGACTACTGCAATATAACATTATTCATGCTTATAAGCCCCAGCTTGACTGGGGCTTATGTTATGGATTCAGCTAGTAAGTTTTGTTTTCCTGCCTACGCATAAACCCTCGTATAAGCGCGTATTGCGCCAAATAGTATGTCAGCATTATCAGGCTATCTGCCTCGGGTATTGGCTGATAGAACTTGTTCAGGCCTAGCAATGCATCTGAGCTGATAAAAACCAGCCCGCCGATAATAAGCCAGTTATTGCTGTCTCGGCTGCACCAGGTAGCAAACGACATCGCTACCAGAATTCCGATATAAACTAACACCGGTATTGCCATTTCCCCCAGGGCTGGCCACATCAGGCTTAGCGCAACTGCGGCAAACAGTGTATAGGGGATTAATAATAAAGCATTAAAGCTGACAAAAGGGCGTAGCAGCAATAAGTAGCCTATATGCCCGAACAAGAACGCGGCTAAGCCATAAACAAACAGCGTTTGTGCGTTCCAAGCCAGTAGCACATCTCCTGTCATACAACAGAGCAGGGCAAGAATAAGCCCACGAGGTAACTTGGCTGACGAATGTATTATCCAAGCCAACAGTAATAGCAACGGCATAATTTTTACTGCAAAGTTCAAAGCAAATTCGCCCTGATAAGAAAGCAGTATGTACGCCAGCGCTAACAGGCTGTAACATATAGAAATAGCAAAAGGCATAGTCATAATTCAGCTGTAAAACAGAGGCTTAGCCTAACACAGTAAGATGGATATACAATATGGTAATACGGGTACAACCTAGTGCAAGGCTATCGTTTTCCTTGCTAAGTGATCAAGATGCTGACCTTATGTTTGAGGTTGATCAAGATGAAGATGTGATGCGTTATCTCAATGGCGGTAAGCGTACGTCAATGCAGCAGATTATCGACGTTATGTTACCTCGCATGGCGCTGTACCGTAAGCCGGAGCTGGGTTATGGGATTTGGCAGGTTCGTCGGACTGACGATAATGCCTATATGGGGTGGGTATTGATCCGGCCCATGGGGTTTGACACCGAAACGCCAAGTAACAATGACGTTGAAATTGGCTGGCGTTTTAAAAAGCCCTTTTGGGGCCAGGGATATGCCAGTGAAGCCGCGGCAGCGGTGGCGAATGCGGTAGTAAAAGCAAATCCAAAGGTGCGTTATCTGTCGGCTACGGCAATGGTTGAAAATGCCGGCTCCATTGGTGTAATGCGTAAACTAGGCATGCACTTTATAAAGCGTTATAGGCATAAGGATGCGCTGGGGGAAGTTGATGCTGTGTTATACAGAAAAGAAATTAGCTCGTCATGCTGACATTTAATTAATAAGTTGTATCAGCGCAACGAGCATAGCAGTTTACTGCGGTGGTAGTGCATTACTCGGATTATAACAGTTGAACTGTTAGCCTTTTATTTATACCACCTCTAACATTTTTGGTGCTGCAAGAAAATAATAAGCCAGTAGTAGCAAAGCAACAGGAAAAATAAAGATGTTTGCCGGGCTGAAAATAATGCTTAGTTGCAGTAAACAGCCTGCAAGCAGAATTACTGCGAAGTACTTTAGTACACTTGGCGCGCCAGTTCGGTTAAGTAGTAGCACTACGCTTAGTACGAGCCCCACTAATGCGTAGGCAAATAACACCCCCAAGGCAACCACCACGGTAAACTCACCAATAGTGTTGATAGTTTGTTCTGACAGCGTTGTTGCGGTAACTGCAAGTGCAACATCAACCAACACTGTCGCATGAAAAATAATTACCAGCACTGCCATTAATAGTAATAAAACAGCTGGGGTGGCAGAGCTTAAGCGCTCAGCAAAGCTTCGCCGTAAACTGACGTAAATGTAAACCTCTAAGGCGCCAACAAATACAAACGCTAAGTCAGACAAACTTAAGCTAAGCATATCTGCGCGATAAACCTCAACAAAATTCTCTGAACCAATATGAAAGGCATAAAGCCAATATATTGGAAAGGCTACTGCCAGTATCAGCGCCGCAATACCCGGGGCAGCATAATCATTTTTAAACATAAAAACCTCCTATATGCCGGCTTTAGTCGGTGCCGGAGTCATTGTCTACATATTGCAAAATATCACCAGGCTGACAGTTCAGCGCCTGACAAATGGCGGCTAGCGTACTAAAGCGGATTGCCTTTACTTTGCCGGTTTTTAACAGCGAAAGATTGGTCATGGACACACCAACCTGCTGTGACAACTCAGTAAGTGACATCTTCTTTTTAGCCAGTTCTATATCGAGATTAATTTGTATATTCATAGCGCAAACTGTAGCTGATTTTTTTGCGTATATCAATAAAATATTTATGATAAACATAAAATATTTTATGTTTTATATTTTGGTGTGGTTAGGGGGTAATGATGTAATTGTTGTCGCTGAGTTTAAATTGCCACTGGAACAGGTGTTCCAGTGGCATGCATAACCGGGATGGTTGGTTAAGGTGTGTTCAAGTAAACCGGTACAATGGCGACCGATTCTGGCGCTGTAAATACATAGCTGGCATCAGCCGCTATATTACCGCCGCCGCTGCTTAGGATGTTGTCAAAACGCAGCACCAGGTTGTTAGACTTCTCGGCAACATACAGGTGCTGACCGCTATACATAATATCGACAGGGTTGCCCAGCGCGGTGTTATTGCCCACGATATTCACGGCTATTTCTGTTAAACCATTGGCAGAGCTGGCATTGTTCAACACATACACTTTACCGTCGCTCGCATCTGCGGCGCTGCCAACATCAGATAACATTAATACATCACTGGCGAAGTCATAATCAATACCATGCAGGTTAGTGGGTGCTGCCACAGCGGTGCCGTTTATGGCCGGCGTAATAATACTGTTGGCGGCACTGATATTAGTGACACCGGCTAACCATTTGTTTCTGACTTCATTAAATACTGCGACTGTGCCGTTTGTCTGTGCAACAAAGGCTTTGTCCGTTGCTGGGTCGTAATCGACATCCCACGGCCTGGCGGGAGCGGTATTCAAGCTCAGCAGTGGCGCGGCGTTGCCGCTGGCGCAAGCCGAGTAAATTAGTACGCCAGGGCTGGTAGCGTTATTTTCTGCAACAAAGATAAGCCCGGTGGCAGAGTCAACATCCAAACCTTTTGGCGAAATTAAACCAGTATTACTGCCGCTGATAATACGATCCTGTGCCGCAGTATATTGCTCGCCATTGCGTCGTGTGGCAACGCGGTTTGATATCACAATACCGCCGCTATCTGCGGTGTCAAAGCTTGTATAGCTGTTGCCTGCGATATCAAACGTCACACTTTCGATATTCTGCATGGCATTATACTGGCTCAATTCACTGGTGAGTGCGGCATTTACCCGGCTAATTTGACCAGTGGTAGGGCCCGCAGCTGCGGGGTTACTGGATACGGCGACGCCCAGTAATACCACAGGACTAGTGCTATCAGAGATATCGGCATCTTGTTTGGGTGTTGTCAGTTGTACCAGTGATTCTGGTTTAAGCGCAGAGGTGATTAAATCTGGTGCAATATCGCCGCTTTGGCCGGAAAATATATTGGCAAATACCAAGATGGCATCATTGGCTTTTTCTGCCACGCGCAGCTCAGTGCCTGATAGTACGATATCGACCGGATTACCTAACTGGGTCGCTGGGCCAGTAATCACGCGGGAAGGTATCACTTCGCCATCGGCAACAGAAATGTTATTAAGTACAAATAAACTGCCGTCACTGGCATCGCTAGCACTGCCGACGTCTGATAGCACCAGCTTGTCTGACAGCCTGTCATAGGCAATGCCGTGCAAATAACCGATACCTGCATACCTTCAGCATTAACCGGGGTAATGCTGCGTGTTGGCATAGCGGCATAATCACTGCTGACATAATTGTCGTAAACTGACAATACGCCATTGGTCAGGGCAACATACAGGCGGTCGTTCATGTCATCATAAAACAGATCCCACGGCATAGCTTCGGTGGTGGTGGTGGCTAATGGCTCAGTATTACCGGCAGCTGCGGCCCCATAAACAGTTACCTGCATGGCGTTTTGGTCAGCAATAAACACTAAACCCAATTTTTTCGATACGGCGATCCCTTTAGGATTCACCAACCCCGTGGCAGTACCGGTTATTTCACGATCGACATTGCTATCAAATGCGGCGCCATCTGGGCGCTGGGCAATATGGCAAAAAGTTTTCAGGCTGCCATTAGTGCTGTCACCGGCTTGCAGCAGATTACCCAGGGGGTCCAGAGCTATCCCTTCATTATTCAGTCCCTGTAGACGTTTTAAGGCAGTAGCGTTTTGATCGACTACATCGACAGTACCGCTGTTGCTTGAGCCATTGTTAGAGACTAAAAAATTAGCGGCGCTAAAACCCGGAGTGCCATTTTGGCCTGGGGGGCCGGCTTCACCGTTGCTGCCAGCCTGACCAGCTGCTCCGTCCATTCCATCATCACCATTACAACCAGAAAGGGCCATTACCATGGCTAATGTTAATGCGCTCAAAGAGAGTGTGCCGCTAATATAGCGTGTCGGTTTTACTGTATTCATTCTGTTTTCCTTACATTATTAATAGCGTTTGGTGAACAACAGGCCGACAGCACTAACCCCGGCACGCGTAAAAAATGCTCACCCCAGCCACAGAAACGACTGAGTTATGTAATTGGATGCAGTAAATGAAAAAAATCAGCAAAAAGTTATCAGACAGGAGAGCCCCACAACTAAAACTTGCAGTAGCCGTGTTGCAGAAAACGTAAAATAACAGTCAGCGCAGATCTGCGCTGCTTAATTGTCGCGTTTTACACAAACAAACAACGCATTACCTGCACTGTTGTCCCATGGTTGTATTTTGTCGTAATCGTGCGCCAGTATCTGCACATCAAAGTAGGGAGCGAGCAATGCCGTAAGTGCGGAAAAGTGCAGGGCAACCATGCTATGTTGGTCTTGCCAGTGTTGCGTAATATTCGCTGTGGTTTTGGTAATGTTTAACTTTAGTGTCTGCTGCTCACCTGTGCCACTGTAATACCAGGCCGACGCAAATTCAAAATGGTTGTCACCCAAGGTTGTATTGTGGCGCACAATGCTGTGGTTACAAATTTTGTCTTTATCTACGGCATTAAAGCAAAATACACCACCTGCATTTAACGCTGTGTAGGCGCTTACAATGCATTGTTTTAGCAAGGCAATAGATTGGCTGTAATGAATTGAATATAAAAAGCAGGTAATTAAATCAACCTGCTGTGTTAGTTCAAACCCACACATATTTTGCAGTGTAAAGCTGGCTTCAGGGCAGCGTTGCTGGGCAATATCCAGCATAGGCTGATGAATATCCAGCCCACTGCTGCGGTAACCATAGTCGATAAAATGGCGTATGTGTGGCCCGGTACCGCAGGCTAAATCCAGATGAGCATTACCGCCATTGCCAAACAACTGATGTAACCGCTGTACCATATTGCTTTGTGCTTGATAATTAATATCACAGCACATTAAATCATAGTAGCCAGACAAGTCGGTGTATAACGCAGTAGAGGACAACATAAGGTAGTGCCGCTCGGGCTGAATTTCGGTGGCGCATTTTATAGTAGTTTACTGCGTTTGCGAAGTGCCAATATAACAGCCGTTTTGTACTTATGTTTAGTCGGTTGTAGCCGCAAAACGCTGCTGTAAATAAGCAATAATGTCTGCAGACTCATACAGCCACTGAACCTCATTATTACTGCTTTCGATACGAAGACAGGGAACTTTCGTTTTTCCGCCGCCGCTTTCCAGTTCTTTGCGGTGATGCCGGTTATGCTGCGCATCATATTTAACAATATTAAGACCAAGCCGCGCCATTTCTTTGCGAACTTTAATGCAAAATGGGCAAGCCTTAAATTGATACAGAGCCAGTTGTTGACAGGCAAGGTCTACTTTGTATTGTTCTGCCGGGCTGCGCTCTAATGCTTTTTGGGTGGTCAATTTTTCCGCCAACAGCATAAAAGGGGTTAAGATAAGACGAACTAAACGAAAAAATAAACGCATATACAACTCTGTAAGTTAATGGAAGAATGGTTAAACAGTATCTGATGTAAAACAATACAACAGCTCGGCTATTGTATCATTTTGCTTACTATTGGCCTACAGCCGCGGTCATCTGTATTGAGATGACCGCGGGCAACTGCACCGTGTCAATATATTATCGATGGTAGGCTCCTTCGCGTTCAGGTTGATAAATAATTTCATTTACCTTGATAGTAGACATGATGCCACTTCGATCGGCATCTTTAGGGTAAACCAGCGTCAAGCAACTGCTTTTTCCATCACCCAAGGTAAAACGTACTGTAGAGTTCATGCTGACCACATCAACGGGCAAATGTTGAGGCGAAACGATGCTGGCACGCGCCAGCTCCTGACGCAATGTATCTACACCGGTAACGCTGGAGCTAAGTGTATCAAGTAGTTGTTCTAATCTATCGATATCGGTTGTGGTGAGCACTATTTCAGGGGTATTCATGTACATCAACCCGCGCTGCATCAGCGTTTACTCGTCTTTTGTCTGCTATAAAAAGATGATTATGTTTGTAAGAAGATATTGTCTGCCATATGTAAATATTAATATTTATTAATGTACATGGTTAAGTTAAAATTGAGTCTAATTTTTAACATTTATTCTCATTGATTAACCCGGAGTGCAACCTTGCGTACGTCATTGCTTACCGCTGCAGTTATAGCGGCACTAATTACAACAGGCTGTGTTAACACAGCAAACCAAACCCAAGACAGCGCTCAAGCTGCAACGAATGACAGTCCGCCAGCCAGTACTGTGTTTGCTGCCAGACTATACCCGGTAGAAGGCTTAAAGACATTTGATGCACCCGATAATAGTGTGAAAGTGGCGTTTGGTGGAAACACCATGTTTTCTCATGACGGCGCAAGTTTAAGTACAGAGGCACAGCAACAGCTTATTAAGGTGGCTAACGCACTTAACAATGTGGCTTTTAGTCGAGTCGTCGTGCTTGGGTATACCGACAGTTCTGGCAAATTAGCTCATAATAATATGTTGTCACAACAACGTGCAGATCAGGTTAGGTCTTTTCTTATTAAGCAAGGAATAGCAACTGATCGTGTAAGTGCTGAAGGACGCGGCCCGGCAGAGCCTATTGCTGACAATAAAACGGCTCAGGGCAGAGCCGCAAATCGTCGGGTTGAACTTACCGTGGTATTTGAATCGTAGTAAAGATTAATAAATGTATGTGTAGTCGCCGCTATTGCGCTCCGTGCTGCTGTAGCGGTATTAAACATACTGATCTCGCCGAACAGTTGCTGTCGTAAGCTGAAACACTGGTCCAACAATATCCGGCTAATGATCGTCATTACCTGCAGCGAGAAAAGTTGCCTTTGAGATTACGTTGCCTGATTAGTGCAATCTAATACCTGGATAATAGTTATTGCTGCAGTAGCCAACCATTTTCAGCGTTAAGCAAGCTAAGTGTTTGCTGCGTAACCTGATACTCATCACCGGCTTTAAAATCACCGTATTGCAGCTTTAACATACCTGCTGATATGCCTTTAGCCATTTTTTCAAGCGGGTTACCTGGTTTAGCAGTTTGTTGGTCTACATAGGCTTTGAACGATGTGTTAAACACTATGTTGTAACTGACTTCAACGCTGTAATGTTTGTCGCGTTCAGACCAGCCATTAAGTTTCTTTAGTTTATCAACTGTTATTAAACCGTCGTGTTGCTGGTCAAATTGTTGTTGCAGTAACTGCTCCAGCTTGCTTTGACTTGGTGTGTCGGTAAAGGCTAGCAGGCCGGCAGTTATTAGTAGTATGGCTACCATACGGATAAAAGGCATAACTAAGTTCCACGCTAATAATCAAAGTGTAATTATGTAACAAACTGGCCAGTGTCTGCCAGTGCTGTGATTGTTGAGGTAATTAAAATAGGGAAAACTATTAACCTATCGATAGGAAAATGTATATAAAAAGGCAATTTGGCAGTAATTGCATGCTTTGTCGCCTAATTTCATTGCAAGTAGCAGTTCTGCAGCTACTTTTATAGGGTGTCCAGTTTAAATTTACTTAGAGGTTTGCATGAAACGAAGCAACAAAATCAGTTTCTTACGCTCTGCTTTTGTCGTTTTTGGCTTTGCTGTGGTTACGCCGCTGCACGCTGAAATAAGTTATAGTTTTAACGGCTTTGGTACCATAGCGGCGGGTAAAGTATTATCTGGTGATGTGACAGAGACTGATTACGTAAGTTATCAGTGCCCTTGCTTTATTACCGATTATAATAACGGCGGTATTTATCAGAAAAATGATAGCTGGAGTTTTAAAGAGGAAAGCCGTTTAGGGGCGCAGTTAAATGTGAATTTCACTGACAAGCTGTCATTAGTTACTCAGGTGATGGCGCGCGCAGTTGACAGTGAACTGAGTCTGGAGTGGGCTTTCCTGTCATATGATATAACCGATAAGCTTACTATTCAGGCTGGGCGAAAGCGTATCCCGCTGTATTACTATTCTGAGTTTCAGGATGTAGGTTTCGCCTATATTTGGCTAAGACCGCCGCAAACGCTATATGGCTGGGAAGCCAGTAATTACAATGGTGCCAACCTGCGTTATACCGATAATTATTCCGACTGGAGTATAACTGCTAATGTTTATGCGGGTGCAGAGACAGTTGATGATGCGCCCTACAACGATTTATACGATACGGTGTCTCAAGACAGTAAATGGGACAAGATCCGCGGTTTTGATGTTGAACTAACGCGGGATTGGTTCACCGCTCGGTTTATTTATATGATGTCCGAAAATAGCACTACCGAGCGACCTGACAGCAATGCATTTTATAGCCCACCAACCGATCAAACGGTGATGGGGTTGTCACTCAATGCGGATTTTGGCGACTGGTTTATTTTGTCAGAAATGAACTTGAATAAACGCGAAGACAAAGCGGATGGTTTAGTTATTCGATCACCAGCCAGTATGCTAGGTGTCGGTTATCGTCACGGTAACTGGACGCCTTTTATCAGTTGGTCAAGATTTTGGGATAAATCGAATAATTTGGAATTGTACGAGCCTGAACGCTTTACCGATACCTCTTTTACCCTGCGGTATGACATGAACAACAGTAGTTCGATTAAAGCGCAAATCAACCGTTTTAACGACAGGTCCTTGTATGACTTTGTTGGTAACTCTACGGTTGCCGCCTTATCTTATGATTTTATTTTTTAGCCTTGATGCCACGCGGAGACAAATTATGAGAACACGCAGCATTCTACTTTGCATGATGTTAATGGGTTCAGCTCACGCTAGCATCGTTGTCATTGGTAATCCGGCCAACACTAACAGTGTTAGTGCTGAAGAGTTACAGCGTTTATACACAGGCAAAAGCAGTAGCTTTGCCAATGGTGATAGTGTAGTACCGTTAAACTTGTCCGATGCTAACGCATTACGTGCCAGTTTTGACGAAAAGGCCATGGGGCGCTCATCGAGTCAGATTAAAGCTTACTGGTCTAAGCTGGTTTTTACCGGCAAAGGTACACCGCCAAAAGAGGTGAACACTGAAGAGGAAATGGTTAAGTTGGTAAGTAACAATCCTAATCTTCTCGGTTATGTTAGCAGTGGAACAGATGTATCATCCGTAAAAGTATTGCTAAACATTAACTGATCAGTTTGTCCGAATGTATTACTAGAATAGATAGTGCCTAAAGTACAGCCGTGTTTATTGCACGGCACAGGCTGTTAAGTTGGAACACTGTTGCTATTATGCGTCAGCTTTCCCCGTGTTGAAGGGTAACTTAACGCTATGTCGTTGTCAGATAAAGAAAAGTTAAATGAACTTATTACCGCTAAGAATATTGCCACCTGGGAGTGGCATATTCCCAGTGGTGATACGGTGTTTAACACCCATTGGGCCGGAATGATCGGCTACCCGCTGCACGAGTTAATGCCTTTTAGTTTACAAACGTGGCGTAATCTTATACATCCTGCCGATTTAGCAAAAGCAGAAAAAGCGTTAGACCAGCATTTTAACGCAGCCACCTCATTTTACGATATTGAAGCCCGTATGCAGCACAAGCAAGGCCACTGGGTTTGGATACGCATGCGTGGGCGAGTTGTGCAACGGGATGTTGATGGTAAGCCGATACTGATGTTTGGTACCCATGATGACATAACGCCGAGTAAGCAAGCTGAGGCAGCCAAGCAGCAGCACCTGCATACCTATGATTTACTAATCCGGACCGGCGATATTGCCAATATCGGCACTTGGGAAGTAGCTATGCCGCCAACGACACCGCGTTGGGATACGGTAACCCGGCGTATACATCAGGTTGAGGATGATTTTAATTGTGACATGGTAAGAGCTATTGAGTTTTATCAGGAGGGGGAGAGTCGGGAGCGGATCGCTAAGGTGTTTTCTACTGCGGTAAGCGAAGGAAAAACCTTTGATGAGGAGTTTGAAATTGTCACCGCTAAAGATGAGCTGCGTTGGGTTAGGACGATAGGTATTCCAGAGTTTCATGATGGTGAGTGTATTCGGGTTTATGGGTTATTTCAGGATATTACTCAAGTAAAAACGGCCTATGATTCACTGCAGAGCCTAAGTAGTACTTTGTACAATGTTATGGATGCCGCCTCGGAAATTGCCATTATTGCTACTGACCTCGAAGGTGTTATTACGTTATTTAACCGTGGCGCCGAATTAATGCTCGGGTATAAAGCCGACGAGTTAGTAGGTAAACACACACCGATGCAATTTCATGATAGCGATGAAGTAACGCTGCGGGCAAAAGAGCTAACTGAAGAGTTACAATGCACTATTACTGGCATTGATGTTTTTGCTTATTTGCCAAGGCGTGATGGCAAAGAGAGCCGGCGCTGGATATACCGCTGCAAACATGGCACTGAATTATGGGTGCAGTTGGTGGTCACGCCAATGTACAACGCCCAAAAGCAATTAACGGGTTACCTTGGCATGGCGCGTGATATTACCTTGCAAGAACATATTAGTTTTGAGTTAAAACAGTTTTTTGATTTATCCCAAAACCTAATGTGTATTATCAGTTTGCAAGGCTATTTTGAACGGGTAAATCATGCGTTCACGGTAATACTGGGATATTCTGAAAAAGATCTTCTGTTAACGCCTTATGCTGAGCTTATTCATCCGCAAGATATTGATGAGACCGCCGAAGAAATTAAGCGGCTATATGATGGCGATAAGTCACTTGGTTTTGTTAACCGGTTAAAGCATCAACATGGCCACTATGTCACGCTGGAATGGTTTACCACACCCGATCCGGATACGGGTAAACTGTATGCCACCGCCCAAGATATTACTGAGCGGCATCGGCTTGAGTTGATGAAAACCGAGTTTGTCTCTACCGTAAGCCATGAACTGCGCACGCCACTAACGGCCATTTCAGGCGCCTTGGGTTTAGTGCTGTCTGAACGTTTGGGCCCGCTGTCAGCGCCGCATCAACACTTATTAAAATTAGCCAGCGACAATAGCCAGCGATTAACGTTTTTAATTAATGATTTACTGGATATCGAAAAACTGGCGGCCGGTAAAATGCGTATTAAACTGCAACCGCACTCTGTAACCGCATTGTTAGTGCAGGCTATTGCTGAAAATCAAACTTATGCGCTTGAAAAACAGGTTATTATTGAAAATACCGCTGCAGCAATTGACGCTGTGCTAACTGCTGAGCTAGACCGGTTTCGCTTTTTACAGGTTATGGCCAATTTACTGTCAAACGCTATTAAGTTTTCACCAGCGAATGGCAGGGTTATTGTCAACGCCGAGGTTGTTGATGACGCAATACGTATTAGCGTACAAGATAACGGTCCTGGTATTGCTGAGGATTTCAAGCATCGAATATTTCATAAATTCTCTCAAGCCGACGCCAGTGATTCGCGTGCTGAAGGCGGGACAGGGTTAGGTTTAGCATTAAGCAAGCAGTTGGTAGAGGCAATGCATGGCCGTATACATTTTGATTCAACGCCCGGCCAAGGTGCCTGTTTTTATCTCACATTTTCGCTTTTGAAAAGCAATACGTAGTAAAAGGAACATGAATGCAATACTCCAATTTGGGTCACAGCGGTGTAAAATTATCTCGCGTGTGTTTAGGGACTATGACTTGGGGCACTCAAAATACGCAGGCTGACGCCGACGCTCAACTTGCTTATGCACTTGAGCAAGGTGTTAATTTTTTCGATACCGCAGAGTTATATTCGGTACCCCCAACGGCCGAGTCTTATGGCGCAACCGAGCGTATAATTGGTAACTGGTTACATCGTCATCCGGCACTGCGCCAAAACTTGGTATTAGCAACAAAAATAGCCGGTAGCGGCTTGCCCTATATCCGCGAGGGAACAGGTATTAGTCCGCAAAGTATTGTCAGTGCCATTGACGATTCTTTAACGCGATTACAAACCGACTACATCGACCTTTATCAACTGCATTGGCCAAACCGGGTGTCGCCACATTTTGGCAAACACGGCGTCGGACAGATTGGATTTTCAGACATTAATGCCCAGCAGCAAACTGATGATATGCTGGCCATATTGCAGACACTACAACACTGTGTTGATGCGGGCAAAATTCGCTACTGTGGTTTGTCTAATGAAACACCCTGGGGGATTAGCCAGTATCTTAAACTCAGCCAACAGTATAATTTGCCTAAAATGGTGTCGATTCAAAATGAGTTTGGCCCGTTACACACTAAAGATTGGCCTTATCTTATTGAGCAATGTGTCCATGAAGACATCGCCTATTTGCCATGGTCGCCTTTAGCCGGTGGCGCACTCAGTGGTAAGTACTTAGGTGGCGCCAGGCCGCAAGGCTCGCGCTGGAGTATGTTGCAACGTAACGGTTTATTTCGTGACACTCCTGAATCGAATAAAGCGATAGCCGCTTTTGTTGAGTTAGCAAATAGCCATAACCTTAGCCCGGCAGCGTTAGCACTAAGTTGGGTTAATCAGGTTGATGGCGTGACATCTACCATTATTGGCGCCACCAGCATGGCGCAGCTGCAGCAGAATATTGCCGCATTTTCTGTAGCGTTAACACCTGAGCAAATGGCTGACATGGCACTGTTTTTACGCCAGTATCCGGCGCCGTTTTAATACCGCGTTAGCAAAGCGGCGAAGGCGTATTGTGCTGGCGTTTGTTATGTCCATTTTTTAACTCAGTATTTAACGCAGCAACTAGGGGCAAAGTGGCGCGCTTGCTGGTAGTAGGCGGTGCCGCTACGTTGTAACTGCCTTATTGTAGCCGCTTACTGGATAGCCCCAACTTCCCGACAGAATACCGCGCACGGCTGAAGGTGCCGCCTAGGTGTAGTAATAGTTACGCGCTCTTATTTTCCTAAAAACTATAACGGATACCAGCACTTACCGAACGGCCCGCGCCTTTTAGCTGGCTGAAGCCGTTGCTGTTGTCCTGGCGGTATTCAGCGATATTTACGCCGCCCAGAGGTAGCTCATAGTCTTTATCCAGCAGGTTGCTGATACCAAAACTTAGGGTTAGCTGCTTATGTTGCCACTGGCTGTTAAAATCCAATAAGGCGTAACTGGCTGTGGGGTTTTCCAGCCGGCGGCTATCTAGCCGGTTTTTGCCATCCTGCCATTGCCATGTTAGCTTTGTTTGCATCTTACCCAGCTGATGCTGCAGGCTAAGCGTGCTATTTAGTGGTCGCTGCTGATAAAGTGGGTCATCGGAGCTGTCGCGCTTACCGCGGTTTAGCCTGGCATCTGCCTGCAATTGCCATTGACCAAAGTAAGTATTACCGCCCAAAGCCCATTGGCCGCTGGCTTCAATACCATACAAGGTGGCATCTAAATTAACAAACTGCAGCCGGTGGCGCAGGTTGTCGCCGGTATTAAAGCTACCGGCGATGTTCACGTCGATAAAATCCGCTACCTTGGTGTAAAATGGCCGCAGTTGCAGCATCGCATTGTCACTGCTGTACAGATAAGCGACACTTATTGTACGGGCTGTTTCGGGCTTCAGGTTAATATCGCCGATATAGCCGTTGCCGTCACCAAACCAGCCAATCATGCTGATGGCCATTTGGCCCTGACCCCAGCTGTAACGTTCATACAGGTTAGGCGCACGGTTTTTTTGTGCCAGCCCAAACTGCAGTTGCTGCACATCATCCAACTGATAACCAGCCAAAAAAGTCAGATCTGCCAGCGTATCGCGCTGCTTGCGGTCTTGCTGGTTAAACGCCTGCGCGGCTACTGCATCGGCGGCCATCATGCCCATCATCATATTGCTGTAGGCCTGCACTGTACCTGTATTGGTGCTAACCTGCTCCAGTCGCGCGCCATAGTTAAGTAGTAATTTTGCCGTCAATTGCTGGTTAAGTTCGGCAAAAACCGCCAGTCGTTGGCGTTTACCATCATTAATATTAATGTAATCGTTCGGGCCCATCATCATCGAGCCTGGTACTGCCGGCCAGATATCGTTTAAACGGAACTGATAAAACTCGTGGCCGACTTTTAGCGAACTTGCGCTTGATAGCATAGTTTGCCAGTGCAACTGATAACTGTAATCGTCACTGTCGGTCAGCATCGGCATGGTGCCGGGCTTTTCTGCGGTAAAAAAGCCCATTTCGTGCTTAATGCCTTGCCAGTTTACCCGCGCCAGTAAGTCTCCATCAGCCAGAGGACGCTTGTATTGCAGCGTAGCACCAAAGCTCTGGTTTTCTGTCATGTCCATATACTGATTGGCAAAGCCTTGAAACGGGATGTACTGATGGCTAAGTTTTACCGCCAACTGCTCTTTGCCATCCTGCCAGGCGCCAACCAACTGATGGTTTTGCGCGCGGTACAAGGTGTCTGGCACCTTATCGTCGTTGCCATCGCGATAACTGTTGGCATCGCTATAGGCACCGTCATATTTCAGGCTGAATTGTTTGCTGGAAAACTCCGTGCCGCCAGTAATATTAACTGCGTCGCCATTACTCTGATAACGGCTGCCAAGGTAACTTTGTTGGTGAGATAGGCTGGCACTGTCTGTAAAAGTAGGGTTAATGCTGCTGACGCTAATAACTCCGGCGATATTATCGCCAGCCATACTCACCGGGGAAATACCGGCTACCACTGTGACAGCATTTATCTGATTGGCAGAAATATACGATAGCGGCGGGTTCATCTCGTTGGCGCAGGCCGCGCCGATATCGCTGCCGTCAATTAATACTTTAATGCGGTTGCCCATCATGCCGTTTAACAGCGGCAAGGCTGAAACTCCACCTGCGGCAGAGAAATCAACGCCTTTGGTGCGCAATAACTGCTCACTATTGCTCTGGTTGGTTTGCCAGTTTATACCTTTAATTTCAATCACTTCCAGTTCAGTGTTGCTAGCTTGAGCCAGCGCACTGCAAGAAATTAACAGTAACAGACTAATGGCAGAGTAGCGCCATGCAGGGCATTGGTGGCTTTGTATGGCGTGGGGCTCGTAAAACATATAGCAGTCCTTAACAAAAAATGTGCGGCTGCTAGTGTAATAAATTCAAGCTGTTATGCGGGTGTGACATATTGTCGCAGCATGTCGGGTTAGCCTGCTGCTGTTAGCAGGTAATACAGCAGCAGATGACTGATACAAACCACTACTGTCAGATGGTTACGCAGGGCGCGGTATTGGGTTTGGTATTGCCGGTTTATTCCACTGCGGTATTCTGCCAGACGCAATAACACAAACAAGCAAGCCTGGGCCGGCAAAAAGTATTCGCTGGCAAGTAGCAGTGTAAAGATACTAAGTACCGGAAAGGTTACTGCTACCAGTGCCAAGCGTTGGTTTTTTAACGGTTTTACAGCGTTGCTGTGTAGCACCGGCCACAAAACACCGGCCATAAAACCTAATATCAGTGCGCTGTAAAAGCTATAGAGCTCAAGTGTCTGGTCTGCACTCAAGTAAAAAGGGTACAGGTACAATAGCGGCAGGGTAATAAAAGGAATTAAACCGGCATAACCCAATACGGATAGGCGTGACATTATACGTTCTCCATTAAAATAGCCTGACGCTCATCTTCGGTTAAAATGCCAACAAGCACTGTGCGCCGGCGCAGTTTATTCATCCGTTCGCCGCTATCCAGCAGTGCTGCTTTAAACAACTCCGGCTGATCAATACAATCCAAAATACTAAACCAGTGAATGTAGCCACTATGTCGCAGTAAACCGGCCTGATAACGTTGTTCAAGCGTGTTTAATATTTGCCCCAGTCGCTGGGGCTCTGCCAGTAACTTATCGGCCATGGCACTATGCAGGCGTAAGATTTGCGCATCGGTTGCAGCGCTTTGTTTGGTTAAGGTTCGCCGTCGCATGGTTACAGTGTGCAATCGCCGTTTGCGCAATTACTGCGTTTTGTTGCCCAGTAAGCATAGGCTTTTTTTACCAGCCAATAACAAGGTGGTAAGCGTAGCAGCTTTACCATCCAGCTATGGCCAGCCAGCTGCCAATAGTGCAGTGTCGCGTCAATGCCAATTAAAAAATGATCATGCTGCCACAAATGAATTTGCTGCATCATGGCGGCTTTGCTAACGCCGGCAAAGCCGCTGAAGCTCTCAGTGCTAATATCCACCAGCTCAAGATGGGGTGTCAATTTTGGCCCCAACCAGTTTATTTCACGCTGGCATAGCGCACAGCTGCCGTCATAAAACAGTTTTTGCATTGTTTACCCATAAAAAAGCCCACTTTCAGCAAATACGCGGTCTGTGGGCTTTAGATCAGTGCGCTATAAATAAGGGCTTGATTAAACTACTTTAACAGCTCATCTACCGTACCCTGCGCCAGAGGGTGATACCCAGGCCGCGCTTTGGCGTACACGGCACGGGCAAAAGTCATACCTTGGGCAGTCTCTGCCAGTTGCTTATATAACGGCACAATAAGCTTACGACGACCGATATTGATTAAATATTGCTCCAATGCCGGGGTGATTTCCTGATACCCCGTACGCAGAGCTAACAGATACCAGGCATGCGCAATTTCGGCATTGGTTGAATGGGTTAAATCAAAGGCAGCATCCAGTTGTGACATACGCTCTAATGGCATATCTAACGGCAGGTTATTGATAAAATATAACCACTCATGCAATGTCCACGCTTTGGTAGGCAGTTGTGCCAAACTGCTACTGTTGTTTAGCCAGCTAGTAATGTGCGCGGAGACGTTATCAAAGGCGCCAGATACCGGCGCCGGTGTGGAGGCGGGTAAGCCTGGCTCGAATATCCATTGCTGTACTTCGGCGTCACTTACAATACCAGGGTATTTTTGCAATAAATGTTGTTGCAGGTATTTGATAAAGGTGTCGGTGGTGATGCTTTGGAAAGCAAACTGATCAAAGTAGTTTTTAACAAAGCTGTCAAACCGTTCACGACCAAACTTCTGCTCTAAAAACATTAAGAACAGTTGTCCTTTAACGTAAGGTACGCCGCTAAAAGCATCATCCGGATCGCGGCCTTTTAAATCGATATGCAATATGCTGTCGTCGGCAGGCAGTTCTGCCAGTTCAGCTTTTAAATCCTGTACCGACAGCGCTTGCTCCATTACGGCGCGGTCTGTGCCAAACACTTGTTCCATAATGCGGTTTTCAACATAGGAGGTAAAACCTTCGTTTAACCACAGATCGCGCCAACTGGCATTAGTGACCAGATTACCAGACCATGAGTGTGCCAGTTCGTGCGCTATAAGATTAACCAGGCTGCTGTCACCTGCGACAACCGTTGGGGTAATAAACGACAAGCGCGGGTTTTCCATGCCACCAAATGGGAAGCTAGGTGGCAAAATGAGCAAGTCATAGCGGCCCCAACGGTAATCGCCGTAAATGGGTTCATTGGCATTTATCATTTGTTGGGTGCTGGCGAACTCTTTGGTGGCCGCATCCAGAATATAAGGCTCAGAGTAGACGCCGGTTTGATCACTCATGGCTTTAAAATGCAGATCGCCGGCGGCAATCGCAATAAGGTAGGGTGGAATAGCTTGCGGCATCGAAAAGTGGTAATCGCCGTCACGCGCGGTTTCCGGCTCATTGTTAGCACTCATTACGGCTAAAATATTGTCGGGTGTGGTAATACGGGCGTCGTAGGTCATACGCACGGCGGGCGTATCCTGAATAGGGATCCAGCTACGGGCATGAATAGCCTGATTCTGGCTAAACATAAAGGGCAGCTGTTTGCCGGCGGTTTGCGTTGGCGTTAACCATTGCAGGCCAGAGGCTTTATCGGTAGAGCGGTAG
Organism: Rheinheimera baltica DSM 14885; assembly: GCF_000425345.1. Classification (GTDB taxonomy): domain Bacteria; phylum Pseudomonadota; class Gammaproteobacteria; order Enterobacterales; family Alteromonadaceae; genus Alishewanella; species Alishewanella baltica. The sequence continues at coordinate 8,108 of NZ_AUDG01000040.1, read as the reverse complement.
TAAATACGCAAGGTTTCTGCACGAAACGAGGGCGTAACACTGAGTTTACTGCCCAAAACCTCATCGCGTTTTGCCAAATTAAACGGTACTTTTTGCCAGCTGCCATCGGCGCGTTTAGCATAAATGCGGTCAATGACTAAATCGCGTGTGTCTAAGTCAATGGTGTTGCTGTTGTTATTCAACCACGTTAATTGCAGATCGGCAAAGCCACTAAGGGCTTTTTGCTCAAAGTTAACGGCTAAATCCAGATGCAGGTGTTTTACGACTACGTCGTCGTAGTTGGCATAAGTATAGGTATCGGTGGTTGCCATCACAGAGCTGCTAAGTAAGCCAAAGGCAAGAGACAATAATTTTAAAGACATGCGTTTTTCCTTAAAACGAACAGATGCCGCAGTGTAAAGGCAAAGTTGTCGCAAACACAAGGCTACAAATAATGACAACTTAATGGCGTTACTTTTGCTGTAATACGCTACTAAGGTTTCCATCATCCCAGCTAGTTTGAAGAGGTATTTATGAAACGTGCATTGATCATCGCTGCTGCTACGTTAGGCTTTACCGCCAATGTTAGTGCCAGCCCGTTACCTGATTTTCCTTTTATAAATGTCACCGGTGAAGCCCGGTTAGAGGTTGCGCCGGATAAGGCAAAAATCCAGTTTGTGATTCGTCAAACGGCAGCAAAAGCAGATGCCGCCACCGATGCGGTGTATAAACAAGGGCATGATTTGATGCAATTTCTTGCCAAACACGGCGTTACAGACACCGATGTTGATGCGGCACAAATTAACAAAGAGGCGATGTATAAAGATTATCAGGACAGAACGATTACAGGTTATGAAGCCAGCCAGCCCATCAGCGTAACGTTAAACCAGTTAACCCATTATGTTGCTATCATGGATTACCTGTTTAAGCAGCCGCAAGTGTTCTCGATCCAGGGCAGCTTTGATAGCAGCCAACGGGAGCAAGTTGAACGTAAACTGAGTGAGCAGGCCGGAGCCGATGCAAGGCAACGGGCAAATCACTTGGCGGGTGCGCAGGGGGTAAAACTATCAACTGTATTTGCTATCACAGAAGGTACCGGCTTTGGCCAGCTGGCTGGCGATTTTGGTTTCGGCGGCGGTGCCGTAAGTTACGGCATGTTGCGTAAAAGCGTTGAAATGGCAGACGCTGGGCCAAGTTTGGTGCTACCGCGGCATATTACGTTACACAAAACCGTTAATGTTATTTATAAAATTACGCCTTAGGCATATTGTAAATAAAGCGGTGAAAACGGCTATAAGGTTCTGAGCGCCGAGTGTTAGTCGCTAGCGCGCAAGGGGGTTAATTACACACTGGGTATTTAAGCCAGGCCCTTGTGCTTAGGTATGGCTTTGGTTATGTTAACGCTATTGTGCATTAGCAAAGCCTTATTATGCCTGACTTCTCCAGCATTAAGTTAACAGAATACAGCCACGGCGCCGGTTGTGGCTGTAAAATTTCACCGCAAGTATTAGATAAAATTCTACAAAGCAATATTAGCTTCTCAGATGCTAATTTGCTGGTTGGTAATAGCAGTAAAGATGACGCAGCCGCCTACGATTGGGGAGACGGTACGGCCGTATTAAGCACAACCGACTTCTTTATGCCTATTGTTGATGATGCGTTCGATTTTGGTCGCATTGCCGCGACGAATGCGATTAGCGATATTTATGCCATGGGTGGCACGCCGATTATGGCGATTGCTATTCTGGGTTGGCCGGTGAATAAATTGCCGGCTGAGCTAGCACAGCAAGTGCTTGAAGGGGCGCGTCAAACCTGTAAAGACGCTAACATTATGCTGGCGGGTGGCCATAGTATCGATGCGCCAGAACCCATTTTTGGCCTGGCGGTCACCGGGCGGGTTGCCAAGCAACATTTAACCCGCAACGATACCGCTAAAGCAGGTGATAGACTGTATTTAACCAAACCCCTGGGTGTGGGCATTTTAACTACAGCTCTAAAGCAAAAAAAGTTAAAACCTGAACACAATATGCTGGCACGCGATAGCATGGTGCAGTTAAACCAGATTGGTGCCGACATCGCTAAGCTCGAGGGGATATCAGCGATGACCGATGTCACCGGTTTTGGTTTACTTGGCCATTTAGTCGAAATGTGCGAGGGCAGTGGCCTAAGCGCCGTACTGGACACTCATACGGTGCCGGTATTGCCTAGTGTTGGCGATTATATTGCACTGGGTTGCATTCCCGGTGGCAGCAAGCGCAACTTTGCCAGTTATGGCGGTAAAATTTCAGCATTAACCCCAGAACAACAAGCCCTGTTGTGCGATCCGCAAACCAGCGGCGGCTTGCTGGTTGCGGTCAGTCCCGAAGCTGAAGCGGCATTTATTCATTTGGCCGTCGAGCACGATTTAACGCTGAATCCAATTGGCGAGCTATTCCCCGCGTTACCAGGCCATCTAATCCGTGTGCGTTAACTAGTCACTATGTCAGTGTCTTTGCCATTATCCGATAACTACGACGCCATACTGCGACAACGTTTGCCGCTGCTTGATGTTCGTGCACCGATTGAGTTTACAAAAGGCGCATTTAGCCACAGTCAAAACCTGCCGTTAATGAATGATGCCGAGCGCACGGCGGTGGGGACGTGCTACAAGCAGCACGGCCAGCAAGCGGCTATTGCTTTAGGGCATCAACTGGTATGCGGCGACATTAAACAGGCAAGAGTTGCCAGTTGGCAGGCATTTTCGTCCGCACACCCCAACGGCATGCTGTACTGTGCCCGCGGTGGTTTACGTTCGCAAATTGCCCAGCAATGGCTCGCCGATGCGGGTGTTATGTACCCCAAGGTAAAAGGCGGCTTTAAAGCCTTACGTCGCGCGGCTATTAACGTTATTGAACATGCTTCCACCCAGCCTATTTTGCTGCTGGCGGGCCCCACGGGTAGTGGTAAAACCCGCTTATTACATCAACTGCAAGCTATTGATTTAGAAGGGCTGGCTAACCATCGCGGTTCAGCGTTTGGCCGCAAATTGTCACCGCAGCCCACGCAAATTAGTTTTGAACATGACCTGGCCAGCGCTATCTTGCAGTTACAACATCCCCGGCCAGCCTATTTACTGTTAGAAGATGAGAGTCTGCTGATTGGGCAGCGCAATATTCCGCATCCGCTTTATCAAAGCATGCAACGTAGCCCAATATTATTGTTAGAAGAGCCGTTGGCGGTGCGGGTAGAGGTTATTCTGCAAGACTACATTGTAAACTTGTTTGCCGAAGCGCTACAGCACGATGCGGAGCAGGGCTTTACAGTGTTTGCCGATATGCTTCAGCAGGGTTTAGCGCGGATAAGCAAACGTTTAGGCGGTGTGTTATTTAGTGAACTGCAACAGTTATTAAACCAAGCACTTGAGCTGCAACGCACGACTGCAGACATTAGCCTGCATCGAATATGGATACAGCGCTTACTAAGTGAATACTACGATCCGATGTATCACTACCAACTACAAAAACGTAACTTACCCATCTTACTGCGCGGCGATGCTACTACATTGCTCAGTTGGTGGCGTCAACATGGCTTTGATAGCCGTTTGTAATGTCAGGTGCGCTGCCGTAGACTGAATTATCTAAATAGTTAAGGCACTGGCAGGGAATAAAGTAATGGTATCTAAATGGGGCTGGCAACTGTTGCAACTTAGCCGCAAGTTATGGGTACGTACTGTAGCCTTTGCCGTTTTGGCGTTGTTGTCAGCATTAGTGGCCTTTGCGATACAGGATCAGATCCCCTCAGATCTGGCTGATATGATTGGCGCCGGGGCTGCAGAGAAAATTCTCACCATTTTGGCTACCAGTATGCTTACGGTAACGACGTTTTCGTTAAGCGTAATGATTGCCGCCTTTAGCGCCTCAACCAACAGCGTGTCGCCACGCGCGACCCGGTTACTGATGGAAGATGCCACCACGCAAAATGCATTGGCAACTTTTGTTGGCTCGTTTTTATTTAGCATTGTTAGCATTATTCTGCTTAATACTCAGCTGTATTCGCAACGCGGTGCCGTGGTGTTGTTCCTCACCACCGTATTAGTGGTGGCGCTCATTGTTTTTACCATGCTGGTATGGATAAGCCATTTATCCGGGCTTGGCCGGGTAGGCGAAACAGCAAATAAGGTTGAAAACAAAACTTATGCGGCCTTAATGAGTTATGTCGCCAAACCTTGGCACGGTGCTAAACCGTTAGCGGATTTATCTGGGCTGCCACCAACCGCGCAACCTGTCATGGCAACGACCATTGGTTATATTCAACATGTTGATATCAAAGCCATTAATAAGTGGGCGCAACAACATGATTGTCAAGTTTATGTGGTGGTGCGCGCTGGCGTATTTACTGAACCCAACCGGCCGGTTATGTGGGTGCAAGGCAAAGCCAAAAACAGTGCGGATTGCTTGTTAACGGCACTAACAATTAAAGATTACCGTACTTTTGACCAAGACCCTCGTTTTGGTTTAATTGTGCTATCAGAAATAGCGTCAAAAGCGTTATCGCCAGCCATTAATGACCCTGGCACCGCCATTGAAATTATTGGTCGTGGTATGCGAGTACTCAGTAACTGGCGCAAACCCGACATCACCGCAGCCGATATTGAATACCCTTGTGTTTGGCAGATAGGTTTGGATTGCGGTGATTTATTTGATGACTTTTTTGCTCCTATTGCCCGTGACGGTGCCACGATAATGGAAGTGCAAATTCGTTTGCAGAAAAGCTTCATTATGTTAGCCAAATTGGGCGGTGACTTTCACAGCCATGCCTTGCATCATTCTACTGCAGCACTTGCCAGAGCGGAACTTGCCATGAAATACCCAGAGGACGTGAAACAGCTTAAACACCTGCATCAGCAATTGAGTGATAATTAAAGCAGTCGTGATGGGCGAGTAGACTAGGGTGTTAGTGGAGTTTTTTGCGGTTTAACAGCTTGGATCTAGCAGATCTCAGGTTTGCCTTTGCTAGTTGGCAAAAGCAAAACGTGATCCTGAAATCAAGAAGCAAGACAGGCATTTTAGCTACTTTACTTGTTCATGCATTACGTTTACGTACAGTGCTGCCAATAAAGGAGTTACAGCTGACAAACACAGAATTACGCCAGCATGTATCATAGATAAAAGATTTGTTATGACTCCGACACATGATGCAAAAATTAGTAAGCCCATGATAAACACGCTAGCACCCATTATTTTTCCTACCAACACTGGATCTGAGTATGATGAATCGTCCCAGCTAGCAAGCAAATTACGCTTCTGTTTAACTCCGATAAGATAACCCATCACCATAAAAGGGATGCCGCAAAACAGACCAAACAGTGCAGCAGCAAGAACTGAACCTTCCATCGATATTTCTCCTAGTAGTTAACGCTTGGGTTTGCAGTGAAGGCGAAGCCGCAACGGAAAAGCCATCGCTGTGGCTGCGTTTGTTATGTGCTGGTTTAAAATGGAATGTCATCCCACTCTTTCTCCTGTTCTGCTTTCCCGATTACTATCTTCTGAACATTAAACTTGCTCAGCATCGAATTAAGGCTATCCAGGAACTCTTTAGACTCAACAAGTCGGGAATTATCGGAGACTTGTTGCTTAAGATTTTCCAAAATATCCGAAGGCACCCCTTCTAGAGACTTGAAAATAGCAACTTTTTCTATAGCCTCCTCACTTGTGGTTGCATTTGAAAGAGCGCCAGAAAGTGAAATCAATATTTTATTTCTGGTTTTTGGGGACTTGACCAAGGTTTCAAATATCGCCTCGGCAACGTCACCTATCGTTTTTCCTTGAGCTTGGATTCCTTGATACTTACCAATAAATCCGTAAGGGTCTAGCCCTTTGCGGATTGGGATGATTAAAACGTCACGGCCAACAGCTACTCCAACTTCTTGATCGCACCACTTGCTTTCTTGAAATCCGGGCATAAGAATCGCTGCCAGCGCATCCATAGTTTTTAAGCCTGCTTCTATCTCGCTTTGCCACTCTTTTGTTGGCTCAATATCTTCATGAGCGACGAAACTGGATATAGCATATTTTCTAAGCGCAGTTTGCAGGTGTGAAGTTTGAACTTTGAAGGAAGCTAAATGACTCAAAAACAACCTGAAATGCCCTGCCTTCCAGAAGCCAACCTCTCTCACTACCTCAGTACCATTTGGAATGTCAACAAGCCCCAGCTCGCCTGCGATTTTGAAAAGCAACTCTTCATCGACTTTGGCAAGCATGTCTTTAGAGTACGATCTTTTACTATTGTGGGGGTAGTTATCCTGCGTTGGAACACCATGTCCACGAAAGTAAGCATTTATATCAGAGAATGTCATTCTAGACTGTAGCTCTGAACCGATATCGTCCAAGAATTTAATTTTTTCCAATCCATTCGTAATTGTCTGAATTTACTCCTAGAGCACATAACGCCCGCATTTGCGGCTGGTTTGGAGCGCAGCGGAAAACCAGTCCGGCAACATGCGCTTGATAATCATTGAGCCTTCTCCCCCAGCTTTGCCAGATTGGCTAAGCTGGAAGGCGACCAAACCAAAAAAGGAGAAGACCCAATGAAATTTTATACTACACAACATCCGTACTATTGTGGAATTGATTTGCATGCCCGCTCTTTGTACGTTTGTATTCTGGATGCTGCCGGTGAAACTATCTTACACCGTGAAATCAAAGCATTACCAGAACCTTTGCTTGATTTATTAGCACCTTACATCGGTAATATTGTTGTGGGCGTTGAATGCATGCATTGCTGGTATTGGGTCAGCGACTTTTGTGCTGAACACGGTATCGATTTCATCCTAGGCCATGCTTTATACATGAAGGCTATTCATGGCGGCAAAGCTAAAAATGACCGCATTGATTCCTATAAAATCGCACATTTGATCCGTGGCGGTAATTTCCCACTTGCCTATGTTTATCCACCTGAAATGCGCTCTGCCCGTGACTTACTGCGCCGCCGCACCCGTATTGTCCGCCATGGCGCTGATTTAAAAGCTCACGTCAAAAACACCACCAGCCAATATAACTTACCACCCAATGACCTGAACTTACGCTACCCCAACGCGCGTGAAGCTATGCGGGATCGCTTTGATGATCAGTTCGTGCAGCGCAATATCGATTTGGATTTAAACATCATTGCTTTTTACAACCATGAACTCAGTTCTATTGAATGCTTTATCGAAAAGCATGCCAAGCACCACAACGGTAGTGATTACCATATCCTTACCAGCTTCCCTGGCATTGGTCGCATCCTGGCACTGACCATACTTTACGAAGTAGGCAGCATCAGTCGCTTTAACAGTGTGCAGGATTTTGCATCCTACAGTCGGCTTATTAAGTGTAAAGCTGAGTCTGCCGGAAAAAACTATGGCACTCAGGGTAATAAAATTGGCAATGCCCATCTAAAGTGGGCCTTCGGTGAGATTGCCGTGCTTTACTTGCGCGGTAACGACAAAGCCAAATCTTACTTACTCAAGCTACAAAAGCGCATGAGCAAAGCCAAAGCGCTCTCAGCACTGGCACATAAAATTGGCCGTTGCGTGTACTACATGCTGAAAAATCAGAAGGTGTTCGATGAGAAACGTTTCTTAGCCGGTTAAGTCGCGGGACAAGGTGAGCTGAACGTCTAACTGGAACACCATGGCTGATGCTCAAATGAAGGCTGGGTAGCCCGTAGCAATAAGCTGAACATCCACCTTCTGGCACACTGCCGTAGCCAGATTGCCTTGATTAGACACCTTGTCGCCGCGCATTACCATCAGCAAGATGGTTTGCACCTGTGCTGAGCCTGAAACTAACTGGCTTTAAGCGTAAGCGTAACCCCAACCACACATTCCAAGCTTAGCTAAGTTTTCATACCCTGTTTGGATCTACTACCAGACAGGGGTTTCACATGATCCGCAGAACAACCGAGCAGTGGCTGGCGCTGTTTGACCAGTATAAAGCCAGTGGGCTAACGCAAACCGAATTTGCAAAACAACAAGGCATTGACCCGACTTATTTCAGCTATCGTAAGCGGCAACTTCTCGCCTGGCAGCAGGATGATAATACCGGCTTTGTTGAACTGACGCCGCAAGGCATGTTGCTTAGCCAGCCAATGCTGCTGAAAAAGCGCGATGT